>DAOUBQ010000039.1:0-81021 GCA_034432755.1 Anaerolineales bacterium
GGACGAACTTATCGCAATTTTCGTCTCCTCCCGCAAAACCGTCATCCAAAACATGCAAACAAAACGCTAATCTCCAAGTCTGCAATCTGCAATCTGCAATCTACAATCTGCAATCTACAATCTGAACCTTAACAAGTCAGAATCAAAAAATGCCCGTCAGGGCAATAGATTTTCAATTTGCGATTGCTGATTGGCAATTACCGATAGATGAAGAAATCAGCGCACGGGCAATCAGCAATCTAAAATCGGCTGCTTTACGCCAATTGCTCTTGCTTTCTTTTGCGCAACCGCAGGGCAATCGGGGCGGTCAAAAATCGCTCCACAAAATCTGCGCTTAAATCTGGCTCATAATAATCGCGCATGGCCTCGAGCAGGCTGACGGTTTCCCCAGCGTATTTTTCCACTGAAACCGGGTCGCCCGGCTGGATGAAGCCCTCGCGCAAGACGCGGCAATACAGGCCGGGCCGCTCTGCCAGGCGGAATTGCTTGGCGAAGGGCAGAATGTTCATGCGCCCGGCCAGGGTCCCGCATGGGATGCGCGGGGCGGTGACTTCGAGAATCACCTCGCCGATATGCAGTTGGTCGCCAATATTGAACTGAGCTGATTTCAACGCGTCTATAGTCAGATTTTCGCCGAACAGTCCGGGTTGCATTTCCTGTTCGAGATAGTCGGCCCACCATTCGTAGTCGGCCCAGCCGTAGACATAGAGGGCCTGATCGGGGCCGCCGTGATTTTTCAGGTCGCCGATAAAGTCGCCGGGGATGCCCTCGCGTGTGATTTTCACCGGGCCGCGAACAGGCTGTTTGAAGATGCCGGTCTGCTCGGTTTTGCCGGGGCGGGTAAGGGTTTGCTCTTTACCAATGTTGATGCTCATCACTTGCATGGGATACCTCTTTGCTGGAGTGCCGTGATTTTACCCTACAAGGGGCGAATCGGTTGAAGCGCAGGTGACAGATTCCAGCGGGGCAGTATCCGCCAGTTTGACGGGAGATGCGCCAGCGCGGTCGAAGCCGGTTTAACGGGGAAATTCCCTCACCAAGACATCAGAGAAATATAAGAATTTATATGCGCCTCTTGACGTGCTTTTGCGAGGCGGGTATCATATCGTTAGCACTCGAAAGTTGTGAGTGCTAAAATTCTGCCCAATTCCATAACAAACAAACATTTTTCGGAGGTGTGTAATATGGCTCTTTCCATCAAACCCCTCGGCGACCGCGTGGTGGTCGAACCTATCGAGCAAGAAGAAGTGACTGCCGGTGGTATCGTGCTGCCCGACACTGCCAAGGAAAAACCCCAACAAGGCACCATTATCGCCGCCGGCCCCGGCGCGCGCGATGAAGACGGCGACCGGGTTGCCATGGACGTGAAAGTGGGCGACCGTGTTTTGTATGCCAAATACGCCGGCACCGAACTGAAACTGGATGGCAAAAAGGTGCTTATCCTGCGCGAATCGGATATTCTCGGTATCATTGAAACCAAGTAATCTTGAAGAAGAGGTAAAACTATGGCTGCTAAACAACTTGTCTTTACAGAAGAAGCCCGCGCCAAGCTGAAAAACGGCATGGATGTCGTTGCCAACGCTGTGGCGACCACCCTGGGCCCCAAGGGCCGTAACGTGGCGATTGACCGCAAATTTGGCTCGCCCACCATTACGCACGATGGCGTTTCGGTTGCCAAAGAAATTGAACTTTCGGACCCCTTTGAGAACATGGGCGCACAACTGCTGAAGGAAGCCGCCTCGAAGACCAACGACATCGCTGGTGATGGCACCACCACCAGCACCGTACTGGCGCACGCGATTGTCACCGAAGGTCTTAAGGCTCTGGCCGCTGGCTACAACGCCATGATGCTCAAGCGCGGTATCGAATTAGCAACCGACAAGGTGGTAGAAGCCCTGCGCAAGAGCGCGGTGAGCATTAACACCAAAGAAGAAATTGCATCGGTTGCCACCAACTCAGCTGCCGATGCTGAAATTGGCAACCTGATTGCCGATGTGATGGATAAAGTGGGCAAAGACGGCGTAATTACTGTGGAAGAGAGCAAATCTCTCCAGTTTGAGACCGAATATGTAGAAGGTATGCAGTTCGACCGGGGCTACATTTCGCCCTACTTCGTGACCGATGCCGAACACATGGAAGCCGTCATCAACGAACCATACATCCTCATCAACGAGAAGAAGATTTCGGCAGCGCAAGACATCGTCCCCATTCTCGAAAAACTGGTCCAAATTGGCAAGCGCGACCTGGTCATCATCGCTGAAGACATTGACGGCGAAGCCCTTGCAACCCTGGTGTTGAACAAACTGCGCGGTATGCTCAACGTGCTGGCCGTGAAAGCGCCCGGCTTTGGCGACCGCCGCAAGGCCATGCTGCAAGATATTGCCATCCTGACCGGCGGCACGGTTATCAGCGAAGAAACAGGCCGCAAACTGGAAACCGCCACCATCGCCGACCTGGGCCGCGCCGATAAAGTTTCGGCAGATAAAGACAACACCACCATCGTTGGTGGCAAAGGCGATGAAAAACTCATCAAAGCCCGCGTAGAACAGATTCGGGTTGAAATTGAGAAAAGCACCAGTGATTACGACCGCGAGAAACTGCAAGAGCGGGTTGCCAAACTGGCGGGCGGCGTTGCCATCATTCGCGTTGGCGCTGCCACCGAAACCGAGCTGAAAGAAAAGAAACATCGCGTCGAAGATGCTCTTTCGGCAGCCCGCGCGGCAGTGGAAGAAGGCATTGTGGCCGGTGGCGAAATCTCGCTCATCAATGCCGCCAGCGTGCTGGATGAGATTAAGCCCGAAAACGATGATGTCAAAGTGGCCATTAACATCGTCCGCAAGGCCCTCGAAGCCCCCATCCGCAAACTGGCCGCCAACGCCGGGCAAGATGGCTCCGTCATCATTGACGGTGTGCGCCGCGAAGCCGATGCCAAGAAGAACAAGAACATCGGCTACAACGTGCTGACCGGTGAATATACCGACATGATTAAGGCGGGCGTGATTGACCCAGTGAAGGTTGTGCGCGGTGCGCTTGAAAATGCCGCCTCCATTTCGGCCATGATGCTGACCACCGAAGTGTTGATTACCGACGTTCCTGAAAAAGAAAAGGCCCCGGCCATGCCTGCGGGCGGCGGAATGGACTACTAAACCGCAAACGTTAAGTGTCATTGGGGCAGGCTGCAAACAGCCTGCCCTCAATTTTTTTAACCTTGACACGAATCTCATTTTGACGATAATTACGCCCAACAGGCGAGCCTTTCCAACGGCATAGACCGGGGAAAGTAGATTGGCAGACGTTGACAGAGAGGCGCAGAAACACGCTGAAACTGCGCTCAACCGAACCCAATTGAAGTTCCCCCGCGAGCCGCTCTGGTGAACGTAAGACGGAATTAATTCCATCTTACAAATAGTCAGAGCCGTACTCCCTGCGTTACAGGGGAAGCCGATGGTGGTCGGTGTAAAGAGGGTTGTCCTGAGCAAAGCCGAAGGACAACCAATTTGGGTGGTACCGCGAGAATCTCCCTCTCGTCCCAATTGGGGCGAGAGGTTTTTTATTGAGCCACTGATTCATTTCGTGATTTGGTGACTGTTTGCTAATCACAAAATCGCCAAATCAACAAATCACAAACTGTGATGGAGGCACGAATGCTGGATAAATTGAACGAAATCGAAAAAGACGCCCTCGCCAGCCTGGCGGCCATTGAGGATGAATCTGCGCTGGAGGCCTGGCGCGTGTCAAACATTGGCCGCTCCTCGCCGGTGATGAACGTCTTTAGCCAGATGGGAACGCTCTCAAAGGAAGAACGCCCGCTGGTAGGACAGCGCGCCAACCAGGTGAAGGTGGCGCTCGAAAAAGCCTTTGCCGAAAAGCAAGAAGCCCTCAAACAGGCCGCCCTGGCGCGTTCGCTCACCACCGAAAAACTGGATGTCACCCTGCCGGGCCGCCCGGCGCGGCGCGGACGCCTGCACCCGGCCACCCAAAACCTGCGCCGCATTCTCGATATTTTGGCCGAAATGGGCTTTCAAGTTTACACCGCCCGCGATGTAGAAACGGACGAATACAACTTTCAGCTGCTCAACATGCCGCCCTATCACCCAGCGCGCGAAATGCAAGACACCTTCTACATTGATACCGGTGAAACCGAGGAGGGTCTCAAACAAGTGTTACGCACCCAAACCTCGCCGGGGCAAATTCGCGCCATGCGCGAATTCTCGGCACAAAACCCCGAAAACCCACCCGAAATTCGGATTGCCCTGCCAGGCATGGTCTATCGCTTCGAGCAAATCACCGCCCGCTCGGAGGTACAATTCAACCAGGTGGAGGGGCTGGTGGTGGGCAAAAACATCACCTTTGGCGACCTGAAAGGCACCCTGGCCGAGTTCGTGCGCCGCATGTTTGGGCGCGAGGCCAAAACCCGCTTCCGCGCCTCCTACTTTCCCTTCACCGAACCAAGCGCAGAAATGGACGTGGAATGCTTCGTCTGCGGCGGCAAGGGCTGTGGCGTGTGCAAAAACTCAGGCTGGCTCGAAATTCTCGGCTGCGGCATGGTTCACCCCATTGTGCTGCAAAACGGCGGCTACGACCCGGCCCGTTACACCGGCTTCGCCTTTGGCATGGGGCCAGAGCGTCAGGTCATGCTGCGCCACAAAATCAACGACATTCGCTACTTCTGGGGAAACGACGTACGTTTCCTCGAGCAGTTCTGATCATCGAACCGCGCAGGCCGCCAAGAGCGCAAAGTTTTTAAGGTTTTTTGGGCGTTCTTGGCGCGCCTGGCAGTTCGCGAAAGGAAAAAACGATGAAATTACCCCTCTCATGGCTTAAAGAATATGTAGATATTTCCGGGCTGGAAGTGATTGACATCGCCCGCCTGCTCACCTCCGCCGGGCTGGAAGTGGAAGAAATCCGCTTCGCGGGCCTGCCCCTGCCCACCCGTAACGACCACGGCTTCAAAGTTCACGGCATCGCCTGGGATAGAGAAAAGCTCGTCGTGGCCGAAATTTACGAAGTCAACCCCCACCCCAACGCCGACCGGCTGACGCTCTGCGATCTGTTCGACGGCAAAGACCGCCACACCGTCCTCACCGGCGCGCCCAATCTGTACCCCTACAAGGGCATCGGCAAACTCGAAAAGCCGATTAAGGTCGCCTACGCCAAAGAAGGCGCCACCATCTACGACGGTCACGCCGAAGGCCTGGTATTAACCACCCTCAAACGCGCCAAAATTCGCGGCGTCGAATCGTACTCGATGGTCTGCTCTGAAAAAGAACTGGGCATCAGCGATGAACACGAAGGCGTCATTTTCCTCGATGACGACGCCATCGCCGGAACCCCGCTGGCAGATTACATGGGCGACGCCGTGCTGGAAGTGAGCATCTTGCCCAATCACGCCCGCAACACCAACATTCTAGGCCTGGCGCGTGAAGTGGCAGCGCTCACCGGGCGCACGCTCAAAAAGCCCAATGAACAGTTACTCGTGAGCGGCGAACCGATTAACGGCAAAGTCAAAATCGAAATCACCAACCCCCAACTCAACCCGCGCTTCACCCTGGCGCTCATCCGCAACGTAGAAATCAAGCCCAGCCCCCACTGGGTGCAGCGCCGCCTGCGCCTGATGGGAATGCGCCCCATCAACAACGTCGTAGACGCTACCAACTACACCATGCTCGAAATCGGCGAACCGCTGCACGCCTTCGATTATGACGTGCTCGTAGGGCGAGATAATATCTCGCCCCAAAATAATAACTCGCCCCACATTACCATCCGCACCCGCACCGCCACCCCCGGCGAAAAACTGACCACCCTCGACGGCGTGGAGCGCACCCTCACCGAAACCAACGTTTTGGTCTGCGATGCCGCTGGCCCGCTCTCCATCGCCGGCGTGATGGGCGGCGCTGAAAGTGAAGTGAGCGCCAACACCAAAAACATCCTGCTCGAAGCCGCCGCCTGGAACTTCATCAACATCCGCCGCACCGCCCTGCAGCACAACCTACCCTCCGAAGCCTCCTACCGCTTTTCGCGCGGCGTACACCCCGCCCTGGCGCTGGATGGCCTCAAACGCTGCCTGTATTGGATGAGCCAATGGAGTGGCGGCCAAATTGCCCCCGGCATTGTGGACGAATACCCCCTGCCGCCCCAAGAACCGACCATTGAACTCACCGCAGCCGACATCCAACGCGCCCTGGGCATCGAAATCCCGCTCCAAATCGCCAAAGAACGGCTGGAACGCCTCGAATTCACCTGCTCACTAAAAACGGATGACTGTTTACTGGTCACTGCCCCTCCCTTCCGCCTCGACATCAGCGCTGGCCTGATTGGCAAAGCCGATGTCATCGAAGAAATTGCCCGCATTTACGGCTACGATAACATCCCCGAAACCCGCATTGCCGACCCGCTCCCGCCCCAACGCGGCAACCCCCGCCTCGAGCGCGAAGAGCGCGTCCGCGATGTCCTCGTCAGCCTGGGCTTGCAAGAAATCATCACCTACCGCCTCACCTCACCCGAGAGCGAAAACCGCCTGTTGCCCCCCGGCGCCGCCTCCAGCCTCGAATACGTCCGCCTTGCCAACCCCATTTCGCCCGAAAAACGCGTCCTGCGCCGCTCAGTGCTGGCCTCCGTCCTCAACATCCTTGAGAAAAACGCCCGCAGTGCCGAAAGCCTGCAACTCTTTGAAATCGGCTCGGTCTACATCCCCTACCCCGGCAGCCTGCCGCGCGAACCGCTCCGCCTGAGCCTGGCCCTCACCGGCAAGCGCTACGTCAGCGCCTGGGATTCCAAAGTGGGCATCAGACTCGATTTTTATGACCTGAAGGGCCTGCTTGAAGCCCTGATGGAGGCCCTGCACATCAGCGTCACCTACACCCCCGCCGAACACCCCTCCTTCCACCCCGGAAAGTGCGCCGCCATCCTGGCAGGGGACACCCCTCTGGGCGTATTTGGCGAACTGCACCCGTTGGTGGCCGAAAACTATGACTTCCTCTCCCCCGTCCTGGCCGCCGACCTCGACCTGGAAGCCATCTTGCCGCTCCTGCCCACCCTGGGGCATCCCATCCGCCCGGTGAGCGAGTTCCCCCCCGTGCTGGAAGACATCGCCATCATCGTAGATGAAGCCCTGCCCGCCGACCGCGCCGAAGCGCTCATTCGTCAAACCGGCGGCAAACTGCTCGAAAGCGTGCGACTGTTCGACGTTTTCCGCAGTGAGCAAATCGGCGCGGGCAAAAAGTCGCTGGCCTATGCCCTCACCTACCGCTCCAACGAAGGCACTCTCACCGACAAAGACGCCGCCAGCATTCGCACCCGCATCATCAAACGGCTTGAAAACGAGTTGGGCGCAAAACTGCGCAGTGGATAGAAACCGTCGGGCAAGTTGCCTTGCCCGACGGTTTTATTTTGTTCATATATCACCGCTTTGGGGCAAAGCGGGTTTTTATTGTGATACAACCCTTTGGGGTATATAATCAAATTGGCGAACGAAACGCCCCTATCTCTCCCAAAAGGTGGATTATGAAGAGAATCCTCTTACTCACTCTTACCCTTTTTCTCACCGCTTGCAGCAACGCCGTAACCGAACCGACGGTCACGCCCGTCAATGTCAACGCCGTCCAAACCGCTGTCGTGCAAACCGTCATGGCCCAAGCCACCCAAACCGCCCGGGCCATCCCCACCAACACCCCACAACCCAGCCCAACATCAACGCCAACCACCGCCCCGCTGCCAACCGAAACACCCAGCCCGCAGGTTACGCCTACGCCAGGCTTATGCGATGATGCCATTTATGTAGCCGATGTTTCTGTGCCAGATGGCACGCAAATAAACCCTGGCCAAGAATTCGTCAAAACCTGGAAAGTCAAAAATACTGGCACCTGCACCTGGACACGCGGCTATCAAATCATGTGGTCCTATGGCGATAATCGCATGGGCGGTCAGGCCACCGCGCTCACCAGCGATGTGCTGCCTGGTCAAGAAGTAGACATCTCACTCACCCTGAAGGCCCCCCTGGCATCTGGCACCTATAGCGGCTATTGGGTTTTGCGAAATAATAACGGCTTCACGTTCGGCCAGCGGCTCTCCGTCATCATCACCGTTCCATGAACCCCGTCGAACTTGCCAAGGCCATCAAAGAACATGCCCGCCAGTTGGGATTTCCCCTGGCGGGTATTACTACGCCCGACCCGCCCGCCCACTTCGAGGCCTACCAACGCTGGCTGGAAGCCGGCAATCACGGGCAAATGACGTATCTCGCGCAGGAACGCGCCCTCGAACGCCGCGCCAACCCGCTCCGCATCCTGCCCGAGTGTCGCTCCATCGTCGTCCTGGCAATCCCTTACCATAATCCCGCCCTGGCACAAACCAAACCTGAAGCAGAAAATCACGGCAGAATAGCCGCCTACGCCTGGGGTGACGATTACCACCTCGCCCTGCCCCCGCGCCTCGAAGCCATCGTCCGCTTCATCGAGGCCCAGGTTGGGCATCCCGTTCCTAACCGCTGGTACACCGATACCGGCCCCATCTTGGAGCGCGAACTGGCCCAGCGCGCCGGATTAGGCTGGATTGGAAAAAACACCTGTCTCATCACCCCCAAAAACGGTTCCTACTTCCTCCTGGCCGAAATCCTGCTTGGCATCAACCTGCCGCCCGATTCACCCTTTCCTAGAGACCAGTGCGGCTCTTGCACCCGCTGCATCGAGGCCTGTCCCACAGGCTGCATCCAACCAGACCGCACACTCGACGCCCGGCGGTGCATCTCCTACCTGACCATTGAAAACAAAGCCGAAATCCCGCTCGAATTGCGCCCGCAGATAAGAAACTGGGCTTTTGGCTGCGACATCTGCCAGATGGTCTGCCCCTGGAACATCCGCTTCGCCCATCAAGACGGCGACCCGGCCTTTGCGCCGCGCGAGGGGTTGCCGCTGCCTGTGCTGACGCACGAATTGAAATTGACGCCCGAACAATTCAACCGAAAATTCAAGAACAGCCCAGTCAAGCGCGCCAAACGGCGCGGCTACTTGCGCAATCTTGCCGTCGCCGCCGGCAATGCGCGGGATGTGGCATCCCTCCCAGCGCTCAAACAGGCCCAAAGCGACGAAGAACCCCTCCTGAATGAACACGCTGCCTGGGCCATCAAGCAAATCAGCGGATAAAATGCGCAAAACCTGAACACTCTGGAGACCAAATGCAGAAAGTGCTTCTCGCCACCAGCAACAAAGGAAAAATCAAAGAAATGCAGACCCTGCTCAACGGGTTAAAAGTGGAACTCATCACCCCCCAACGCCTCGGTCTGGAGATAGATGTTGAGGAAAATGGCGCAACTTACGAGGAAAACGCCGCAAAAAAAGCGCGCGCTTACAGCCAGGCCAGCGGCCTGATTGCCCTGGCCGATGATTCTGGGCTGGAAGTAGATGCCCTGAACGGCGCGCCAGGCCTGTATTCCGCGCGTTACTCTGGAAAGCCGGGCGCATCGGACTCTGACCGGCGCGCCTTTTTATTAGAAAAACTCAAAGAGAAACCACGTCCCTGGACGGCGCACTTTCACGCCACCATCGCGGTGGCAACACCCAATGGCCTGGTGCAGTTTGCAGAGGGCCATTGCTACGGTGAAATCATTCCCGAAGAGCGCGGCACAAACGGATTCGGGTACGACCCGATTTTTTTCATCCCAGAGATGAATCGCACGATGGCAGAACTCTCCATGGATGAAAAAAACCGCCTGAGCCATCGCGCCCTGGCGGTTCAAGCATCTTTGCCAATTTTACGAGAACTGTTCAAGCGTTGAGAGAGTCCCCCGGATGGTAATCTGTCGTATTCAGGAACAAACCCAGCATCCGCGCCACCACCAGCGGCTGCTCCAACATGACCATGTGTCCAGCCCCGTCAACCGTGTGGAGCAGGGAACCTTTAATGCGTTCATGCATGGCCTGAGAAAGATAGGGCGGCGTCATTTTATCTTCGGAGCCGCACAAAATGAGTGTGGGAGCCTTGACGCGCCCTACCAGAGCGGTCTCGTTGTAGGCGGCGCAGGCCAGGAAATCGCCGTGCAAGACCGAGGAGCGCACTTCAGACAGTCGCTTTGCAGCCAGTTCTTTCAGGCGCGCATCCACACTGGCCGAAAACGACCACTCGACGACCGTCTTGACTGCCAGCGGGAAAGTAGCCGGGTTGGATGCATTCTCCAGCAGTTGCGGCGAAACCCGCAAGCGCGGCGCGGTAGCGACCAACCCCAGGCCAAGCGTGCGTGCCGGGCGGTGAATCCCAAGCCAAAGGGCGATTGCGCCACCCATCGAATGCCCCACAAAAACGGCTTTGCGCAGTTTGAGCGAATCCATGAAACCCAGCACGGATTCGGCATAATCGCTGATGGATTGCCGCCCAATGCCCTCAGATTTGCCGTGACTGGGCAGGTCGAGGGCGTACATGCGCTGCCCCGCAAGGTGGCGTATCTCTGGCGGCCAGAACAGGTGGTTGCCTCCCGCGCCATGCAGCAAAATCACCGCCGGGCGCATCCAATGGTCTGCATCATGCGCAAAATAATAAATTCCGTTAGAGAGAGGCATAGGGTTTGTCAAAAAAACAGGAGTTGAACTTGGGTGATACGCAACCTGCTCAAATGGCAATCTTCGCCGCCGGCATCAGATTGCCATTTAACAATCAGGCTGCTTGTTCCTGCTGCCGCTCGCGAGCGTGGTGCAGCATGTCGGCGGCTTCTTCGGTCAGTGGAATATAAACCTGAATTTTCGTGCCGCGCCCGGGCGCAGATTCGATATTGAGCAGGCCGTTAACCAATTCGGCGCGCTCGCGCAGGTTAATCATTCCCAGGCTGCCACGCTTGTCGTAAGATTTCATCGTCGCGTTGACATCGAACCCAACCCCGTCATCTGAAATTTCCAGTTGAGCAATCTCAGGCTGCCGGCGCAAGGCGTTCAAGCGCACCCAAATATGGGAGGCCTGGGCATGTTTGCGGGCATTGTTAACAGCTTCTTCAGCAATGTAGAAAATCACGCCGCTCTTACCCATTTCCAGTTGTTCGGCCAGTTTTTCATCCACCTGGATGATGACTTCCTGCCCATAAGTTTCTTTCATTTTATCTGCCATTGCCTGGAGGGCAGCCTTCAAACCCTGCGATTCCAGCACCAGCGGGCGCAGAGTAAAGAGCATGTGACGGATTTCTTTGGTGGTGCGCCGGGCCAGGTCTTCGATTTTCTCCAATTCTTCTTTGGCGGCATTGGTGTCGCGGTCAATCATACGGCGCGCCAGGTTGACGCGCATCGCCATCGCGGCCACCGACTGAGTCGGGCCGTCGTGCAGGTCGCGCGCCAATTTCTTGCGGGCTTCTTCCTGCACTTCGGTAATGCGCTCTTTTTCATCGGCCAGGTCCTGGTACAGGCGCGCGTTCTGGATGGCGATGATAGCCTGCCGCCCGATGATGCCCAAAATATCGGAGCGTTCACGGGTGAAGTAGTTGGCATCGGGATGCCCAAAAAGCATCGCGCCGTAAACATTAAACCCGCTGCGCAGCGGGAAACAATATACCGATTTACAATTCGAAAGCCCCACAATCCGCCCCAGCTCGGGGTCTGAAGCGACCGAACCAACCGTCAGGGCATCCCCTTCTTCGATGACTTTCGCCAGAAGGCCAGCCTTGGCCGGGAAGGTGGCGCGCATATCGGCCTGGGTAAAGCGCCGGGCGGAGCCAACCGTCAATTCTTCGCCTCGGAACAACAAAATCGCGCTAACAATCCGGTCATTCCCAAGAACCACCTGGCCTTCAGGGTCGTTCTCTTCCACATGCAATGCGTTAACGCTCAAATCGAGGGCGCTATCCATCACCCGCTTGTAACTCAGCGTGCTAGTTAGAGCCGATGACAGGTTGTAGATGGCTCGCAAGCGGTCGTTTTCTACCCGCTGCTGTTTCTCGCGCGCTGCAATCTGCTTTTTGCGCTCGTCCTGCCAGCGTTTGTACAACTGTTGGCTGATGAAACCAAATACAACACCCAGGAGAAGCGTGAGAATGACCCCAATAGCCGTCGAGAAGATGTCAAGTTTCCCGGTGATCAGGCCGCCCGCCACTTCCACCAACGACATGACCAGGGCGGTCAGAATGCCGCCCTTGAAGTTGTAATATAAACTCCCGCTCACCAGGGGAATCATCACCACCCAGGCCGCCGGGCCAATGAAAGTACCTTCGAGCAGGAAGAAAGCAATCGCGCAGGCCAGGTCAATTGCAACGCTCAACCCGCGATGGCTTTTCAAACGCCGGTTTTGTCCGGCCATCCACGAAAGAAACAGGTTCCAACCGGTCAGGCCGAAGAGCAGCAAGCTGCTGAAAGAAATCAGGCTATCACTGGCCGCGACAGAGAGCGTCATCCCAACCAGAACAAACCAGCGCAGGGAAACAACATACCAGTCAGTGACAAACGGAGAATCGGCGCGTTGCATATTCTATAATCATAACCCATCTTTGCGCAGCGCGCGTAAAATTCTCATTTCTTATTAAAATTGATAGGAGAGCCTGCCATAACTCGCGTCATCCTGCACCTCGACCTGGACGCTTTTTTCTGCGCTGTGGAAGAACTGCGCGGCCGGCCCGATTTCAACACCCTCACCCGCCAGGCCGCCCCGCCCCCCCCCCCGACCTGGACGAGGAAATTTACGCCGCCGCGCTTGCGCTATTGCGCAAAGTCCGCCCGCCAGGGCAATCCGTGCGCCTTTGGCATCAGCGGCCTGGGCCAACCCATCCGTCAGATTCCGCTCTGGGGCACCGCCGAGGACGAAAAAGCCCGCAAACTCCATCGCATCCTGGATGAATTACAACAAAAATACGGTGAACAAGTCATCAAAAAAGGTTCATCGCCAAATTAATCACCAATCACCAATTACCAATTACAATCAGCCCATGCCCTCCCTCGCCCAAACCCTGCCCGCCAACGACCTCGGCTTTCTGCGCATCGTCGCTTCGCTGTGGGGAATCGAATTGCAAGCCCCAGCCCCCGCCGAGGCCGCCCTGGAACTGGCCGAAGCCATGCTCGACGCCGAACTAATGGAAGAAGTCATCGCGGCCCTGCCCCAACAGGCCCACCAGGCCCTGGCCGCCCTGTTCGGCGCGGGCGGGCGACTCCCCTGGCCGCAATTTGCGCGCCGCTTCGGCGACCTGCGCGAGATGGGCCCCGGCAAACGCGACCGCGAACAGCCCCATGCCCGTCCCAACTCCGCTGCCGAAACGCTCTACTACCGCGCCCTCATCGGCAAGGCCTTCTTCGACACCCCCTCTGGCGCGCAAGAATTTGCCTTCCTGCCCGATGACCTGTTGCAGGCCCTCGAATTCATCGGCTTCGAGCCAGGCGAAGCCACTGAACCAGACCCCGAACCATTGCCTGTCAGCCAAACACCCAGCCCCACCCCTGAGCCAGCATACGCCAACCTGGCCGAGCCAGAATATGCCGATATAGACGAAATCATCGCCGCAGACGAGCCAGAAGCCATCGTCATCCCAACCGTCAGCGCGCGCAAGCCGCCTGTTATTACCCAACCCGCTCCCCCACCACCCACAGCAAGCGACAAAGCCCTCGGGCGCGCTGCCACGCCAGCCGAAAAAGCCCACATCCGGCCCGCCACCGACGATATTTTGGATGATTTGACCACGCTGCTGGCCGCCTTGCGGCTGAGAATCGACCCTCCCGCAATGGCAGTTCCCACCCCCGTCTTAACCGGGCTGCTAACGGCCTCCCGTTTAATCAGCGGAACCACGCTTCAACCGGAGGCCGTCAAGACCTTCCTCGAATCGCCGCGCGAGGCAGCCCTGGCCTCCCTGGTCGAAGCCTGGCAATCGAGCGAGACCTTCAACGAACTGCGCCTGCTGCCCGGCCTGGTCTTCGAGGGCGCCTGGCAAAACCAGCCGCTCGTCACCCGCGAATTCCTGCTCAACTTGCTCGAACCCATCCCCGAAGGCGTGTGGTGGAGCATCCCCTCGTTCCTCCGCGACATCAAGCAAAAATATCCCGACTTCCAGCGCCCGGCGGGTGATTACGACACCTGGTTCATCAAACGCCTTTCAGACGGCGAGTACCTGCGCGGATTTACCCACTGGGACGAAGTGGACGGCGCGGTAATTCGCTATTTCCTCCAGGTATTGCACTGGCTCGGCCAGCTCGACCTGGCCGCCCCCCACGAAACCGCCGCCCCGACTGCCTTCCGAATGACCAGTAACGAATCACGAATTACAACCCTCGAAACCGCCAAAATTACCCTCTCGTCCAACGGCCTCATCACCATCCCGCGCCTGTCCCCGCGCAGCGTCCGTTACCAAGTGGCGAGATTCTGCGAATGGGGCAGTTCCCCCAGCCCCGAAGAATACCGCTACCGCGTCACCCCTGTCTCTCTCAAGCGTGCCGCCGGGCAGGGACTCAAAGTCAGTCACCTGCTCAGCCTGCTGTCGAAGCAAACCGGCGGACAGGTCCCACCAGTGCTTGTGAAAGCCCTCCAGCGTTGGGAAGCCAACGACACGGAAGCCCGTATTGAGACCCTCACCGTGCTTAAGGTCAGTAAGCCCGAAGTGCTGGCCGAACTGCGCGCCTCGCGGGCTGCCCGTTTCTTGGGCGAAATCATCGGCCCCACCACGGTCGTCATCCAGCCCGGAGCCGAGTCCAAAGTCATGGCAGCCCTGACCGAATTAGGGCTACTGACAGAAATGGAGTAGGAACGCCAACACCGCTTCTAACGAAATTTAGACTTTGCTCTAAACATTTTCCAACAAGCGGGCGATAAGATAGGGGCAATCAAATCAAGTAACGGTATTCAAACAAAGGAGACCCAACCATGTTTTACATAACCACTGCCCCCTATCGCACGCCCCGCCGCTGGGTTGCCCGCCCTGCCGAAGTGGATGCTCCGCGCCCCCTGCCGGTTGATATCCGCGAACAGGATGAAGCCTATCTGCTGACCGCTTATGTCCCTGGCCTGAAATCCGAAGACCTGAACATCCAGATACTCGAAGACACCCTGACCATCGAAGGCGAATACGGCCAACACGAGGGCCAAGCCCTGCTTTGCGAACTGCCCACCGGTTCTTTCCGCCGCTCCCTGCGCCTGCCCACCCAACTCGATGCCCAAAAAGCCGAGGCCAAAATCGAAAACGGCGTGCTGACCTTGCGCATCCCCAAGGCCGAATCGGCCCGCCCGCGCGTTATCAAAGTCAGCGCGAAGTAACATTTCATCCCGCCCTATTTCGGCCAGCAGCGGGGCTGCTGGCCGAAAAAACATTCCAATCGGCCTGTGAGCTGCCAAAGACACCCCGGCCTGGCCGTTGGCGCGATTGAGACGGTCGTTGTAGTCATCATAGTCATCAACCATCCCCGAAGCCTCAATAGATACCGAAGCGCCCGACCTTAAAGCCAAAGAAAACCCGTCTTTATCGTACAATGGGTTCAGATTTACCCCCATTTCTACCCCTACCGTCCTGGCAGGCGAAGCCAGAAGGGGGTAAGAGGCAGAATGTTCACCAGCGACTAAGTACGTTTTACGTATTTTGGGTCAGAAGGTACACGGCTGCCGGCAGAAGAACACACAAACAGCAGAACAACACAAAGGCAGCCGCGCAGCCCCACACCCAGATAGGTATGCCAGATTTTTTTGGGGGCTCGACAACTTCACCAACGACTGGCGCAAAAGTTGTCGGCTCATCGCGACGGGCAAAGTCCGGCACTTCGGCATCGGCCATGCTGGGAGTCGTCTCAAACTTCAAGTTAAATTCGACCTGGTCAACCGCCGTCTTGGCGTCGGCTAACCCGACATCGAAATACTCGCGGTAAATCTTAACCGCCTCAATTTTTCGCCCGGCGCGCAATTCTGCTTTGATGGCATCCATCGCTTCGGCGCTGTTGCGAAACCTTTTTAATGGCTCGTGGCTAACCAGGGTCACATCTGCTGGGGCTTGCGCATCTTTCAACAGGGCATCCAATTCCTCGCGGCTGGCGCGCACGGTGGGAGCGGAGAAAGAAACAGAAGCAGGCAGGGCGGCTCCGCAATAAGAGCAGGCACGTTCCGTGCTTTCGACCGACGCGCCGCAATTCGGGCATGCAATTTGTGGCATGATTTTATTCCTTTACGCTGTATTTTTCGATTTTCTTCTGGTTGGTTGTGATGTAGATTTTACCCTGGTCATCGAAAGCCAGGCCATAGGCATAATTAACCTTGAAAGAATCGATGTAGCGACCGTCGCTGCCAAACACCTGTATCCTGCCAATGTCGCTGATAAAAATGCGGCCTTTCCCATCTACTTTGATGGCGCCCGGCGCGCGGAATTGCCCATCTTCAGACCCCTGACTGCCAAAGCGGTTGATATATTTGCCTTTCGAGTCAAAGATAAAGACCGCATTATTGAATGATGCCAGCACGTAAACGTTTCCCTGTCCATCAACCGCGATTTTGGCGCTCAATTCGGTCCGATTGGAGACGGATGAAACGGCTTTATCAACTCGTTGTTTAATCTCCCCGTCGGTGGCCAGCCACACGATGTCTTCACTGTTCAAAATGGCAACCAGCGAGCCATCGGCGGCGATATCGATACTTTCCACTCGGTCGGGCTCCAAATTGATTTCACTCAGCGATTTGCCGGTGCTGTCAAATTTCAGGATTCGCCCAAAGACCGGGATGTACACCGTGCCATCACGCCCAACCACCATCGAATCGAAATAAGGGTCGGTAATTTCCCGCTCGATAATCCACTGGGTGATGAATTTTCCGTCCGCGTCAAACACCTGCACGCGGCCATCGTCATAATTGGCCGCGTAGATATTGCCGTTCGCTGGGTTGACAGCAATCGCCCGCACATCCCCAAACAGGCCAGGGCCGGTTCCTTCGCCGCCAAATGAAAGTTCCTGGGTGGCGAACCCCGTTACGCCAGGAATTGGTATATCAGAAAAATTAATCGGGATTTCAATCCCCCCCGGCACCTCGAACCCGGAGCCTTTGAATATCGAAGTCAACCCAAAGGTTGCCACGATAGGAATCATCACCGAAGCCACGATAAACACCGTTAGACCAACAAAGAAACATCCCATTCCCCGCTGGATTTTTTGAACGGTCTTATCCGGCTGGATTTGGATGGCTGGGGAGCCGACCATCCTGACGGCAGACATTCCGCTCAAGACAACCGGCTGCCCCATCGACAAATTCCCAACCGCCTGGCGCGCTGCGAACTCCTCCGCGCCGGTAATTTCGCGGTAGAGCGCGACGGCTTTTTCCATCTCCCCGGCCTGGGCCAAGTCTTTGACCTCGTTGATGCGCCGCGCCTGGCTCACCAAACCGCCCAGGTCGCCAAAGCCGCTCAGGGTGAAATTATCCGGCTTGGATGAAAATTGAGGCCGGGCGCGCAAATTCTCCGGCACAATCACCGAACTGTTGCAATACGGGCAGCGAATGATTGGGTCATTTCCCCGGTAATCCAACGGCGCACCGCAGTTGGGACAATTGAACGTTTGGGCCATCTCTCTCCTCCACAAGAACCAACCGGGCAGAATGACCAGATTGTTGTAACACATTCTTTAAACTGGGATAGTGATATTTTAGACTATTTTTGTGCAAATTCAAGAGAGTGGTGATGACACATTTGTACTAAATCAGCTTATACAAACAGCGGCTCGAACTGCCGGCCTTCGGCTATCATCTTTTTCCGCTCTGCCGAATCCATCGGCCTGAAGTTTTCGCAGGCCTGCAAGACCAGCGATAGGATGCGCACATCACCGACCTGCAAAGCCCGGTCACGTCATTCGACAGCGCGCAAGCGAATGCGCGCTGGAGGATGCCTGGCCCATCGAACGGCTCGTACCAGGCCGTGGCGGTGTGTTCACGTTGACCCCAGCGATAGATTTGAACAAACCCTGCTAACCCGGAACCCGCAACCGGTACGTTTACCGGCGCAACAGGAAATGGTAAAATCGCGCCCATGTCTCACGCCGAAACCATTGCCTCCCTTCTTAAAGTCAAACCTTCTCAGGTTCAAGCCACCATCCAACTGCTGGATGAAGGCAACACCGTCCCCTTCATCGCCCGTTACCGCAAAGAAATGACCGGCACGCTCGATGACGAACAGGTGCGCATCGTGGCCGATGAAATTGCCCGCTTGCGCGCCATTGACGAGCGCCGCGCCACCATCCTGACCTCCATCCAGGAACAGGGCAAACTGACAGATGAACTGAAAGCCGCCATCGAGGCCGCCGAGAGCATGACCGCGCTCGAAGACCTCTACGCCCCCTACAAGCCCAAGCGCCGCACCCGCGCCATGATTGCCAAAGAAAAGGGCTTGCAGCCCCTGGCCGATAAAATCATCGCCCAGGCCAAAGACAAACGCCCACTCGAAGAAATCGCCGCCGAATTCCTCAACGAGCAGGTGACAACCTGGCAGGAAGCCTTCGAGGGCGCGCGCGACATCGTGGCCGAAACCATCAGCGACAACGCCAACGTTCGCCAGGCCGTGCGCGAAAAAGCCCTCAAATTTGCCCGGCTCGAAGCCGTCAAAATCGAAGGCGCGGTGGACGAAAAGCGAGTCTACGAATCGTATTACGAATTTTCAAGCCTGGTCAGCCGCCTTCAGCCGCACCAAATCCTGGCCCTCAATCGCGGCGAAAAGGAAGGCATTCTCAAACTGCGCGTCCACATCGAAGAACGCGACTGGCGCGCCCCCATCGAGGCCGAATTCGAGGAAGACCTGCTCTCCCCGTTCAGCGACCAGCTGACCCTGGCCATCGAAGACGCCGCCGAGCGCCTGCTCTTGCCCTCCATTGAGCGTGACGTGCGCCGCTCCCTGACCGAAACCGCCGACGGCCACGCCATCAACGTCTTTGCCACCAACCTGCGCGCCCTGCTCTCGCTGCCGCCGCTCGCCAACCAGACCGTGCTGGGCCTCGACCCCGGCTATCGCACCGGTTGCAAAGTGGCCGTGGTGGACCCCACCGGCAAACTGCTCGATACCGGCACCATCTACCCCCACGAACCGCAAAAACAATGGGCGGCTGCCATAGACACCCTGCAAGACATGATTAACCGCCACCACGTCACGCTCATCGTCATCGGCAACGGCACTGCCTCACGCGAAACCGAGCAATTGGCCGCCGAAATTGTTCGTGGTCTCGATACGCAAAAAACGCTACTCGACCACCAACCTGTCAAATACCTCATCGTCAACGAAGCCGGAGCCTCCGTCTACAGCGCCTCCCCCCTGGCCCGCGCCGAATTTCCCGACCTGGACGTCTCCATTCGCGGCGCGGTCTCCATTGCCCGCCGCGCCCAAGACCCGCTGGCCGAACTCGTCAAAATTGACCCCAAATCCATCGGCGTCGGCCTCTACCAGCACGATGTTGACCAGACCGCCCTGAGCCACAGCCTGGATGGCGTCGTCGAAAGCGTCGTCAACAGCGTCGGCGTAGACGCCAACACCGCCTCGCCCGCCCTGCTCACCCATGTGGCCGGCATTGGCCCCAAACTGGCCGCCTCCATCGTTGCCTGGCGCGACGCCAACGGCCCCTTCAAAAGCCGCGAGGATCTGAAAAAAGTCTCAGGCCTGGGGCCAAAGGCCTATGAACAAGCGGCGGGCTTTCTGCGGATTCGGGACGGAATCAACCCGCTAGACGCCTCCGCCATCCACCCCGAATCCTACCCGATAGCCCTGGCCGTTTTAGAACGCGCCGGGCTGAAACCTTCGACTCCAATTTCCGAACGGAAAGCCGCCCTCGAAAAACTCCAACCCGAAACACTGGCCGTTGAACTCGGCTGCGGCCTCCCGACACTGAAAGACATCCTCGAGCAGCTCGTCCGCCCTGGGCGCGACCCGCGCGAGGAAGCCCCCGCCCCCATCTTGCGCTCCGATGTGCTAAAAATAGAAGACCTGGCGGTCGGCTTTCAACTGAAGGGAACCGTCCGCAACGTGGTTGATTTTGGCGCGTTTATTGATATCGGCGTCAAACAAGACGGCCTGCTGCACAAAAGCCAGATTCCCTTCGGAACGGTGCTAAAAGTCGGCGACATCCTGGATGTCGAAATTCTCAAAATTGAACCCGAACGAGGCCGAATTGGGCTGGGCTGGGTGAAGGATAGCAAGAAGTAAACAGTTACCGTAATCAATCAACAGCGCCGCGAGTTTCGCGGCGCTGGTTTTCAAGCCACCTGCCGCCCCTTGGGCAATTCGCGGTGTTCAATGGCAAAGGCCATCTCCAACGCTTCGTACACCGAGCGGCACTCGATAATTTGGATATTTTCGGGCCAAGGTTCGGCCTTGCGCAACCGCTTTGGCACAATGGCAGTTTTGAAGCCCAGTTTTTGGGCCTCCCGCAGGCGAATTTGCATTTGGGCGGGCAGGCGCAGTTCACCCGCCAGGCCAATTTCGCCAATCAGCACCGCATCAGCGCGCACGGGCAAGTCTTTCATCGAAGACGCAATCGCGGCGGCCACAGCCAGGTCGGCGGCGGGTTCATCAATTTTCATCCCCCCCACCACGTTGACGTAAATATCCTGTTCCGCCAGTTTAACCCCTGCCCGGCGCGTTAACACAGCAGCCAACATGAGAAGACGGTTATACTCCACCCCGTTGGGGTTGCGGCGGGCGTTTCCAAACTGCATTGCCGAGGTGAGACCCTGAATTTCAACCAAAAGCGGGCGCGTGCCTTCCATCGTCACCGCAATCGCCGAGCCAGGCACGTTGACCATGCGCTCGGCCAGGAACACCTCCGAAGGGTTGGGAACTTCGGCCAGCCCATTCTCGCGCATCTCAAACACACCCACTTCGGCAGTGGCGCCAAACCTGTTTTTGACGGAACGCAGCAGCCGGTAGGCCTGAAAACGGTCACCCTCCAGGTAGAGAACCGTGTCCACAATATGCTCCAGCACACGCGGCCCGGCAATTGCCCCCTCCTTCGTAACATGTCCAATGATAAAAACACTCACCCCGTGCGATTTTGCCAGTTCCCGCAGTTGCGAGGAACACTCGCGCACCTGCGAAACCGACCCAGCGCCGGACTCGAACTCCGGCAGGTACACCGTCTGAATGGAATCAACAATCAACAAATCAGGCTTCACCTCGCGGACGTGTTCGAGGATGGTCTGGAGGTTAGTTTCGGTGACGAGGAACAATTCCTCGGGGAATTTGCCTGCGCTGCCCATGAGACGGTCGGCGCGCATTTTGATTTGATGTTCTGATTCCTCGCCGGAGATGTATAGCACCCGTTTTTTACCCGCCATCGCCAGCGTCATCTGAAGCATGAGCGTTGATTTGCCGATACCGGGGTCGCCGCCCACCAGCACGATCGAGCCGGGGACGATGCCGCCGCCCAGCACGCGCGAAAACTCGCCGATTGGCACTTCGATGCGCGGCTCGGCCTCCACCACTACATCGCCAATTTTGCGCGGAGCGCTGCGCCCGCCCAGGCCGCGCGCCGCGCTGGCGTTTTTGGCCGGGGCCGCCTCGTGGATGACTTCCTCAACCATGCTGTTGAACGAGCCGCACTGCGGACATTTGCCCATATACGAAGCGGCCACACGGCCACACTGCTGACAAACATAGCGAGTGATGGATTTAGCCATCGTAAACTCTCCTCACGTTCAGTATAACAGAATTTTTGTTCTGTTGTAACGCAAGATATTATCTTGCGCTACAATTGCATCAGGAGGCCTCTATGAAAATTCATTTTCACGGCGCAGCACAGACGGTAACCGGCTCAATGCACTTGCTGGAAGTCAACGGCGCGAAACTGCTCGTTGATTGCGGCCTGTTTCAGGGCCCGCGCCGCGAGAGTTTTGAGCGTAACCGAAAATTTCCGCTTGACCCGCGCAAAATTGACGCGGTACTCCTGACCCATGCCCACATTGACCACAGCGGCAACCTGCCCAACCTGGTTGCGCAGGGCTTTGAGAGGCCAATTTACTGCACCCCGGCCACCGCCGACCTGACACACATCATGCTGCTAGATTCAGGCCACATCCACGAGAAGCAGGCTGAGGCGGTTTCGTGGCGCAACGAGCAGAGAGGCCTGGAGCCGGTGGACCCGCTCTATACCCAGGAGGACGCCGCCAAAGTGCAACCGCTGCTCAAGGGGATTCCCTACGATACCCCTTTCGAGCCGATTCCGGGCGTGATGGCGCGGCTGGTGGAGGCCGGTCACATCCTCGGCTCGGCAGCCCTGGCGCTGGAAGTCAACGAAAAGGGGCATAAATCCACGCTCTGGTTCTCCGGCGATATTGGCCGGCGGCGTTTGCCCCTGCTGCGCGACCCGCAACTGCCAGAGCCGGTGGATGCACTGGTCATGGAATCAACTTACGGCGATAAACCGCACCGCAACCCCGAAGAAGCCTACGAGGAGATGAAAACCGTCGTCAACCAGGCTCTCCAACGGGGCGGCAAGGTTATCATTCCGGCTTTTGCAGTGGGACGCACCCAGGAGCTGGTCTACAACCTGAACATGATGTACGAAAACGGTGACCTGCCCGAAGTGCCGGTCTATGTGGATAGCCCGCTGGCGGTGAATACGACTGACATCTTCAAAAAACACCCCGAATGCTACGATGCAGAAACCATCCAGTGGATAGAACGCGGCCACCCTGCGCTCGATTTTCCCCTGCTGCAATACATCAGCAAACTGGATGACTCGAAGGCCCTCAACACGCGCAAAGACCCGATGATTATCATCTCGGCCTCCGGCATGGCCGAATTTGGCCGAATTGTCTTTCACATCCGCTGGAACATTGAGGACGAGCGCAATACGATTATGATTGTCGGCTGGCAGGCGCCCGGCACGCTGGGCCGCCGCCTGGCCGAGCGCGAGCCGTTTGTCAAAATTTTGGGGGAAACTTATAAGGTCAAGGCAGAAATTTCGACCATCGGTGGGCTTTCGGCCCATGCCGGGCAAGATATGCTGACAGAATATGCCCGCGCCGCGCATGCCCAAAAAAAGGGCATTTTCCTGGTGCATGGCGAGCAAAAAGCGGCAACCATTTTGCAACAAAAACTGGAGGAAGGCAGCCTGAAGCGGGTGTTCTATCCCAAGCCAGGGGTGGCGCTGGAGATGTGAAATGGGGATTTCGTTCACCCAGCCCGCAACTCTATAAAACCTCGTCCTGGTATTGCCCTGCAAACAGTGCCGGCTGGCCGCCGGTGTGCCAGAACAGAACGGTTTCATCTTTCTTGAAGAATCCCTGGCGGATTAAGTCAATCATCCCGGCAGCGGCTCGACCCGTGTACACCGGGTCGAGCAAGATGCCTTCGTTTTGGGCAAAGAGCGCAATGGCCTCGCGCTCACCCTCGCCGAAAACACCGTACCCAGCCTGGCAATACCGGTCGTTGGCGAGAATCTCATCGGGGGAAAACTGAATGCGCGGCCCCAGTCTTTCGCTGGCATCCGAAGCCAGCCCGGCCACATGCGCCTTCAATTTTGCTTCGGGTTCGTCAATGCTGATTCCCAAAATCTTGCCTTCATACCCAAAAACGCGCTGCCCCAGCACCAGCCCGGCGTGCGTGCCGCCGCTGGACGTGCCAAAGACAATCCAATCGGGGCGAACACCCTGCCCCAGCATTTCCTCCACTGCAAAAGCATAGCCCAATGCCCCGGTGGGGCTGCTGCCGCCATACGGCACAAGATACGGCTTGCAGTCTGATTCCTGTGCCTTCTGGTAAATTTCTTGCAGTTTCGCGTCGCGCTGCTCACGCTGTTGCACCCAAACCACATCTGCATCGAACAGAAAATCGAGCAGCAGGTTGCCCGATGGCTTTTCCTGATGCTGACCGGTCAGAACCAGAATGCAATCCAGGCCAAATTTGGCTGCCGCGGCGGCCGTCTGGCGGCAGTGATTGGACTGCATGGCCCCGCCGGTGATGAGCAAGCAGGCGCCCTGTTTTTTCGCTTCCGCCACCAGAAATTCCAGTTTGCGTGTTTTATTACCGCCAAAGGCCAATCCCGTCTGGTCATCTCGTTTGATGAGCAACTTCGGCCCGCCCAGGGCGGCGGTGAGACGCGGCATTTCTTCAATGGCCGTTGGCAGATGGGCAAAACGAATACGAGGAGTGAGGTTCATCTTTCTCTCCTTTCTATAAACTTCAAATACAGTTGGTATAACCAGGGCTGGTACACCCTGTCCAACGCTTGCGCTGCCCGCCGCACCTGACCGCCAAAACCGCGTTTGAAGCGATAGACGCCCCACAGGCCGTCCTGACGGGTCTCAAAGTGGGCTTCGAGCGTCTCTTCGTCCGCATCTGGCACGCCCCACAGGTCATATTCCGTGCAGCCGCGCGCTCTGGCCCACTGCATTGCCCGCCACTGAAGAAGATAAGAGGGCATACGATTGCGCTCCTCGTCGGTGGATGCGCCGTAGAGGTAGTAAGCGCGTTGGCCGAGGGCGAAAACCATCAGCGCGGCCAATGGCCGGGATTGATATTCTGCTACCAGCAGGTCGGCCATACCGACAGGGTAGAACAGTTCGTAGGCTGTGCGATAATATTCGAGCGAATGCACTCCGAACCCATCCCGCCCGCCGGTGACGGTCATCATGCGGTGAAACCCTTGCAGGTCATCCCATGCGCGGACGGTGACGCCCTTTTTTTCGGCCAGACGCACGTTATAGCGCGTTTTCTGCTTCATGCGGCCTAAAACTTCATCTTCTGAACCTTTCAGCGAGACGATGACAGTGCGAGGGGGCTGAATGTTGTGCTTGCTAATAATGATGAGAGATGAGTGAAGAGTGGTGAGTGATTGCGGGCTATCTGACCAAAAATCAGGCTCGATTTTTAGAAACACAGCCCGTTTTTTGCGGCAAACATCATCAATTTCACGCCAAAACGGTTCGCTGATGACTGATGACTGATGACTGGATACTGAATACTGATGGCTGAACACCGGCTTGGGGGCATACGCCACCGTAAACCCCAGCGGCAGTTTGCGGAAAAGAATCTGGATTCCCCAATCGCCAATCACTAAACGCTCTACATCCCAACCAAAGGCGCGTTTTAACTCGCCCCATTCTGCGGTTTGTAAAATGTGGGGGTTGGCTTGTTTCTTGATGAACTCGCGCCACTTATCGAGAGAAACGTTCATGATATTCCCTGAATTCGGGATAACCCTTTTGAACCGTCTCGAAGGCTTTGTACGGGCAACTTCAAGGGTCGAAACCAGCCTTCGAGACGCTTATCCCGAGTTACAAATGCTACACAACATCCATCAAATCCATCTTTGTTCCCACAATGGCCGCGCCGGGGATAATTTCATCCAAAAAGAGCGCAATGGCCTCACCATCATTGGCCTGAGCCAATGACAGCAAATGCGTCACCCACGCATCGAGCGCAGAGGTGTCATCACGCCCGTTGCCCAAGCGGAAAATATCGGGGTGAGCGGTTGGTTCAAGGGGCGTGCCAGGGTCCCACAGGGCCTCGCTCAACTTCTCGCCGGGGCGAATGCCCGTAAAAACAATTTCAATATCGCGGCCTGGTTCCAACCCCGAAAGGCGAATCAGGTCTTGGGCCAGGTCCATAATTCGCACTTGTTTCCCCATGTTCAACACAAAGACCTCTCCGCCCTTGCCAAAGGCCGAAGCCTGTAACACCAGGTAAACCGCTTCGGGAATGGTCATGAAAAAACGTTCCATATCGGGGTGCGTAATCGTCAACGGGCCACCCGCCGCAATCTGGTGTTTAAATTTGGGGATGATGCTGCCGCGGCTGCCCAGCACATTGCCAAAGCGCACCACTGTAAACAGTTTGCCGGTGCGCTGTGCTGCATCTAACACCAGCATTTCAGAAAGCCGCTTGGTGGCGCCATACACATTGGAGGGCGCCACCGCCTTATCGGTTGAAATCAGCACAAAGCGCTCCACATCAAACTGCTCAGCCACTTGCACCATGTTTTTTGTGCCAAGGACGTTATTGGTAACGGCTTCGGCCGGGTTGGCTTCCATCAGCGGCACATGCTTGTGGGCCGCTGCGTGAAACACCACCTGGGGGCGATATTGGCCAAAAATGGCTTGCAGCCGCCCGGCATCGCGCACATCGGCAATCAATGGGTGGATGTTGAGATGAGGAAAGTTTTCGTTTAACTCCAACAGGGTTTCAAAAATGGAGTTTTCACCATGCCCCAACAAAAGCAGCCGCCCCGGATTCCATCTTCCAATTTGGCGGCAGAGTTCGCGCCCGATGGAACCGCCCGCCCCGGTGACCAGCACCGTTTTCGCGCTGAGGATATGCCCAATCGTTTCATCGTGCAGACGGATGGGTTCGCGCCGCAGCAAGTCGGTGATATCCACCTCGCGCAGGCGGCTGACACTGACCTTGCCGCCCAGCAGTTCAAAAATCCCTGGCATGGTGCGAAACGGCACGCCCTTCAGGCGACAAATATCTGCCACCAGGCGCACCACCCGTCCTGGGGCGGAGGGAATGGCAATAATCACCTCGTCAATGGGATGGGCATCCAGAGCGCGCGCCAGGTCGGTCATCTTGCCAATGACTGGCACACCCATTAAATTATGGCGCTGTTTGGCCGGGTCGTCATCGAGAAACCCGACAATTTCCATATTGACCTGACGATTTTTTTGCAATTCTTTGACCACCAAGGCCCCAGCAGAACCGGCGCCAATCACCAAAATCTTTTTACGCTTGCCCTGACCACGGGCCTGGTTCGATTCGGCCAGGATGCGCAGGGTGAAGCGCGTGCCGCCCACAAACAGCAGCGAGAGCAGCCAATCAATCGCCAGCGCCGAACGCGAAAAACCTGGCCCGAAGACATTCAACGAGAACAGGCCCATGTTTAACGCTGAAACAACCAGCGAGGCCGTTGTTACTGCCACCACAACCAGCTTCAACTCACTGACGCTGGCGTAAACCCACAAACGGCGATACAGGCCAAACAGCGCGTAGGTCAGGGGCTTAATTACGAGCGAGGTACCCGCCAGCCACAGCCCAGCCTGCAGGTAAAATCGAAAAAAGTCGCCGGTGATCTCGAGGCGCAAAGCATAGCTGCCCAAGGCTGCCACCACAATCAGCAACAGGTCAGCCAGCAAAACGAAACGGTTTCGAGAGGGCAAACGCATACCGAATTACGCTTCTCGCATCCAATCTACCACCGCCTTCAGCCCATCGTCCAGCGAGGTTCGGGCGCGGAAGCCGAGCAGGTCGGCGGCTTTTTGGGGATTGCCCACCGAGCGGTAAATATCGCCGGCGCGGGGCGGCGCAAACTGCGGGGCGGGGGCCCGGGGAAACAGGCGCATGAGCGTTTCAACTAGGTCTATCACGCGAATTTCCTGTCCGGTGCAAATGTTAAACACCTGCCCAGGGGCATCAGGGTGCTGGCTGGCGGCCAGGTTGGCGCGCACAACATCGCCCACATACACCAGGTCGCGGGTTTGGCCGCCATCACCGTAAATGGTGACGGATTTGCCATCGAGCAGGCGGCGGGTGAAAATTGGCACGGCGGCGGCATACATGCTATCGGGGCGCTGGCGCGGCCCATAGACGTTGAAATAGCGCAGGGCAACCACCTCTAACCCAAACGAGCGGGTGTACATTTCAGCATAGAGTTCATCCACTCGTTTAGAAACCGCATAAGGTGAGAGCGGCCTGAGCGGGGTCTGCTCATCAAGCGGAATCGCTTCTGAATCTCCATACACAGCGGCAGAGGAGGCCAGAACCACCCGCTTTACGCCAGCCTTGCGGGCCGCTTCGAGCAGGAATTCGGTGCCACGCTGATTAATCTCAAAGCAAGGTAACGGGTCTTCCATAGATTGCGGCACAGAAACAAAAGCGGCCTCATGAAAGATGATATCTATGCCTTGCACAGCCTGGGCGAGGGTTTCGTGGTTGCGCAGGTCGCCTTCGAGCAAGGCAAAGCCCGATCGTTTGGAAAGCGGTTCGATATTTTCGCGTTTGCCGGTCGAAAAATTATCCAGCACGCGTACAAAATCGCCCTGCTCAAGCAGGGCGCGGACGATGTGCGAGCCAATGAACCCGGCCCCGCCAGTGACGAGGTAGTTGATCATGCGGTTATCTCCCTTTCCTGCCTAGCACCGTGCCAATGGTGCGCAGGATAATGACAAGGTCCATCAAAATGGAGCGATGTTTGATGTAGTATAAATCATATTCCAATTTAACGCCGGTATCTTCCACGGTGGCTGCGTAGCCGTAGTTGATTTGGGCCCAACCGGTGAGGCCGGGCTTTGCCAGCAAACGGGCGCGATAGAACGGAATTTGTTTTTGAAATTTGTTGACCAATTCTTCGCGTTCGGCGCGCGGCCCAACCATGCTCATCTCGCCGCGCAAGACGTTCCAAAACTGTGGCAGTTCATCGAGACGGGTAGCGCGCAAAAAGGCGCCAACCCTGGTGACGCGCGGGTCGTTTTCTGAGGCCAGGCGGGCTTTGCCATCTGATTCAGCGTTTTTCACCATCGTGCGCAGTTTGAGCATCTTAAACGGCATGCCGCCCCGTCCGAGGCGGGGCTGGGTGTAAAAAATGGGCCAGCCATCATCCAGCAAGATAGCAAGCGCCAGGAAGGGTAGCAGAACAACGAAAATTACCAGCCCCACCAGCGCGCCTGCAATATCGAGCAGGCGCGCAAAAAAACGGTATAAACTGCTCACGCGGGCTTCGTCAATGAACGAGCGCAACACCCAATCTGATTCGAGGTGGTGAATTGGCACACGCCCCAGCAAGTCTTCATAAAGAGTCTGCATGCGGGTCACTTCGAGGCCTTTTTCTTGGGCATCGAGCAGAATTTGGAAGGTTTGGCCGCGCATTTCACCGGTGATGGTGACGACAATTTCATTCACGTTCAATTCGTCGGCCAAACGCATCAGGTCTTCACTGCTGCCTAAAATGCGAAATCCCTCCAGGGTGGTACCAACTTTCTCTGAGTCGTCGTCAATATATCCTATCAGCTTAAAAGGCGGCGGGGTGAGTTCGTTATACATCCTGGCAAAGGTCTGCCCATTGGCCCCAGCGCCCACGGCCAGCACGCGCCGCGCGCGTCCTTGAGCGGTATAAAGGCGAATATACAGCCTGCGCCAGAGCAAGGTGAGTAAAATGACAATGAGCAGGAAAGCCGCCACCGAACGGCGGTTAATGAAGCGTGGGTCATTGGATATGAAATAAACCACCAGGTAAACAAAACCGCCGAGCAAGGCGGCAATTGCCACCCCTCGCAAGGTTTGCTGCCAATTGGCGGCGCGGCGCAAATCATACAGGTCAATCAGCAGTAAAATCCAGGCGGGGGGCAACAGGTAGAACCAGAGCGGCGTGCGCGCCACCACAAATTCTGGGAAGTTGAAAATCCAGGGGTCTTCGATGAACCAGAAATAAATACCGCCTGCCAGGGCAGCCAGCCCCATCAACAAATCGCCGAGAATCAAAAGCGCCCGCTGTTCGCCAGGGGTTAAACGGAATCGCGGTCTTGAAATGTCAGCCATTATGCTTTCTTTGCTCCTGCCAGGATGCTCCACAAAAATCCGCTGCCCCACGCAATGTGCATGACCGTGATGGCAAGCGGTAAGCCGAACAGGAGGAAAGCCCCCCTGTGCTGGATTGTAGAACGCACTCCCGCCAGTCCCAATATACCAAAATATGCCACAAGTTCAAAGGCCAGCAACCAGCAAAAGAGCGGCCAGGCCAGGGCCAACAATGCATTGACCGGCAGGCTCAGCACAAACAACGGTGGAAGTGCCTGTCGCCAACGCAACGTGCCGGGGTAGCGGCGCAGCATCCGAAATTTCCAAAACCCATAGCGCCAATATTGCCGCGCCAGCGCCGTCAGCGTGGGGCGGGCAAAATAGACCGAGCGGATGGCGGGGTCGAGCCAAATGCGGCCGCCTTGTTGGCGAATGCGGGCGTTTAACTCGTAATCTTCGTTGGAGAGAAGGGTCTCGTCGTACCCGTCGATTTGTTCCAGAAAGGAGCGTTTCCAGGCCCCAAACGGGACGGTATCAACCACTGCGGCCTGTTTTGCGTGACGATAGAGCGCATCGCCCACCCCCAGCGGGTGCGCCGCAGCAATCGCAATGGAGCGCGCCACCCACGTTTCGGCCCCTGGCTGAATTTCCCACACCCCGCCTACGTTCTGACCCTTTTCGGCCTGCAGCGCCGCAACGACTTTTTCTACATAATCGGGATACGGCCCCGAATGCCCATCCAACCGCACGATGATTTCGCCGCGCGAGGCGGCAATTGCCCGGTTGACTCCCGCCGGGATGGTGCGAGCGTCGTTGTTGATGACCGTGATTTTAAGGTCGGGATGTTCACGCTGGAATCGGGCAATGACTGCGCGCGTCTGGTCGGTGGAGTGTCCATCGGCGATGGTCACATCCAGCAATTCGCGCGGGTAAGTTTGCGCAAAAATCGCATCCAGCAAAGTGTGGATGCGTTTTTCTTCGTTGTAGCACGGAACTACAATAGAAACGGTTGGTGGCATGAGAGATTTTAGATTTTAGATTGTGAATTGTGGGTTGTGGATTTGAGGTTTAAGGGCATGACCGGTTACAAACAAAAAGGAGGAGGCGAAGGGAGTGCTGTTTTTGGCAGTTAAGGCGTGGCGCTCTTTATTAAACTGTGCGCGATGAAGAACCAGATAACGGAAGAGCAACAACAAACGTGCTGCCCTGTCCTGGCGCGCTTTGGACGCTCATTTTACCACCGTGCGCCACCACAATTTCACGCGCAATGGCCAGCCCCAGGCCTGCGCCATGTGCTTTGCCACCCTGTCGGGCCGGGTCGGCCTGGTAGAAGCGGTCAAAGATATGCGGCAAGGATTCGGACGGAATGCCTGTGCCGCTATCTTGCACATGGACTTCGAGGCCAGCGCCAGAAACCCGTGTTTGCAAAAGAATCCGCCCGCCGGAGGGGGTGAATTTGAGGGCGTTATCTACCAGGTTATTGAACACCTGTGCCAGCCGGTCGCCATCGCCCGTGAAGACCGGGAGCGAAGAGAAATCCATATCCAACGTCACCCCGGCGGCGCGCGCCTGGGGCGTAAATCGTTCGACGACGCCCTGGAGCAGGGCGTTTACATCGAGCGGGTCGCACTTCAGGTCGGCAATGCCCGAATCGAGCCGCGCCAGGTCGAGCAGGTCGAGGGCCAGGCGGTGCATCCGCCCGGCTTCGTCTGCGATAATTTGCGCGGCTTGTTTTTGCGCTTCGGGCGTGTCGGCCGTGCCATCTAAAAGGGCTTGGGCAAAGCCCCGAATGGAGGTGAGCGGGGTTTTTAACTCATGGGAGACATTGGCGACAAACGCGCGCTGCGCATTTTGCCCGGCCTGCACACGGGCGGTCATCTGATTGAAGGCCTGCAGCAGGTCGCGCACTTCGCGGGGGCCGGCCACCGGCAGAGGACGCGCGCGCTCGCCCGAAAAGGCGCGGGCGGCGTTCACCAGTTGCTGAAGCGGGTCGGCCACCCAGCGCGCCATGGCAAAGGCCAGGAAGAGCGCCAAAACCAGGGCGGCGGAGCCGCCCACCACCAGGGGCGGCATCAGTTCATCAGTCAGAATGGTGATAAGGGGCGGGCTGGGACGGGGGACCGCCACAACCAGGATGTTCCCGTTCTCCAGCGTGGCAGAACGAAAGAGCCAGGGCTGGCCGCTTGCATCGTACACAGTGTGGTTGAGCCGCGCCAGGCGGCGTAAATCCAATGGCGATGAGGTTGCGGATTCAGAATCTACCAGCAACAGGCGTCCTGGGAAAGAAAGCAGTAACAGGCGCACTTGCAGTTGGCTGCCCTGCCGTTGAAACAGGGTGACGAGGCGTGCTGGTGGCAAATTGACCCACTCTTCTTGCCGCGCCAGCAAGACCCCCTGCACGGCGTTCAACTTTTGGAGCGCCTGCCGGTAAGCCAATGGGTTGCGGATGATGTAGATGAGAAAAACCAACGCCACAATGAACAGAGCGGCAGCAATCAGAAGCGCATACGTTAACCACAGGCGCGAGCGGAGAGAGGAGAACATGGGGCAAAAAAACAGGGGGTCAGACGGCCAATTTGTACCCAACACCCGTCACGGTTTCAATTTTCACCTGGCTGGCGGTAAGTTTGCGGCGCAGTTGGGCAATATGTACATCAACGGTGCGGGTTTGACCATAGAAATCGAACCCCCAGGCTTTTTCAAGCAATTGTTCGCGGGTAAAAACGCGCTCCGGCTGGCTTGCCAGGGTGAGGAGCAGGTCAAATTCCTGGGTACGCAGATTCACGGGGAGTCCGTTTACGGTGACTGCCCGGCGGGCGGAATCAATTTCCAGGTCGCCAAGACGCACGGGAGCGGAGACCGAGTCCGTCTTTTTTTCTATGCGCCGCAAGATGGCCTTGACGCGCGCCACCAATTCCCGCGGGTTGAAGGGTTTGGTCAGGTAATCGTCCGCGCCAAGTTCGAGGCCGAGGATTTTGTCAATATCTTCGTCGCGCGCGGTGAGCATGATGATGGGGACTTCGTTGCCGGCCCCGCGCAGGCGGCGGCAGACCTCGAAACCGTCCAAGCCCGGCAGCATGATATCGAGAACGACCAGGCCAGGCCGAATCTGCCCTACCGCTTCGAGGGCTTTGAGGCCATCCCCAACCGATTCGGTGCGAAAACCATCCCGCTCCAGGTACATTTTGGTGAGCGAAACAATGGAGGGTTCGTCATCTACCAGCAGGATGGTTTCCATGTTTGTTTAACGCAAGGCGGTTGCTTCGATTTCGACCAAGCCGCCTTTGGGCAGCCCGGCCACGGCAATGGTGGAACGCGCCGGGGGAGTTTCAGCAAAAAATTCTCCATAGACGGCGTTCATCTTGGGGAAATCGGCCATGTCTTTGAGGAAGACGGTGGTTTTCACCACATTGTCCAGGCTCGAACCGGCGGCTTCCAGCACGTTTTTGAGGTTGGTGAGCGCCTGGCGGGTTTGGGCGGTCACATCGGCAGAAACCATCTCGCCGGTGGCCGGGTCCAGCCCCAACTGGCCGGAGCAGAAGACAAAGTTTTCAGTCTGAATGGCAACTGAGTAGGGGCCAATGGCTTTGGGGGCGTTTTCAGAAGTGACAACGTTTCGCATGGGGGTTCTCCTTGTGGAATAATCAGGCAACCATATTCGGCTGTGGAATGAATTCCGCGCTGGCGTGAGATACCCCGATTGTAACAGGTGACAGTCACTTTGGCAGCGACTGTCACCTGAGGTTGTGGCTTATGGTTTGGGCGGGCGGGGGTTGGCGTTGCGGAAGGCTTTGAGTGCCTCGCGGAGGGCTTTGGCAGCCTCGCCCATTGTTTCACGGTGCTTTTGGAGGGTTTCGCCCAGGGTTTTGACGGTTTCGCGCGCTTTCTCCAGGTCGGTGACTTTGCCGTTGGAATCGAACCCCTGGTGAGTTTGCACGAGTTGGACGGCCTGTTCGTAGAGCGGCTGGCTGGCTTCAACTGCCTTTTTATACTCTACCAGCGCGGCTTCGATGGCTGAAACATCTTTTCCGTTTTCTTTGGCCTTGGCAATCAATTCTTCAACGCGGGCAATGAACTCATCCTGATATTGCAGGTTCAGGCCAATTCGCTCCACGGTGAGTTTTTGGTTGGCAAAGGCCCATTCCAGGCGGGTTTTGGCGCGCTCTGGGTCGGGCGTGGCGGCGGGGTTGGGCGGGTCGAGCGGCCCGGCGGCCAGCGCGCGTTGAGCCGGAATCGCCAACAGGACCAGTGCCAACAGGGTAAAAATCAGAAACAGTTTTTGAAACAGGGTTTTCATATTTGCCTCCGTTTGGGTTTGATGTTTGTATTTTAGGGGAGGCAGGTTATGAGGGTGTGCGGAGGTTGTAAAAAAGTTGTAAATTCTCAATAGCGGTGGGTATTCAAATGGCAAATCGCAACCGCCAGCGCATCGGCGGCGTCATCGGGTTTGGGGATTTCGGGCAGGCCGAGCAGCACCCGCACCATCTCCTGCACCTGGCGTTTATCCGCAGAGCCATACCCGGCTACCGCCTGCTTAACCTCGTTGGGGGTGTATTCGGCCACTTCCAGGCCATTTTGGGCCAGGGCCAGCAACAAAACGCCGCGCGCTTGCCCAACCGTGATGGCTGTGCTGATATTCTTCTGGAAGAACAATTTTTCAACAGCGGCTGTTTGGGGGCGGTGAGTTTCGAGCAGTTGGGTCAGTTGCCGGTAGAGCAAATCCAGCCGTTCTGGGGCGGGCAGGTCTTTGGGGGTGAGAATAACGCCAAAGTGGACCGCTTCGAGCGAACCATCGCGGGACTGGCGCACCAATCCATAGCCAGTGGTGGCCGTGCCGGGGTCAAGTCCGAGGGCAAGGGTCATATCCAAATGAAAAGGGCGGGATGTTCACCCGCCCCACCCGTTTATTCTGCTTCCAGCGCTGCCAGGGCTTCGTCTGAAATCTTCAGGTTGTGGTAAACGTTTTGCACGTCGTCCAGGTCTTCAATGGCTTCAACGAATTTAAGCACTTGCAAAGTCTCTTCCACGCCCAGTTCCAGGTCTTGCTTGGCAATCAGGCGCAGACCGGCTTCTTCAGGGCTGACTTTGGCAGCGTGCAAAGCGTCGGAAATGGTCTTGAAGGCTTCGACCGGCCCAATGATTTCGACGTTTTCGCCGTCTTCCTGCACGTCATCAGCCCCGGCTTCAATGGCGAGCTCAAAGGCTTTATCGTAGGATAACTGGCTGGCCGGGAAGGTGAAGTACGATTTGCGCTCAAACTGCCAGCTAACCGCGCCTGGCTCGGCCATATTGCCACCGTTTTTGTTGAAGGCATGACGCATGTCGGCGACGGTGCGGTTGCGGTTGTCGGTTACGCATTCGACCATCAGGGCCGAGCCGTGCGGGCCATACCCTTCCATGGTCAATTCTTCCAGCGCGCCGCCTTCTTTGTCTTCGCCCGTTCCGCGCCGAATGGCACGTTCGATGTTGTCTTTGGGCATGTTTTGGGCGCGGGCTTTTTCAACTGCCAGTTGCAAGCGCACATTCGAACCAATATCGCCGCCGCCCAGGCGCGCGGCCATCACAATTTCACGCGCCAGGCGGGTGAAAATTGCGCCCCGCTTGGCATCTGCCGCACCTTTCTTGCGGCGAATGGTAGCCCAATGGCTATGACCAGACATAAAACCGTTCTCCTTCTTGTAACGAACCCACAAAGGGGGATTTTTAGTGCTTCAATGTGAAAATTATATCATACGGCCTTATGCGAAGAAGCCGACGCCGAGGGCTTTTGGCCCGGCATGAACGACGATAGCGGGGGGTAGGATGTAAATGGGGATGCCCCTGAGTCCCGTCCGGGCGGAGAGTTCAGCGCGCAAGGCTTCGGCTTCGTCCTCTGCGTCAATGTGGATAACGCACAGGTGAGAATCCGTCCGCTCATCCACCTGCTCGGCGACAATCTCAATGAGCCGCCCCACTGCACGCTTTTTAGTGCGTTCCTGGTCGAAGGGTGCCACCTGTCCATCTTTGATTTGCAAAATCGGCTTGACCTGGAGCAATTCGCCAATCAGGGCTTTGGCCGCGCCAATGCGCCCGCCGCGCTTGAGATATTCGAGCGTGTCGAGCACGAAATAGATATGCCCGCGCGGAGCCAGTTCATTGATTCGGGCCTCTATTTCCTCGGCAGTCTGGCCCGCTTTCCGCATGTCATCGGCGATGAGGGTCAGCGTCCCCTGGTTGCAGGCCAGCGTTTGGGTATCGAGGATGCGAATGTCGGCAGCAGGGAAATCGGTTCTGGCGGTTTCAGCAGAGCGCACCGTGCCGCTCACTTTGGCCGAGGGTGCAATCACCAGCACGGTATCGCCGTTTTTGGTCGCTTGTTCAAATAGGGAAGTGTAAAAATGCGGCGCGGGGGCCGCCGTCTTGGGATTGACCTTCGATGCCTTCAGTTTTTGCAGGAAGGTGGCGGTGTCGATTTCACTATCGTCGCGGTACGAGGTCTCTCCGAAAATCACAATCTGGGGGATGACCGGGATGCCGCGCGCGCGCATGGTTTCGAGCGGGAATCCGGTCAGGGTGTCGGTTACAATGCGAATCATGGCGTGTCCTTGTAAAGATTTAAGAGTTTTTTCCCCTCAATCAACAACTGGTCATAGCGTTGTTCCAGGGCCGGGTTTGCGCCGCGCAGCCCGGCCACGACCTGCGCCGTCCACAAGAGATATTGTTGTTTGCGCGCCAGCGACCAGCGGCGCGGCGGGGAATAGAGCAGGTCGTGAACATTGCTGATTTTATCGGCCAGTTTAATCAGCTTGGCTTTGAACGAAATATGCGGCGCATGTTCGATTTGCAGTCGTTTGCGGCGCATTTTGGGCAGGGATTTATCGTCGGTCACTTCCAGCACCAGGCCCAACACTTCCTCGCCAAACGCCTGCCGAATCTCATCGGGGGTGGTGTTGGTATCTTCGATAGTATCGTGCAGGAGGGCCGCCGCAAGGGTGGCTTCATCGCGTACGCCGCCCACCTCCCACAACAGACGTGCCACCTCGAGCGGATGATTGATATAGGGTGATTGCGCCTGGTCACGGCGGCGCTGGTCACGGTGCTTGAATGCGGAAAAGTGGATGACGTTCAGCAAATGACCGGTGAGTTCATCGAAGAGCTTGTCCATGTTGACCTTGAAAATTATGCTGTTGGATTTGTTCTAACACAAAAGTTTAGCGGGCCAGCCACTGATGGGTGGAGCGTGGGCCAGCGCGCAATAAAGCCTGGTTAACTCGCAATGCCTCGCTCATCTCAACCCAGGTCGGTTTGAAACCGAGGTCTTTTTCGTAGTCATCGAGACGTTGTTCTGAAAATGTTGGTCCTACCTGGCACCAATAGTAATAGGAAGTCATCCTGAATACGCAGAGTGTTTTTATAAATGTGGAAGGGTAAGTTCAGAAAAGCCTGAACCTGTTTTTTGTCGGCAGGGTTGACCTGAATGATTTCCATAAGACGGGGCAAACTGTATTTTGCGCTATTGCATTGACTCGGCGCGAGATTGCATTTGGGAGCGCAGGCTGCGCGCATCATGGTCAATGGTAAAAAACGCGCCAAAGTACAAGAGAAAACACACGCCCCAGGCAAGGGTGCTTATCCACAAGATGGCGGTTTTCAAGTCGTAGGCGGTGGCGATGAGACCAGCCAGCAGCGGGGCGCTGGCCGCGCCGAAGTTTTCGATGAAGTATTCAACCGCCTGGGCCGTGGAGCGCACTTCGGGAACCGTGACATCGTGGACAATGGCAACCGTGTTGGGAGCGGCAAAGGGCATGAAGAGCGCAGTCAACGTCATGAGCAGGAAAAATTGACCTCGTTCAGCAATCGGCGTTTGAATAGCGAGGACCAAGAACACCGCGCCAAATAGAACCCCTGCGCTGGAAACGAGCAGGCGTCCTTTATACGTACGCCGAAAGGCCCAATCGCCCAGCCAGCCGCCCAAAAATGTGCCAAATGCCAGTACGAGAACAACCGGGGCCATCGTCATTAACACAGCGTCGTTTTCGTAGCCGCGTTCGCGCATCAGGTAGCCGAAGAAGAAGTAGGTGATAACATTCCACGGGAAGACGCCCGCAAACCCTTGCAGGAAGATGAACCACAAGGTCTTTTTCTTGAAGATGTCGCGCGCTTCCTGCCAGTTGAAGCGAAATTGATTCATTTCGCTCATGTCCTCAAACTCTGGCTCGGCCTTGCCGCGTGGCATATCCTTAACGCCAAAGTATATCAGCACGGCAATCACCAGACCGAGCGTGGCGGTGATGTAAAACACGCTGCGCCAACCGCCAATCAGCGGGGCAACCATGAGCGCCAAAATCATGCCAAGCAGGTAGCCAATCGGCTGGGCCAGTTGCAGCAATCCATAAACTTTGCCGCGCAGGTTGGGGCCAAAATAATCGGCTACCAGCGAATACAGTCCAGGATACGATGAATCGTCAATGCCGGTCGAGGCGCGGGTGACGAGGAACTGCGGGTAGGCGCGCGCAATGGCGCTCAGCCAGGTGGTTGCGCCCCACACGAACGAGGCCAGCGCCAGCAATTTGGCGCGCGCGTAGCGGTCATACAGGTAGCCCCAAACAGGATACAACAAGGTGCTGACCACCAGCGCGCCCGTGTTGATAAGCCCCCATTGCAGGTCGGTGATTCCGAACTCTTTCATCACCGGTTCTTGCATCGAGCCAATCATCAGGCGGTCGGTCTGGTGCAGGAGCATGAAAAAGAAAAACACAGCCACGACGAACCAGCGATAACGCGAAATGTTTTTTCTCATGAATGGCCTCGTAACAAATTAACGCATCTCCCGCAGGCTGCTGGCGCACTCATGGCCTTGCACAATCCTGCGGGAGGGTGTATCCATGCAAAAAGTTTACATCAAAACCGGCGGCAATTCCAGTGACAGGTGTCAGGAAATCGGGCGCGTTATGCCTTAAAAAACTGGGTTTCGTACAATTCGGAGTAGATGCCGCCAATCCGCAACAGTTCGTCGTGCGTGCCATATTCCTCGATGCGGCCCCGGTCGAGGACCAGAATCAGGTCGGCGGAGAGAATGGTTGAGAGGCGGTGCGCAATCACAATGCTGGTGCGTCCGGCCATGACGCGCTTGAGGGCATCCTGGATGAGCGATTCGGACTCACTATCGAGGTGGCTGGTGGCTTCATCCAACACCAAAATCTTGGGATTTTTCAGGATAACCCGCGCCAGGGCAATCCGCTGTTTCTCGCCGCCGCTCAGCCGGTAGCCACGCTCGCCGACGATGGTCTCGTACCCTTCGGGCAGTCCCATGATGAACTCATGGATATTGGCCGCGCGCGCTGCCGCTTCGATGTCCTCCGGCGCGGCATCTGGCCGGGAGTAGGTCAGGTTGGTGCGGATGGTATCGTGAAATAAGTAGGTCTCCTGTGTCACCATGCCAACCTGGGCCGCCAGGAAGTCGAGGCTATACTCGCGCAGGTCGTGGCCGTCGAGACGGATGCAGCCGCTGGTTGGGTCGTACAGGCGCGGGATGAGGTAGGTAAGGGTGGTTTTGCCAGCCCCGGAGCGGCCAACCAGGGCCACCAACTGCCCTGGCGCGGCGTGGAAGGAGATGTTCGACAGGGCGACTTCGCGCGCCTGGCTGCGGGGTAGAAACAAATCGTCATCGTCGTCCTCCCAACCTTTCGCGGCTGGGGTCTTTTTCCCGTTTCCCGGCTTTTCGTTCTCCCCTGAACCCTGGCCGCTAAAGACCGCTTTGACATTGTCCATGCTCCCATAGCGTTTGACCTCGCTGAGGAGTTTGGATTCGTCCAGGTCATAGCGGAAACTGACGTTCTCGAAGGCCAGGTCACCCATCATCTCTCCAGGCTGGTAAGGCGTGGGCGTTTCGACGATGTCTTGCGGCAAGTCTATCACCTCGAAGACGCGCTCGAAACTGACCATGCTGGTACTGAACTCGACCGGCGCGCCTGCCAATCCTTGCAGCGCCCCGTAAAGTTGACCGAGATACGCGCCAAAAGCCACAATCGTACCAACCGTAAAGACATCCGTAATTACATAGTAACCGCCCAGCCCGTAAACCAGCGCCGTGCCGACCGCGCTGACCAGTCCCATGATGGCGAAAAAAGCCGAGCCGGTCACGGCGCGCTCGATGCCCATCTCGCGCACGTTGGCCGCGCGCTGCCTGAAGCGTTGTTCTTCCTCGCTGGCGCGCCCAAACAATTTAACCAGCAACGCCCCGCCGATATTGAGAGTCTCGTTCATGTGGGCGTTCATTTGAGCGTTGACCTCCATTGCCCGCCGGGCAATCTCGCGCAGGCGTTCGCCCAATTTGCGGGCAGCCAGGAGGAAGAGCGGCAGAATGACCACGCTGACGAGCGTCAACTGCCACTGGAGGGTGAGCATCACCGCCAGCAGCGCCGCCGCCTGGATGAGATTCGTCACAATCCCGACGATGGTGTTGCTAATGGCATTTTGCGCTCCAACCACATCGTTGTTCAGGCGGCTCATCAATTCGCCGACTTTGGTATTGGTGAAAAAACGCAGGCTCATGCGCTGCAAACGAGAAAAAAGCGCCACGCGCAGGTCGTAGATAACGCCCTCGCCCACGCTGGCGTTCAAGCGCCGTTGGAAAACGCCAATTGCGCCCCCTAGAATCGGCACGAATAACAGTGCCAGCGCCAGCATAGTCAACTGGCTCAGGTCTTTGGCGGGCAGTACCGTGTCTATGAGATGTCGAAAAATGAGCGGCGAAACCAGCCCCAGGCCAGTACTCAACAGAATCATACCCAGCATCCCGGCGATATGGCCCCAGTAGGGGCGGGCGTAGGCCAGGACGCGCAGGAGCAGCTCTTTCGTTACTTTTTGGGGCTTTTCATCCCCCGAACGGACATAGGCAAACCAACCACCAGCGTGCATGTTTTTCTCCAAGCGTGGATTTCGTGCTGTCAATTTTGCCCCCATCCAACCGCTTTGACAACTGGAGAAATGGGCAGGCGCATGAACATCAAACGGGCTGCCCGGTGAGACAGCCCGTTTTCTCAACACAATCAAATCATTGGCCTTGTTCCGTGCGCGAGAGCCGCCGCATGGCGATAATCTGGCGCAGGTGGTCTATCTCGTGACCAAGCAGGAGCAAAATCCAAGTCTGGTAACTGCAAACCCCGAACAATTCGTTGGTTTCAGTTTTATGCGGGTCGTAAGTGTGGCGGGTGTTCTCTATCGCACTATGGATTTGTTCGGTAGCGGTGGCCAGGCGGCGGCGCAACTCGTGGGCGGGAATGCCTGGCTTCGCGCCTTCGCCCATCCCGCGCGCGGCTTCCACCACGTGCGGAAGGTCGCTGGTGGCAATATCAAGCAGTTTGTTGTGATAGAACCCCTGGGAGTAAATCAGGTGGGTGATGGATTCGCTCATTGACCAGAACGGATGAACCGGCGAGGCAAAAGCAGCCTGCTCGTCGGTCAGGCCTGCAATCGTCTCGGTGACACGCTCACGGGTGGCGTAGAACGTCTCGATGAGTTCATCCAACGCGAAGCGGGTCGAGGCTTCGAGCCAGGTGATTTTGCGGGTCAAGCCATCTAACAAAACCGGGGTGAGAATGTCAGAATTAATCATTGCGTAGCCACCTTCGGGCCAATTTTAAGTTTGTCCAAATTCGGTTAAGCCAAACCATCGAGGAAGGCCATTTCCTCCTCGCTAAGGGCCAAATTGGCGGCGGCCAGGTTTTCGGCCTGGTGCTGCGGGTTGAACGAGGTTGGGATGGCGATGACGCGCGGCTGCCGCACCAGCCAGGCCAGCCCCACCTGGAAGGGCGTCATGCGCCGTTGACGGGCAAAGTCGGCCAGTTTTTTGCCCTTGAAGAAGCGGCTCTTAACCGGCGAATAGGCCGTCAGCAGGATGTCGTTGGCCTGGCAATAGGCCAGTACGCCGTTTTTGACATACGAACGGTCGGGGATGCTGTAGGGAACCTGATTGGTCAGGAGCGGCGTTTCAGAGAGTGTCTTTGCCTCCTTGAGCAGTTTCAGGTTGAAATTGCTGACGCCCAGGTGTTTGACCCTGCCCTCGCGCACAAGCCGGTTCAAAGCGCGGAAGGTCTCTGGCAAGTTCATATTCCGTTCCGGCCAGTGAATCAGGTACAGGTCGAGATATTCCACCCCCAGGCGGCGCAGGCTGTTCTCGCAGGAGCGCAGCACATCGTCATAGTTCAAGTGGTTGGGACTGACTTTGGATGTGATGAAGGCGCTCTCCCGCGTAATTCCGGCCTCGCGGATGGAGCGTCCGAGCAGTTCCTCGGAATGCCCGGCGGCGTAATACTCGGCGGTGTCGAAGTGGGTATAACCCAACGTGAGCGCAGAGCGCAGGGCGGCCAGCGAGCGTTCATCCTGTGATGGGTCGGCGGTTGCCTCGCCGCCGATACCCCAGCAGCCAAAGCCGATTTTAGGAACTTCGATACCGTGTACGGTCTCAAACTTCATGGATACCTCGTCGGGGGTTATTCCGGCTCGATGGAGAATTGCAGTGGGTAGCCCTCCAGCCCGGCGGCAAAGTGTGCCTTGTTCACCCGCGCCTGCGCCTCGCTCTTGGGCAGGGTTTGCACGTAAGCGTTCCCCTTGTAATGGGCAGTCAGCATGATGGTGACGGCGTCTGGCCCGGTGATGAAGAAAATCCGTTCCAAGATGTATACCACAAAATCCATCGGCGTCACATCGTCATTGTGGATGATGACGCGGTAGAGCGGCTCCAACTCGGTTTCGGGCAGTTCAACAACGCGCGGCAGGGGGCGTGATTGCGTTTTAGGCATGTAAAAATGATAACACGAGTCGGGTGCGATTTTGTTTACAATTCGTTGCTTGATTGCACGCTCCAAATGTTATAAGATAAAACCTGTATCTTTCTCGATATTAAGGAGCAGCCCATGTCCGAAACGACCGTACCCGCCGAAGAAAAGCCTCCCAGTCGCCTGAAACCTGAAAAACCCTGGCTGGTGGCCGTCCTCGCCAACATCAAAGACGAAAACATCCCACTTCCGCCAGATGTGGCCGCCGACGCCCTGGCCGATTACGACCACATCGAAACCATTGATTGCATCCGCGCCGCCATTGAAACAGACGGTCACAAAACGGTCTTCATCCAGGCCGACCGTGAACTGCCTTATGCATTGAAAGAAATCAAACCCGATATTTGCTTTAATATTGCCGAGGGATTGGGCGGCGACGCCCGCGAGGCACAAGTGCCGGCCCTGTTGGAGATGCTGCGCATCCCCTACACCCATTCGCGCGTGATGGCGAATGCCATTTCGCTCGATAAAACCCTTACCAAGCGCATCTGGCGTGACCGCCGCCTGCCGGTGGCGCCTTTTCAGGAATTTATTGTTGGCGATGAGCCGCTGCGCGCCGAACTGCGCTTCCCGCTGTTCGTCAAACCGGCTCGCGAAGGCACTGGCATGGGCGTTGATGCCAAAGCCGTGGTCCACTCTGTCGCTGAGCTGCGCGAGCGTGTGAATTATATTATCCACACCTATCGCCAGCCGGCCCTGGTCGAGAGTTTCCTCTCTGGGCGCGAGTTCACCTGCGGCCTGATTGGGCGCTGGGATGCCAAGAAATATTCTCGCCACCCTGAATGGTACGATGAAAAACACGGCTACCATGTCTTCCCGGTGCTCGAGTTGGATAGCAGCCGCTCGGTCACGCCGGGCGTTTATAGCCAGGCTTCCAAATCGAAATCAATCGGCGAGGAAGGCGCACCCGGCTACATCTGCCCGGCAGAGATTTCTCCCGAATTGACCAAAAAATTACAGAGCCTGGTTGTGAAAGCCCACATGGCGCTCAAAGCCATTGACGTTTCACGCACCGACATTCGCCTGAATGCCGAGGGTGAGCCGATGCTGATTGAAATTAACACCCTGCCTGGTCTCACCCCAGGGTATAGCGACCTGTGCCTGGAAGCCGCTGCAGAAGGCATCGCCTACGAAGACCTGATTCTCGACATCCTCTACCTGGGCGCCAGCCGCTGGGGCATGGTTGAAGAGCGAGAAACACCGCCCCAACGACTCAAACGGACGGGCAGCCTGAAAAATAACCTACGCCGCCAAAGCATGGTATAATAGCGCCCGCTCGAAGTGGAGAGGTCGCGTAGCCTGGTTTAGCGCGCACGCCTGGAGAGCGTGTTTCCCGAAAGGGAACGCGGGTTCAAATCCCGCCCTCTCCGCTAAAAAACACTCCTGCTCCCAGGGGTGTTTTTTTGATTTACAAACAATATTCTTGGATAAGCTTCCAGCCAATCGAATGAACGCTTGAGTTTAGAGTTCATTTCGATTCGTCCTGAAAGACAAAAAATATGGATTTCTTGGCGCGAAAAACCCAAAACCCGTACACGGATTTTTTAAGAAAAATCCGTGAGATTCCGTGTAATCCGCGTAATCCGTGTCCAAAAGGTTTTGATTGCAAACGAACCCTAAACTCAAGTTAAAAACGAATGCTGCGCAGTTTTTCTGTAGCGCGACATTCATGTCGCTTGAAAATGCGAGGGATTGCACTTTTCCAAATTATTCTAGCAATCCAGAGATAGGGTTTCGTACCACGATACATCGCCCCCGCATGGGGATACATGCCGCCCCCATATCTTGGATGCCTGTGCCAAAGGCGAGATAAATCTCGCCCTACGCGATTGCGCTATTAATTGTTAATTGATCAATCTCGCGTCACTGCGCAAGGGGAGGAATTAACATTTTTCCAATCTTTGTGCGGTACAATCGGGCTGTTTTAACGGTAAAAACCCAAAAAGGAAGTATCCCTTATGCCTGCTACCCCCACCAGAGACCGGGTAAACCCCGAAATCCTGACCACCACCCCGCTGCGCCGCCCGGAATGGATTAAAGTACGCGCGCCATCGGGTGAAAACTATGAGCGTCTGCATCATCTCATGCGCTCCAAATCTTTGCACACCGTTTGCGAAGAAGCCATGTGTCCCAACCTGGGCGAATGCTGGGGCAGCGGCACGGCCACCTTCCTGATGATGGGTGATGTTTGCACCCGCTCGTGCGTGTTCTGCGACATCAAACACGGCAAACCCAACGCCATGGACTGGTTGGAGCCAGAGCGCGTAGCGCAGGCCGTTAAAGCGATGAACTTGAAGCACGCCGTTATCACCTCGGTCAACCGCGATGAGCGCAAAGACGGCGGCGCGCCGATTTTTGCGATGGTCATCCGCCGAATTCGCGAATTGCAGCCAGGATGTTCGATTGAAGTGCTGATTCCCGATTTCAAAGGCGCGCTCGAAGCCCTGAACATCGTGATGGAGGCCCGCCCCGAAATTCTGAATCATAACGTGGAGACCGTTCCGCGCCTGTTTAAGCAAATTCAGCCGCAAGATAATTACGACTGGGCCGCAGCCACCCTCACCAACGCCAAAAAACTCGACCCCGATGTGCTGACCAAGAGCGGAATCATGGTTGGGCTGGGCGAGGACATAGAAGAAGTCAAAGCTGTGATGCGCGACCAGCGCAGTTGGGGCGTAGACATCCTGACGATTGGGCAATACCTGCAACCGAGCAAAAAGCACTACCCGATTTCACGCTATTACACGATGGAAGAATTTACTGAACTGCGGGAATACGGCTACAGCCTGGGGTTCAAGTGGGTCGAATCGAATCCGCTGGTTCGGTCATCGTACCACGCCTACGAGCAGGTGCGCGCCTTGAGCATTGTCCACCGCAAGTTGTACGGCGAAACCGCCATGACGGCTTACGAAGCGCCGGGCAGCGCTTCGGCGGCGCGGGCAAAATGAGCGCCGGGCTATATCACCGGCAGCCCAATTCTCCCATTATCTCCATTGCCTTTGATGACAGCCCCTCGTCCAGGGGCTGTTTTTCGATCACGCGCTGCCACGCGGCGCAAACGCCCTTGCGCATGGAAGCGGTTTGCAGGGCGGTTTTGGAGAGCGATTCAGCTTGTTCGATTTGCCCAATGCGGGCGTAGGACTCAATGAAGGGAAGGTACTCAACCGGCACGGAGGGACGGAATCCCCTGGCGGCGGCTTCATCGCCCAGGCGGGCCGCTTCGGGCCAGTCGCCGCGCTGGCGGGCCAGTTCTGCTTTTGCGTAATAATAGCACCACGAAGGCGGCGGCTCTGGCCCAAAAACCGATTTTGGCAGAGAAGGCGTGGGGGACTCAGTCAAAATCAGAGAGGGGCTGGAGAGTGGGAGCAGTTGCGCCAGCAAGGGCGATGCTTCCCCTTGCGCAGGGGTTTTGCCAAAGGTTGCGTCGCTGTCGAAGACCGGGTCTAAAATCCGCAAGCAAGAGCCAGGCGGGGCGGTGAAAACAATCGCCTGGCTGGTATTGCCGTAAAAGCGAACGGGACGGTAGGCAAACTCAAAGTCGTAGCCAGGTTCAAACTCGGGCAACCGGTTAGCACGTTCTCCTACGCCCAGCACCAGGTAGGGCAAGCGCGCGCCGTCAAATTTGGGGGCATACATCCAGTTGAGCGGCGCGGTGAGCGCGTAATCGGTTTCATAGTCAAGTTCCACTTCATCAGTCAGCAGCGCGGTGCCAGGCATAAGAGCCGGGATTCTCCAGGCCAGTTGCCAGTAGAGGCTGCGCTGACGCTCCCAATCACGGCGGAAGACGTTGGCGTTGTATACCTGCTGGCCGACTCCGAGCGCAATCACCAGCGCAGAAACAAACAACCAGGCGCGTTCAGACCGCAAGACGAGAGTGAGCAGCCCGGCAAGAAACAGGCTGGCGGCCAGCAACATTGAAACGGTGAAGCGGTCGAAACTGGATTGCAGCGTGAGGGGCAATCCCGCTGCCCATGAAGGCAAACGTCCCAACGCCAGCCCGGTCAGCCCGATGAAGACGGCATTCAACGCCCAGGATGGTGAGGCGAAAAACGGGCGAGAAAGCGATAATCGGCAAAGAAAGAGCCACACCATGCCCAAGGCCAGCCCCGCTGCGCCCAGCGCCAGCGAGGTAGAAGGGGCGGTGAGAGTCCGCGCGGCCAGAAGGGGAAACAGCGCCCAGGCGGAAAGGCCGGCTTTCCAGATGGCCTCCAGGCTGGCGCCGAAGAAGTCCGCCGCAATGCCGGTAGGGGATGGTGCAATCTCGCTCACAACCACATCATAGTTAGCATAGAGACCCGAACGGTAATAAATAAAAAGCCAGAGTGCGTTTAACCCCCAAACGGCCAGGTAGGGCAGCCAGGCTTTGAAGGAACGCCACAGGATGGGTTGCCAGCCTTTTTCTCGCCCGCTGATAATAGACAGGAGAAACAGAAAACGGAGGGGTTCGAGCGTGAGAAAATATTCAGTGGGAAACACGCCCAGGGTCAGCAACAAAAGCCCCAGCGCGGTGCGGCGAATCCTTCCTGAGGGGGACTGACTTGCCAGTCCGGTCATCCCAAAAGAAAGGATGTAAAACAGGAGCGGAATCAATTCCTGGTTGATGTGCGTAAACGCAACCCAATGCTGGCTGTAGCCGGGATAAACCAAAAAGGCCAGCCCGGCCAGCAGGGTTTGCCAGGGGTATGCCGGCCAGATTTGGCGGAAGGCCCACCAGGCGGCCAAAGTCAGAAGGAAGCGCACGACGAGCGCGAAAGACTGCCAGGCGAGCGGCGTTTCGGGCAGCAGGCTGGTGGTGAACCAGAAAATTGGTCCCAGGAAGGGGCGAACGCGCAGAAACGAACCGATGAAACTCTCTGGTCCAACAAAATGGGCGGACCAGGCAAAGGGCCAGTCGTCCCAATAGAAGCCAGTCTGAAAGAGCATCAGACCATACGCCAGGCCGGTGAACAAGGCAAAGAGCCAGGGAATGGATTTTTCAGTGAAGTGAAGAGAGCGTTTCATAATCCGCCGGGCCAACCGTATCGCAGGCTTCAGCCTGTGACTCACCGCCTCAAGGCGGTGCCACAGCCTATCTGCAAGGGTTCTTTACTCGCCAAATTGAGTACATTGTAAAAAAGAATACGCACGTTTCGCTTCGCACCTTCTTGCCCTCACCCCTGCCTCTCTCCCGCTGGGAGAGGGGTGTAATCCATAATTGGGAATGTCCCTCTCCCCAAAGGGGGAGGGACAGGATGAGAGAAATTTTGCAAAACTTAATTTACGCCGTAATTAACTCTAAACTCACGTAAATTATAGAGCATAATTCAGGCCCGGCGGTGGTACACTATCGAAAAAACAAGGACAAATGATGACACCCAAAAACGTTTCTCCCCTGTTTGGCGGCATCGAAGGCGGCGGCACCAAGTTTGTGTGTGCTGTTGGCACTGGCCCCGGCGATGTTCGCGCAGAGGTGCGCTTTGCCACCACCACCCCTGCTGACACCTTGCAACGCGCAACTGACTTTTTTAAGCAACAGGAACAAGCACTCGGCCCATTGGCGGCGATAGGATTTGGCTCTTTTGGCCCAATTGACCCGCGCCCCGATTCGCCGACTTTTGGGCATATCTTGCCGACTCCCAAGCCAGGCTGGTCTATGGCCGATGTGGTTGGCCCTTTAAGAAAGGCGTTTGACATTCCGATTGGGTTCGACCTGGACGTGAATGCCGCCGCGCTGGCCGAAGGGCGCTGGGGCGCCGGGCAAGGCTGCAACCCGCTGATGTACATCACCATCGGCACCGGCATTGGGGCCGGCGTTTTGCTCAACGGAAGGCTGGCTCATGGGCTTCTGCACCCCGAAGCCGGTCATGTGCCGCTGCCACATGACCGGGAACGCGACCCCTTCGCCGGCGCCTGCCCCTTTCACGGTGACTGCTTCGAGGGGTTGGCCGCCGGCCCGGCGCTCGAAAAACGCTGGGGGCAAAAAGCCGAAACCCTGCCGCCGGAGCATTCTGCCTGGGACTTGGAAGCGCACTACATCGCGCTGGCGCTGTGCAGTTACATTTACACCCTATCGCCACAGCGCATCATCCTGGGTGGCGGGGTCAGCCAGCAACCACAGGTGATGACCCTGGTGCGTGAGAAAGTGCCAGCCCTGCTCAACGGGTATATTCAATCGCCCGAAATCCTTGAACATATCGAGAACTACATCGTCAACCCTGGGCTGGGCAACCAGTCGGGCGTGCTGGGCGCATTGGCGCTGGCCGAGCAGGCCTGGAGGAGCGCATGAGCGCAAAACGGGCTTTCACTGTGGCAACGGAAAGCCGCCCCAGGTGCCAGTAAGCCACAGCCGGAACAGGTCAATCAGCGTAATTTGAAGCAGGGTAATCGTCAGCCCGGCCAGCACAGGCAGCCAGGCGGCGCGCAAATGGGGGTAGGCGTTTTCCTGCCGCATGAGCATCGTCCACAGCATCGAATAAACCATCGTCAGCAAAAGCAAAACTCCCCCCGTACTGATGAAAATGGCTGGATACAGCACAAACGGCCATTCGGTCAGCACCAGCAAAGTCATGCCAATCGCCAGGGCGGTCAGAATACCAACGTCTTTCCAATTGCCAAGAATGGGGTTGTCTTTCCAATCGTTCCAAATGGTTTGATTGAAGGACAGGAACACAGCCACTGCCAGCCCCAACCCCACGCCAGTGCCAGTAAAGATTCGCAGGGTGTTGTTGGGAACGTACAGGTTGGGGATAAAATCGAGCCGGGCACCCGAAGTCTGCTTTAACAGGTAAAGATACGAATTGCCGCCATCCACCGCAAAGGCCAGGCCCAACAGCGCCAGCAGCGCGATAACCCCTTTGGGCGGCATTCCGGCGCTGCGCGGCTGGGTCAGCGTGAGATAGACAATTCCCAACACTGCACCCAGGTACATCCCTGAACAGCGCGCGCACAGCGGCAGGCGGTGTCCATCCACATGGAAGGAGCGCTCATCCAGTTGGTGGCAGACAGCGTAACCAATAGCATCTGCCTTGGCTAAAATGCCTGGCGGGGCAATCGAAAGAAAGGCGGCCAGGATAGCAAGCGCGGCGAGCGGCACCATCCAATTGGATAGTTTGTGGGCAGTGGCAAGAAGTTGGTTTTTCATGGGGCGATTATAACTGCTGTAAAACAGATTTTATCTCGTGAACGAAAGAACGGGATAAATCCCGTTCTACTTTTGGAGTATGATAAGAACATGGAGGAACTATGCGACGATTCTTGATTCTTACGATCCTGGTCTGGCTGCTTGCGGCCTGTGGAACCGTCATCCCCCTGGCCGCCACACCCAACCCCGAAGCAACCGCAACGGTCACACCCACCCTGACCCTCACCCCATCCGTTACCCCTACCGTAACGGAAACCCCCACCCCAAGCGTTACGCCCAGCCCCACGCGCGATTATCCGCCCGAAGGCTACGGGCCGAGCGGGTTTCCTGAAAACGTCAACCCGCTGACCGGCTTAAAAGTAGAAAACCCGTCCCTGCTAGAACGCCGCCCGCTGATTGTGAAGGTTGCCAACCTGCCGCGCGTCTACCGCCCGCAGTGGGGGCTTTCACTGGCCGACCATGTGTTTGAGTATTACATCGAAGAAGGCACCACCCGTTTTGCGGCAGTTTTCTTGGGGCAGGATGCTTCGATGGTTGGCCCCATCCGTTCTGGTCGGTTTTTCGACAACCACCTGATTACGATGTATAAAGCCAATTTTGCCTTTGGTTCAGCCGATGCGCGGGTTTTGAACCTGCTTTATAACCAGGCGTATGCCAATCGGCTGGTCATCGAAAGCGCCTGCCCGCCCATGTGCCGCTACGAGCCAAACGGCGTCAACTATCTGATGACCAACACCGCCGACCTGACGACCTTCATCAACAACCGCCGCCTGCGCGAGGGCAATGGCCGCCAAAACCTGGATGGATTTGCTTTCAACTACGATGCACCTGCTCAGGGCGCAAAAGCGAGCCGGGTTTATGTGCGCTACTCGGCAGCCATTTATAACCGTTGGGATTACGACCCCCAAACCGGCAAGTACTACCGCTACTCCGATACCCAAAACGACCTGGAACAGGGCCGAAACGAGGTGTACGAACAACTCACCGACCGCCTGACCGGCAACCCGATCAGCGCCGATAACGTCGTTGTATTGTACGTTTCGCATCGTTACTATTCGCGCCGGCCTGAAATCATTGACATCGTGATGTCTGGTCCCGATAAAGCCTACCTGTTCCGCGATGGGCAGATGTTCGAGTTAAAGTGGTATCGTAACGCGCTCGACCAACTCTTTATCCTGGTTGGTCCCGATAATCAACCCTTCCCACTCAAGCCAGGCAACACCTGGTTTGAGATGGTCGGCACAAGCAGCACACTCTCTGCCACAGAGGGCGAAATCTGGCGATTTACGTTCCAAATCCCGTAGGGCAGGTCTTCAACCTGCGCGGCACTGGGCTGGGTGACAGGCCAAAAACCTGCCCCACACTCCAAAGGAGGCAGTGATGAAACGAATTGGCGTATTAACCGGCGGCGGCGATGCCCCCGGCCTGAACGCGGTCATCCGCGCAGTAGTCAAGACCGCGCTGGATGTATATCACTGCGAAGTCATCGGCTACCGCAACGGCTACGACGGCTTCCTGGACCCAGAAGGCGCGATTCCGCTGACTTACGATTCGGTGCGGGGAATCCTGCCGCGCGGCGGCACGATTCTCGGCACGGCCAACCGAGGCAACCCGTTTGCGCGCAAAGTCATCGTGAATGGGCAGGAAAAGATTGTAGACGCCTCCGATGACATCGTGCGCGCCATCGAAGCCCAAAAACTCGACGCCCTGATTGTGATTGGCGGCGACGGCACCCTACGCATCGGCCTGGAGCTGTTCCAAAAGGGCGTTCCGGTCGTGGGCGTGCCAAAGACGATTGATAACGACATCGGTGGAACAGACGTGACCTTCGGGTTCGATACCGCGCTGGGAACGGCCACCGATGCCATTGACAAACTGCACACCACTGCCGAATCGCACCAGCGGGTGATGGTGCTGGAACTGATGGGACGCGACGCCGGTTTCATCACCCTGCACTCCGGCGTGGCCGGCGGAGCCGATGTCATTCTCATCCCCGAAATCCCGTTCAAATACGAAACCGTAGTTAAAAAGATTCTGCGCCGCAAGGAGCGCGGACGGCCCTTCAGCATTGTGGCCGTTTCAGAGGGCGCAAAGCCCCTGCAAGGCGAGCAGGTCTTCAGCCGCCCCGGTGACGCGATGTATGTACCACGCCTGGGCGGAATTGCCCAGAAAGTGGGCGAGCATATCGAACGCGAAACCGGCATCGAGACGCGCGTCACCGTGCTGGGGCATCTCCAGCGCGGCGGCATGCCCAGTCCTTTCGACCGCTGGCTGGCCACCCGCTACGGCTCTGCCGCCGTGCGCGTGGCCGCCCAAGGCTGGTTTGGGCGTATGGTGGGGCTGGATAACACCCGCGTGAAAGATGTGCCGCTCGAAGAAGCCCTGGCAGTTCCCAAGCGGGTCAACGTCAACGGCGATGGCGTCCTCACCGCCCGTGCGGTGGGCGTCTCGTTTGGAGATGAATAGATTGTGGGGCGAGATAATATCTCGCCCCACAATCTATTTCAGCGTCCGCAGGTAAGCCACAATCTGCCAAATTTGCGCCTCGCTCAGCACATTTTTCCAGGCCACCATGGCTGTGCCGTTCTTGCCTTCAGAAATACGAGAGACAAAATAGGCATCGTCTTCTAATTGCAAAAGCGCCGTCAGGTCGGCAGGCTTTGGCTGGAGTGTGGAGGCTGCCGGGCCATCACCCTTTGCCGCCGGGCCGTGACACGACAGGCAGAAATTTTCATACAGGGTCTTTCCAGCCTGAGTATTCGATGGACTTTCGGCAGAAAGTTCAACCGTCTGGCTGCTCCCGCCACAGGCAAAGAGAAGCAACAAAGACAGGCCAAAAACCAAGAGCAGAGCAAATGGTTTACGCATGAGAAGACTGCCCGTCGCGTGAATCATCGAGCGCCCGCAGCCGATGGATGAAATAAACCGCCAGCGCAAACAACGCCAGCGCCGCCGCCTGGTGCGCCAGGGCCAGAGAAATGGGAACGTAAAACACAACCACCAGCACCCCAAGCGCAATTTGCACCAACACCAGCATCACCAGAGCCGCCAGGCCCAATAGAATATCACGCGGATACCCCGCCCGGCGCGCCGCAAAGAACAACCACACCACAGCCGCTAACACCCCAAACGCAAACCAACGGTGAATAAAGGCTACGGTTTGTGGCGACTCGATGAAGTCAATGGCCGACGTGAACAAACCAGGCGGAATCAATTGCCCAAACATCAGCGGCCAGGTCGAGGAAACGTGACCAGCCTTCAGCCCAGCAGTAAACCCGCCATAGGCAATTTGCACAAGCAGAACAACCATGCTGCCCGCCGCCAGTTTCGAGAGCGGCGACCACTTGGCCCTCACACCCAATGGCGCAAAGCCAAAGCGGTGTCCTAACCCCACCCACAGGCTCAAACCGAACAGGCTGAGCGCCAAAAACAGGTGCATCGTGAGGCGGATGTGGCTAACGGCGGGCCGGTCCACCAGCCCGCTGGCAACCATGAACCAGCCCATGAAAGCCTGCCCGATGAACAACATCCCCATCACAAAGTAAATCCCAAACTCCCGACGTGGGATAAGGCCCTTAAACAGAAAGTAAAACACCGGAACGGCATAGAACAGCCCCGCAAAACGGGCAATCTGACGATGAAACCACTCAATGTAAAAAATTTCCTGGTAGGCTTCGAGCGTCATTCCCTTGTTGACCTGCTGGTATTCCGGCGTCTGGCGATAGAGCTCGAACTCCCTTACCCAAGCATCTTCGCCCATCGGCGGGAAGGCCCCATGAACCGGGTTCCACTCTGTAATCGAAAGCCCAGAGCGCGTTAACCGCGTAAACCCACCAAACACCAACAGAAAGGCAACCCACCCGGCAAAAATGAACAGCCAGAGCATAACAGACCGATTTTGAGTTTGTGGCATAAACTAACCTGTAAAATGGAATGAGAAACCATCACGATGATAAAATTCAGTCAGCGCGGCTGAGTCAACTCGCGCAGTCATATCGAGGGTCAACGGCGTAACAGAAATGCGGCGCTTTTTAAGCAGGACGAAAATATCGGTATCTTGCGGCTCGTGTTCCCAATCTACCCCCATTTCGTAACCCACCGTGCCAGGAACATCCCACGAGGCGCGCCGCGGCGCGGTGGGGTAGTAGTAGCGCTGTTTCGAGAGTCGCGTCCACTCCCAAGGGGTATCCATCCTTGCTTCGGCAGGCACATCCACCTTGAGCAGTTCCACCCCAAGGGGCAGGCCGCGCTCCAACAGCAGGCGTCCAAAAAGCTCAGCAAAATGCCCGGCGACAGAAAAATTAACCTCGGTGGAATACGAGAGGTGGTGAATCTTATCGGTTTCGAGCGAAATTGCCAACGCGGGAATGCCAACCGACGCCGCTTCCATCGCCGCGCCCACCGTGCCTGAGATGGTGATTCCAGTGGCAAGGTTTTCTCCGTAATTAATGCCTGAAACGACCAGGTCGGGCTTGTCTGGCAAAATTTCGAGCAGGGCATGTTGCACGGCCTGGGCAGGTGTGCCACCAACCGCATGGACAATCCAATCCTGGCCGTTGACGTTAACCATTTCACGCTGGATAATTCCATCGCTGCCGCCGGGCAGGCTGCGCCCCATGCCAGAGGATTGTGCGCGCGGAGCAGCAACCGTCACAAATCCGAGCCTGGAGAGAGCGGCGGCAGCAGCCCACAAACCAGGCGAGCGAATGCCGTCATCATTCGTAAGCAAAATTTGGGGTTTGGGCATAGCCTAATTGTAATGCGGATTCCTGTCACTTGCGGGTGATGAAACGATGATTCAGGGCTTAACGCAAAAGAGTGAGACTATGTCTCACTCTTTCAGGCGCCCTCGGCGCGACTCGAACACGCGACCTATTGCTCCGCAAGCAAGCGCTCTAATCCACTGAGCTACGAGGGCATAAGCGTGCGATATTTTACTCCACACAAGGGGGAAGGTCAAGGCCTGGATTCTTTTTGAACACGGCTGAATTCATTGCATTAAACTGCTACAAATGGCATAATCAACCCATGATTTTCCCAAAATGCTCATTACCCGTCAGATAAATTTTTTCGGGCTTCCGAAGTTTAGACGACTTCGGAAGCCTTTCTACAAAAGCAAAGGAGAGAAACATGCCTACTACCCCGCAATCCCCCTACTTGCCGTTTGGCGAAAATAAACATGCAGCCTGGTATGGCAAAGATATCTTGTCAGTCAAACAATTCACCCGCGCCGATTTGGAATACATCTTTGGCGTAGCTCACGAAATGCGCGGCATGGTCGAGCGCGTTGGCACGTTTGACCTGCTGAAAGGCAAAATCCTCGCCAACCTGTTCTACGAACCATCCACCCGCACCTCGTCCTCGTTCACGGCAGCCATGGAGCGCCTAGGCGGCTCGGTGATACCCATCAACGAGGTCAAATACTCATCGGTTTCCAAAGGCGAAAGCCTGGCAGATACCGTTCGCACCCTCGAATGCTATGCCGATGTCATCGTGCTGCGCCACCCCGAAACCGGTTCCGCGGCCATCGCTGCCAAAGCCGCCAAAAAGCCGGTCATCAATGCCGGAGATGGCGTGGGCGAGCACCCGACCCAGGCCTTGCTTGATGCCTTCACCATTTTTGAAGAACTTGGCGAAGGTCAGATAGACGGCATGACCGTTACCATGCTCGGCGACCTGAAATATGGACGCACCGTTCACTCCCTGGCCAGACTGCTTTCACTTTACAACATCAAACTCAACTATATCTCTCCCGACATCCTGCGTATGCCCAAAGAAGTGATGAACGAAGTGGCTGAAAAAGGAATCCCCCAGGCTGAATACGCTACCATCGAAAAAGTCCTGCCCGAAACCGACGTATTGTACGTCACCCGCGTCCAAAAAGAACGCTTTGAGGACCCTGCCGATTATGAAAAGGTCAAAGGAGCGTATGTCGTCGACCCCGAAATCATGAAAGCCGCCAAACAAGAAATGATTGTCATGCACCCCCTGCCGCGCGTCGGCGAAATCAGCCCCGACTTCGACGACGACCCTCGCGCCGCCTACTTTCGCCAGATGGAATACGGATTGTATGTAAGAATGGCCTTGCTGGCGATGGTGTTGGGGAAGGCGTAATGGAATCCTTCTTCACTATCCTCGAAAAACGAGTCGAGGAGTGTTCTTCGCTCTTGTGCGTGGGGCTAGACCCGCACGTTTCTGACCTTTCTCATCCTACCGCCGAATCTGCTCTCCACTTTTGCCTGAATCTCGTTAAACAAACCGCCCCCTACGCCGCAGCGTTCAAACCAAACGCTGCCTTCTTTGAACAGTTTGGCGCCGAAGGCTGGGCAGTGATCAAAACCGTCATCGAGGCCATCCAAGAGCAGTCTAACCGGCTGGGCTCGGTGATTCCTGTCATTCTCGATGCCAAACGCGGCGACATTGCATCCACCGCCAAAGCCTACGCCAAGTCAGCCTTTGAAACCCTCGGCGCACACAGCATTACCCTTAGCCCCTATCTTGGCAAAGACTCGATAGACCCCTTCATCCAAAACCCTGAAAAAGGCGTATTCCTGTTGTGCAAAACATCCAACCCTGGCGCAGGAGATTTGCAAGACTTGAACATAAGCGGTGTATCCGGGGCGCTGAACGATTCTTCGCAACCGCTGCCCCTCTATGAGCATGTCGCCCGCCTGGCCCAAACCTGGAATACGCTTAATAACATTGGGCTGGTCGTCGGGACGACTCAACCCCAAGCCCTGTTGCGAGTCCGCGCCGCTGTACCAGAGATGTGGTTCCTCGCACCCGGCATTGGCGCCCAGGGTGGCGATTTAGAGACTGCCCTCAAGGCCGGGCTGCGCAAAGATGGTAAAGGCCTGCTTCTGCCCATCTCGCGCGGCATCTCGCAGGCCGCTAATTTCGCCCATGCAGCCGCAGCGTTTCGCGATTCGATACTCAAAATTCGCTTACAAATGCAAAAAAATTCATTCTGAAATGACCTTCTGGCTCACCCTGGCCTGCAGCCTGACCCTGCTTGGCTCAGTTGCCAATCTAATTGTGGCCGAAAGCGCCGCCAAGCGAGACATCAGGCTCACTTTTTCGGAATACACCAAATTGGGGCTGGTGATTAGCATGGCCTGGATTCAATTTTTTGTTTAGAAATGACTATTGTGGTATCTCGCGTTGCATTTTTTCCAGCAGGCGCGGCAGGTTGAGTTGTTGCAAGATAGCATGTGCCTGGTGCCGCATCGAATCGACCATTTCGGCCTGGCCCCGTTTTTGTTCGTATTTCGCCCAATTCCATAAAACAATGGCTTGCTCACGCAAAGCCCCGCTCTCTTTTTCAATCTTAAATGCCCTCTCAAAGCATTGGCGCGCATCCAGTCGTTCTTTTCCAAACGGAATGGGCGCTGCCAGGTATTCAGCCACCAGTCCGAGCGTATGCCAGGCTTTCCCGCGAAAGGAACTTTCTTGCTGTTCCACCCTGTGTAAGGCGCGCAAAGCGATTTCTAATGCTTGTTCTAACCTGCCTTTGCCCAAATAGGCTTCTGCCAGAAAGCACAACGTCTCTACTTCGGTGAAGACCTTTTCCTGACTGGTATGTATGGCTGTTTCAAGAGCGTGAATGGCTGCGTCAAATTCGCCCATTGCCACATAAGTTCCACCCATATTGCTCAAAGAAACCACGATTTGCCCCAAGTCGCGCACCTGACGAGCCAGTATGAGCGACTCTTCATAAAAAGAAATCGCTCGTTCATTTTCACCCATCAGACGATAAATTTCGCCGATATTGTTGAGCATGGCCGCTTCATATACCTTGTTGCCGATGCGCCTCCAGTGCTGTAAAGATTGAATCTTATATTCCAGAGCGCGCTCATAGTGGCCCTCGATGACATATATCATGCCAAGGATGTTGTACAGCCGAGCAGTTTGCGCTGAAGAGTTTGTTTCTAGCGCTACATCCAGTCCCCGTTGCGCGCTGATTTTGGCCGCCGGATATTTGCCCTGGTAGTAAAGAGCGCGCGATTTTTCGAGTAGAATTTGCGCCATTTCTGCCGGGTTGGCTGGTTCTAATAAGTCGTAGCGTTTTTCGGCCTGTGCAACAGATTCAAGCACGGCATCATAATCACCTTGAATTTCATTGACCTGAGCCAGCCCATGCAATGCGCGCATTTGCGCAGGCAGGTCTTGCATTTGAATGGCCGATTGCAGCATGGCCTGATAACCTTGCAGGGCTTCTTGCCAGCGGGTCAATTGATAATTGACATAAGCCAGTTGTTCGTGCGCTTGGGTGCGCCGCTGGTCGCCAGAATTTACCTGCATGAGTGCCAGGGCGCGTTGTAGATACTCAACAGCCGATTCAAAAATGAACGTGTCTGTTGCCGTTTGTCCGGCACGCAAGTACCAGTCAATGGCCTGGTCTGTTTCTCCGGCCAGGTCGAAATGTTCAGCCAGTACGCCAGCGTAGGCCTGTATGCGTTCGCCGCTTTTGTTTAACAGCCACTGTGCGGCATGACGATGGTGGATGCGGCGTTGTGCTTTGAGCGATTGCTCGTATACCACGTCTCGCAGCAAAGCATGGCGGAACATATATTCTTCTGCCCCAGCAAATGCAGACTGATTCCGTTTATATATCAATTCTTTTTGCGCCAGGCTACGTAGATGGGTCTTAATGTTGCCCAGCGCTGGCTCCTGTTCTTCAATATACCGCAGCGCATCATCCCAAAAAACTCGTCCAATGGCCGAAGCGCGTTGCAACAGCAGGCGCTCCTCGTGCGATAATCGGTCGAGCCGCGCCTGCAATACGCCCACCAGGCTCGGCGGTACGCGTACTGCTTCCACTCTTTCGGTATCTATCAACCATTCCGACTCGTTTTTGATAATGCTCCCGTTTTCGATGAACATCTTAATCAGTTCCTCAATGTAAAACGGGTTGCCATCGGCATGTTGCACCAACATTTCCTCAAACGAGAGGGGCAGGTTTGAAACCTTACGCAAAATTTCCTGTGTCAGGCGATGACTATCTTCTTCGTCAAGAGGCTTCAGATGCAAAATTTTTACGCCTGGCAGTTGCTGTTCCCATTCTTGCAAAGCCCGCTCGAAGAAAGAGGGCCGTGCGGTGGCTATCATAACGCATTGCAGGTGCGCACCTTGCTCACGAAAGTACTTTAACAAGTTGAGCGAGCTTTCGTCGGCCCAATGCAAATCCTCCAGCAAAAACAGCAAAGGGGCGCTTTCGGTCAACTTCCTGAAAAATTCGACCACAGCATCGAAGGCGCGCGAACGAAATGCGCGCGGGTCATTTCGCAATGACTGAAGATAGGGGCTTTCGCTGAAATCGAAACCCAGCAGTTGCCCAATGAAATGCGCAATCTCCCGTCCTTTTTCACCCAACAAGTTGACAATGCCATGCTCCAGCTTTTCGCGCGCGGTTTGGTCACTGTCAGTTTCTTGAATTTGAAAGTAATAAAAGAATAAATCGTGGACCAGTGACAAGGCTTGCTCCTGTCGTTGCTGGTCTGCGCGAGCTTTGAACAACCAGAGATTGAGCGAAGATTTCTCCAACCAGCGTTCCACTTCATGCAGAAGACGGCTTTTGCCAATTCCCACATCTCCGATAACGGTAAAAACGCTCAGGCCTGTCTTGCGCGTGGTGTCTTCAATGGCTGTTGTTAAAATCTGAAAGGGTTGGCTGCGCCCAATCATACGGGTTTCAATACCTTCTACGCCGCGCGTGCCAGGCCGAAACGCGCGCGGGCGCGCCCCATGCACAATATACGTCTGAAGGGGTTCGCTCTTTCCTTTCACTTCCAACCCTGGCATAGATTCTACATTGAACAAACCACGCACATGCCGATAAGTATCTGCGCTGATGAGAATTTTTCCCACGGGCGCGGCTTTTTCGAGCCGGGCTGCCACATTTACCGTATCACCCATGGCCGTATATTCGCCTTGTGTTCCCAAAGAACCGAGCAAGACGCTGCCAGAGTTGATGCCAACCCGCATACGAAACTTTGCGCTCAATCCCGGCTCGGACTTCAGATAGTTCATCATCTCCAAAGCAGCCCGGATGGCACGTTCGGGATCATTTTCGTGTGATTGTTCACGCCCCCAAATTGCCATGATGCCATCCCCCAGGTGCTTATCGATTGAGCCGCCTTGCGCCAGAATGATAGAATCTAACTCTTGCCATATTTTGTTTATCAGGTCGCCGATATCTTCCGGGTCAAGTGTTTCGGCCAGGGCGGTAAATCCTGAAACATCGGCAAACAAAATGGTAACGAACTTGCGTTGCTGCTCCGGTTGTTGCGACTGAAGCAGCAACAATTTCTCGCGCATAGGGGCCAGGGCAGTATCCACCACGCTATCTCCCAGCACGGCACGTTGTGCTTCCAGGGCAGAAATGCTTTGTTGGAGCAGCTCAATTTCGTTTGCCATATACTTAATCGTACATTCAAATTATCTCAACGGTATGGCAGCAATTCTAAATTTGAAATCATATCGCAGGCTTTAGCCTGTCATTCACCGCCTTAAGGCGGCGATACAAGAGAGTCATATTATTTTTCTCGCTGCTGCAACGCACGCGCTGTCGAACGAGTATTATGCTCAATATCGAGCAAAATCAAAAGCGCTTGCGAGAGGATATATAGCACCGCCAGAATCATTAACCCCTGAAACGGGCGCCCCAGGCCGAACAGCATGTAAAACCAATCAATGGGGTAGCCATTGGCGATGTTGTTGTAAAGAAACAAACCAGTATCATAAAGGTATTGTGCAATATAAATCGCAAAAATTATCCAGCCCAAAATGCGAGTCCAGCGTTCCAGGCGCAAGACACCGTCGCGGTCGAAGTATGTACCAAGGAATGGCGTTGGGTTGGGAGTAGTCATCATTCCTCCATGCGGTTTGTTATAATCGGATATGATTTCTAAACAAATTATACTCTTGCAGCCCGCCCGTAGCGACGGAAAAAAAAGGATAGCCTGATGGATTCGAGCACCCCCTCCCGCATTCCCACCTTCATTCGAGAAGCCGTCGAAGAAGACTTGAAAACCGGACGCTTCAAATACGTTCGCACCCGCCTGCCTCCCGAACCGAACGGCTACCTGCACATCGGGCATTGCAAAGCCTTTCTGATAGATTATTTCACCGCAAAGGAGTTTGGCGGCGAACTCTACCTGCGCTTCGATGACACCAACCCGGCCAAGGAAGAGACCGAATTCGTCGAGGCCATTGAGGCTGACGCCGCCTGGCTGGGGATTCAGTGGGCCAAAGTCACCTTCGCGTCTGATTACTTCGACCTGCTCTATGAGTGGGCAGTACGCCTCGTCAAAATGGGATTGGCCTACGTGGACGACCAGACCCAAGAAGAGATGAGCGCCAATCGCGGCACCCTGCCCAAAGGCACAAAGTGGAGCGAGACCGAATCCGCCATCAAACCGGGAGTCGATTCTCCCTGGCGGAACCGTTCCGTAGAGGAAAACCTCGACCTGTTGGAACGCATGAAAAACGGCGAATTCCCCGAGGGCAGCCGCGTTTTGCGCGCCAAAATTGACATGGCGCATCCCAACATCCTGATGCGCGACCCGGTCATGTACCGCATCATGCATGTCCATCATCATCGCACCGGCGACAAGTGGCACATCTACCCCATGTACGACTGGTCGCACGGGCAAAACGACTCGATGGAAGGCATTACCCATTCGCTTTGCTCCAACGAATACATCATTCACCGCCCGCTCTATGAGTGGTTCCTGGAAAAACTGCAAGCCTTCCCCAGCCGCCAGATTGAATTCTCGCGCCTGAACCTGACCTATGCCATGATGAGCAAACGCAAACTGCGCAAACTGGTCGAGACCGGCGTGGTGCGCGGCTGGGACGACCCGCGCCTGACCACCCTGCGCGGCTTGCGGCGGCGCGGTGTGCCGCCCCAAGCAATTATTGACTTCGTTACTGGCACCGGCGAGACCAAAAACGATAGCTGGGTCGAAATGGCGCAGTTCGAAGCCATTATTCGGGATGTCCTCAACAAAACCGCCCTGCGCCGTATGGCCGTCCTGAGGCCGCTCAAACTGGTCATTGACAATTACCCCGATGACCTGGTCGAAGAGATGGACGCCGTCAACAACCCCGAAGACCCCGCCGCTGGGATGCGCAAAGTGCCGTTCGCGAAGGTGCTTTACATCGAGCAGGACGACTTCCGCGAAACGCCGCCGCCTAAATACTTCCGGCTGTTCCCCGGCAACGAAGTGCGCCTGCGCTATGCCTACCTGGTCAAATGCACACAGGTCGTCAAGGATGAAGCGGGAAATGTGACCGAAGTCCACTGCACCTACGACCCGGCCACGCGCGGCGGCGACGCCCCTGACGGGCGCAAGGTCAAATCGACCATTCACTGGGTCTCGGCCCGGCACGCCTTGCCTGCCGAAGTGCGCCTGTACGAGCAGTTATTCACCACCGAACGCCCCGACGATGGCGAACTAGATGAAATTCTCAACCCCCATTCACTTGAGGTGCTGGAGAATGCCTTTGTCGAACCGGCCCTGGGCGCCGCCAACGTAGGCGACCCGCTCCAGTTTGAGCGCACCGGCTACTTCTGCCTCGACCCCGACAGCACCCCCAGCAAACCGGTCTTTAACCGCACGGTGACGTTGAAAGACAGTTGGGCGAAAATTGAGGGAAAGGGCAGGTAGCAGGCCGGTCTTCCCAACGAAAGACCCCTTCTAAGACGCGCTGTGTCTAAATTGACACAGCGTTTTTTGTCCAAAAAACGTCAGTTTTTCAGGTAGAATAAATAAGTTTACGGGTGATTCTCTCCGTCACCCTCATTACTGAAAGGGAAAACCTTATGTCGCAGCATACTCCTCCTTCAGACGAAAACGCTGAATCGAGTCACGCCGAAACCAGGCGTTCTCCCCAAACCAACCCGCCAACCTTCGTCAACCAGCGACCTCCGGCATTGAGCGTCACCAACTACCGCAAGAAACAGCAAGTTGGACCTTTTGTCATTTGGACGCTGGTCATCGTGTTGGTCGTAGGTGGCTTGGTTATCCTGGGCACCTGGCTATTCGGCGCCGATGGCCCGGTCCAAACCATGCTGGCAACCGAAACCCCTACGGTCACGCCAACCTCCACCCCAACCAGCACCGCCACCCTGACCAGCACACCGACTGAAACAGCCACCCCTACCGAAACCCTGACCCCCACGCCTTCGATGCCGTTCAATTATGAAATTCAGAGCGGCGATACTTTATATGGCTTACAAGAAAAGTTTGGTCTGGGCGACGATTTTCTTTGCACGATTCAAATTTTGAACCCGGGCATTGATATTAACAACATCAGTCTCGGTCAAACGATTGTTCTGCCTAACCCCGACCTGCGCTGCCCAACCCCCACACCGATTGATTTAACCACTCTGCGGCGCGGCGCGGAAGTCAACTATACCATTCAGGCTGGTGATACCATTGCCGCCATTGCATCGCGTTTCAACAGCACCGTTGAGGACATCCTGGCAACCAACAACATCACCGACCCTAACCGGATTTTTGTTGGGCAGGTTATCAAAGTGCGCGTCAACCTGGTGACACCGACCACTACGCCCAATCCGACCATTACGCCCGGCCCGACTGTCACCCCCGGGCTTCCGTCCATCCTGCAATCGCCCACGCCAGGAGCGGCTGCTACGCCAACGCCCTGATTCGGTCTGGACAAAACGAAACCCATCGGGTACAATTTTGCCCCGCTGTATAAGGATAGTTTTTTCTCGGAGGAAGTACTTTGGCTAATATCAAGTCCCAAATCAAGCGCAATCGCCAGAACGAAGCCCGCCGCCTGCGCAACCGCGCCTTCCGGGGTGCGGCCCGCGCCGCCGTGCGCGCCGCCCGCACCGCCATTGACTCTGGCACGCCCGATAAGGCAGCCGTTCTGCTTGCCATCAGCCGCCTCGATAAGGCTGCCGAAAAGGGCATCATCCACAAAAACAACGCCGCCCGCCGCAAGAGCCGTCTGATGAAGGCCCTCGCGGCTGCCGAAACCAAGTAATCCCTGGCTTGTGACTTTGTGAATCAAGCGGGAGCGCCCAGCGGCGGCTCCCGCTTTTGTGCTTATGTGGCGCAAGATAATATCTTGCACCACCGAAAAGCCAGTGGCGTTGGAATGGTATAATCCCGCCCAATGCGCGGGACATTTCCGCAACAGACGCGAAAAAGGTGCAAAGATGTTTGAACGCGAGCAACAGGCCGTCGAAGCCAAAATTAAGACCTATTGCGCGGCCAATGATATTCCGTTGGCTGAGTTGAAGTGGATGCCCATCCCTTTTAGCGGGGAGTGGGGCATTTCGACCTCATTTTTTGCCACTGCCGCCGCCGAGGCGAAGGCGGGTAAAAGCAAAGGGACGCCGGTCCCGGCCCGGGCGCAGGAAATTGCTGAAGCGGTGCGAAACAGCCTGGGAGAAGTTCCCGGCATCTCGCGCGGCGAGGCGGTTAAGGGGTATCTGAATCTGTATTTTTCAACAGCGGAGGTGGCGCAGCGGGTGGTGGAATCGGTTCTGGCGGCGGGGAACCGGTTTGGGGCCGGGAGTCCCAAAAACGAGCGCATGATGGTGGAATATGCCCAGCCGAACACGCACCACTCGTTCCACATCGGGCATTATCGCAACACGATTTTGGGCGAAAGCCTGGCGCGGATTGTGGAATTCGCCGGGTTCGAGACGATTCGCGCCAGTTACCCCGGCGACCTGGGCCTGGGCGTGATTACGGTACTCTGGGCCTATGAAAAGTTTTACAAAGGCCAGGAGCCGAGCGATATTCACGCGCGCGGGCAGTGGCTGTTGAAGATTTATGCCGAAGCGACCAACCTGCTGACCAAAAAAGAGAACGAAACGCCCGAAGAGAGCGCCCTGCGCGAACAGTACGAGGCTGAACGGCGCGAAATGTATCGCAAATGGGACGCGGGCGACCCGGCCGTGCGTCAATTGTGGCTGGAAACGCGCGAGTGGAGCCTGATTGAACTGCGTGACATTCTGGAGATGATGGATATCAAAATTGATGTGTGGTTCTTTGAGAGCGAGGTGGATGAACCCTCCAAAAAGATAGTGGAGGAACTGATTGCGAGGGGAATAGCCACCGATGAACGACCAGGCGGGCCGGTGATTGTCAAAATTGACGAAAAATTGGGGCTGGCAAAGGAAAAATATCGCGTGGCGGTGATTTTGCGTTCGGATGGCACGACCCTGTACCTGACCAAAGACCTGGCGCTGGCCGAAGTGAAGTTCGATAAGTATCACGTTGACCGCTCGATTTATGTGGTGGATAACCGCCAGAGCCTGCACTTTCAGCAGGCCTTCAAGATTTTGGAACTGTGGGGGTTCAAACAGGCTGAAAAATGCTATCACCTGGGTTATGGCTTCGTCAGCCTGCCGGAGGGGGCCATGTCGGCCCGGCGCGGGCGGGTGGTCTTGTTCAAAGATGTTTATGATGAGGCCATTCAGCGTGTGCTGGCGACGATTGCCGAGAAAAACCCGAACATGCCCGAAGGTGAGCGGCTGGGCGTTGCCAAAAAAGTCGGCATGGGCGCGCTGGCTTATTCGATGCTCTCGGTGGACAACAACAAAGACATGGTCTTCGATATCAACGACGCGCTCAGTTTCGACGGGCGCACCGGGCCATACATCCAGAATGCGTATGTGCGCGCCAATTCGATTTTGCGCAAAGCGGGAAACGAACCCGGCGCAACAGATGCTCGCATGTTCGATTATCCATTAACCAGCCACGAAATTGAACTGATTGAGCAGATGTCGCGCTTCCCGAACGTGGTACAGCAGGCGGCGGAGGAATACCGTCCGCTGGTGGTGGCGGCCTATGTTTATGACCTGGCGACAGCTTTTCACAGTTTCTACCATGCCGTGCCGGTACTGCAATCGGAAAGCGAAACCATCAAAACGGCGCGCCTGCGGCTGGTGGCGGCGGCCAAACAAGTGTTGGAAAACGGCCTGCGTCTGCTGGCGATTACCGCGCCGGAAATCATGTAAGCGCTTGAACGAGAAAAAACACAGCGACCGCCAAAGAATAGCGGTCGCTGTGTTTTTTTGGCAGACTGGTGGCAGGGTTAATTCCCCTTTGGGTGTTTATGGCGTTGCGGTGGGTTCGGGCGTATCGGTGGGCGGAACGGGTGTGTCGGTGGGCGGAACGGGCGTGAGGGTAGGCGGTTCGAGAGTGGGCGAAGGCGGCATGGGGATAGGCGTCTCGGTCGGCGGGATGGGCGTGGGGGGGGTGTAATCAATTTTGATGTGGATGATTTTTTCTGCGTAGCCGCCATCCTTATTTTCGATGCGCAGACGCAGGGTGAAACGGGCGTTGCCGGTTTTTTCGAGGTTCCAGTTGACCACTTTCATGCGGCTTGGCACGCGCTGGTCGCTCTCCATGAGTAGTTGCCAGTCGGTCTCGCGCGGGTCGTCGCCTTCGGCATAGTCCAGCCGCCAGAGGGTAAATCCGTCGGTGGCATCGGCGATAATTTCGACATCCATGTTCTCATCGTTCAAGACCTGGCCATCGCGGATGTTTTCGATAGAGAGCGTAACGCGCGAGGTGTTGCGGTCGCATTCCTCGTTGGGCGTGAAGAAGATGGGCTGGTCGAATCCCATTTGCTCGGCCCAAGCTCGGCCTTCATCCGTCTTTCGGAGCCAAAAGCGGCCTTCGGGGTCGCTCACGTTCATCGTCATTTTCTTATCAACGAAGTCTTTGCATGAGTTGTTTGCCAGCAGCCCGCTCCAGGTATCAATGATGGCTTCTTTCCACAAGTCTTCACTGGCGGGCAGGGGCGGTTGGTCGGCTGCGAAAATTTCACTGCGCTGCTGCGGGCACCACTGCGAAGGCTCTGTGCCAGAGACGGCGCAAATGACTTTATCCACAATTCCCGATGGACGATTGAATGGAGATGGATTGCCCCCCGTGAGGCGTGGAATGGCCTGCTGCATAAACTGTGACCAGATGGGAGCCGCGCCGGTCAGGCCGGTGGTGTTTTGCATAGGGGTGTAGTCGGCGTTGCCCACCCACACGCCCACGGCCAGGTCGGGAGTGTAGCCCATCGTCCAGTTATCGCGGAAGTCGTTGGTGGTGCCGGTTTTGGCTGCGGCAGGGAAGGGCAGGTTGAGAACCGAGTTTGAGCCGAACATGGGGCGGCGGGCGTCGTTGTCCGACAGGATGGAGGAGAGGATGAAAGCGTGTTCTGGGCGGATAACCTGCTCGCCGGGCGGCGGGGCATACTCTTCGACCACGTTCCCAGCACTGTTCACCACTTTCAAGATGGCAACCGGTGGAACGCGCACGCCGTTGTTAGCGAAGACGGCAAATGCGCCGGTCATTTCCAGCAGGCTGACTTCGCCGCCGCCCAGGGTAAGCGCCAGGCCGTAGTCATTGCGCGTCAGGCTGGTAATGCCCAGTTTTTGGGCCATGCCAATCAGGCCTTCTTTGGCGGGGGTGTTGGGGTCGTCATAAATGCCCACTTCGTAGAGCGTTTTGACCGCCGGGATGTTGTAGGAGTTTGCCAAGGCGCTGCGCACCGTCACCGGGCCGCGAAACTTACCGTCGTAATTACGGGGAGCGTAGGGTTCGCGCGGGTCGTTGGGGTCGCCGGAGGGCGGGAAGCCAGTCGGGACATCCCAAATGAGCGTGGAGGCCGTCCAGCCTTTTTCGAACGCGGCAACATAGGTGAGCGGCTTAATGGACGAACCCGGCTGACGGGTGGGGCTGGTCGCCATGTTAACCTGGCCGTCAATGTCTTCGTTGTAGAAATCGGGCGAGCCGACCATTGCCAGGATTTGACCGGTCTGCGGCTGGATGGCAACCAATGCACCATTTTTGACGTTCTTGCCCTCGGCAAACAATAGGTTGACCTGGCTGGTAACAAGCTGCTGGGCAATCTCTTGCAACGCTGGGTCGAGCGTGGTGTAGACGGTGAAGCCGGAGCGGTAAATCGTCTGGGCGTCATACTTGGCTTCCAGTTGCGAGCGGATGTATTGCACCCAATGGGGATAACGCATCTGGATATTGGGGGTGGGGAAGGCGTAGTTTTCGATGTCCTGTGAGGCTTGCAAGGCTTCCTGCACGCCAACGCAGACCCGCTGAGGGCTGTTGCTGACCTCGATGCAGTCTTTATCGGCGCTGAGGGTGTACATCAGCACAATCACATCACGGTGGCGGTTGAGGGTGGCGATGCGGTTGGTGTGGATGTCATAGACTGCCGGGGACTGCGGCAGCCCGGCCAGAAAAGAGGCCTGGGCCAGGTTAAGGTCGTCGGTCAGGATGCCGTTGGGCGCGTCGGTTAACTGCCCGTCAATGGCCGGGCCGAAATAAGTCTCGGCGGCGGCTTCGATACCGTAGGCCAGGTTGCCGTAATAGATTTCGTTCAGGTATAGCTCGAGGATTTCATCCTTGCTGTAGCGACGGGTGATTTCGGCGGCCAGGATAATTTCGCGCGCTTTTCGCATGTAGGTGCGCTGGGTGCGCTCTTCGGGCGAAAGCAGCAGGGCGCGCGCCAACTGTTGGGTGATGGTGGACGCACCGCCGCCCTGCCCGCCGGTTTCGGTGTTGGCCCACAGCGCGCGCAGGATGGCAATGGGGTCGAAGCCGGGATGGTTGTAGAACTCCTTGTCTTCGGTGGCGATGGTTGCGGCAACGACGTAGGGCGAAATCTGGTTTAACTTAACGGTGGTGCGGCGTCCGGCATTGGGGTCAACAATCTCGTACAGGTTGTTGCCATTGCGGTCGAGAATGCGGGTGGTTTCGAACTGCGAGGAGCGCGCCCGCAGGTCATCAACCGTCGGCAGGTCTGCCGCGATGGAAAAGTAGGCCGCGACGGCGGCAATTGCGCCCAGGATAGCGACCATAACCAGCGTAAACAGGCTGATAACTAACCAACGCGTAAAACAGCCCCAACCGTTTGGGCGGGTCGGCTGGGTGGGGGTTCGCCCAGCGCGCCTGCGCCCGGTGGTGGATTGAAGCGCCACCGGGCTGACGCGTGTGGCGCTCAGGTCAATGGCTTCAACCGGTTCGATCGGGGGAAAGTTTGGCTCCGGGTAGAGCGGCGGCGGGCTGGGACGCTGCGACATGCCACCGTTCGGCAGCACGGTTTGCGAGTGAATCGGCGAGACGCGCGTCTCGCTTACAGCCGGTGGTTCTTCAGGCTGGATGCGCCCGGTGAAATAATCGTCGTAATAGTCCGGGTTGGCGGCCGCCGCGCCAGGCGGAGGAGTTCCTTCCAGCCAATCTGGGTAGGCCGGTTCGCCCTGGGGCTGGCTGGGCGTCATCACATCAGTAAAGTCGTTCCAGGGCGGTGGTTCTTCGGGGGAGCGGATAGGCGTCGAATGAAGCGGATGAGAATCTGACCTGGCGGGCATGGAGGAGGTGAAGTCGTTCCAGTCAGGTGGTTCTTCCGGGGAAAGAAAGCGCTTCAGATACGGCGCGCGGTTCTCTGTTCTGGCAGGGGGTTCTTTTGGCGCAGGGGGCGTGGAATCGGGATGCTTCGGCTCGTCCTCAGGCCGTTTTTGGGAAGGCGTCCCTTCAGCAAAATAGTCGTCAGGTTGGTATTTGGATTCAGGCATGATTTTAAGCAGGTTTTGACTTGACCAACACCGTCCACGAGCCTTTCATGGTGGTTTCGTTGGCTTGATTGTTGACTTTGACCGAGAGAGTGACGCTGCCTCCGCCTATGCGCGGCAAGGCTTTGGCTTCGGTTACTTCCATTTCTACATGGATGGTATCGCCAAGGAAAACAGGCTTGACGAATTTCCACTCGTTGATTTCACGGAAGGCCAGCACGTTGGCACCCAAGATGCCGGTTTGCACGGCCAGCCCGGAGGCAATGGATAGACCCAAGATGCCGTGCGCGATGCGCTGTCTGAAGGGGGTGCTTTTGGCGAACTCGGCGTCGGTGTGAATCTGGTTAAAATCGCCAGAAAGGCCAGCAAAGGCGGCCACATCATGCTCGGTGACGGTGCGCCCGGCAGAACAGAGCGTTTGGCCGGGCTGGAAGTCCTCAAAAAACAAGCCGGTATTCAGGGGGAAAGTAGACATGTGGGTTCTCCTTGTTTTCTTATTATAAACGGCCAAAGGGCCAAAAAAGTTTCGCCCCGCCTCGATTTGATGAGTTGCGTATATAATCGTAATGATGACCCCAAAATGCTTCTGTTCATTTTTACTCGATGAGAGCCGCTCTTTCTGCCCTGACCCAAATCAACCTGGATGACCTGGTGGCCTCCTTTGGCTGGCAAAACGCGCCGTTTCTTGCTTCTGTGTTACGGGCGGTCTGCCACGCTCCGGCAAGCAAGTTTGCCCGGCAAATGCTCTGTTTCGATGCCGATGTGGCCGCGCGCGGGCTATCTGCCGCTGCCCAAGATTTGTTCTATCAGTATGCCCAATCCATGCGCGTGCATGGCGCGGAGAACGTTCCGGTTGATGGGCCGGCTCTGTTCCTCTCCAACCACCCCGGCATGGTAGATACTCTAGCCCTGTTCATCGCCATTGCCCGCCCCGACCTGAAAATCATTGCCGTTGAACGGCCCTTTCTCCAGTCCCTGGAAAATACCAGCAGACAACTGATTTTCATCAGCGATGACTCAGCACGGCGCATGGCGGCGGTGCGGCAGGCCGTTGTGCACCTGAAAGCGGGTGGCGCGGCCCTTACCTTTCCCGCCGGGAAAATTGAGCCAGATGCCACTGTCTACCCTGGCGCACTCGAAGCCCTACAGGGCTGGAGCGAATCGGCCGGCGTCTTCCTGCGATTCGCGCCACAGACCAAAATTATTCCAACCTTCGTGCGCGGCGTTTTATGGGACAAGGCTGTCCAACATCCATTGATACGTGTCAAAAAAACGAGGGACGAAAGGGAGCGGCTGGGGGCAGCCCTGCAACTGTTGGCGCATGTTGTCTTCAAGAAGCGGCCCCTGCGCGTTAGCGTGCAATTTGGCCCGCCCATCAGCCTTGCGCAGCTCGGCTTATCCGACCCGGCAGCTATTCATGCCCTGGCGCTGGAGCGGATGCAGAAATTGGTCAAGGCGCCAGATGGGGGCCAGGCATGAAGCGCTGGCTGGGGCGCTTGCTTCTCCTCACTTTCTTGGGAGGGTTGCTCTACTGGGCGGTGCGCAATGCCCCGCTGACCGACATTCTTTCTTCATTGCGGCAGTTGACGTTTGCGCAACTGGCCTGGTTGCTCGCCCTCAATATTGTCACTTTTGGGCTGATTACCGCCCGCTGGTGGCTTATCCTGCGCGCAGAACGATTGCGCGTGCCTTTTCTACCGCTGGTCGGCTACCGCCTGGCCGCTTTTGGGTTGAGTTACTTCACTCCCGGCCCACAGGTTGGCGGCGAACCCCTGCAAATCATCTACTTGCAGCGTAATTACGGCTTGACCTTTCCCCGCGCCACCTCGGCCGTCATCATGGACAAGCTGCTCGAATTTTTGGCAAACTTTCTGTTCCTGGCGGTTGGATTTTTTGCCGTCGTTCAGTCTGGGATGTTGACGCAATACGCGCCCCCGGCCTGGTTGGCGCTGCCGCTGGGCCTGCTCCTGCTCTGGCCGCTGGCGCACATTCTGCTGATGTATTTTGGGAAACACCCGTTGAGCGCGCTGCTTTTGCCCTTCCTGCGTTTGCGTCATCCAGCCTCGAAACGGATGGAAGAAAAAGTTTCCAAAAAACCGCGTACTTTATGGATGAATTTCCTCAACTTCCTGCGGCTGGTGTCTCTTAGCGAACACCTGGCCGGGCTGTTTTGCCGCCGCCATCTGGGATACCTGCTGCTGGCGCTCTTTGTCTCACTACTGGTATGGGTTGGGATGGTCTATGAATATGTTTATATGCTCGCCTGCCTGCGCGCAGAACTGGATTTCAGCCAGGCTTTGGCCTCGTTAACGGTTGTGCGCCTGTCCTTCCTCATGCCGCTTCCCGCTGGGCTGGGGACGCTCGAAGCCAGTCAGGTTCTTGCGGTGAGCGCCTTCGGCCTGCCCGCCGCGCTCGGAATCAGCCTCAGCCTGCTGATGCGCGCCCGCGACCTGCTACTCGGCGGCCTGGGACTCTTGATCGCTGCGGTCAACAAATAAATAGCGTAACTGCCTGCCCTATTTTTGATTGAGGGCAAACCGTCTACGACTCATTCGCGAACTCACGAATGGCGTCTCGCTTCGAGTTTCGTGCTTGTATTCCTGGAAGGTTTCTCAGGCTGGGGGGCAAAGGACAGCCCCCTCAATGGGGGTACGAACCTCTCCAAAAACAAAACCTTCCCCGGTTAGGGAAGGTTTCTCAGGCTGGGGGCAAAGGATTCGAACCTCTACTAACTGATCCAGAGTCAGTCGTCCTGCCATTAGACGAGCCCCCAAAAAAGAGAGCGGACGGTATTTTAGCACGCCCGCAGAGATAAGGCAAGGGCCAGCCTGGCTGGCTCTACTTTCTAAAACCACCTTGCGCCAGATGAGCCAGGTGATCTTTGGAATGCTGGTCTTGAGCGGGCGGATGACCATGCTGGGTCTTGCGCGCTGGACAGAAAAAGGCGGCAGTTATCGCACCCTTCAGCGCTTCTACGCCAGCGAACTGCCCTGGAAAGTCATTCACGGGTTGTTCGTGCTCCTGAAATTTCTGAAACCGAACGGCCAGTATTTTATGGCCAGTGACGAAGTTGTGGTCAGTCGTATCCATTGCAAATGACACAAGTGATGCACAGCGCAGAAGAAAGAGCAGCCAGCAAAGCCCGCAAAGAAGCGAAAAAAGCCGCCTGACGTCTCAAGCGGCGCCAGATGAAGTACATCCCTTGCAACCCCAACCTGACACTTCCTGGTTCAATCTTGGGAGCGAAAGCCGTCTGAAAGCGAGCCACAAAGCGGTGATGATGACCCGTTAACGTTAAGCGGAGCCACTCTTTGGCGGCTCCGCTTTGCTGTTTCAGGGCGCCAGCGAGAAAGTTCAGGTGCTGAACGCTCTTCGGGGAACAATCGCCCGAGATTACTTCCACTTGCTCTGAATGGCGATAGTGTAAACTTTGATGTTGAGTACAATGAACCGCCACAGTTGATAGGGTTTAAAGTTCATCCAAAACTTTTCGGCTTTAGAAAATTGTTGTTCGGGCATGACTCCTCCAGGATTGGCTGCTCTTTTGGCAGATTGATTGGGTACAGGGCGTTATTCGGGTATTAATTCCCAGCCAGGCAGGGCCTTGAATTTCCAGATGAAGGTGTGGTGCAGCATAAATTTCATCCACGCGCCAGCGGTGCCCATTTCGAGGTGAGAAATGAACAGGTCACGGCCATATTCATTCTGGTATTTCTTACGGTCTGGCACCACCGGGCGCATGACAATGGAAACCGCACTGCCATCCCAAAGCGAATCGCCCATGCTGGCGACGCAAGCGGCCACCATTTCGGTCATGCGTTCGCTGTGACTCGGTTCACGGCCATTGACCATATCTACAATATTGAGTGCCACCACCCGCCCAATCATGCCACTTACCATGCCAGTGCGAGGCGGGGCCGGGGCAATCATGAAGTTGTTGGGGTTGGTAAAGGGTTTCGAGATTGGCCCAGGCGGCGCAAAGGCAATTCCCGCGGCAAAGATGTTGGGGTAAGCAGGGTTTTGGTAGCGGGCAGGCCAGGCTTCGGGAGTTTGGGCAAGTTCAGGGTAGGGCAGGCCATATTTTCCATCCACTAGCACAAAACCGGCCGGGTTGACAAGCCGGGCCGAGATGTCTTGTCCGTCTTTGCCAATATATTTAAAAGGTTGACCTTTGAATTGAGGGATGAGCATGGCAAAATCAAATTCAGTCACCCCTTCCTGGCCTTCATAGTTTTCCCAGTAAATTTTGCCTTCTTCCACTTTTTTGACGCCGGTTTGTACCTGCCAGCGAATGCCAGCATCGGCAAAGACGGATTTGATGAACTCATCGCTTTTCATCACAATTCCGTTGCGTTTGACCTGCACGCCGTTAACCCCGAAATCGCCGAGCGCTGGTTCGTTGGAGAGCCAGAGAATATCGGCTCTGTCGCGCAAGCCACGTTTGAGCAGGTCTTTATGGACGTTGCTAATGTATTCAAACGCTGCCCCCTGGCAGGTTGCCAGGGGATGGCCGGTGCCAATCACAATTTTGACGCGTTCTCCTTTCTTCATGCGCTCCACGGCGGCAAGGTAGGCATCGCGTGTTTTGATGGCGTGTGGCAGGGAACAAATCGAGTGGGTGAAGCCTTGTTCAGGACCCAGGCCAGGCGTGCCAGCAAAGTTCAGCAGCGGGCCGGGGGCAATCACCAAATAGTCGTAATCGAGTCGTACCGGCTTGCCCGTTCCAATTTCTTCGCCCAGCACATACTGGTCGCCTAGCTCGGGGTGAATTTCTTGGGCGGCCGCATGAACAAATTTGACGTTGATGCGGTCGTAAACTGGTTTGAGTTTGAAAATGGTCTCTTCGGGCTTCATGTGTCCGACCCCAACCCAAACCCAAGAAGGGACATAGCCGAACACATCGCGGTTGCTGATGACGGTTACCTCGTGTTTTTTGCCAAGCCGGGTGCCGAGGTAGATAGCAGCGGTTTGCCCGGCGAATCCCGCGCCAATCACAACAATTTTTGCCATACCATGCCTCCTGTTGGATTTTTATATATTTTAGATAATTGTTGTGTTAAAAAGTTACATCGTGAGCATCTTGATAATATCGTAGAACAGCTCGCTGGCTTGACTTGGCGCTGCGAGACGTGAAAAACGCCGCAGCCAGGATGGGCAGATAACCATCTTGCTTTAAAAAAATCGCCTGTGTTTTTGAAAGCATAAAACCCGTGTTTTTCTCGGAAAAAGAGAAACACGGGCTTTAGAAGCCTTCTACGGGGTTTGTGGGCCCGGCAGGATTCGAACCTGCGACCAAGAGATTATGAGTCCCCTGCGCTAACCACTGCGCCACGGGCCCGTTTTGCAGCAAAACAGTAAACAGTTATCAGTGACCAGTAACGCACTGATGACTGATAACTGCTCACTGAACCAGGAGCGGGAGACGGGATTCGAACCCGCGAATGTTAGCTTGGAAGGCTAATGCCTTACCGCTTGGCGACTCCCGCGTTAGGGCTTGTATTCTACTCCACAGGGGCGGGCAGAGTCAAGCCAAAAAGATGAAAATCAGTATTCAGCGCCTGAAATTCAATAACTGAATATTGACATCCGCCCCAAACCGCGCTATACTTTTTGCACAACAAAGTCTAGTATGTCAGTAGGGATTATCGGGCATGCACTTATCCAAACGCGGCGAATACGGTTTGCGCGCCATGATTTTTCTGGCAGCCCCCGGACCAGATGGGCGCACTGCGATGATGCAAATCAAGGAAATTTCGGAACGGGAGCACATCCCGACCAAATTCCTCGAGCAGATTCTCCTGTCGCTCAAAAATGCGGGGCTGCTGCACAGCAAAATGGGCGCAGGCGGAGGGTATTATCTCGCCAAACCCGCCCGCGAAATTACCCTGGGGCAAATCATCCGCATCCTGGATGGCCCAATTGCCCCAGTCAAATGCGTCAGCCAGGTGGCCTATGAACCGTGCGGCTGCCCGGACGAGGCGACCTGCGGCCTGCGCATGGTGATGTTCGATGTCCGCGCGGCGATGTCGAATATTCTCGACAAGACTTCGTTGGAAGATGTCACCAAACGGGTGGCAGTTGCGCACTCATTTGCTACAACCAATTAAAGCCAGGCCCCGACCTAATTCTGTTGTGTGTTGGGGAAGTTTTTTATCGGTAAAAACTATACTAATTCTATAGACTTTATAGAAAACAGGCAAAACAAGGAGAAAAAATGAAAATAAAAACGACTTATCCCCTGTTCGTCCTGCTCGGTTTGATGTCCCTGGTGTTTTCAGCCTGTGGTGGTTCTGGCAGCAGTATGGGTGAAGATGGCAAGATCAACTGCACCATCACCATCTCCGGCGCGTTTGCCCTCTACCCGATGATGATGCGCTGGGCCGAGGAGTTCCAGAAAATTCACCCGGACGTGCAGTTCGACATCTCGGCCGGCGGGGCGGGCAAAGGCATGACCGATGCCATTTCCGGCGCGGTTGATATCGGCATGGTCTCGCGCGAGGTCAAGCCGGAAGAAGAAGCCCAGGGCGCGTACGGGATTGCCGTCACCAAAGACGCGGTATTCCCGGTGGCGAATGCAGACAACCCGGTCGCGACGGAACTTCTCGCCAAAGGCATCAGCCAGGAGACCTTCATCAAAATCTACATCACCGGCGAAATCAAGACCTGGGGCGAGGTGGTGGGGCGGCCCGAAATCAACGACGAAATCCACGTCTACACTCGCTCTGATGCAGCCGGCGCGCCGGAAATGTGGGCCAAGTTTACCGGGGACAAGAAGCAGGAAGACTTGCTCGGCATCGGCGTTAACGCCGACCCCGGCCTGCTCGAAGCGGTGATAAAAGACCCATTGGGAATTGGCTACAACAACCTGGGCTATGCCTTCGAACTGGCTTCTGGCAAGCCGGTGGCGGGCGCGCTCATCATCCCGATTGACCTGAACAACGACGGCAAAGCCGATGACGACGAGCGCATCGAAACCATGCCCGAAGCCATCCAAGCTGTGGCGACCGGAAAGTATCCCTCGCCCCCAGCCCGTCCGCTCAACCTGGTGACGAAAGGCAAACCCACCGGCGTGTTGCAAGTGTTCATTTACTGGATTTTGACCGATGGCCAGGCTTTCGTCAGAGAAGCGGGTTATGTCCAGTTGACTCCCGAACATCTGGCCGAATCTTTGGAACGGGCGAAGTAACTTGTTCAACACAGGGCAGAGAAGCGCGTCTTCATCTTATTGTTTCCCTGCCATCTTCCGAAAGGACCTTGCGTGACCCATCCCCTCCTGACCCTGGCGCAGCGTCAACGACAAGAAGCGACTGCCCGTCGCGCTGGATTTATTCTTTCACTCCTGCCGCTGATGCTGATTCTATTTGTCACCGTGGCGCTGGCCGCACGTTTTTGGCCGATTTTGGGGCAGTATTCGCTGTGGGACTTGCTCTCCGGGACCGAATGGCGTCCTATGCGCGGGCAGTTTGGCTTCCTGCCGTTCATCGTTGGCACGTTTTGGGTGACGGCGGTGGGCGTGCTGCTGGCCGTGCCGCCCTGCCTGTTGACCGCCCTGTATCTCTCGGAATATGCCCGCCCGGCCACCCGCGCGTTTTTCAAACCGGTGCTGGACGTGCTGGCGGCTCTTCCCTCGGTGGTATACGGCGTTTGGGGCGTGATACTCGTAGTGCCATTCGTGGGGAATGTGTTGCACCCGTTTTTTGACCAACACCTGGGCTGGCTCCCACTGTTTGCCTCCAACCAGCCCACCGGATACAGCATCCTCTCGGGCGGGATTGTCCTGGCGGTGATGATTGCGCCCTTCATCATTGCTGTGACCTGCGAAGTGCTGATGGCCGCCCCGCAAGATTGGCGGCTTGGGTCGCTGGGCATCGGCGCGACCCGCTGGCAAACCGTTCGCTATGTCATTTTTCGCCAGAGCCTGCCGGGCATGATTGCGAGCGTGGTGCTTGGCACCTCGCGCGCCTTTGGCGAGACAATGGCCGTCCTGATGGTGGTTGGTAATGTTCCCAACCTGCCCACGTCCATTTTCGATGCCGCTTACCCGCTCCCAGCGCTGATAGCCAACAACTATGGCGAAATGATGTCCATTCCGCTCTACGACGCCGCCCTGCTCGGCGCAGCGCTCATCTTGCTGGTGATTGTCCTGGTTTTCAATATCGCCTCCACGCTGGTTTTGCAGCGCGCGCTGGGAAGGAGATGGGCATGAAATTCCGTTGGCACAGACGGCATCTGGGCGAAATCGTCGCCAAAATCCTTATGTTTTTCTCGCTTGGGTTGGTATTTACCAGCCTGGCCCTGATTTTATGGACCGTATTGAGCAAAGGCCTGCCCGCCCTGACCTGGGAGATGGTCAGTCAGCCCCCTAAAGGCGGTTTTTACCTGGGCAAAGAAGGCGGCATCCTCAACGCTATCCTCGGCTCGCTCTATATGGCCGGCGGCGGCACACTGATTGCGCTCGTTGTCAGCCTGCCACTGGCGCTCTATCTCGAAACCTACTTGGGCCAAGCGCGCTGGGGCAACTGGGTGCGCCTCGCGCTGGACGTCTTATGGGGCATCCCCTCCATTGTTTACGGCGCATTTGGGTTTACCCTGATGCTGGCGCTGGGGATGCGCACTTCGCTGCTGGGCGGCATCATCGTCCTGGCCCTGCTCCAATTGCCGATCATGACCCGCGCGATGGACGAAGTCATCCGCCGGATGCCGCGCGACCTGGAGCAGGCTGCCCTGGCGCTGGGCTCCAACAAACTGGAGGTTGCCACCCGGGTCATGCTGCGGCAAATGCTCCCCGGCATCGTCACCGCCATCCTGCTGGCTTTTGGACGTGGGATAGGCGACGCTGCTTCGGTCCTGTTCACCGCCGGGTATACCGACCGCATTCCCACCTCGCTGATGCGCCCGGCGGCCTCCCTGCCCCTGGCGGTGTTCTTCCAGTTGGGGACGCCCTTCCCCGAAGTGCAGCAGCGCGCCTATGCTTCTGCCCTTATCCTGACTATTATCGTGCTTGTCATCAGCCTCGGTTCGCGTTTACTCGCGGCGCGGGTCGGCAAGTTCAGCGTCAAATAACCCGCACGAAGGGAAATCATTCATGACACCCCATATCCAAATCCGCAACCTGAACGCCTGGTATGGCAGCCAGCAAGCCCTGAAAAACATCAACATTGAAATCCCGCAAAAACAAATCACGGTCATCATGGGGCCTTCGGGCTGCGGCAAGACCACCCTGCTCAAAACCTTCAACCGCTTTTTTGAGTTGACCGAAGGCGCCCGCCTGGAGGGGGAAGTGATTTTCGATGGCGAGAATATCTACGCCAAAGACATTGACGAAACTGAAGTGCGCAAGCGGATTGGTTTGCTTGCCCAACGCCCAACCGTGCTGCCGATGTCCATCTATGAAAATGTCGCCTACGGATTGTATATTCATCGCATGAGGAAAGATACCCGCGCCTACAAGGATGCCGTGCGGCACTACCTCGAACTGGCCGGGCTGTGGGAGGAAGTCGGGAAACGTTTACATGAACCCGCGACAGCGCTCTCCATTGGTCAGCAGCAGCGCTTGTGCCTGGCGCGCGGGCTGGCCGTAGAGCCAGAAATCATCTTGGGTGATGAGCCGACTTCGGCGCTCGACCCCATCTCATCCCGGCACATCGAACATAAATTGTTAGAACTCAAACAGCACTACACCACCGTTGTTGTGACCCACACCTTGCGCCAGGCCAAACGGTTGGCCGATTATGTCGTTTTCATGTACCTGGGTGAAGTAGTTGAAACCGGGCCGGCGCGCGAGGTTTTTTCCAACCCAAAGCAGGAACGAACCAGGCAATATTTGCAAGGGCTGTTTTAGTTTCCCGCCAGGCGTGAACGCACCTGCCGTAAAACGTACTGGCGCAAGTCATCGAGCAGGTCGCCGTAGAGGACGCGCGCCAGGTCCACAGCCGATTGGACCAGCGGACGCGTGACGTAGAGCGAGAGCGCGTATTCGAGCAGGGAATCCAACACGAGTAACTGCACTTCGGTCGAAAAATGAGAGAGTTGCTGTGAGCCGCGTATGCGTTGCAGCCATTGGGGAGGTGTGCCAGCCTGTACCTTGCTGCTAGAATCCACCTGCACCTGCACATCGGGATGGGTGAAGACCAGCCCGCCGCGAATCAGTGTACCGAAATTGGCATTGCGCGCCAACTTGAGCGAGAGCGTTTGTTTGATAATTTTGCGCCCGGCCAGCCAGGATTGGTCGAGCGGGGTAGTCAGGCTCTCCAGGGGGGCATCGGGCGAGGGTTCACGCTGCCAAACGCCGCCCCGGCAAATGACCCGCCCGCGCCAGTGCCTGGTCTCAAACAGCCAGATGCCGGTTGGCCCAAGGACCAGCACATCCACATTGAGACTGCTTTGCAGGAAGGGGCTGCGCGCGGCAAAGTAGTCGTCGGGCAGGTGTTCGGCCAGGTATTTAAGGAAGGAAATCTGTCCCGCTTCGGTAGGGTCGGCGCTTTCAAGCGCATCCTGGTTGGAAATGGCCTGCCACCACTGCTCCGTGATGTCGAGTGAAGATTGCGGCTCTTCGGGCGGGGGCTGAATTTTACTCAGGGCCGCAATTGCCAGCAACTTTTCAGCAATGGGCAGAACCAGGATGAGCACCTGGATGATATGGATGACCCCAATCGGCAAAAGGAACAGGCGCAGTTGCGGGTAATTTTCGATGAGCGCACCAATGATTGCCATGAGCAAGACAACGCCTGCCAGCAATGCCAGCACAATGCGCAGAGTGCGTTTTTCGGCGCGGATTTGGGCCTGGATGCTTGCTGCGGCGCGTTTCAGGCCTTGCTCGCGCGCAAAGTTGACCGATTTGGCCCAGGTGGTCTCCCAATTCTTGCGCGCCTGCTGTTCCAGGTCGCGGGCAGCCTGGTAGCCTTTGGCGAGTTGGGTCCATTCGGGGTTGATGATGCGCATATTTGCTCGCTTAAGATACAGAAAATAGAACGAATTGCACTCATTTTACAACCAAAGAGATAGAGAATGTTAATTTCACTATTATGCAAGGCAATACCTTCGCTAATTACTGGCTAGAAACCAGCCGGGGAACCGGGAGAATAGCGCCCAGCCGGGCGATTTGTTGGAAAATCTGGGCTAATAAAATAGCATCAGGTTTTTGCGGAAGCATTTTTATTGTCTCGCTGGCATATCGATAGCCAACGTCCTGCTTCGACATCCACCAGCGAGAAGGTAAAAAATGCCAGACCAGAAATCACCCGTTGCTGGATGCTCGAGAAGAAGCGATCCAACCCATAAGTCTCTTTGCCTGCTTTGCGCACCACAACTTCGTCACCGGCGATAAAGTATTGGCCGTTCGGTTTCAGAAATTTCAGGCGGACGAACAACCAGTGAATGACTTTCCAGGGCAACTCGCTGGAATAGAAGCGTTGGAGGGTGCGATAACTGCCGCCTTTTTCGGTCCAGCGCGAAAGCCCCAGCATGGTGATCCGTCCGTTGGATGCCAGCATTCCAAAGATCACCTGGCTCATCTGGCGCAAAGTTGTTTTGGCAATCAGAGGCGCAATGGTTTGTAAAAGTGTTACAATTTCTGTCATGGGCTTTTTGTGGGTTAGTGGTTTGTTCGGAAGACATCCACTTTACCCCAAAAGCCCTATTCTATTTGCCTAATTTTGGCGAAGGTATTGTTCCCTTCAATTAATTTCAGATTTCGCGCGCATGTGTAAAGGAACATAACATGGACAACGCCAAAGAAACCTTTGAAGATTTCAAGAAATCGTTTTACTACGGATCCCGGTCGGATATGAATTTCAAGTTCCTGCCAGACTTGTCAGACGAGGAGGCCGGCAGGTTTTTTCAAGAACTGTTATGGAAAATGGGTGATGCGCTCAATGATGGCGATTTTTCGCGTGTAACGGAGCACATCATCCAGACCCAGGTCAAAGCCTATAATCAACCGGGAAAATTCATTTATGAAGATACCCCTTTTGCCCCGTTGCGTGCTCCGCTCACTCAACTGCGGCTGGGGCTGATGTCGTCCAGCGGGCACTTCGTGGATGGGGACGATCCCAATCCGTTTGGCGTGGAAAATATGTCGCAGCAGGAAGCCGAAGCGCGGATTATGGATTTCATC
>DAOUBQ010000040.1:0-91683 GCA_034432755.1 Anaerolineales bacterium
TCTGTCATGGGCTTTTTGTGGGTTAGTGGTTTGTTCGGAAGACATCCACTTTACCCCAAAAGCCCTATTCTATTTGCTTAATTTTGGCGAAGGTATTGCAAGGAGGATATAATTAAAAGATAGGAAAACGTCATGAAACGGTTCGGACTCTTTTTGATAGTATTTATGGCGCTGCTGGCGTTTATCCGCCCGGCAATGGCGAAGACAGATGCACCGCTCGTTTTGGTGATGGAAGTGAAAGGTATCGTTGCTCCAGCCATGAAGGAGTACGTGGTGCGCGGCATTCAGGTCGCCGAGCAGCGTAATGCGGAGTTACTGGTCATGCAACTCAACACCCCCGGCGGTCTGATTAGCGAAATGGAAGTGATTGTGCAGGCCATTCGCGCCAGCAACGTGCCGGTGGTGGTCTATGTCAGCCCGCGCGGCGGCACGGCCGGCAGTGCCGGAGCGGTGATTACGATTGCCGGTCATGCCTCGGCCATGGCCCCCGAAACCATCATTGGCGCGGCCAGTCCCATTAGCGGCGATGGGCAGGACATGGGCGAGACGCTGGAACGCAAACAAAAAGAAGCCCTGCGCGCCCAGGTGCGCGCCCTGGCCGAGAGACGCTCTGCCGAAGCGATTGCGCTGGCCGAAGATATGATTGAAATTGCCCGGGCGGTTTCAGCGACGGAAGCCATCGAGGTGGGGCTGGTAGACTTCATCGCCCGCGACCTGGATGACCTGTTGGAAAAACTGGACGGGTTCGAGGTGCAAATGCCCGATGGCCCGCGCACTCTTAATACGGCGAACGCTCGCACGCAAACCCTGAGCATGTCTTTCATCGAACATCTGCTCGATATTTTGGTCAACCCCAACATCACCTTTTTGCTCATCACCATTGGGGTACAGGCCATCCTGATTGAGATTTCCAGCCCGGGCGGGTGGGTGGCCGGGTTCATCGGCGCGGTCTGCCTGGCGCTGGCGGCGTATGGATTTGGCGTGCTGCCGGTCAACTGGTTCGGGGTCATCTTCCTGGTGTTGGCTTTCATCTTGTTTATCCTCGAAATCAAAACGCCTACCTTTGGGGCGCTGACCGCCGCCGGGGTGGGAGCGTTCATCGTTGGCGCGCTGGTCCTGTTCAACTCGCCGGGCGTGCCGCAGTTCCAGCGTGTCAATATCCCGTTGGTGATTTCGACCGGCATCATCGTGGGGGCGAGTTTCGCCGTGCTGGTGGGACTCGGCCTGCGGGCGCAGCGCGCACCCATTCACGTTGGTCAGGAATCCCTGCTGGGAGTGATTGGTATTGCGCGGGAAGAGATTAATCCTAATGGACAGGTGCTGTTACAAAGCGAGTTGTGGACTGCCGAGTTGGATGATGGAGCGGAACCTATCCTGCCTGGCGAGAAAGTGAAAGTGGTCGCAGTGGAAGGCTTGCGGCTTAAGGTCAGGAAAAATAATTCTTGACATTGCCATGTGGAGTAAATAGAATTGTTTTGTGCATCCTTGATTGTTATAAGAGGTGAGTATGCAGCAAAAATTCGTTCCCGAAGATGATTTTGGCTCGTTTTTATCCAGTGTGCAGCGCGCCGTTCACCAGCAAAAAGGACAGGGCGCCTCGATGCTGATTATGAACAGGCTGGCGCGTCAAAAGGAAGCCCCTGTGGCGCAGGTGATGACCAAAGTAAAGGTCTCATGGTCTGATTTTACGGAGGGGGTAAAGTACCTCGAGGATGCCGGGCTGGTAGAAATGGATGATGGTGAGGACGGCGGCACCCTGCGGCTGACGGATGAAGGCCAGCACTGGGCCCAGACCATCCGCCTCGAAATGGATGACGACGAGGAACAAGACTGATGTGGCTGGAATGGGTGGCGGCGGGCCTGTTTGGGGCGTTGATTGGCGCAGGAGAGATTATTTCCCAGTTCCGCGATGAGCCGGATGATGCTCTGCGCACCGTACCGGCGCTGGGATATATGCTCTTCAACGCCCTGGCTTCGTTGTTTGCCCTGGCAATCATCCGCGTTTTTGGGTGGACGATGGGCGTGCAAAACCCAGCCATGGCCGGCTGGGCGCAGGTAGTGGTGGCGGGGTTTGGGGCAATGGCACTACTCAGGGCCTCGATTTTCAACGTGCGTGACGGCGAAAAAGTCATCACGATTGGGCCAAGCCGTTTCCTCGAAATTGTGCTGGCTTCGGTGAAAGACTCTGTGGACCGCAAACGCGCTGAACAGCGTGGGGTAGCCGTCAGTGATATTATGCAGAATGTTGATTTTGAGAAAGCCTGGGTAGCCCTGCCGGCATATTGCTTTGGGCTATTGCAAAACCTGCCGCAGGAGGAACAAGATAAATTTGGCAAGAAGATTGCCCTTCTGTCAAACGCTCCAATGAGTGGCCGCGTAAAATCTCTTTTGCTTGGGCTGAGCCTGATGAACCTGGTTGGCGAGAAGGTGCTGGCAACAGCGGTGCGCAACCTGGACGAGGAAATTCGCCCAATCTCTTCGCCGCCGGCAAGCTGAAATTCGGCGGTGATTTCAAGGGGGGCTATCTTGGGATCATTATCAGTAGAAAGTTTTATAAAAATAATCTTAATTTAGTTGTCGTAGTAGTCTTTGTGGATATGTGGATAAAGGCAGGAAACCGCTATTTCTACCTGGTTTGACCTGGCTGCCCCCCAGATTTGGCGGTATCTCGTTAAAGGAGCTCAAGCCGTGCCTGTGGATAATTACGGGAAAGTCGCCTAGCGCGTTTTCCGCTCATTTTTGGCTCTGACCAGCATTTGGGACGTAACAAAAAGTCCCCCCAGATATGGGGGTGGGTTCGTTTGTTATTTCTGGAACAAATGAGTGAGTTCTCCACAGACCGAGTCGATTATCCACAGTTTTTCGGCAGTTATCCACAGTTTTTTTGGAAACTTGGGGGATTGTCATGGTTTTGATATGATTTTGCAATGCCTAAATGTGGACAGTTCCTCTTGACAACTATCTTAACCCGCTTTCGACGGCCACCCGCTCGAGGGTTTCTTCCACTACATCAAGGAAGGTGTCCAACGCTTCGAGTCGCTGCCCAGCCCCGGAGGAATCCAGCTCGATTTTAGCCAGGAAGTGCTGCCATGCGGATTCGCCTTCAGGGGGGGGGAGTCTGCCCCGGATGGATAGCGCCCAGGTGGAGAGCAGCGGCCAGAAGGCAGCGGCGGGCATCTCTCCGCCCAATTGGGTTTCGATAGCGCTTTTGTAATAAGCCAGCCGCGCGGCGTGGATGCGTAAATCGGTGGGAAATTGCGCAGCGGCGGCGAAGCTGGCTTCCCAGTGCGGCAGCGCCTCTTCGATTAGATTGACATCCAGGCTGCCAGTGATAATCGAAAATAGTTTTCCGCTCATTTCGGGCAGTCCAACGGCTTCGGCGCGGGCAGGGAAGCCGAAGCAGAGATTCCGCTCCGGTAACGGTGGCCCGGACAGTGTCGCGAGGGCGTTGGCGGCGTTGGCGGCAGCGGAGAGAATCCTGTTTGGCGTGGCCGCTTCGGGGTTGAAAATCATCTCGTTCCACGCTTCACGGGCAGGAACCGAGAAAGCGCGGCAGCGTTTAAGCAGGTTTTCGGGGTCATCGAATTGGGCCCGCACGATGGATTGGGTGTATTCGAAAAAACGGCCTTTTTGGTGGAGGAGAAGCGGGTCCCACATCATCCAGCCACGCCAGGGGTCGCCGCGCAGTTCGCGGGGTTGGGCGTAGTCCTTTGCGTTTTCGTAGGTTACATCGAGGTGGATTTCGTTGGAGAGTTTGACTATCTCGCGGGTGCGCGGCGGCTCGCCATTGTAGATGACCAGCAGGTCAATATCGAGTACGGGGGGCAGGGGGGCGTCTTCGGGGCGCACTGAGCCGACCAGGAAGACGGCGGTCACGTTGCGGTCGGGAACCAGGCGCTTTTGGGTGAAGTCTTGGGCCAGTTTGAGCAGCATATCACGGGTGATGCGCATGTCAATCTCCGTTGAGCAGCGTGGGCTGGTAGGGGCTAATCCCCAGCGCCTCGCGGATTTTGTTTTCGATCAGGTTCAGGTGTTCAGGGTAGCGTACAAAGTCGAGCAGGTTCGAGTCGATGACCAGTTTGGGGGTTTTGGTCTCGGTGAAGAAATCATCGTAGGCGGCGGCCAGTTCGGCGATGTAGGCGCGTTCCATGGCGCGCTCGTAGGGTCGGTCGCGCAGGGCGATGCGCGCCATAAGGGTATCTACGCTGGCGGAAAGATAGACGGTCAGGTCGGGCAGGGGGATTTTTTCGGCCAGGGCTTCGTGGACGCGATGGTACATGGTTAATTCGTCGCCGTGCAGGTTGATGCGCGCGAACAGGGCGTCTTTGGCGAAGGTGTAATCGGCCAGCAGGTGTTTGCCGCTTTGTAAAATGGCCGGGACGGTTGAGTTTTGTTGGCGATAGCGGCTGAGCAAAAAGAATATTTGGGTTTGGAAGGCGTAGCGGGCGCGGTCGCTGTAGAAATCGGAGAGGAAGGGGTTCTCCTCGAATACTTCGAGCAGGAGTTCCGAATTCTGGAAACGTGGTTGGAGCAGGCGCGCCAGGGTGGTTTTTCCGACCCCAATCACTCCTTCAATGGCAAGATACATGCGGTGGTTCTCCGAGAAAAGATGGTTAAGGATACCATAATTCAGGGAGCGGATGGAGAAACGGCGGAATCGGATGATGCGGATATAATAGCCGCATGTCGTTCTACGAGCGTCTTGTGTATGCCCGAAAAAGTCGGTGGTTTGGAAAATTGGCCTATTTTTTGCTGAAACTGCTGGGTGTGGAAATTCCGCTTTCGGTGGAAATTGGGCCTGGTTTTTTGCTGCATCATGGCGGGGTCGGGGTGGTGATTCACCCGAAGACGACCATCGGTGCGAATGTCGGAATCTACCCTGGGGTGACGCTGGGCCGGGCTGATGTTTACCGGCCTGCTGCACAATCTCGTTTTGAGGGGATTGTGGTGGCAGATGATGTGATTCTTGGTGCCGGGGCCAAAATTTTGTGCGCTGCGGGGGTTCTGCGCGTTGGGCGGGGCACGGTGGTTGGCGCAAATGCGGTGTTGACCGAGTCGACGGGCGAGAATGAGATTTGGGCAGGCATTCCGGCCAGAAAGGTGGGGCAGCGGATGTGGACAACGGAGGAAGCGGAAAAGCGGATGTGGACAACGGAGGAAGCGGAGAAGCGGATTGGATAACGGAGGAAGCGGAGAAGCGGATGTGGACAACGGAGGAAGCGGAGAAGCGGATGTGGACAACGGAGGAAGCGGAAAAGCGGATTGGACAACGGAGGAACCGGAGAACCGGAGACCCCGATAACTGGATACTATGACAAATCATCAATCACCAATTACCAATTACCAATCGCGCATCTGTATTGTTCCCAAAGTTCACGGCGTGGGGGGGATGGTGTCGTTTCTCCACAAGTTTTCGGCGGCTGTGGAGAAGCACGGCGTGCAGGTGACGAACGACCTGAACGATACGCCCTATGACGCCGTGCTGGTGATTGGCGGGACGCGCGAGCTGGCGGCACTCTATCGCGCTAAACAGCGTGGCATGCGAATCGTTCAGCGGCTGGATGGAATCAACTGGATTCATCGCATCAGGCCGGTTTCACTGCGACATTCGATTCGCGCGGAATACGGTAATTTTGTCTTGAGCCTGGTGCGGCGTTTTTTGGCTGACCAGATTGTGTATCAGAGCGAGTTTTCACGAGTCTGGTGGAACGACTGGTTTGGCAATTTGCAGAAGCCCGTTTCGGTTGTGCATAATGGCGTGGATTTGGAGGTGTATCGTCCTGTTGCAGGACAAATCTCTGATTTGTCCTACCGCCTGCTGGTGGTGGAAGGCTCGCTGGGGGGCGGTTACGAGGGCGGGCTGGAGAATGCCATCCGGCTGGCCGAGGCGGCCTCGAAACTGGTCTCGAAGCCGTTAGAATTGGTTGTGGTAGGCGAGGTCGGCGAGGCGTTGAAAGCAGAATGGACGGCCAGGAGTGACGTGCCGATTCGTTGGGTGGGGCTGGTGAAGCGCGAGTCCATCCCGGCGCTGATGAACGAGGCGCACGCCCTGTTTTCGGCGGATATTCACCCGGCCTGTCCCAATTCGGTCATCGAGGCGCTGGCCTGTGGGTTGCCGGTGGTGGCTTACGATACCGGGGCGCTGTCTGAGCTGGTGACTCCCGAAGCGGGTGTGGTGGTGCCGTATGGGGCCAATCCCTGGAAACTGGAGCCGCCGCATGTTGCGCCGCTGGCATACGGGCTGGCACATGTATTGCAGAACCAGGAAAAATTCCGGGCCGGGGCGCGGGCCAGGGCTGAGTCGGCGTTCGATGTGCGGATGATGATGGAGAAGTATTTGGAGGCGTTGTTAGAGAATTGGTAAGTCGTTATTCGATATTTTCCCGAAGGATGTTTTTTATGGAAGCGGAAATTAAAGAGTTCTTGTTGCGCCACTTGAAGGCGATTAACGAAAATAATATCAAGGTCTATTATGAGACAACCCACCCCGATTTAACGCTCTACGAGTGGTGGGTTACGCCGCACCGAATTGATGGGCTGCCTTTTCACGAGTTCATGATGGAGTCCAATGCCCGGCGTGGCGCGGTCTTTGGCGCGGAAGGGGAACCCGCGCCGACCCGTTTCGACCTGGCGAATCTGAAAATCCAGCATTACGGCGAGACGGCCATTGCCAGTTACACATTACTGGTCAGCACAGATACCCCGCAGGGCGTACAGGTCGCTGCCCACAACGAAAGCCGCGTACTGGTGAAGTTTGATGGCGCTTGGCAGGTCGTCCACGTTCATAAATCCCCGGCCTATCCTGCGCCACATGTGGCTGATTATCGTTCATGAAAAAATTTCTCCTCTCGCTCTTTTCCTTTTTGGCCGGAATCCTGCCCTTGCCGGTCAAGCAGGCCATTTATCGCTTCCCGCCGCTGGCGCGGCTGATTCGCGGCTCGATGAACGCGGCGGTTGAATCCGGTTTGAGCGAGGTTGAAATCGCCGCCGGGGACTTGAAGGGATACAAACTCCTGCTCAATCTCAAAGCCGAGAAAAGCCGCTGGCTGGGGACGTATGAACCCGAACTGGCCGCCGCCGCGCGCGTTTTCGTGCAACCTGGCATGACCGTCTACGACGTGGGTGCGAATATCGGCTACGTTTCTCTGCTCCTGGCGCATCACGTCCGCCCGAATGGAAAAGTGTTCGCCTTCGAGGCCCTGCCCGCCAACGCGGAGCGGATTCACCGTAATGTGGCCTTGAATGCCCTCGAAAGCCGCATCACGCTCGTCGAGGCGGCAGTGGCCGAGCGGGGCGGCGAAATCACTTTCTTTGTCCACGAATCGGTCGGGATGGGTAAGGCCGCCGGGTCGGCGGGTCGGCGCGAGGAACAGTACCAGGCCGAAATCAAGGTCGCCGCCCTCTCGCTGGATGAATTCGTCTATGAGCAGGGCAATCCCCCGCCCGATTTGGTCAAAATGGACATCGAAGGCGGCGAGGTGCTGGCTTTGCCGGGGATGAAGCGGATTCTCTCCGACTATCATCCGATTCTGTTCCTGGAACTGCACGGCCCTGAATCCGAACAGGCCGCCTGGCGGATTCTGACCGAAGCCGGATACACCCTGCGCGAGATGTCGCCGGGCTACCCGGTCATCCACTCGCCCGAAGGACTGGGCTGGAAAGCCTATGTGATTGCGAGGCTGGAAAGTGGAAAATAGCTTCCCTGGCCGCCTGGCCCTGCTTCAGCGCGTTCTCCCCTCCTACCGCGCCCCGTTTTTTGACGCGCTCGCCTCCGCCTGCACGGGCGGCCTGACGCTGTTTGCCGGTCAACCCCTTTCAGCCGAAGGAATTGCCACCACCGCCCAATTGCGCATTGCCAATCTTCAGCCTGCCAGCAATCTCCATTTTTCCAATCCCCAATCCCCATTTTATTTTTGCTATCAGCGCGGAGTCACCGCCTGGCTGGAGCGTGAAACTCCCTCCGCGCTCATTGTGGAGGCCAATTTCCGCTATCTCTCCTCGCCCGCCGCTATCGGCTGGATGAAGCAGCGTGGGCGGCCGGTCATTGGCTGGGGCTTGGGCGCGCCCGCTTCGCGCGGAATCCTGTCTGCTCTGCGCAACCGTTTTCTGAACCGTTTTGACGCGCTGATTGCGTATTCAGCGCGCGGGGCCGCGCAATATGCCGCTTGTGGATTTCCTGCCGACAGGATTTTCATCGCCCCCAATGCGGTGACTCCCGCTCCCAGGCATCCCTTGCCCGTGAGGGACGCTTCCCCGCTGAAGCCGTGCGTCCTCTTCGTGGGGCGGATTCAAGCGAGGAAGCGGGTCCCTGCTCTGCTCAAAGCCTGCGCTGAACTCCCTGCGCCTCTTCAGCCCCGATTAATTATCGTCGGCGAGGGGCCAGACCTTGAACCCGCGCAGACTCTCGCACGCAGTCTCTACCCATCCGCCGAATTTGTGGGCGCCAAACATGGCGCGGAACTGACCCCCTACTTCCTCGCCGCCGACCTGTTCGTGCTGCCCGGCACGGGCGGACTGGCTGTGCAGGAAGCCATGTCTTACGGCTTGCCGGTCATTGTTGCCAAGGGAGACGGCACGCAGGATGACCTGGTGCGCCCCGAAAACGGCTGGCAAATTCCGCCAGAGGACGACTTTGGGTTATTATTTGCTTTGCAGGAAGCGCTGGGTGATATTCCCCGCCTGCGCCGCATGGGCGCGGAATCGTATCGCATTGTGGCCGAGGAAATCAATTTGGAGAAAATGGTTGCGATGTTTGTGAAGGCGTTGAACTTTGTAAGTTAAAGGAGTAAACGATGGATTTTCTTAAAAAATTATTGAGTGGTTTCAGCGCAAAGCCGGAAAAACGCTACTACGTTTTTCAGGTCAAATGCAAACGCTGCGGCGAAATTATCGAAGGCCGCGTGGATGTGGATAACGATTTAAGTGTGGAATATCAGGATGCGGGAGAGGTGTATTACGCTCGCAAGGTGCTGATTGGCGACGGCGGCAATCACTGCTATCAGCAGGTCGAAGTCGGCCTGAAATTCGATCAATCGCGCAAATTAATCGAGCGGCGGGTCGAATCGGGCGGGGAGTTTGTGTAGGACAGGATTTCTGCTGGCGTAACTTTTTCGCAATCTGCCGCCGCCGTTGTCTCGCGCAGACCGTCCGCGAGCGCGCCGTAGGGCAAGTCACTGACTTGCCGCAGACCGTCTCTCGCAGTATCATTTTTCAATCAACAAGCCGCAGACCTTTTGAGGTCAGCGGCTTTTGTTGCGATTGGTGAATTTACCTCGTCAACTCCACAATCAACGTATCCAGCGCCCAATCGAGCGGCATCAGGCCGGTTTTGGCGGCTTCGTCCATCGCCAGCAGGCGGCGATAGATGGCTGTAAGCGTCTCCATGTTAAATTTGCGGGCCTGGTTCCAGGCTTTTTCGGCCACGAAGGGGTGAGTGCCTAGCGCCGCGGCAGCTTCGTTGAGCGTACCGCCCTCGTCCATCACCTCGCGCGCAATCGTCAACAGGCGGAATTGTCGAATCACCATCCCAAACAACTCGAAAGCATCCTTATCTTCCAGCAGGCGGTGTAGCAACTTTTGCGACCGTTTGCCATCGCGCAGGCCGAGCGCATCTACCAGATCAAACACATCCGCGCTGGCGGTGACAATGCTCACAGCCTCCACATCTTCCAGCCCGATGGGGTGGGCGTAATTGACATAAGTCAGCAGTTTTGTAATTTCTTGAGCCGCCTGACGGGTGTTTTCGCCAGTCATTTCGGCCAGGCGCGCTGCCGCCCCCGGTTCGATACTCCCGCCCTGGCGTTTGGCCTCGGCCACAATCCAGCCGGGCATTTCACGCTGCTTTGGTAGCAGGAAGGCCCTGGCTTCGGCAGTCTCGGCGTGCTTGGCCGCCCATTTCACCATCCAGTGATTGGGGATTTCTTTTTCTTTAACTTCTTCCAGGTCAACAATGACCAGTTTGGTCGAAGCGGGAACCGTTTCAAGAAAAGTGACGAATTTTTTGTGACCCTCCAACCCTGTGTAGCGCTTTGAGACGTTTTCTAACAACACCAGGCGCTGCGCAGCCAGGAAAGGCATGGCGCCGACATCGTTGGTCAGTTCGTTTTCGCTCACCGAACGCGCGTCGAGGTGCGACGTGTTCATATCCGCCGTCGTCGGGTCGCTGAACATCTTGCTCAACTTGTTCACCTGCTGGCGGATGGCGTATTCGTCGTTGCCGAAGTAGTAGTGAATGTGCATTACGCGCGCGTTACAACCCGGTGGATGTTCTTTGCAACGGGATAAATATTCAGGATGGCGAGTTCGCCAGGGTCCGGCTCGGTGGTGATTCCGTTTTGCAGGGCTGGGCCGAGCCACTGACCGGCGATAAAAGTCAACGACAAAAGCATGGCCAGCATCGGCAGGCGTTCCCAGCGTTGGCGGTTGTTCTTTGTCCCGCTCATTCCCAAAAACGCGAACAAGGCTGCCAACCCGCCGCTGACGACGTAATTCGTGCCGCAGCCGGGGTGAATGGCCAGGTCGCGTTCGCCGTTTTTCAGCCGCACAAGCGCCTCGTTGGTGGCCTCGCGCAGGTGTTCGGTCGGCACATCGCCCAGCAAGAAAAAGCCGGTCGGGTTCGAGTGCCCGGCCAGCGGGCGGTTTGGGAAGCGCGCCGAAAGGATATGTATCGTAGCATGTTCCAGCGCATGATTGCGCCGGGTTTGGCGGATAAGGGGGGTCTGAAGCAGGTTTTGCATGTCCCTATTTTACTACCTGCTGCGCTCCTCAAAGGCCTGATACGTCTCAAGCAGGCTGAGCAACACCTGGTCGGTAAATTGGTGCAGGCGGGTGAGCAGCCGCCCCCAAGCCATCCCAGGCGGCACGCGCGCGTTTTCGTAGGCGTTCATCATTGCTTCGAGTATTCCGTTGCGGAAGAATAAGAAGGCCTGGATGGCTTCCACACTGTTGAGTCCGTAGCGGCGCGCCCGCGAGGCATATTCGTAGCCGAGCGATTTCGCCTCGCTGTTTTCAGCGTCGGTTTCGCGCGAGAGATGCGTAATCAGACCACGCACCAGCGCCCCGCCGCTCAGGCGATATTGAACACGTCCGTCGGAGTCGAGTTTTTGGTACCAGGCTTCGCTCTCCAATTGCCCCTCGCTCACCCGCAGGCGGATTTTGCCAACGGCATTTTGGAGCGCGTCGGTTGGTTCAACCACCTGTTTATCGCGGGCGGTATTCATCCATAACTCAACCTCGTGCAGCAGGTAACGCCGGTGTCCGCCCGAGGTGCGGTGGGTGGGGAGGACGCCTTTATCGGACCACAGCCGCACGGTGGAGGGATGCACCCCCAGTTTTTCTGCCACGTCGGAGAGCGAGAGCCAATCGGGCTGATGCTGGTTCGCCATTTAATGAGCCTTTTTCTGGCTATGAATTAGTCCGCCAGGGCGGCGCGTTCTATGATGGAGGGCGTTTGCACTTGCTGGTGAAATTTTTGCACGTTGATACCCTGCAGTAAACTCGCCGCCACAGCCAGCATAACCGCCTCGAGACCGAACACCACCAGGTATCCGAGCAGGGCATTCTCGGCGAGGAACGTGACCCCGTCTCGCACAATCCCCGCCATCAGCGTGCCGGTCAGCCGCGAGAGCGCGTTCGAGACGCCCCACGCGCCGATGAATAACCCAACATAACCGGGGATGGTCAGGTCGAACATCAGGGCCAGGTTGGCTACCGTCGAGAGGCCGGTCCCTGCGCCGAGCAGAACCACCCCGGCGTAGAAAATGCCCGTCGAGCTGGTCATTCCACTGGCAAGGATGAATAGGAATCCGCCCAGGGCGGTGAGATTGCCAACTTGCGCTACCAGTTTGCGGGGAGCGCGCCGTTCCAGCGCCCCGGCCAGCAGGATGGTCAGCAAAACAGCCATCCCCCAGATGGAGGTAATGCGCGTCGTCTGCTGGACGGTCATATCGAAGGCTTCGGCGGCAAAGGGTTCGAGCAGGACATCCTGTCCCAAAATGGCGGCCAGCAACAGGGTGAGATACCAGAAAAAGGTCGTTGCCTGGCGGCTTTTCACGATGACGCCAGCCATCTCTCTGAACGAGTAATTCTCTCCTCCTGCCCCAGCGGCCTGATGGCGGCTTTCCAGGCGAATCAGTCCCAGCAAACCAAGTCCCAGCGCAACCAGGCCCACTTCCCAAAAGGCGGTTTGCAGTGCTTCGGGCGAATATGGCTCCACCAGGCGGCTGATGGCGATAGCGGTGAAGATGATACTGACAATCATCATAAACCACATGGTCGCAATCGTCCTGCCGCGTCCGTTTTCACCAGAGAGATCGGTTGCCAACGACAGGTATGCCACCGAAGACAGGTTATAGCCCATGCCCCAGGCCCCGAAGGCCAGCGCAGCCACGAGGTAACCCAGGACGGGTTGTTCGGTCATCAAAAAAGCCACTTGGGGCGAGATGACAACTCCGCTGACGCACAATACCAGCCCAAGCAAGATGTACGGACTGCGGCGGAAACCCAGGATGGGGTGACGGTCGGAGAATGCCCCAATGGTCACCTGCAGTGGGGCAAGCAAGTAGGGCAAGATGGCGAGAATAGCCACAACAGTGGCGGCAATGCCCAACTCTTTAATCATCACGCGGTTGAGCGTGCTGTTGATGGGGACGAGGGTCATGGCAATGGCGACGTGAATCAGGCCGAGCTGCAGGCGTTTTCTTAACATGCGCGAATCGTGTCCTTTGACGTTAATTTGCACAAATTCTATAAGAGATGACTGAAAAGTCAATGTAGTTTTGCGTAGAATTTTATCGGAGTTTCGATAGAAACTTATTAAAAACTATAGGCGCTGCCCGGGAAAAGCCCGGGCAGCGCCATGTACGCTTAAAGAACAGACGCCGGATGCGGAAGACCCCCTTCCTGCTCCACCGGCGTCTATAACGTGGGCCCCAGTTCCACGTTTCGGTTGATTGTTCATATCATACCGAAAGGGCGTAGACAGAACGCAGACACTTTGCAAATTTGTTAGGGTTTCTTGGCGCGCTTTAAGGATTGGTGTCGTTCTGGTTAAAAACAGACACCGGTAGCGGAAGTCCCCCTTCCTGTGTGCCGGTGTCTGCAACGTGGGCCCCACCACGTTTCGATTTCTTGCCTATATGATACCGAAATAGCGTAGACAAATCGTAGACATACTTTGCAAATTTGTTAGCAGTTTTCGGCGTCGTTAACTGTTCGTGGACGGGTTGGCAACTGCTTGAGCGCGACCAGGGCGAGAATAATCACGGCCATCGGAATCCAACCGGCGATTCCCAGCGGATTGCCAGCCAGGGCCATATCCAGACCTTCGGGGTTCAGAAAAAAGAGCGCGGCTGGGCCAATGGCGTTGAACGCGCCGTGCGCCAGGGCTGGGGCCCAGGGGCTTTTGGTTTTGAGATACAGCCAGCCGAAAATAACTCCCAGCAGCATACAACCGATGGTCATGACCAGTACGCCCAGGTAGGGATGTTGGGGGAAGTTGTGTCCGTGCAAGATGGTGGCGGGCGCATGCCAGATGCCCCAGATAGCCCCGCTCAGCAGCAAGGCTTTCCACTCGCCGAGCGGCAGCAGTTTGGGCAGCAGGAATCCGCGCCAGCCAAGTTCCTCGCCCATTGCAAACAGGATGTTGATAAAGGGCGCGAAAGTCGCAGAAAAAGCGAGCTGGATGGTCACCAGAATCTCCAAAGAGGGGAGTCCCTGTGTTTGTGGAGATTGCGCCAGAGCCTCGCGCATCATCGGAAACGATGAGTCAAAGGTCCCGGTGCCGAGCAGGACCGTCGCGGCTAGGGTCAGCGCCGCCACCAGCGGGGCCAGGAACCAAGCCCAGAAGTAGTAGCGCTTGGGGCCGAGCGTGTTCAGCCGCAAGGTCGAGAACGGCTGGCGGGCAATGAAGATGGTGACAACAATTGCCGCAATCCCCGGCCCCCACATGGCGAGGGCGAACAGGCTGGTTATAATTGTAGGATAAAGAGCGGGGTCGTCTTTGGCTGCCAGCGGCGCGGCAAACAAAATCCACGAAGTGCCAAAGGCAATGACGAGGAACCAGGTCAGTGATTTTTTATCAGGCATGAGATACTCATTTTGTGTGAAATGCCGGTTTTAAGAATGACAGAACGCAAAACCGTTTTCTTGATTCAGGTTGTCTGCATTTGATTACAGGCGTGGTTTGGGCATCGTTCGCAGGCGTTTTATCCGCTCGGTCAATGGACGTTTGGCAATGACGTTAATTTTGTTCTCGTTTTCTTTGATGTGCGTGGAGACGACTTCCCAACCCTCCTCGCCCCATTCGTTAAGCAAGGCCTCCAGTTCGTCGGCCTTCACGCCGCCGAAAAATGAGCCGACGGTTTGTACGCGGTATTCCCATTGCTTGGTTTCTTCAGGCATAATTATTCCTTCCGTGGCGCAAGATATTATCTTGCGCTACACATCCTCCATCGGAATCACCTGCGGCAGGGTAAGGTCATCCCGTCCACCGCGCGGTTTGCGCCAAAGTTGCGCTGGAGATTGGTTCGTTTTTCTCACTCTATCCGGCAGTTAACAGGATGATACCCATCCTTCGTTGAGTTTCACCCTGTCTAACTGGCCAGTGTTTCACGTGAAACGTTAGGGATTCTCCTGCCGCCACAAGATGTACGAATATACAATCGGAACGAAGGCGGCGACCAGAAGGGCGGCCATCATCAGCCAAAGGCCGTTTTCTCCCAGGAAAGTGCTCATCAAAACGACGACCCCACTGCCCAGGAACATCTTTGCGCCCAGTTGATGTGTTTTCTCCCAGACCGAATCGCTCGAAAGCGTCCAGGGGGTGCGAATGCCGATAAAGAAGTTGCGCCTGGCGTTTTTAATCAGGAAGCCGATGCCAATGAACAACAAACTCATCGCCGGGAGCATCATCGTTGACATGTTGAACTGCCAGCCCAACGAGGCCGCCAGCGTCAGTCCATACACGTACAGCATATAGACCACAAAGCCAACGATGAAGGCATTATACAGGTCTCGAAACTGGGCAATGTTGGCCCGCAACGGGTCAATGGCCGGAACAGCTGCCAGCAAAAGGGTAATGCCCAGCGTTATCAGCGGCATCAGCCAGACACCCCAGAACCTGGACATGTATCCATCCACTTCGCCCGCCGCGTTCCAATGCGAGGGCATGGGGTCGGGGAGTTGGGACGAGAGTAGCAGCCCGACCATGGCGGCCAGGACAATCAGGAGAAAAGAGATGGTGAGGGAAGTTTTGGTAGACATTTCGTTTTCTTTCTGGCAGGATAACATCCCGCCCTATGGTGTTTCACGTGAAACGTTGAACACTGATTACTGATCACTGATTACTGATCACTGATCACTGATTACTGATTACTGATCACTGATTACTGATCACTGATCACTGATTACTGATCACTGATTACTGTTTACTGATTTCTGCTGCGCCAGCGAAACCATCCCGCTAATTCCGCCGAGGTTCATCGTGTCGATGGCAGAACTAGGCACAATCACCAGCGCACCTTTTTCTTTGAGACCTTCAAAGAGCATGTTCATCGCGCGCAGGTGCAGGGCGGTGGGGTTGTTGACGTAGGCCTGCGAGGCTTCGGCAAATGATTGGGCAATTTGTTTCTCCGATTCGCCCAAAATGACGCGCGCCTGGCGTTCGCGCTCAGCCTGCGCCTGGCGGCTCATCGCATCTTCCAAATCCTGCGGAATGACGATATCGCGGATTTCAACCGACTGCACGGTGACACCCCACGGGGTGGTGCGCTCGTCAATAACCTTCTGCAATTCCTGGTCAATCACACTGCGTCCGACAAGAATATCCGCCAGCATCATCCGTCCGGTGATGTCGCGCAAGGCGGTTTGGGCGGCCCAATCTACCGCGGCGCGATAGTCTTCCACTTCGAGGGCGGCTTTTTCCGCATCCCAAACCACCCAGAACAGGACAGCGTCCACGTCCACCGGCACGGTGTCTTTGGTGAGGGTTTTTTGCGCGGCGAAGGGCGTCACCATCACGCGGTGGTCAATCCAGTTTGGGATAGTGTCAATTAACGGCACAATCCAGAACATGCCGGGGCCGCGCAAGCCCTGGAATTTTCCCAGCCGCAGGACGATGGCTTTTTCCCACTGGCTGGCAACCTTGAGCGCAAACAAGACGTAGGTGGCAATCACTATCCAAATGGTGACCCATGCGCCAATCAAGGCGTCGGGCTGTTTGCCATCCATCAGGATTGCGCCGACCACTGCAACAGCCAGGAGGACGGCGAAGACGGTCCCGGCAATTGGGGGAATGCGCTGATCGAGTTTGGAGGCTGTTATGGCATTTTTTGCAAGTAAACGACTATTCATTTTACGTTCTCCTATTCTGTTTTTGATGGGCTGTCTGTTTCCTGCCAGGTTTGAGCCGCTTCTTGAAAAATTTGCAGGGATTGTTGGCGGTCAAACCCAAGCCGCAGGGCTTCGTTCAGGTAGCGCCGCGCCAAATTTTGAAGTAATTCGTGACGCAGGAGTTCGCTCGCCAAAGAGGGGGGCGGTTCTAAAATGTAGGTTCCGCGCCCTTGCTGGGTGGAGATGACCCCGGCTTCGTCGAGCATGCGATAAGCACGGGCAACGGTGTTGAAGTTAACGCGCAATTCGGTTGCCAGCGCCCGCACGGTGGGCAACTGGTCGCCGGGTTTTAAGGTGCCGCTTGCCAGTTGTCCCTGAATTTGGGCAACAATCTGGTTCATCAGGGGAATGTTGGAACGGAAGTCAATGTTGAGTTTGAGCATAGTTAAGATTGTATAATTGTATCTTTGTATCATTGTATACGGAATGGGCAATTTGTCAAGAGGCAAACAAAAAGACCGGGGTCTCCGGTCTTTTTGTCTGGCGATTGCTTTCGACTAAATGGCGTAATCCACCTCTTCCCAGGCATCGCCAATTGGGGTGTAATGAGCGTGATGTGGGTGCGCATGACCATCCACCCGGTTTTCGAGTTCATCCACTCGGTTTAGTAGTTCACGGATGGCGTTGGCGAATACATCCGGCAGAGCGGCGTGATTCAGGTCAGGAGCGTCTCCGGCGTGATGCGGTTGGGCGCGCTTGACAATCTGTCCCGGCACGCCAACCACCACCGCGTTTTCTGGAACGGATTTAACCACCACCGCGTTGGCCCCAATGCGGCTATCGGCCCCGATGGTGATGTTGCCCAGCACTTTGGCACCCGCCCCAATCGTCACGCGGTCGCCGATGGTGGGATGCCGCTTGCCTTTGTTAAGCGAAGTCCCGCCCAGGGTGACGCCGTGATACAGCGTAACATCATCTCCTACTTCAGCGGTCTCCCCGATAACGACGCCCATTCCGTGGTCAATGAACACCCGCTGACCGATTTTTGCGCCGGGGTGAATCTCAATGCCGGTCAGGCCTCGCGCCAACTGCGAGAGCCAGCGCGCTGCCAGTTTCAGCCCGCGACTCCACAGCCAGTGGCTGATGCGGTGAATCCAAATGGCGTGCAGGCCGGGGTAGAGCAGGGCAATTTCCAGGTGCGAGCGTGCCGCCGGGTCACGCTGTAGGGCTGAGTTCAGGTCATCGCGTGCTGAAGCGAAAAAATTGGGTGATTGGGTGATTTTGTGATTTTGTGATTGGGTGAGTTCGGCTTGCATAGGTTCTCCCTATTGGGGTGTCAGGTGTCAGGTCTGGGTTTCATCTGACACCTGACACGTTTCCACCTGAAACCTTAATCCGCCAGGTGCGCGTATAGCGCCGACGATAGGTAGCGCTCGCCAAACGAGGGGATGATGACCACAATCAACTTGCCGGCGTTTTCGGGGCGGTTCGCCACCTGCAGGGCCGCCCAGGTGGCCGCGCCGGAGGAAATCCCGACCAGGATACCCTCTTCCTTCGCCAGGCGGCGGGCAGTCTCCATCGCGTTATCGTCGGTGACGCGGATAATTTCATCGTAAATTTTGGTATTCAAGACTTCTGGCACGAATCCCGCGCCAATGCCCTGAATTTTGTGCGGCCCCTTCACGCCGCCCGAAAGCACCGGCGAAGCATCTGGCTCCACCGCCACCATGCGTACCGATGGCTTGCGCTCTTTCAGTACTTCCCCGATGCCGGTAATCGTCCCGCCCGTGCCAATGCCCGAAACAACGATATCCACCTGGCCATCGGTATCGCGCCAAATTTCCTCGGCGGTCGTTTTGCGATGGATTTCAGGGTTGGCTGGGTTTTTGAACTGCATGGGGATGAAAAATTTATCGGGGTCTGCCGCCGCAATTTCCTCGGCCTTGCGAATCGCGCCGCCCATTCCATCGGGGCCGGGCGTCAGCACCAATTCTGCGCCATAGGCGCGCAGCAACATCCGGCGTTCCTTGCTCATGGTCTCTGGCATGGTCAGAATGCACTTGTAGCCTTTGGCGGCGGCCACCATCGCCAGGGCAATGCCGGTGTTGCCGCTGGTCGGCTCCACGATGGTCTTGTCTTTGGTCAGCACGCCTGCTTTTTCAGCGGCGTCAATCATCGAGAAGCCAATCCGGTCCTTCACGCTCTTGGCCGGGTTATAAAACTCCAGTTTGGCGGCCACTTCGGCCACAGCCCCCTCCGTAACGCGGTTCAAGCGGACCAGCGGGGTGTTGCCAATCAAGTCTGTGACGTTGGCTGCAATTTTCATATCGAAAAATCCTCCAGTTCAAGTTGTTGAATAAGTTTTTCTGCCGTGGCAATGCCCTGATTCACATAACGCGGCTGGCCACTGGCGTCAATCACAAAAGTGGTCGGGACGGTGAGTACGCCCCATTCTTGCGCAATCTCCGGTTTCTGGCTGGCATCTACCTCAATCACCTGAAACCACTGGCCGTAACGGGTCTTTAAACGCTCAATGGTCGGGCGTTGGATTGTTTTGCACGGGGCGCAGGTTGGCGTGGTAAAGTACACAATTGCTGGCAGTCCGGTTTGGTAGGATGCGAACTTGCTGACTTTGCTGGATGCCCGCTGGAGCGTATACCGATTAAGGAGCAGGTACGCCGCCACCGCCAGGCTGGAAATGGCTGCCGCTATGAAAAGCCGCTCGAACACTTCAGCGTTCATCGCTCACCGCTCCCTTGGGGCGCATGCCAGGGAAAGTTCCCGTCGGGGGATTCTTCGAGAATCCCGGAATTCCCAAACGGGTCAGCCAGTAGTAGACAAAGCACCCCACGCAGAACCCGCCAAAGGCATTGAGCGCGGCCAGTGCGGCCACCATCCACACCAATCCCCAGCCCAAAACGCCCAGCTTGCTGAAGAGCGCCAGCGCGCCGCCCAGCATGAATACGCCGCCCAACCCCTGCGCGAAGCGGTGTGGCTCCGGGTTATCGAGCAGAACATGCGGCCTCACCCATCCTGTCGGTTTGAGCAAGGCCTGGTAGATAAACCCGAAGCCAGGCCTGCCCAGCAGCGTTCCGAGCAGCATCACGGCGGCCACCAGCGCGGCCAGCCAGGGCAGGTTCAGCACAAAGGCCAGAATGTTGAGCGCAATGACAATGACCTGGTTGACGGTCATTGCGCTGTGGTCAATTTTTTGGAGTGATTCCATGTCAAACAAACCTCCTTGATAGCAAAAAAATAAAATCACCTGACCGATTTCACCCAATCTGGGCAAAACAAAAGAACGGCGCAAAAATCGCCATGTGACGGTCTCACATGCGGGATTCGCGCGCCGTTCCTTCGGTCAGGTGACGTGTTGCAGTTCTACGAAGGCGCGGCGGTTACGAACCCCGCGCCATACAGGAGCAAAGCAAGTTAAATTTCTTCATGCTTTTTATTTTAACGCTCTGCCCGATAAAGTCAAGAAATTTAGATGGTTTTTATCAAAATATTAACAAAAACTGCCCCTCTCCCATTGGGAGAGGGGCAGGGTGAGGGCAAGGAGTTGCCTCTGCTGCGTTATTCCTCTTTCTTAGATTCCATTTCCTTCTTGTGCGCTTCCACAATCGGCTGGGCCAGGTGTTGCGGCACAATGTCGTAATGGTCGAACTCCATCGTGAAGTGGCCGCGTCCGCCGGTGAGTGAGCGCAGTTGGGTGGTGTAGCGCAGCATTTCGGCCAGCGGAACATGCGCGATGATGGTGGTGTTGCCGCGCTCGGCCTCGGTGCCTTGCACGCGACCGCGCCGGGTGTTCAGGTCGCCCATGATGTCACCCATATTTGCATCGGGGACGGTGATGCGCACGGCCATAATCGGCTCGAATAAGACGGGCCCGGCATCCTGAACAGCCAGCTTGAAGGCCTCGCGCCCGGCGGTTTCAAAAGCCACCGGCTTGCTATCCACCGGGTGTTCTTTTCCATCATAGACGATGACTTTGACATTGCTGAGCGGATACCCGGCGAAAACGCCATGTTCCATTGCCGCGCGGATGCCCTTTTCGATGGGAGGCAGGTACGAGCGCGATAAGTTCATGCCGACCAATTCATCGGTAAACTCAAAATCACCATCCGGGTACGGTTCGATGCGCAGGTGAACTTCCCCAAATTGGCCGGAGCCGCCGGTTTGCTTCTTGTGGCGGTACTGCGCCGAGGCCTTGCGGGTGATTCCTTCGCGGTATGGCACTTTCGGCTCGGCGGTCACCAGCCCGACCTGGAATTTCGCCTGAGCGCGGTTGATGACCACGTCAATATGCTGGTCGCCCATGCCTTGCAGGATGGTTTGCCCGGTTGATTGTTCATTGTACCAGGAGAGCGTCATGTCTTCTTCGCACAAGCGGGTTAGGGTGGGCGAAATTTTGGCGGCGTCGGCCTGGGTCTTGGGCTGAATGGCAACGCGGTAGAGCGCGCGCGGGTAATTCGGAACAGGAATCGTGACCGGGTGATTCTTGTCGCACAGCGTATCGCCGGTGACAGTCGTGCTTAATTTGGTCACGCAGCCAATGTCGCCAGCGTGCGCCACTTTGATTGGCAGGGCTTCTTTGCCGCGTTGGACGTGCAGGCCAGCCATGCGCTCATCAACGCTTTTGGTCTGGTTCCATAGGTGAACATCATTGGTAACGCTGCCAGAAAGAATTTTGAAGTACGTCATCTTGCCCACGAACGGGTCGGCGGTCGTTTTCCAGACGTACAAAGCCACCGGCCCGGCATCGCTGGCCGATAATTTTTCTTCGCCACCCTTGCCTTCGACCACCGCTGCGGGGCGCTGGGCCGGGTTGGGCATCAGGTCAATGAGGGCATTTAGCAGCGGCCCAACACCTTTCTCGTGCCCGGCAGCGGAGACGAAAACGGGGATGAACGCGCCGCTCTGTACAATGGCTTTCAGCCCTTTCAAGATTTCCTCCTGGCTGAGTTCCCCGTCTTCGAAGTACTTTTCCATCAGGGCGTCGTCGCCCTCAGCGGCGGCTTCTATCAAAGCGGTGCGGGCTTCCTCGGCGGCCGCCTTGAATTCCGCTGGGATGTCTTTGGCGGTCTTGCCGTCGCCTTCGTAGGCTTTCATCGTCACCAGGTCAATGACGCCGTGAAAGTCGAGTTTCTCGCCAAGCGGCAACTGCACCTTAATCAGGCGCGTCCCGGCTGCCTGGGCATAGCCCTCGACCGACTGGTAAGCCTTGTCAAAGTTGGCATTTTCACGGTCCATCTTATTGATGACCACGAAGCGCGGCAATTTGAACTGGTCGCAGTAGTTCCAGGCCAGTTCCGTGCCGACCTCCATGCCCGCCACCGAATCAACCAGAATGACCGCGCCGTCGGCCACGCTCAAAGCGGAAATCATTTCGCCGATAAAGTCGGTAAAGCCGGGCGCATCCAGCACGTTAATTTTATGGTCACGATATTCGACTGGGATAACGCTGGTATACAGGGAAATCTTGCGGCGAATTTCTTCTTCATCATAGTCGGAAATGGTCGTGCCATCATCCGTCTTTCCCAGGCGAGTGGTAGCCCCTGTAAAATGAAGAAAAGCCTCCGCCATCATTGTCTTCCCGGCGCCGCCGTGCGCGACCAGGGCAATGTTGCGGAGGTACTCGGTGGTGTACTCTTTCATGGAGACTTACTCCTCGTATTAAGGATTGGAAAAAATAGCAGCGGGCTGAATTTTAAGAGAAGTCTGCCCAATTGTCAAAGCGAAACAAACGTAATTGTACCTTTTTTCTTGCGCGTTAAGTCACGAGTTTGGGCCGGGGACCCCCGTCCAAACGTCCACACTTTCGATAGGTTTTCAGCGGCTACTCATGCTAAAATCATATCATTGCCCCTATCTTTTTCCCTGGAATGTTCTTATGGATATTTTCCGCCGTCTGTCGTTTTTCTTCTCCTATTTCCGCCATCCGCCTTGGGACAGCGGCGTGACTCCGCCGGAATTGTTGTCGTTCCTCGAAGACCGATCTCCGGGTCGGGCCATCGACCTCGGCTGCGGCACCGGCACGAATGTCATTACCCTGGCATCCTATGGCTGGCAAGTGACTGGGGTTGAATTCATCCCGGCGGCCATTAAGCAGGCACGTCAAAAAGCCAGGCAGGCCGGCGTAACCGCTGGTTTCGTCCTGGGGGATGTGACCCGGCTCGAGCGATTCAATGGCCCCTATGAATTGGTGCTTGATATTGGCTGCTTTCACAGCCTCTCCGAAAAAGGGAAAAAAGAGTACATCCGCGAGGTGGACCGGCTGCTGGCGCCAGGCGGCATCTGGTTCTTGTATGGATTCCTGACCGAATTCTCCCCGCCGGGAATTTTTCCATCCGATATAGACGCGATTCGCGGCCTGTTTCGCATGACTTCTTACAAAGACGGCTTCGACCGGGGCGGACGCGCCTCGGCTTATTTCACCCTCCAGAAACCCTGATAAGATGCGAGTCCTTTTTCTCTTCCTGGACGGCGTTGGGCTGGGACTGGACGACCCATCCCTGAATCCCTTTGCGCGCGCGGACATGCCGAATCTGAGCGGGCTATTAGATGGGCGCAGGCTGCTGGCCGACTCTGCGCCGCTCCAAAACGAGCGCGCCGCCCTCCTGGCGTTAGATGCCTGCCTGGGCATCTCCGGCCTGCCTCAATCGGCCACCGGGCAGGCGGTTTTGCTCACCGGGCGCAACATTCCCGCTGAAATTGGCTACCATTATGGCCCCAAACCCGACAAGGCCATTGCCGCCACGCTTGATGACGGCGGTATTTTTGGCGTCCTCAAGCGTGGCGGAAAGCGCGCTGCGCTCATCAACGCCTACCCGGCGCGTTATTTTCAGGGTATTCATTCCGGCAGGCGGCTGTATTCTTCTATTCCTTTGGCGGTGACTAATGCTGGTATCCCTTTGCGCAGCACGGATGATTTAATGTCTGGGAATGCCATCAGCGCCGACCTGACCGGGCAGGGCTGGCATGAGCGGCTGGGGGGGCATCCTGAAATCCCGCTGCTTTCGCCGTGGCAGGCCGGTCAGCGATTGGCTGAGCTATCGGCTGGGCTGGATTTTGCCTTCTTTGAATATTGGTTGACCGATTACGCTGGTCACGAACAGGACATGGACGCAGCCGCGCGCCTGCTGGAACAGTTCGACGCTGTTTTGGGCGGTTTGCTCGAGGCGTGGGACAATGAAAATGGCTTGGTGCTGCTCACGTCCGACCATGGCAACCTGGAAGACCTGTCCACGCGGCGGCATACTGGCAGTCTGGTTCCGCTGTTGCTGGTAGGCAATGCCCAGGCGCGAGAGAAATTTTCAGGGGTAAAAGATTTGACCGGCGTGGTCCCGGCAATTCTGAATGTTTTGTAGTGCAAACAGGCCGCTTGCGCTACATTAACGCAACGTATGAATAAACTAGAAAAATATCATAAATATTGACTTTTTTAGTCCAATTTGCTATAATCCCCCTGAAACAAAAAATTCCAATCCCTGGCTCAAAGCCGAAAAAGCAAAAATCTCAGGAGCAGTTATGTCACAACTGGAAATCAAAAACTTGCACGTCGGCATAGACGGCAAGGAAATCGTCAAAGGGCTCAACCTGACCATCAACCCTGGCGAAATTCACGCCATTATGGGGCCAAACGGCACAGGCAAATCGACTCTTTCTTACGCATTGATGGGACACCCGCTCTACGAGGTGACTGAGGGCGAAGTCTGGTTCAAGGGCCAGAATATCCTTGAACTAGAACCCGACGAACGCTCGCGGCTGGGGCTTTTCCTGGCCTTCCAGTACCCGGTTGCCATCCCAGGCGTGACGGTGGCAAACTTCCTGCGTTCAGCCATCAATGCCCGTCGCCGCGCCGAAAACCCAGAAGACAAGGGCATCCCGATTCCTGAATTCCGAAAAATGCTGAAGGGCAAGATGGAAATGCTCAAGATGGACCAGTCCTTCGCCGGGCGTTACCTCAACGATGGCTTCTCGGGTGGCGAGAAAAAGCGCGCCGAAATTTTGCAGATGGCTGTTCTGCAGCCGAGCATCGCCATTCTGGATGAGACCGATTCTGGTCTCGACATTGACGCCCTGCGAATTGTCTCAGACGGAGTCAATGCCTTGATGAGCAACGATATGGGCGTGCTGGTGATTACGCACTACCAGCGCCTGCTTAACTACATCAAGCCGCACTTTGTTCACGTGATGATGAATGGTCGTATTGTTGAAAGTGGTGGCCCCGACCTGGCCCTGCACCTCGAAGAGCATGGTTATGATTGGATTCGTGAAAAAGTTGAAGAGCCCGCCTGAAAATTTTATTGGTGACTGGAGAGTTGACTATGAGCGAAGATGCCCAGATTCTTGCTGAAATTGGCGAGTATAAGTACGGTTTTCATGACCGTGATGATAATTATGTATTCAAGTCGCAAAAAGGCTTGAACCGCGAAGTGGTAGAGAATATCTCGCGCATGAAAGGTGAGCCGGAATGGATGCTGGAGTTTCGCCTGAAAGCGCTTGACCACTTCCTGAAGCGCCCGATGCCCAACTGGGGACCGGCCCTGAAGGAACTCAACCTCGATGACATTTACTACTACGTCAAACCGACTGAAAAGCAGGAAAAATCGTGGGATGACGTGCCGGATGATATTAAGCGCACCTTCGACCGCCTCGGTATCCCCGAAGCAGAACGCAAGTTCCTGGCTGGGGTGGGCGCGCAGTATGAATCGGAGATGGTGTACCACTCCATCCAGGAACATCTCGAAAAGCAGGGTGTTATCTTCCTATCTATCGAAGACGGCCTGAAACAACACCCCGATTTATTCCGCGAATACTTTGGAACGGTCGTCCCCATCGAAGATAACAAATTTGCAGCGCTCAACTCGGCGGTTTGGTCGGGTGGTTCGTTTGTCTATGTGCCAAAGGGCGTCAAAGTCGATTTGCCGCTTCAGGCTTACTTCCGCCTGAACACGGCCAACGTCGGACAGTTCGAGCGCACGCTGATTATCGTGGATGAAGGCGCGCAGGTTCACTATGTGGAGGGCTGCACCGCGCCCCAATACACCACCGACTCCTTCCACAGCGGCGTCATCGAAATCGTTGTCAAGAAGGGCGCGCGCTCGCGTTACTCCACCATCCAAAACTGGAGCACCAACGTCTACAACCTCGTCACCCAGCGCGCCAAAGTTTATGCCGACGCCACGCATGAATGGGTAGATGCCAATCTCGGCTCAAAGGTCACCATGAAATACCCCTCCTGCTACCTGATGGAGCCGGGTGCGCACGGCGAAATGCTCTCGATGGCCTTCGCCGGGCCGGGCCAGATTCAGGATGCCGGTTCCAAAATGGTGCATTTTGCGCCGGGGACTACCAGCAAAATCACCTCCAAGTCGATTTCCAAGAGCGGCGGACGCGCATCGTATCGCGGCCTGCTCAAGGTTTACAAAGGCGCCAAGGGCGTCAAATCCAACGTGGTTTGCGATGCGCTGCTCCTGGACCCGCAATCCCGCTCCGACACCTACCCCTACATCGAAATTGACGAAGACGATGTGACGATTGGTCACGAGGCTTCGGTTTCCAAAGTCGGCGAGGAGCAACTCTTTTACCTGATGTCGCGCGGCCTGAGCGAGGAAGAAGCCACCACCATGGTCGTCTCCGGTTTCATTGAGCCGCTCGTCAAGGAACTGCCGATGGAATACGCTGTTGAAATGAACCGCCTCATCCAGCTGCAGATGGAAGGCTCGATCGGTTAGCCAGTCGGTCGAGTAGCGCCGTATAGTAGGCGGCGCGTATCGAGACCTTGCTATTTTATGAGATACGGACAAACCATGGAAGAAAAACCCAAAGTCGTTGTCTCCTCCCGCTCTCGCCGCCCGGATGCCGCTGCGAAGGAGTTTCCCTTCTCTCAGGCGGATGTTCGGATGGGTGGGGCGTTGAATGAATACCGCGCCCGCGCCTGGAACGAGTTCAAAAAAGTCGGCCTGCCTGACACCTCGCTGGAAGCCTGGCGGCGCACCGACATTCACCAACTCCCGGCGGATAAATTTACTTTCCCGAAGGAAGGCGCTTACGAAGACCTGCCTCCCGTGCGCGAAGATTTGCTGCGCCCGCTGGCCGATGGTCAGCATGGCGGGCAGATTGTCCTGCTTCCCGGCGGCGCAACCCTCGAATTGGATGAAGCGCTGGCCCAAAAGGGCGTGATTTTCACCGACCTGCTCACCGCTGAGCGCGAACATCCCGAACTGGTCGCCCGCATGATTGGGCGGGTGGTCAACCCGGAAGAAGGCAAGTTCGCTGCCCTGGCGGGCGCGTTTGCCCAGAACGGTGTCGTATTGTACGTCCCAAAGGGACTCCAGGTTGAGGCTCCGTTGCACAGCATTCTGTGGGGGCCGGGCGCGTTTGCTCATGTTTCGCACCTGCTCGTGTTGGTGGATGAAGGCGCGTCTGTAACATACATCCACGAGGCCGCCTCGCCCGATGAATCCGGCTCCGATACGTTGCACGCCGGGTTGGTCGAAATCCAGGTCTTGCAGGGCGCCAATCTGCGCTTTGTAGAACTGCAATCGTGGGGCAAACACGTTTGGAATTTCAGCCACGAACGCGTGCGCGTGGAACGCGACGCCCAGTTGGATTGGATTTTCGGCGCCATTGGCTCACGCCTCACCAAGAACTTCTCCGAACTGGACTTGGCCGGTCAAGGCGCGCAGGGGCGCATGTCGGGCTTCTACTTCACCGATGGCAGCCAGCATCTTGACCATGATACCCAGCAGAACCATCTTGCCCCCAACACCACCAGTGACCTGCTCTTTAAGGGCGCACTCAAAGGTAAGAGCCGCTCGGTCTGGCAGGGCATGATTTACGTGGCCCCCGGTGCGCAAAAAACCGATGGCTACCAGGCCAATCGCAACCTGGTGCTGGATGAGCGCGCCCGCGCCGATAGCATCCCTGGCCTCGAAATCTGCGCTGACGATGTGCGCTGCACGCACGGCGCGACGGTTGGCAAGCTCGAAGCGGAGCCGCTGTTCTATCTCAAATCGCGCGGCATTCCACAGGCTGAAGCGGAAAAACTGGTCGTTGAAGGTTTCTTCGACCCGATTTTCCAGCGTATCCCCTTCGAGGGCGTGCGCGAGCGTTTTCAGGAATATATTTCTGCCAAGATGTCTGAATAGAATCGCAACCAACGTTCCGAGGTTTATTTTTAAGCGAGAATCGGGCCAAAAGAACCTTCGGGATGGGGATGCTTCAGGTGACCGCCGACGGCCGACTGCTGACCGCCCCTGGTCTGCTTTCTGCTTCGGCGGTTTTCCCTATTTTTCTTCTGTCAGACGAGGGCAAATTTGCTGTAAGTTTGCCTTCCACTACCAATTTGATGTAAAATATTACGATTTTAGGGTTTTCTCGAAATTGGATTCTATAACAACAACTTGAGGCAAGTCTTATGAAACAACCTGTTCGCCCAGCCAGTCTCCCCAAAACCGGTGAACTCAAGCCCAAACGCAGCCTGCGCGGCGGCTCCGCTCCTTATTCTTTCATGCGCTCCCCTTCGGCGCAATATGCATTTGAAGTTGGCGATGTCGTCGAAGCATTGTGCGACCATGAAAAGGGCAGTGACCGCGTGCGCGGCTGGCTGAAGGGTATTGTTGTGCAAATTGACAACAAGATGGTTGCCGTGCAGTTTCGCTCCAACGTATTCCTGACCGACGGCTGGATGGTTCCCGACCGCATCCTATGGTATCCCACCAATTCGGACCAGATTCGCCCGGCCGGAACCGGCAAAAAGACCCCGCCTATCGTCAAAAAAAGCATACCCAAAGACGATATTCCCGACTACTAAAATTGTGTAGATAGGGAAACAGGTACGCAAGTAGAGGCGGTATGCCGAAAGTTGTGTAAATTCGTACTGCGAGATTAATCTCGCGCCACTTTTACACAACAATTGAGATACATCCCAAAGACGCGTAAACAAGGAAGCCCCATGACCTTTGATATTGCCAAAATTCGCGCCGATTTCCCCATTCTCCAGCGCGAGGTGCGCCCCGGTGTGCCGCTGGTTTATTTGGATTCGACCGCAACCGCCCAGAAGCCGCTCTCGGTCATCGAGGCGATGAACGATTATTACCGCCGCTCCAACGCCAACATTCATCGCGGAGTCCACACCCTGGCTGAGGAAGCCACCGCTCTTTACGAACAGGCCCGCGAGAAAATTGCCAGATTTATCAATGCGCCCTCGGCCCGGCAGGTGATTTACACCCGTAATACCACCGAATCCATCAACCTGGTGGCCTACTCGTGGGCGCGCGCCAACCTGAAGCCTGGCGATTTGGTCATCTTGACCGAGATGGAACATCACAGCAACCTGGTGCCCTGGCATATGCTGGAGATGGAACGCGGCGTCCGGTTGGAGTTTATCCCCGTTACCGAAAACGGCCTGCTCGACCTGGACGGATACAAAACACTGCTCGAACAAGGCCCCAAACTGGTCTCGTTTACGCACATGTCCAACGTCCTCGGCACAATTAATCCGGCGGGTGAAATCATCCGGTTGGCGCACCAGGCCGGGGCGGTGACGCTGGTCGATGGGGCGCAGTCCGTTCCCCATTTTGCAGTCGATGTCCAGGCGTTGGATGTTGATTTCCTGGCTTTTTCCGCGCACAAGATGTGCGGCCCGACCGGCATTGGCGCGTTGTACGGAAAGGCCAGCCTGCTCGAAGCCATGCCGCCCTTCCTCGGCGGCGGCGACATGATTCGGGAAGTCAAACTGCGCTCGTTTAAGCCGAATACCCTGCCGCACAAGTTCGAGGCCGGCACGCCTGCCATCGCCGAAGCGGTCGGGTTTGGCGCGGCCTGTGATTACCTGACTTCGATTGGGATGGACAATATCGCCGCGCACGAACACGACATCACGGAATACGCCCTCGAGCGGCTGGAAGAAATCCCAGGCGTGAAACTGTTCGGTCCCGGAATACAGGATAAAGGCGGGGTGGCCGCGTTCACGCTTGAAGGAGTGCATCCCCACGATGTCGCCCAAATCCTCGACCAGGACGGCGTGGCCGTCCGCGCCGGTCATCACTGCGCCCAGCCCCTGCACGAAAAATTCCACATCCCCGCCACCTCCCGCGCCAGTTTCTACCTTTACTCCACAAAGCAAGAAGTGGATAAACTGGTTGACGGCATTTATAAAGTCAAGAAATATTTTGGATAGTTTGTGTCATTGCGCGGGCGGGTGGTCGAGTAGCGTTTTTTGCGTATCGAGACCCAAGCCCGAAGCAATCCCTTTCTGACGAGGAAATTGCTTCGCTCGCTGGAAAACGCTCGCCCGCAATGACAGGAGCGCTCATGGACGACCTCTACCGCGAAGTTATCATTGAACACTACAAAAACCCCGGCTACCGGGGCTACCTCGACCCGCACGATTACGCCTTTGCCGACAGCAACCCGCTGTGCGGCGACCATATCGAGATTACCCTGCGCGTCGATGGCGAGAACAAAATCAGCGAGGCTGCCTTCCAGGGGCATGGCTGCGCCATTTCACAGGCCTCCGCCGATTTACTGCTCGAATCCATCATCGGCAAGCCGCTCGAGGAAGTTAAGCACCTCGATAAAGACTACGTCCTCGACCTGCTCGGCCTCGACCTCGGCCCGGTGCGCCTGAAATGCGCCCTCTTGTCGCTCAAAGTGCTAAAGGCGGGGGTTTATGGCCTGGGCGAAGCCCCCGATTCGCTCGTGGAATGAAACCAGCCCTTCAGGCGCGCCTGCTGGCCGCGCTCGAACTCATCCTGCTCGCCAGCCTGGTGCTGGCGGTATTGCTCCCGTACTCCCCGGCCCAACGACCCGTCCCCAGCCGCGATGCGGGAGTTTTTTCATACATCGGCTGGCGCATTACCCAGGGCGAACTGCCCTACCGCGATATTTGGGACCACAAAGCCCCGGTCATTTTCTATCTCGATGCGCTTGGCCTGCTCCTGACCCCCGATTCAAGTTGGGGAATCTGGCTGGTGGAGGTTGCTGCCCTCTGGCTCGCCGCCGCGCTGGGATATTTTCTGCTTAAGCGGCTGTTTGACGGCCTGACTGCCGCCGTACTCTCGTTTCTTTGGCTGGGTTCTGGCTTTTACCTGCTCGCCGGGGGCAACCTGACGACTGAGTATGCCCTCCCCATGCAATTTGCCGCGCTGTGGCTGTTCCACCGCGCCGAAAACGCTCGCCGCTATGGTTGGCGTGGCCTGGCCCTGGGCGCCGTGACTGCGCTGTTGTTTTTCACCCGTCAAAATGCAATTGCCATCCCCCTGGCGATTGGCGTTTACCTGCTCGCCAGCCGCCTTTTGCGTGAGAATCCCCGCCAATTGTGGCGCGAAGCCTGGCCTATCCTGTTGGGCGGGCTGTTGGTCACGGCTTTCATCGTTGGCTTTTTCGCCGTCCAGGGCGCATTGCGCGATTTTTGGGACCAGGTTTTCCTATACAACTTCATCTACATTGATGAGCGCGAGAACAGCCAGCGCTTCGCGGCCCTGTTCAGCGCCATGAACAACCTTTCCAACCTGGGGTTGGCGCAGGCGGCAGTCTTGGGCTGGGCCGCTGGGCTGGGACTGCTCCTGTTCAAGCGCGAACACATCCCTGCCGCGCAGCGCTCTGTTTGGTGGGTTGCCATCCTGGCCCTGCCGCTTGACCTGTACCTCGCCAGCCTGGGAGGCCGTCCGCGCGTGCCGTACTTCCTCAGCCTGTTGCCGATTTTTGCTGTCTGCGGCGGGATTCTCGTTCACCTGGCATTCGCGCCGCTTGTGCGTAGTTTGCCGCGCCTGGTGACGATTGGGCTGACGGTGATGCTGCTTGGCGGTCTGTGGTTGACCTTTCACAATGACTACAACAACCTCGGCGCCGGGCTGGTGGATGTTGGCCCGCAAGAACTGGTAACCTATATCCGGCAAAACACCGCGCCTGATGAGACCGTCCTGATGTGGGGCGCGGAGACGGCCTATAACTTCGCCGCCCGCCGCCGCAGCCCGGTGCGCTTTGTATACCAATACCCGCTGTATCGTTCCGATTACGCCAACAAAGAGAACGTGACCGAGTTCCTGACCGACCTGGAGCAGAATCCGCCGCGCCTGGTCATCATGGCCTCCAACGAGAGTTTTTCCGATATGCGCTTCGGTTTCCGCGACCACCAGATTGGCGGTCAAATGCAAAGAGTCAAATCCCACTACGGCGAGCCGGTTACATTCGGCAACTGGCTCATCTATACGCGCATTGACCCATAGGAGAGAAAATGTTCAACTATACCCAATTCGATGATTCAACTGCAGAGTTTTACGAAATCGGCCCTGCCGACCTGCCCAACGGCGAGCGCTTATTCGTCGAAATCGGCGATAAACCGATTGTGGTCTTTAACATCGCCGGGCAATATTTTGCAATTGGCGATGTCTGCACCCACGACGACGGCCCGCTCGGCGACGGCGACCTGGAAGGCTACCACATCGTTTGCCCCCGGCACGGCGCGGAGTTCGACATTCGCACCGGCAAGGTGATGATGATGCCGGCTGTTGTTGATATTCCGGCCTACCCGGTACGGATTCAGGATGGCAATTTGTTCGTGGGAATTCCGAAAGAGTAATGTACCGCAGGCTTCAGCCTGTAACCACCCGAAGACGGCGGCACATCGAAAGATAAAACGAGTAACGAGAAAAAAACTGCTCGTTACTCGTTTTCGTTAACTTACTTGCTTTACCAATCCCCGGCGTAGCCGATAAAGTATGGGCTGGTGAGATTTTCCGTCCGCGCCCGGCGCAGTTCCACCAACTGGCGGATGTGCAGCCCATCGTGCGCCACCCACGAGGCGAACATGTCCGCTGCTTTCATGGTCGCGCCCCAGGGAGCGGTGGCGGATTGTTCCCAGTCGGGATTCTCCAGCCCGCGCAGCCAGGCCAGCGATTTCTGGCGCTCCTCCAGCCATTTGCGGCGCATTTCATCGAAATCGCGGCGGTTGTAGTCGCGTTCCGTCACCCATTCCGCCGGGCGGATGGGCGGCCAGGGTTCGGTCGGGCGGTGCAAGAGAATGTCGAGCCGCTGGCGAAAGTCCTCGCGCTCCTCCTCGTACAGGTGGCACAGCACTTCCAGTATTGACCAGGTGTCTGGCGTCGGCTTGAAGCGTGCCTCTTCCGCCGAAACACCCTCCAGCAGGGCGGTGACCATCCCCACGCTCAGTTCCAACTCGCGGGTGAAAGATTCAGCGTCCATTTTTGCCTACTTCCCAAAAGTTCCAACAATCCGTAAAATGTCGAATCCCTCCGCAAAAGGTACTTCGCCCAGCGCCCCGTGCCGCACCATGATGGAGCGGGTCAGCTCGCTGTTGAAATAGTATTTATCGCGGTAGGTTTCGTATTGCGAAAGAGCCTCGATTTTTTTATTGACGCTTTCCTCGCTGACTTCAACGATAAAGTGCGGGAAAAACCCATACGAGGAGCGCACCACATCGAAACCCAGCACAGTGATACCGCGAAACGCGCGCAGGGCTTCCTCGGTGATGGTGTTGTGGTCCTGGTGAACATCCGCCTTCGAGTGGACGAAAATCAAATCGGGGTTGAACTTGCGCCGGAGTTTCAGGAAGTACTCCAAGATTTCCTGGCGGGAATCGGGAAAGATGCGCGTGGTGAAAGGCCCCAAGATGACATTCTCACGCTTCACGCCAAGCACGTCCATGCTGCGATAATGCTCCTCGACCAGGCTGGTCAGGAGCGGGTTTTTCTGGTTGTCTGAAAGCGTGACGCACCGAATGTCGGTTTGTGGCGCAATCTGGTGAATGAGCGCCCCGCAGCCCAATTCAATGTCGTCGGGGTGTGCGCCGATGAAGAGAACGCGTTGGCCGTAGAAATTCATCCGTTTATCCGCTTAAAAATCCATATACCTGTTTTGCCAGAGGCCATTCGTTCCTTACTTGGTGGCCAAAATCCCGCCCACCACTTTGGTCATCACCAATTTGCCATCGCGCTCAAACCAGCGGGTTGCAACCGCCTCGATGCTGCGCAGAATTTCCGCGTACTCTTCTTTGGTGTTGAACATGCTCGTCCACAATTTACGGTCTTCGCTCAACGAGGCGCGGACGTAATCCATGAACGGGCTGACTGCCGGGAAGGTCAGCGGATTCTCGAAGGTCAGCAGTTCGGTCCGGGCGAAAATGCTGCGGATGGTGTCAAAAATTTCGCCCTTAAAGCGGCTGGAGCCGGGCATGGGCGGGATGGGTTTGCCGGTCGCCTCGGTGATGATATCGTAGAACATTTTCTTGTTCTCGGGCAGCGGACCGGTGACGAACAGACGTCCGCCCGGCTTGGTGACGCGGTGTGCCTCGCCAAAGGTGAATTTCAGGTCCGAGGCGTAGTAAATCGCAAAGGCGCTCGAAACCAGGTCGAAGGTGTTATCGGCAAAGTTGAAGGGTTTGTTGAAATCGAGAAACTGAAAGTCAATATTTTTATCGCCGCGCTCGGCCTGTTTGGCGCGGGCTTTTTCAAGCAGTTCCTCCGAAAAATCGCCGCCGATGATTTGAGCCTGTCCCTGGGTGTGGTCGCTGTATAAGAAGCATTGCTTGCCCGCGCCGCAGCCCACATCTAAAATTTTGAATCCCGACTGGGGATTGAGTACCTCGATATTCCACTGGTCAATATTGCGTGCGCCGTACTTTTCATGGATGTCAATGCGCATGAGCAGGTCTTTGCTGGTTTCCTGGTAATTAATTTCCATTTTCTCTCCTTATATGTTAGCGCGGAACGGTCTTTTGCGTGACAGGTTTGGCGATTATACCCAATCTCATTTCAAAATTCAACGGCTGAATTTTGCGATTTGTCTTGCTGGAGATGTCCATAGGATGTAAAATGGATATACAAGATATATCCTATGACCACGAAAATCCTGGTTTCGCTCCCGCAAGAATTTTTGGACGAGGTGGACCAACTGGCCGCCGAGGAACACCGCTCGCGCAGTGAACTCATCCGTGAAGCCTTGCGCGCCTACCTCGAAGCTCGCCAGGTGCGCAAACTACAACTCAAGCGAATTGTCGAACAGCAAACGTCGAATGGTGACCTGTCTGGGGAAGTCAAAGCCTGGGAGGCCATCGGCGATGAAGCGTTGAAAAGCGTTGAAAACAAACTATAGAATCCTGTGGAGCAACATCATGGCCTCGAAATCTATCATCCAATCCGTCAAAGGCACGCGTGAATTCTACCCCGAAGAGATGGCGCAGCGCAATTTCATCTACGAAAAAGCGCGCCAGGCCTCCCAAACCTTCGGCTACCAGGAGTGGGACGCGCCCTTCCTCGAAACCATCGAACTCTACGCCGCCAAATCGGGCGAGGAACTCGTCAAAGAACAGTCCTTCGTCTTCCCCGACCGGGGCGGCGACCTGATTACCCTGCGCCCCGAACTGACCCCCTCGCTGGCGCGCATGATTGCCCAAAAACAGGGCGAACTGGCCTTTCCCGTTCGCTGGTGGTCGTTTGGCCCCTTCTGGCGCTACGAGCGGCCCCAGCGCGGGCGCTCGCGCGAATTTTTTCAGTGGAATGTGGATATGCTGGGAGTCAACTCCCCTGAGACCGATGCCGAACTCATCGCCGTAGCCGCCACCTTCCTGAAACTGGTCGGACTCGCGCCGCAGCAGGCCGCCATTTTCGTCAACAACCGCCGCCTGATGGATTCCCAGTTCGACGCCCTCGGCGTGCCGCTCGAAAAGCGGCTCGAAGTTTCAAACGCAGTGGACCGCCGCTCGAAAATGGACCCCGCCAAATGGGACGAATACGTGCTGGAACTTGGTCTCAGCCAGGAGCAGCTGAATGGCCTGAAGCAGATTCTCAGCGATTATGACCTGTGGCAGAAATCGGACGAGTTGGCGCGGCTGTTCAAGGCGCTGGAGGCGCTGCGGGTGAAAGAATACGTCCAATTTGACCCGAACATCATGCGCGGCTTGCTCTACTACACTGGCACGGTCTTCGAGGCCTTTGATGTGTCCGGCTCGGTGCGGCGCGCCATCCTGGGAGGTGGACGCTACGATAACCTGTTGCGCGACGTGGGCGGCGACCCGCTCTCCGGCGTTGGCTTTGCGATGGGCGATGTCGTCATCGGCATCATTCTCAAAGAAAAGGGGCTGATTCCGCCCTTCGTGCCAACTCCCGCCCCGGTGCTGGTCACCATTTTCGACGAATCGCTCTGGCTGGAAAGCTACGCCCTGGCCGCTGAACTGCGCGCCGCCGGAATCAACGTTACCTCTTACCCCGAACCGGCCAAATTGCCCAAACAATTCAAGTTTGCCGACCGGATGGGCGTCAAGGTCACCCTTGTCATCGGCCCCGATGAAGCTGCCGCCGGGAAGGTGACCGTCAAAAACCTGGGGACTTCCACCCAAGAAACCGTCGCCCGCGCCGAGGTGGAAAAAATCGTCCGCAAAATCCTTGCCAGCGCTTGATGATTGGGATGTTAATTTCGGAGCAAAAGGTCATCGTATATCCGTGACGATGGTCACTTGTGAAAAACTTCATATTCCATAGAATATGGTATATCCAGGTGAAAATTACCTTATTTTATAGAAGAGGATAACATGCAAATCACCCGCCAGGCCGACTATGCCATCCGCGCTGTTTTGTACATCTCCAAATTAGGGCCGAATCAGCGCGCTGCTACCAGTCAGATTGCGCAGGAGCAGCATATTCCGCCCTCCTTTCTGGCGAAGATTATTTCGCAATTATCCATTGCTGGTTTGCTTCAAACTTCGCGCGGCGCGCGCGGCGGTGTGACGCTGGCAAGAACGCCTGAGGAGATTACGCTTTTAGATGTGGTCGAAGCCATTGACGGTCCGATTGCGCTGAACGAATGCGTCAACGACACAAATGCCTGCTCTTTTGGCGAAGAATGCCCGCTGCGCCCCATCTGGTGCGATGCGCAGGAAGACTTGGTGAAGCGGCTGAAGGCTACCAATTTCGCCCAGTTTGCTTCCATGAACTAATAAACGCTCATCTTGATAGGATGAGCTGGTTGTCTTGAGGGAGACCCTTACGGATGACCTTTATGCAGGATTTTGAAGCCCAGATTGAGCCGGATGTCAACGCAATGATAGAGTCTATCCGGTTGAGCAAATAGGGAACATCTTTTCCAAAGTCACCTTCAAACGTCACAAAAAACGGGGCAGGTTTTTTTAACCTGCCCCGTTTTGGGTCTCATGCCCTCAAACCCTTATGTATTTTGTTTGTTGCCCCTGGTGAAGTTCTCCAACATGCTGGTGAATTCCATCGGGAAAATGTATTTCGTCGAAGGACTCATGCCCATTTCCTTGAGGGTCTCGAAGTATTGCAGGGTCATGGTCTTTTGGTCAACGGTTTGGGCAACCGCGTAGATTCGTTCCAACGCCGCAGCGAAACCTTCGGCGCGCAACAGTTGGGCTTCCTTCTCGCCCTGCGCCGACAGGATGGCGGCCTGCTTTTGGCCTTCGGCTTTGAGGATGGCCGCCTGCTTTTCGCCCTCGGCCACGTTGATGGCGGCCTCGCGCGTGCCGGTCGATTCGGTTACCACGGCGCGGCGGATGCGCTCGGCGGACATCTGCTTGTTCATCGACTCTTGAATTTCGCGCGGCGGGATGATTTCGCGGATTTCGACGTTGGTCACCTTGACGCCCCAGCGTTCGGTCACTTCATCCAGCTTGGTGCGCAGCGTGATGTTGATATGCTCGCGTTGCGAAAGCACATCATCCAGGTTGATGCCGCCGATGACGGCGCGCAGGGTGGTGGTTGCCATGCCTTGCGCGGCCAATTCAAAGTTGCCGACCTTCAAAACGGATTCAGCCGGGTCAATCACTTTGTAGTACCAGATGAAATCAACCTGAATACCGGCGTTGTCTTTGGTGATGGCGGTCTGGTGCGGAATTTCGCGCACCTGCTCACGCAAGTCAACCCGAATAGCGCGGTCTAAAACCGGGATGAGCAGAATCACGCCGGGGCCTTTGGGCTTATCTAACACGCGGCCCAGCCGGAACACCACCAGGCGCTGATATTCTGGCACAATCCGAATGGCATTTGCCAGAAAAATCAGCAACAGGATGACGACAAAGCCAATCAGGCAAAATGTCGTAGTTAATACACCGTCCATAGGTTTCTCCTTGTTGAATTGAACTTAAGATGTACGTTCGACAATTAACACCAACCCCTCCTTACCAACAATGCGTACCTTGCTGCCTGCCGGAATGGGGGTTGAACTTCTCGCAGACCACAACTCGCTGCTGACCTGTACCGAACCTTCGTCGTTGATGTCTGTCCGCGCCTCGCCGATTTGGCCGATGAGATGGTGCGCGCCATGCGCAGTCGGACTCGTCATCGCGGCCAGCGTGCGTTCGACGAACAGCCATAAAATGCCGCTCGCAATCAGGGAAACAAACCCGGCCAATAGGGGGTTGACGCCAACCAGGCTGTCATCCTCACCGGGGAACAAGAGAATGGAGCCGCCCATCACCAGCAGGATGGCGGTTGCCAACAGCGCGGCGCGCCACTTCGGAACACGGATTGCATAGAGAAAAGGTGCAACCGCCAAAGCCAGCGGCACCAGCGCCCAGGCATTAACGCCCAGGTTGTATGCGCCATACCCGGCAAGCACCAACGAAAACAGCGCGCTGATTTCGAACAGTCCTGTGCCAGGCGTCAGCAACGCCATCAACGTAAGTAACATGCCAACGACCAGCAAAACATAGGCTACGTTTGCGTCAAGCAAAAATTCCATGATAAGTCTCCATGCGCCAAAATCATTATACAATCCTTCGTAACATCAAGTTGAGTATACGATTAAACTGCGCTGAAGGTTTTCTCATTTTGCCCTGGCTTCTCCAGCACGGCCAGAATCCGCGTTGCAAACGCCGCCGGGATGTTCTCCAGCCAACCATCGAGCGCGCGCATCTTCGGGTAGAACGAATCGGGGTACAGTTGCGGGCCAGAATAGCCCCCGCTGGCAACATACGAAAACGCCGCATAGCGCTTGCGCACCACCAGCCTCCAATCTTCGAGCAGCGTGGGCGTCAGACGGCTGAAAAAGACCCGTGTGGCGTTGCCCTGCGCGGCGTAATAATCTACCTGATGAGGGTTCCAACCGACGGGCGCGTACCACTCGATTTCTTGCCGCCAGTTAATCGGTTCTTTGTGCAGGCCATACACCACCAGTCCCAGCAGGCTGATGAACGGGTCGAACACCAGCACCCGCCCGCCGGGCCGCAGTACACGCCAAAATTCTTTGAGCGCCGTGCCGGGATAGCGCAGGTGATGAAAGACATCGAACAAAATCAGGTCACTCACCGTTTCATCGCCAAAGCTCAAGGCGTAAGCATTTTCGGTCTGGTCCAGCCACGGGTTAGGGAACAGGTCGGTGCGCAGGGCATGGGGAATCACTTCCTTGATATTACCAATTCCCGACCCCAATTCCACCACCAGCGGCGATTCCAGCAACGAAAGGTGGCGCGCAATTTCCTCGTGAAACCCCCGGTAAATCGTCCGCAAAATCGGCTTGCGCTGCCAGTATTTTTCATTTTCAAGAATTTCGGTTTGGTGTTGGGTAATGTCCATGATATGATTTTACCCGCAACACATTAAATGATGAATGCGGAATAATGAATGATGAATGCGGCTTCCACCCGTCTCCTCTTCTGGCGTATCACCCTCGCTCTCACCGGCCTGCTGGCCTTACTGGCCGCCTGGCAAATGTTTGGCGTAGCGCACAAACTCGGTATCACCGTACAAACCAGCAAAACCTGGCTGGCCCTGCTCAGCGGTTTGGGACTGGTCGGATTTTTGGGTTTTGTCGGGGCGGCGTTGACCTTTTACGCCGCCTGGCAGAGCTGGTTTAAGCGATTCGATTTCGCCGCGCGCCTGTCTCCTGCATCAAAATTCGCCGCCGCGCCCCTGCTTGCGCTTTCCCTGCTGGGTTACTCGCTGCTCCTGCTCCATCCTTACTATGGCAAACTGATTCGCGGCGAAGAAGCGGCCCGTTTCCTCGTCTTCTGGCTGTTGGCTCTGTGGGGTGCGTGGCTCTGGCGCGTGTTGCGCCCCCAAACCGATTGGCCGGCCGCTTTTGGACTCGTTTTCCTGCTCCAGGCCGCCGTCCACCTCGTCGCGGCCTACCTGCTGGGCATCACCGATTACCCCTTTGCCCTGGGCTGGTCCGAAACCAGCCGCTTTTACTACCCCTCGCTCTTCCTTTCAGAAAAAATCTATGGCGAACGCCTGCCCTGGCCCATCCTGCACCCCAGCCTGCACCTCGTCCTCGTCCCGCCCTACTGGTTCGATTCCCCGCTTTGGGTTCACCGCGCCTGGCAAATTCTCATCCGTTTTGTTTTGGTGGGATGTCTTGCCCCGGCGCTTTTAGCGCGGCTGAAGGTTGATTCTGCCCTTTGGCGGTTTGCCGCCGGGGTGTGGATTTTCCTGGCTGCATTCGATTTGCCGTTATATTTACATCTGGCCCCCCCGGTCTTGCTCCTCCTGTGGGGCTTTTCGGCCAAAGATACGCGCCGCACCTGGATATTCCTCCTCCTGGCCTCGGTCTGGGCCGGGCTGAGCCGCATCAACTGGTATCCCGTGCCAGGCATGATTGCGGCGGCCTTGTTCTTGCTCGAAGCGCCCTATTTGGGACGCAGCTGGCGATATTTGCTCAAACCTGCCGCCTGGTTCATCGCCGGTTCCGTGACCGCTTTCCTCTCCATGCAAGCCTACATCGCCCTATCGGGAATCGAAAAAACCAGCGATTTCTACACCAGCCTGACCTCGTCCTTGCTCTGGTATCGGCTCTGGCCGAATGCCACCTACGCGTTGGGAGTTTTACCCGGCATCGCGTTGTACTCACTGCCGATGTGGATTGTCCTCGCTCTTGTGTTTGCCCGGCGCGATATGCACCCGCTGCGGGTGGGGTTGCTCCTGCTGGGGCTGGCGGTTTTGTTCGCGGGCGGCATCGTCGTCAGCATGAAAATCGGTGGCGGGGGCGATATTCACAACATGGACGCCTATGGGGTGGCGTTAATCATCGTCGCGGCCTACCTGTTCTTTGGCCGCTACGCGCCAGACGCGAGCGTCGAGTGGAGACGAGACAACAGCGAGGCCCCTCAGCCGATGAAATTTCACTGGCTGGTGACCGCCCTGCTCGTGCTGTCCGTTGTCTGGTTCGCACAGCGCGCCTCCATCGGAATCGTAACCTACGATAAAGCGGAGAGCCGGGCTGTTTTAACGGAACTCCAGCGTCAGGTCGCTTCGGTCAATGCTCGGGGCGGCGAGATTCTCTTCATCACCCAGCGGCATCTCATCTCGATGAATCTGCTCCATTCCGTCAGGATGATTCCTGAATATGAGCGCGAGGAACTGATGGAGATGGCGATGGCGAACAACGAGGCCTACCTCGACCAGTTCAAAGCCGACCTGCGCGCTCAGCGTTTTGACCTGATTGTGGTTGACCCGCTGACGACCACCCTGCTTGGCAGTGACTACGCTATGGGCGAGGAAAATAACGCCTGGGTGCGCTTTGTGGCTCGGCCTATTTTGTGCAATTATCGCGCCCAACAGACCTTCGCCGCCGACCGAATTGTGCTTTATGGGCCGCAAGAAACCCCTGCTTGTCCGTAGCACAATCTATTATCTTGCATTACCAGTTCCTAAAATTCAAGATTTGAACATTGGTGTATAATTCAGCACTTGAATTTTGACTATGGAAAATATCAACGAATCGACCCACGATCTTTCGCTCCTCGAGAAAATTGAAAACGACCCTAACATAACCCAGGCCGACCTGGCAACTCAGCTGGGCGTGGCAGTGGGGACGGTCAACTGGCACTTAAAACGGCTCATTGCCAAAGGCTATGTTAAGGTAATGCGCGCCGAGCGGCGCAAACTGCGTTACATCATCACGCCGGAGGGCTTGGCAAAACGCGCTATGTTGACGGTGGATTACATCGAACAGCAATTCCTGCTCTATCGTCGCATTCGCAGCAAGGTGACAGAGATGTTGAACAGCCTCAAAGCCCAAGGTATTCATCAAGTGTGCATTGAAGGTCAGGGAGATGTAGCCGATATTTGCCGTCTCACCTGCCTGGAGCAAGGGATAGAGGTGATTGCCGACCGGCGTGCTCCGACTTTAATGGTTGAACACTTGAGCGTACACTTGCGCGTGGAGGCAGAATGAGCCAGAAACACATCGTCGTCACCGGGGGGGCGGGCTATATTGGTTCACTGTTGGCGGCGCTTCTGCTGCGGCAGGGACACCGCGTAACGATCATGGATAACCTGCTGTTTGGAGGCGAGTCGTTACTCTCGTTTTTCTCCGACCCCAATTTCTATTTTTCCAAAGCCGATGTGACAGAAAAGCGCAGCCTGCGTGACTCTTTGCCGCGCAACGCCCCCAAGCCGAATGCAGTCATCCACCTGGCGGGGATTGTCGGCTTCCCGGCCTGCCAGGCGATTGGCAGACCGGCCACCTGGCACTATAACGTTGAGGCTACAAAAAATGTTTATGAACAGGCGGCAGCGCTCGGCGTAGAACGTTTCTTGTATGCTTCCACCTACAGCGTGTACGCGCCCTCGCCCGATGGCAGCCGGGTGAACGAAGAATCGCCCCTCAGGCCCGAATCTCTTTACGCCGAATCGAAAATTGCTGCCGAAGAATACTTGCTTGCCCAAGACGGCCCTGCCACGACGATTTTCCGGCTGGCAACGGTTTATGGGATGGCGCCGCGCACACGCTTCGACCTGGTGGTCAACCAGTTCGTGTTGGATGCCTTCACCCGCCGCGAGTTACTCATCTATCAGCGGGGTTATTCACGCTCTTTCATTCATGTTTGGGATGTGGCGCGCGGCCTTTCGCTTGGGTTAGATACGCCGCTGGAAAAGGCGCGCGGCCAGGTCTACAACCTGGGCAGCGACGACGGCAACTACACCAAAGACCAGATTGTGGCGCTTATCATCAAACGCCTGCCCGAAATCATCGTGGAATACAAAGATTTGACTTTTGGCGGCGATAAACGTGACATTACAGTTTCCTTTGATAAAATTCGCCGCGAATTGGGATTCAAATCTACGCTGAATGTGGATGACGGTGTCCGCGAACTGGTCAGCGCCCTGAAAACCGGTTTAATCCGCAACCCGTATGACGAGCGTTACCGCAATGCGCATTTCATTGTTCAGTAAACAGGCGTCCAACGTTTCCTGACATTCGACAATCGAAAACCTGGAGAAGTTCGACTCCAACATATAACCAGGAGGAATAATGTCCGAAAATTTTTGGCAAGGCAAGCGTGTAATTGTCACCGGCGGAGCCGGCTTTCTTGGCTCGTTTGTAACCGAAAAACTGACGGCGCGCGGGGTGGGCGAAATCTTGATTCCGCGCATTGAAAACTACAACCTGATTGAGCGCGATGACATTCGGCGCTTATATGCCGATGCCCTTCAGCCCGCCGAGAAAATTCCGGCCTATCTCAAAGCCGCCTCGTTCCAACCTGCTCACCAGGCAACGATCCAACCGGAAAACCTGATTATCATTCACCTCGCGGCCAACGTGGGCGGCATTGGCGCCAACCGTGAACACCCGGCGGAATTCTTCTATGACAACCTGATGATGGGCGTCCAACTGATGCACGAAGCCTGGAAGGTGGGCGTGGGCAAATTCACCGCCATTGGGACGGTCTGCGCTTACCCCAAATTCACGCCCGTCCCGTTCAAGGAAGATGACCTGTGGATTGGTTACCCCGAAGAGACCAACGCGCCCTATGGCCTGGCCAAGAAGATGATGCTTGTCCAATCGGAAGCCTACCGCCAGCAATACGGGTTCAACTCGATTTTCGTCCTGCCGGTCAACCTGTATGGCCCGCGCGATAACTTCAACCTGCAAACCTCGCACGTCATCCCAGCCTTGATTCGTAAAGCCATCGAGGCCCAGGAGCGCGGCGATAAAGAACTTGTCGCCTGGGGCGATGGCTCACCCACCCGCGAATTTCTTTATGTAGAAGACGCCGCCGAGGGCATTCTGACCGCCACCGAAAAATACAACGCCTCCGACCCGGTCAACCTCGGCTCTGGCTATGAAATCTCCATCAAAGACCTGACGGAAATGGTCATCCGCCTGACAGGATTCGAGGGCAAACTGGTTTGGGACACCTCCAAGCCCAACGGTCAGCCGCGCCGCGGCCTCGACACCTCCCGCGCCTGGGAACGCTTCGGCTGGCGGGCGCAAATGCCCTTTGAAGAAGGCATGAAGCGCACGATTGCGTGGTTCAAGGCCAATCGGGACAAGATTAAGTAATCAGTGAGCAGTAAACAGTCAAAAGTCGAAGGTCGAAAGTCAATTCGCAGCCTTTGATGTTTGACCTTTGACAGAAAACCATGACCGATATCGTAAAACACGAACCCACCACCGTTTATATCAAACCCACCTCCGGCCTGGCCGCTCTCAACCTGCGCGACCTGTGGCTTTACCGTGAGCTGGTCTTTTTCATGATTTGGCGCGACATCAAAGTCCGCTATAAGCAGACGGCCCTCGGCGCGGCCTGGGCGGTGCTTCAACCGGTGCTGACCATGCTGGTTTTCAACTTCCTGTTTGGCAACATTGCCAAAATGGAGACCGACGGCGGCATTCCGTACCCGATTTTTTCGTACACGGCGCTGCTGCCCTGGGGTCTGTTTTCCACCGCGCTCAACTCCGCCAGCCGCTCTCTCACCTCGAACCAGAACATGATTACCAAGACCTACTTTCCGCGCCTGGTGCTGCCAATGGCCTCGGTGCTGGGCGGCTTGCTCGACTTTGCGATTGCCTTCGTGGTGCTGATTGGCCTGATGTTCTACTATGGCATCACGCCCGGCATTCACGCCCTTTGGGCGCTGCCGCTCTTTATCTTGCTCTCCATTGTTACTGCCCTGGGGGTGGCCCTGTGGCTTTCGGCCATCAACGTGCAGTACCGCGATGTGGGCTACGCCCTGCCCTTCCTTTCGCAATTTTGGATGTTCGTCACCCCCATTGCCTACTCCTCGAAAGTCATCTCGGAACAGTGGCAGGTCGTTTACGCCCTGAACCCAATGGCAGGCGTGGTCAACGGCTTTCGCTGGGCGCTGCTCGGCGTTGGCAACCCGCCCGATATGCTGATTGGTATTTCGACGGCCATTTCCCTGTTCATCCTCGTCAGCGGGCTGTTCTACTTTCGAAATATGGAACGCACGTTTGCGGATACCATTTAGTGATTTCGTGAATGGAAATCACTAAATCACGAAATCGCCAAATCACGAAATTATGACAGTCGCAGTCAAAGTAGAAAACATTAGTAAACGCTACAAAATCGGCCTGGCCTCGCAGCGCTTTCAGTATGGCATGTTGCGTGATGTGCTGGTCGATACCGCCAAGGCCCCCTTCCGCTTTGCCGCCTCGCTGCTGGGCAAGCAACTTGAAGACCCGGGCCGCAACGCTGGTTACATCTGGGCGCTCAAAGATGTCTCTTTTGAGTTGGAAGAAGGAAAGGTGCTCGGCATTGTAGGCCGCAACGGGGCCGGGAAATCGACCCTGCTCAAGGTTCTCTCGCGCGTGACCGAACCCACCCGAGGCGCTGTCACCGTGCGTGGACGGGTGGGGTCGCTGCTTGAAGTCGGCACTGGCTTTCACCCCGAACTGACCGGGCGCGAAAACATTTTCCTGAATGGGGCAATCCTCGGCATGAAACGGGCCGAAATCGCCGCCAAGTTCGATGAAATTGTCGAATTTTCGGAAGTAGCCCAGTTTATTGATACACCGGTTAAACGCTACTCCTCCGGTATGTACCTGCGCCTGGCGTTTGCCGTCGCGGCCCATCTCGAGCCGGAAATTTTGGTTGTGGATGAAGTGTTAGCCGTGGGCGATGCCGAATTCCAGCGCAAATGCCTGGGCAAGATGAACGATGTCGCCAACCAGGGCCGCACCGTGCTGTTTGTCAGCCATAACATGAGCGCGATTTTGCGCCTGACGCAAGAATCAATTGTGATGCAAAAGGGGCAGCTCGTCAAACGCGCCCCCACGCCCGAAGCGGTCGATTTCTACCTGGCCTCGGGCCAGGCCCAGGCAGGCGAGCGCGTTTGGGATGCGGATGAAATCCCCGCCAGCGCGATGCCGTTTACGCCGCTTTCCCTGCGCGTGAAGGATGCGCGCGGCGCGGTGGCCGATACCCTGCGTTCGACCGAACCCATCACGCTGGAAATGGAATACCGCCTCGATGCGCCCATCACCGGCTTGCGGGTGGGAATTTACCTCAGCACGGTGCGCGGCGAATACGTCTTCACCTCTTTCGATGTGGATGACCCGGCCCTGTATGAGAAGTTCGCAACCCGCCCGGCGGGACATTACGTCAGCCAATGTCAGATTCCCGCCGATTTCCTCAATGAAGGCCGCTACATTTTGGGCGTGAATGCTTCGTCCTTTGGCGTCAAACGCTACTTCATGGACGAAAACGCCCTGGCCTTTAACATTGACCCGATGGGCGCGCCCGGTATGCAATGGGCCGAGCAGCGCCAGGGGCCGGTGCGGCCCAGGTTGGCGTGGGTGATTGAAAACCGATAAAATGCCCTCGCTGGGGGTGGCGAGGGCAGCAGAGAGCGAGCGTGCGCTATTGTGTTTGAGCGGGCAGGACAGGCTCTATGGGGGTCTCTGTCATTGTCAGGAGCGGGCGCGTTCCAAAGCGAGTCAGGAACACCGCCCCCAACGAGACCAGGCTGAGCAGGGTCGGAACGACCCAGCCGACGCAAGGAATCAACCCAAAAACGCCCGACCCGAGGTAGAGCAAGAAGGTTCCCAGGCCAGCTGAAAGCGGCAGCGGGAACTCGGTCTTGAGGGCCGTCCCCAGCCGCAGGCCGATTTCATTTCCCAGCCCTACCCAGCCAAAGACCATTGCTGCTGCAAAAATAACCGTAATCCCTATGATGAGCGGGATAGTCAGGAACATTGTTACAATCAGCACGCTAAACAGCCCCAGCGCCACAATTGCAGTAACGAAGAGCAAGATGCTACCCAGCCCCAGCGCTCCGGCCCAGGCAGGCTGGGCCGGGATGGACTCACCCACCCGGCGGGTCTGCTGCGGCAGGAACAAAACCAACAGCGCGGCCAGCAGCCCAAAACCAATTGATTCGAAAAACAGGCTAAACACCTTGCCCACGAAATTCATCGCGCCGTCAAAGATAGAACCTGGCCGGGAGAGAGCGGGCGTGACGACGACCTCCGGCGCGGCAGCCGCCGGTTTTCTCGGGTTATTGAGAACGCTGCCATCAATGCGCGCGCCTTCGGCGCGGCTGATTGGCGCGCCTACCGTAAAAAGGTTGCCAAAGATATGTGCGTTGGAAGACAAACTGACTGCCCCGCCAACCACAACCATATCCCCGCGCACATCCCCATCTGCAACCAGGCTGCCGCCAATCAGAATGACCGAGCCGTTGACGGTGGCGTCCGATTCGATGGTGACCGAGCCGCCAAATATAACCAGGTCGCCCTGGAAGGTTTCGCCGCTTTTCAAGAGGACGCTTTCGCCGAAAAACGGCCCGTCGTCTAGCCCCCTGGCCTGCGCAGTACCCAATGGCAGAAAGAGCAGCGCAGTCAGCAGGCAAATAGTGGTCAATTTCACCATATTCTTTATCATAACTTTCTCCTTCAGCCCTGGGCGGTTGATTTTGCCAGGCGACCCACCCGGCCGGCAGACGCTTTCAATCCGAAACTTAAACCAAAGAACAGGGCCAGCGCTGCAATCCAGGCATATTCTGGGATGAAGGCCCCGGCGACATTGAGAAGAGTTAGCCCAACTGCGCTCACTGTGCGCATCACAATGGCGATATAAACCAGGTTACTGACCCAAAGGGTAAACAGTTGTTCCGGCCCCAGGGCAAGATAGGGCAGGAAAGGGAGCAAGACCAGCGCAAGCACGCCCATTCCCGACAACCCCAGCAGGAAGAAGCCCATCACCGAGTGCCTGCGTTCAATCTCACTCTGTGCCGCCAGGCGTTGCTGGAAGCGCAGGGCGAACCCGTGCGGCGGAGCAACGACCGGCGCGGCGCGCAGTGCGAGATTTGCCCGTGCCAGGGCGGCGCAATCGGGACAATTCCGCAGGTGAACCCGCAAATCGCGCTCCTGTTCAGGGGTTAGCTGTTCATCATTGAGCAGCCACTGTTCATAATGCTGGTGAACCATAGGGCATCCTTTCCATGCGAGTTTCAGGAGATTGGGCCGTGAGCAGGCGGGCCACTGCTTTGCGCGCCCGGTGCAGGCGGCTTTTAACCGCGCTGACGGTGAGATTCAGGCTCCCGGCAATCTCCACTTCCGAAAAGTCGTACCAGTAACGAAGCACAATTGCAGCCCGGTCGGTGGCATCCAGCCCCCGCAGGGCGGCCTGGATACCTTCTTGCTCCTCGCGGCGGATGGCTTCCTGCTCTGGGTCAATCGCGTCCCTGTCGGGCAGTTCGGTGGGCCGGTCATCCTCCTCTCGCTCGGCATCCAGTGAAAAGATGACAAAGCGGCGGCGGCGTAGGCGGTCAATGCAATGATGGGCGGCGATGGAAAGCAACCAGGTTGCAAAGGGACGCTGGCGGTCATAGCGCGAGAGATTTTGGTAAGCCCGCAGGAAACTTTCCTGGGCAGCATCCTCTGCTGCTTTTGGCTCACCCAACATGCGGTAGCATAGATTAAATACCGGGGTCTGGTAGTGTTCTACCAGCCGGGTAAACGCCTCGTCATTGCCTTGCTGCGCCCGGAGTATCCAGGCCTGTTCCTCGTTCACGGGTTCTCCTGTCGGTCGTTCTGTGCAAGTCTACGCAGGCTGGCGTGGAAGGTTGCAGCATCAAACATCTGCGAAAAAACAAAGCTGTAAGGTGAAATTGTAACCCGTTCCTGGCAACAGGGAGTCCAACATCTCTCGGTTTTGCCGAAATCGTGAGACCCCGGACGCGGGGTTGCTTTTGGCATGTTTGTACAATGGCAAAAGTGGATAAAAGCGGCTAAAATACGACTATGGATACCCAAAAAGGCTACCTTCTTGTTGTTGAAGATGTTCCCGATATTTTGATGTTGCTGGAAACGACCTTAAAGTTCAGGGGCTATCGCGTTGTCACTGCTGTCAATGGGCAGGAGGCAATGGACATCATCAAAAAACAACGCCCGGCGTTGATTATCACCGATATCTTGATGCCCAAAGTAGACGGATTTAGCCTGGTGCACCGCCTGCGCCTGGACCCCGAAACGCGCGACATCCCAGTCATCTTCCTTTCGGCAACATATGTGGCCCCCGAAGACAAAGCCTTTGCTCAGACGATTGGCGTGACCCGTTTCATTGAAAAACCGGTTGATTTTGAGTCGTTTTTGCCCGTGATTGACCAGTTGATGACCAAGGGGACACCCGTTTTGGCAGAGCCGCTCGACGAGGTTGCTTTTTACAATGGCTATCGCAAGCGGTTGGAAACCAAACTCAAGCAAAAAAATACCCAGATTGCGCGTGATGAACATCTGCTGGAGACCCTGCCGGAGAAGGAACAGCAATCCATTCGGGCAACGTTGCAAGCGGCCATGGCCGAGCGCGAGGAAATTCAGCAACTGCTCAATCAGGTTTATAAACGGCTCGAAAAGAAATCGTAAACGGGCTTTTCAGGCCACAAAGGGGTTGAAATTCGTTTCACGGTCGTAGAAATCTTCGTTTTCGACGCGCTTCAATATTCCGACAACGGCATAAGTCACGGGGGTCATCAGCGCTTCAGTGCCGCATTTGAACAGGTAATTGGTCAATGTCAGGGTAACGAACAAATTCCAGGGGAAGACGCCCAGCAGAGTGGCAACCGTCACGAAGGCCAGCGTATCCACTGCCTGCCCAACCAGTGTACTGCCGATGGTGCGCAGCCACAGGTGGCGGCCTTCTGTCTGAATTTTTAGTTTTGCCAGCACATACGAGTTGGAAAATTCCCCACCCCAAAAACCGGCCAGCGAGCCAAGCAGGATGCCGCCGGTGGACATGCCGCCCAGGATGGCGCTATATGCCGCGTCCCCGGCGTAGCCCTGCCAGTTGGCCTCGCCTGGAAGATGCTGGATAAGCCAGAAAACAGCCGCCGAAAGCGCCAGGGCAGCGAACCCGGCCCAAATGACGCGCCGTGAACGCTGGTAGCCGTAGACTTCGGTCAGGATGTCGCCGAAAATGTACGAGACGGGGAACAATATCGTCCCGGCGTCGAAGGCCATTGGCACGCCGAGCAGGCTGAAGCCCAAGTCAATGATTTTGGCCGAGGAAGCGATGTTCGAGACCACGAGAACGGTGACGAAGGCGGCCATAATCAGGTCAAAGTAGCGATAGTCTTTTTTCATTTTTCCGTAAGGCGGGATTTTGTCCCGCCAGTGTTGTTTAATTTTGCCAAAATCAGGTCAGAGACCTGCCCTGCAAATGACCAGCGGATGAGATTCTTCAGGCATGTCCAGGCTGTAGCCATGCCCGCTTTTCTCGGCGCTGAGAATCTCGAAACCGGCTTCGGCCAGCATGGCGCGGTATTCGGACATGCCGTAGTTGCTCCAATACATCGGCGTGCCAAAAAAGTCTTCCTGGGTGTAGGCTTCTTCGGGTTTGCTCGCCAGGGTGGCGAGCAGGTAGCCGCCCGGTTTAAGCCAGCGGCGGATGTTGCGAAACAGGCGCTCATGTTCGCCGCGCGGCAGGTGGAAAATGGAATACAGGGCTACGGCTGCATCGAAACTGGCGGCGGGGAAGTCGAGCGTCATGATGTCGCTGTGCAGAAATTCGGCGTGAGGTACATTCTGCCGCGCGCGACGGATTTGTTCGGCGGAAATATCTACGCCGGTTACAATGAACCGTTTTGCCAGTTCGCGGGTCACTGGCAGGCCGCTGCCGCAGCCAATATCCAAAACGTGGGCCTGGTTGGGCAGTTGGTTTTTGAGCCATTTGATTTCAGGGTGGGCGGTTTGGCGCCGGGCCTGTTCGTAGGCTTCAGCGCAGGTGTTATAACCCTTGGCGACGAGCCGTTTGTAGTCAATGGTAGGGTCTAATGCGGGTTTCATTGCTCGGTTTGGATTTTCTCTATCATTCTGCAAAATGAGCATTTTCCTTCGTATTGGGTCGGCTGACCGCAAGACGGGCAATAATACATCGCCTGGGGTGCATCTTGGGGCCGAATGAACAATCCGCTGGCGCGCGCCTCGAGGAATTTCAGGTAAAAGGCCAGTTTAGCGCCGGGGTGGTCGGTTTCCAGCCGGTTGAGCAGTTCTTTGTAATAAATTGAAGTGGAGCCGACGGAAAACGGGCATTCTTCGTACACGTATTCAATTCCGCGCAGGATGGCATACGCGGCCATCTCTTTTTCGTAAAAGCGGCAGAGCGGTTTTACTTTGCGCGCCAGCCCATTTTGCCCGGGCAATACCGGTCCCTGGCGCAGCAACAATGCGGCTTGCCACGAGAGCGTGTTGGCAAACAAAACCGCCGCTTCATCATCGAGATTATGCCCGGTTGCCAACACATCGTAGCCCAGGTCGCGGGCGATGCGGTTCATCTCGTGGCGTTTTGCCACGCCGCAGACCGCACAGGGCCGGTTTTGGCCGCGATGCGTGAGCGCAGCCAGGACCGGGATGCTGTGGCCGTATTCTGACTCGATGTCTACAACGTGCAGATTCAGGCCGCGCTGGCGGGCAAATTGCTCGGTAAGACGGCGCGACTCATCGGAATAAGAGATTCCTTCGTCTATTCCGAGACCAAGATACAGGCCGTCGGCATGGTAGCCAAGCCGGTGCAGGATGTCCCACAACGAGAGCGAATCTTTGCCGCCTGAAACCGCCACCAGGATTTTCTCATCTGGCCCGAACATGCGATATTTTTTGATAAAGCGCGCTGTCTGTTCGGGAATCCAATTGAGAAAATGTTGCTTGCATAGGGCCAGTTTGTGTTGGCGCATGTTGACGACGGCTTTTGCGCCGCATGTTCGGCATTTCATGGCGCGCCTCCTGAAATGACGGCCACCAGTTTCACCACATCGCCATCTTTCAGGATTTCATCATCAAGAATCATTTCGCCATTGCGCACAGCGATGACGGATTCAGATAAAACATCAATTTTTTTGAGCGAGTCGAGCAGGGTCATGCCTGGTTTGACTTCGTATTCCTTGCTGCGCAAGATGAGTTTGACGCTCATGCGAACTCCTTTGGCCCGCTGGCTGAGCCTGCGAGATGGCGCACATCGAAAGCGGGGCGGTCATTCTACCATAAGGGGCATTCATCTTGAACGAGACGAAAGTCAACCTTTAGAACAACCACTGTCCCAGTAGTGCAGCGACCAGGGTGACGGTGATGTTGTCTATATCGCGCTGTGGGAGTGATTCAATGAGGGTGGCGCCCGAAGCAATCATGGTCAGCGGCAGCAGGTAGGCGCTGAACGGCCCCTGCAAGGCGCCTGCCAGTAAGTAGATTGCCAGCACCAGCGCAGAGAGAATCCAGCCGCCGAAGAAGACGCCCAAGGACCCGGCCACCGATTTGGCGGGGCTGTGAAACAGTTTCGGTGATTTGAAACTCCTTCCGACCAAATCCGCGATGCCATCGCCGCCGCACATCATCATTAAGGCAACCAGCCCAACGGGGGAATCTTTCCAGAAAATAATTGTCATCAAGACGAACATGATGCCGTAGTAGAGCGGCCCACGCAAGATTTCCCTGGGGTTGCCGCTGCGCGACATGGCCTTAACCGAGGCATCATCTTTGACAATCCCCAATCCAATCAGCGCAAATTGGACGGTAATCAGCCCCGGCACGAGCGCGGCTAGGAAGCGGTCGTACCACTCGCCGGGGAACAAGAGCCAGCATAGCACGAAAATTGGTCCCGTGCCAATGTGGATGATTTTGCGGCTCAGGCGGCTTTCTATCCAACCCTGGTGGGCGGCAAAGTCCATCAGGCGCAGCCAGGCAACTGCAATGACAAAGGTGAGCAAAAGGGCAAAGAAGGGATTCATGGCGGCTCCTTGCAATGAAAAGTGGTTCTCATTCGATTTGTGGGATTCCTGCCAGGCCAAAACCCATGATCGAACCGCAAAGGTCGCAAAGAACGCGAAGTTTTGAAGATTTTCCTGGCGTTTTTTGCGGTAAAAACCTGAGCCAATTGTGCTTTCGTGCTAAATATAGCATGATTACGCTATAATCGGCAAAGTCCGTAGGGCAGGATACTCCCCTGCCCTACGAAATGTTATGGAAAAAACCGCTTTCCAACAATTCTTGCTCGGTGTTAAAGACGAACTGCCCATTCTGGTGGGGGTCGTTCCGTTTGGCATGATTTATGGGATTTTGGCTTTGAGTGCCGGGCTGAACCGGTTCGATGCGCAGGCCATGTCCGCTGTGATTTTCGCCGGGTCGTCGCAGTTCATGATGGTGCAGTTGATTCGAGAATCTACGCCCTGGCTGGTGATTCTCATGACCGGATTCATTATCAACCTGCGGCACGCGCTCTACAGCGCGACGATTGCACCCTGCATCAAGCACCTGCCCCGGCCTTGGAAGGCGCTGCTGGCCTACCTGCTGACCGACGAAGCCTTTGCCGTTGCCGCGCTCCATTACCAGCGTGAGGGGGTCACCCGCTTCAGCCACTGGTATTTCTTGGGCGCGGGGCTGGCGCTGTGGACTTCGTGGCAGGTTAGCACGGCGGTTGGTATTTTCCTGGGCGCGCAAGTGCCAGAAGCATGGGGACTGGATTTCACCCTGCCGCTCACCTTCATCGCACTGGTTGTGCCGGCGCTCAAAGATAAGGCCGGGGTGGCGACGGTCGTCACTGCCAGCCTGGCCGCGCTCTTGTTTTTCGGTTTGCCTTACAAGTTGGGGTTGATTGGCGCATCCGCGCTCGCCATCGCCGTTGGAATGTGGGTGGAGGCGCGCCAATGAATCTGTGGATTTTAATGACTGCGGTCGGCCTGTTGACTTTCCTGACCCGCCTGTCGTTTATCGCTCTGCTGGAGCGAATTCAACTGCCTGCCGCCTTCCAGCGCGCGCTGCGCTTTGTGCCGATTGCCGTCTTGAGCGCTATTATTGCGCCAGAAATTGGCTACCTGGACAATGCGCTTTTTCTCTCACCCCAAAACCCGCGTCTGTGGGCAGGTATCGCCGCAACCCTGGTGGCCTATTACACTAAAAACGTGGTTTGGACGATTGTGGCCGGGATGGCCGTTTTTTGGCTTTTGCAGTAAGACAAGATAATATCTCGTCCTACTTCAATCCCAATACTTCATAGACGGGGATGGCTTCGCGCTTGCCTTTGACGGTCATCGGCTCCATTTGCAGCACGTTAATTTGGTCTTTCACCCGCTCGTAGGCGGTTTGGCTGATGACAATCTGGTTTTTGCCGGCGTTTTCTTGTAAACGTTTGGTGGTGTTAACGCTATCGCCAATGGCTGTGTATTCCAGGCGTTTTTCCGTGCCTATCAGGCCCAACACCGCGTCACCATAGTGGATTCCAACCCCAAAGGCCAGGTGGGCTTCGGGCGGCAGGGCGGCGTGCAATTCAGCAATGCGTTCACGGAGTTTGAGCGCGGCACGCACGGCCCGCAGGGTGTGGTCGGGTTGGGGAATGGGAGCGTTGAACCAGGCCATCACCGCATCGCCCAGGAATTTATCGATGGTGCCTTCTTCATCAAGCACGCATTCGGCCCCGGCTGCCAGGTAACGATTCAAGACTGAGACCAGTTGCTCCGGCGAGAGCGTTTCGCTGAAACTGGTAAACCCGCGAATATCGGCGAACAGGACGGTGATGTCGGTGCGTTTGCCGCCTAGCTCCAGGCTGTTTGGGTTGAGTTGCTCGATGACCGCTGGTGAGACCATGCGCTCAAATAACTTGCGCTGGGCTTCAAGACGTTTGCGTTCGGTCAGGTCATCCAAAACAATCGCAATTCCCTGCGTAGTTTGGTCGGCATCCTTGAGCGGGGACAGGTTGAAACGCCAATTAACCGGGCCGCGCTGCGGCAGGATGTGGCTGATTTCGAAATCGGCGATGGGCGTGTCGGTATTGCGGACAGAGGCTACCTGCGGGATGAGGTCATTTGCGATGGATGGCAGAATATCGTCAATTTTGCGTCCTAAAATTTGGGGAATGGTTTGCCCCAGGATGCTTTCGGCGGCGCGGTTGCACAGGATGATCTTGTCTTCGATATCTGCTGTAATCACTCCGCTGGCGATGGATGCGAAGATGTTGTCCATCATATTCTTTAATTCGGTCACTTCGGCCAGGGTGCGGCGCAGCGATGCGAACAGACGGGCGTTGTCAATGGCAATTGCAGCCTGGTTAGCAAACACGCCCAACAAGTCGCGCTCCGATTCGGTAAAAATTCCGCTGCGGATGCGGTTATCGGTGTAGATGACGCCAATCAGGTCGTTTTTGACCTTGAGCGGGACGCACAAAATGGAGCGCAGGTTGAAGGCGATGATGCTTTCTTGCCCGCCAAAGCGCGGGTCTTCCTGGGCATTGGTGGTCAGGATGGCTTCGCCGGTCTCGATGACGCGCTGGATGACGGTGCGGCTGACGGCGTATTCGCTCTCGTTGAGCGATTCCTGTTCCCAGTTGCGGGCAATACGGGTAGTCATGTGACCCGAATCGTCGCGCAGCATCAGGAATCCGCGCTCGGCTTCGGTCAATTTGATAATGTTATCCATCACAATTCGCAGCACCTGGTCAAGTTCGAGCGAGGAGTTGACGACCTGCCCAATTTCGGTGAGGGCCAGCAGGTTCTTGCGCTCTTCGGTGAAGGCGGCGACCTCTTGCGACACGCGGTAAAGGCGGCTTTCGAGGTGAGAAAGTTCCTCCAGGGTGGTGGGAGGCAGGCTGCTGCGTATCGGTAGGACCGAGGAACGAATTTTCCCGGCGACCTGGCTGAGTGCTTTGATTTGTAAATCTACGCTGATGGGAGTCGATTCGTTCATAATTGCTGTTCTCCATTGATAAAACTTCGCCGCGCAAGTGCGCGCAGGGTTTGGAAACGTACCAACCAGGCGGCGCGCATCGCGGCTGCCGGGTTGGCTGGTTCAGGGGTATAGAGTGTCTTTTCGTGCGCGGCAATCAGGGTATTGATTGCTTCCGATGAATTCGGGAGGAATTCTTTGAGCAAAGCGGCCCTTTCGAGCGCGGTCGCATCCGGCGGCTGTGGTTTGCCCAGCCAGGCCAGAGATTGGTTGATGGCATGGAAAGCGCGTTCAACGGCGGTCACTTCGCTCCATCTTACCCAATTTTCCAGCCAACGCGGCGTGTTAAGATGATAGCGAAGATAGATGTTTTTGATGGCAAGCGGTATTTTTTGTGAAATATGTGATTTCTGCTCTAACCGCCAGATGAGAATTGCCATGCCTGATACAATGACTATCAAAATTATAAACCACAGCCATTCGAATGGAAATATCATTACCGGAGTGGGGTGAACGGTTTGCGTGGCCGCAGGATTGACAGGCAATTCGGCGTCTTCGAGCGGGGGGCGATTGTCCGCGTCTCGCAGGCGCAACAGTTCTTCATCTTCTACTGTTTGTTCTTCGCCGCTCGGTCTGTAGATAACGTCCAAACTCGCCGTGGGTTCGAATTCGACCCAGCCAATGCCAGCGAAATAGGCTTCGGGCCAGGCATGGGCGTCTTTGGCCTTAACCTGGTAGTAGCCGCCCGATTGGTATTCGCCGGGGGCGTAGCCTGCCACCATGCGGGCCGGGATGCCCGTTGCGCGCAATAAAAGCACCTCAGCGCTGGCATAGTAATTGCAAAAACCGCTTTTCCAAGTGAACAGGAACCACTCTATTGGGTCTGTTCCAACCGGCGGCGGGGGAACTTCCAGGTTGTATTCTATTTCAGCGCGCAGGTAGCGGGTAATGGCGGTGGCTTTGTCAAAATTGTTGTCATACTCCCGGGTCAGACGGTCTGCCAGGCGGTGGATAGAATCTGGAAGGTCGTCGGGCAATTGCAGGTAACGTTTGACGACCCAGTCCGGATAGGATTCGGGGGCAGCGCGCATGTCTTTGACGGTGGGGGCTAACAGCATCGCGCGCACCTGGTACTGGTCACCGTTTAAGATCAGCGTTGAAGCTGACCAGCTCAACAGGTCGTAAGCATCCTCCGGGAGCGGATTAATCTGGATGGCGCCTGAGCGGCTCAACCAGAGCGGGTAACCCGGCGTCGCCAGCAGCGAGGAGGGGCTTGTCTGCCAGTTGAAGATGAATTCAAGTTGCCTGTCGGCTGAAATCGAGGCAGTGATGGGCGCCTCGTTTTCAGGGGAAAACGGGATGGTTTTGCTTTCAGAGACCGACCAGCGTCCATTTTGGTATGTGTCATAGACGCGCACGCGCCAGTAAAGCCGGGTGGTGGTAAGTTCAGATGGCCTGACTCTGAAAACTTCCGTATCCCCCTGCTGAGCGCTCTGCCCCAGGTTCATCGTGTTTCCATAGAGTTCGCCAGAGACGACCGCCACGCCGCCTTGCAGGGAGGCGAGCAGGTCATCAAGGCGGTTGCGTGTTTTTTCGAAAGGCTGGTTTACTTCTTTCCAGATGCGCGCCACCGCCGGGATGGCTGCTGCCGGGGTGGGCGCCGACCAGGCCAGCAGGATGGTCAGCAGGGCTGAAATTGCCAGGCCGCGCGCCATGTCGAAGACCGGCTCGTCTCCGGCGAAAATATGCTTCTCTTGCCACCGTTTTCGGTTTTCGATGAAGTTCAACCGCCCCATCAGCAAAATTGCCAGCAGGAAGAAAAACCCCACTATCCAGATTCGGCGGGTCTGATAAGAGTCATAATATTGCACGACTAGCAGAGGTAACATGGCCGGGATGAGGGTGGCAGACGCGCTGGAATACCGCATGGCCTGGTAGCCGCTGAACAGGCCGATGGCCCAAAACAGGATGCACATCAGGGCCACGAAGAACAGTGAATCTGTGACCGGTTCGCCGCGCCAAACAGAAACATTCGCGGCGGCCAATCGGCCTGTCAGGCTGGCCCATTGTCCGATGACGGTATTTTCGCTCTGGATTAATTTGCCTAGTATCCAGGGGAGTATCATGAGGCTGTAACCGGCCACCAGCCAGCGCAAGGGGGCTTTTTGGAATTTACTGAAACCGAGCAATAATCCCAACAGGGTTGCCAGTACGGAGGCGCCCTCCACGCTCCACAAACCGGGGGTCCAAGCGGTCATTGATAATCGCGCTGCCGACATATAAACCAGCAGGATCACCAGCGCGGCAACAGGCCAATCCCAGACACGAACATTGTTTGTTTTCATCACTACCGAGTGTACAATATTGGAGGTGGTCTCGTCAATTCAATTCAATTCAAATCAAAAATTCAGAGTTATCAGGAGGTACGTTATGAATGCAATCATTCAGGCCGGAATCGCGTTTGCCCTGTGGTTTCAGGGGCTAGGAGGATGGCTTGAAGCCCCCATGAAAGGGTTCACCTTTCTTGGTTCGGAAGAGTTTTTTCTGTTGGGTTTGCCTGTTATTTACTGGTGTATTGATGCCAGGGTAGGGCTTCGAATGGGGGTTATCCTGCTGTTCAACGGCCTGTTGAACAGCGTTTTGAAGCTGGCCTTTTTTGGGCCGCGCCCGTATTGGGTGAATCAGCAGGTGAAAGCCCTGGTGTCTGAAACTTCGTTTGGTGTTCCTTCGGGTCATGCGCAAATTGCCACTGGCCTGTGGGGGATGCTGGCTTGGCATGTCAGGCGTCCATGGGTGTGGGCGGCGGCAGTTTTCCTTATCTTGATGATTGGGCTTTCGCGCCTTTACCTGGGAGTTCACTTCTTGCATGATGTCTTACTGGGTTGGTTGTTGGGCGCGCTGGTGCTGTGGGTGGTGTTGCGGCAGTGGGACTCGACTGCTGCCTGGGCGCAAACCAAATCAACTGGTCAACAGGTTGGGCTGGCGTTCCTGCTCTCTGTGCTTATGCTGATTGCCGGCGCGATTGCGTTTGGCGCGGCGCGCAACATCCCCCTGCCGCCTGAATGGACGGCCAACGCCCTGGCTGCCGGGGCGCATGAAGTGCCTGCCCCAATCACGCTCAACAGCGTGGTCACTTCTGCTGCTACGCTGTTTGGCCTGCTGGCCGGCCTGGCCTGGATGCAGCCCCGGGGTGGTTTTCAGGCGGGCGGGACGTTGAATCAGCGTATCCTTCGTTTCGTGGTTGGGCTGGTTGGCGTGGCTATCCTATGGTATGGGTTGGGCGCTATCTTTCCACGCGGCGAAGAGATGGTTGCCTATGTGCTGCGCTACTTGCGTTATACTCTGGTCGGTGGATGGATAAGCGCCGGCGGCCCCTGGGTTTTTATCCGGTTGGGGCTGGCAAATCCGGATAACCGATAAAGTGAGCTTCCCTTAAATTTTTAAGGGGTATTTTTCCTTTGTGACCTTTGTGTTTGAAAAGGGTTTTCTTACTCATGAAAACAGACGGCGACCGCCAGAGATGGTGGCCGCCGTTTTGGATTACCGCCAAGTGTAGGGGCGAAATAGGATTTTGCCCCACTTTTGGACAGCCCCTTGTTGTTTTGGAACTTACTTGCGGCTCATGGCATCCATGACTGCCACGGCAGCCACTTGCACGATGTCGTTGACTTCATCACCGGTTTGCAGTACATGAATGGGAGCGCCCACGCCGAGCAGGATGGGACCGATGGCTTTGGCATTGCCCAGGCGGGCCAAGAGTTTGTAGGCAATGTTGGCGCTTTCAAGCGAGGGGAAGACCAGCACATTGGCATCTTTCACCGTGCTAAAGGGGAAGCGATTTTCGATGATGTCGGCCACGACGGCGGTATCGGCCTGCATCTCACCGTCGAACACGAAATCGGAGCAGCGGGTTTTGGTCAATTCCAGAGCTTTGCGTACTTTAGTCGTAAGTGGGTGTGGGGTAGAACCAAAGTTGGAAAAGGACAGGAAGGCCACGCGCGGCTCGATTTCTAATTGGCGGGCAAAATTGGCGGCCAGGCAGGCAATTTGCGCCAGGTCTTCGGGAGATGGGTCAATATTGACGGTGGCGTCGGTGAACAGGTAGGTCTTGTCGCCAACGACCATGATGTAAACCCCCGCCGCGCAGGTAATTCCGGGGGCAGTGTGGTGGATTTGCAGCGCAGGGCGGATGACTTCGGGGTATTCATAGGTCAGGCCAGATATAAAGGCATCGGCGTCCCCCATCTTAACCATCATTGGGCCGAGGATGTTTGGCTCGGTTATGCGCTTGCGGGCTTGGGACAGGGTTAATCCTTTACGTTGGCGTAGTTCGTAATAGGCTTGGGTGTATTTGTCCTGTTTTTCCAGGCGGGCGGGGTCAACCACTTCTGGTGTGAAATGCAGGTTGAGCAGTTTAATTTTTTCGTGGATGATGTCGGGCCGGCCAATCAGGATGGGGTGGGCAATGCCTTCCTCCACCACCTGAGCGGCAGCGCGAATGATTTTGGTCTCCTCGCCCTCGCCAAAGACCAGACGTTTGCGAGCCTTGCTGGCGCGCGCTTTGTTCATGATGAAGTAGCGCACGCGCTGTCCCATGCCCTGGCGGAAGGCCAGTTGTTCGCGGTATTCGTCCAGGTCAATTTTCCTGCGTGCCGCGCCGGTTTCTATGGCAGCTTGGGCCACGGCTGGCGCCTCCCAGAGCAGCACGCGCGGGTCGAGTGGTTTGGGGATGATGTATTCCTCGCCAAATTTCATGCTCTCGACGCCGTAGGCGCGCAGGACGGAATCGGGAACGTCTTCTTTGGTCAGTTTGTAAAGCGCTTGTGAGGCCGCGAATTTCATTTCCTCATTGATGGCCCTGGCGCGCACATCCAGCGCGCCGCGGAAGATGAAGGGAAAGCCCAGCACGTTGTTGACCTGGTTGGGGTAATCGGAGCGCCCAGTGGCAACAATCGAATCGGGGCGGGTCTCTTTGGCTAACTCGTAGCGAATTTCTGGGTCTGGGTTTGCCATGGCAAAGATAATTGGGCGTTCGGCCATGGTTTTGACCATTTCGGGGGTTAGCACATTGGCCACCGAAAGCCCGTAGAAGACATCCGCGCCGCGAATGGCATCGGCCAGGGTGCGGTGTCCCTTGTCTTCTACGGCCAGCCTGTCTTTGTACTTGTTCATTCCCTCGGCGCGGCCTTTGTAGACTACGCCTTTGCTGTCGCACAGCATGATGTTCTCACGCTTCACTCCCCAGCGGATGGCGAGTTCGGCGCAAGAAATGGCTGAAGCACCCGCTCCGGAAATGACGATGCGAATCTCTTCGTGTTTTTTGCCGACCAGTTCTAGCGCGCTTGCCAGCCCGGCAGACGAGATAATGGCCGTGCCGTGCTGGTCATCGTGGAAGACCGGAATATCGAGCATCCCCTTCAGGGTTTCTTCGATGTAGAAACATTCAGGGGCTTTGATGTCTTCGAGGTTGATTCCGCCAAAGGTGGGGGCAATGGCCGCCACGACCCGGATGATTTCCTCGGGGTCGTGGGAGTTGACCTCAATGTCGAATACGTCTACATCCGCGAATTTCTTGAATAAAACGCCTTTGCCTTCCATGACCGGCTTGCTGGCCAGGGCGCCCCGGTCTCCCAGGCCGAGAATGGCGGTGCCATTGGAGATGACGGCCACCAGGTTGCCTTTGGATGTGTACTCGTAGGCCAGGTCGAGGTCTTTTTCAATTTCAAGCACCGGGTGTGCCACGCCTGGCGAATAGGCCAGGCTCAAATCGCGCTGGGTGTCCATTGGTTTGGTAGGAACGATTGCAACTTTTCCTGGCTTGCCCTTTAGCCGGTGATACTCCAGGGCATCTTCGCGCGTGACAGTCAATTTAGCCATCAACATCCTCCTTCAGGTTTGGGATACTATGATTATGGCACAAATTTTGCTTGGAAAGAAGTCCTTTTGTCATCAATGTTGCGATTCTTTCCAGTATTTTCTGCAATCAATTTGTATTTGAAAATGTGTGCAAAAAAGATGGTAATTTGTTAACATTGCAAGTATAATTATTAAGACTTGTTAATTCGAGCGCCGCCTGGTGATTTGCGGCCACGTTGTCTGTAATGTACTACCCTGGATAGGATATAGGTCTGCCCGCTCCAAACTTGCGGGTGTTTCAGAAGTCAACCCTTCCATTTGTTTTTGTTTGTCGCAGGATGGGACGATATTCGAGGAACTGATTTTATAAAATAACTGTCGATGGGGTGGCGTTGTCCACTCGTCTCAGTGTATCTTTTCCCTCTCAATTGCGTTGAGTGTGAAAAGGCATCCCTCCGGGTATATTCTCGCAACCGTGGCTTGCCGCAGGCAGGTTGACGGTTGTGTGTTTTAATGCCAAAGATTACGGCAATTGATGTTCAGAGAAAGAATCCAAACCGGGTGAGTATTTTCCTGGATGGGCAGTTCGCTTTTGGACTATCGCGGATTGTGGCTGCCTGGCTCAATGTGGGACAGGAATTGAGCGAAGAGAAAATTGCTTTGCTCCAGCAAGAAGATGTGCGCGAAGTCGCCATCCAAAAAGCCCTGCGCTTCCTGGGCTACCGCGCCCGTTCGGTGCGCGAAGTCCGCGAGAATTTGCAAAAGCAGGCCATCCCTGAGGCGGTGATTGAGCAAACGCTCGAACGGCTTCAGCAGGGCGGCCTGTTGAATGACCAGGAATTTGCCCAGACCTGGGTAGATAACCGCAACACGTTCCGCCCTCGCTCGCGCCGCGCGCTAGCGCTGGAACTGCGCCGCAAAGGCCTCGACGAGGATGTCATCCAGCAAACGCTGGAGCAAAGCCTGGATGAAACCTCGCTTGCGCGTGACGCGGGGCGCAAATACCTGCGCAAGGTCCAGGGGTTGGATTGGCCTGATTTTCGGGTTAAGTTGGGCGGTTTTTTGGGACGGCGCGGTTTCTCTTATGATGTTCTTGCGCCCGTATTGCGTGAACTTTGGGCAGAAATGCACTCGAATGATAAGACCTATCCTATTGAAAACGAGGAATAAAGAATGAACGGCCCGATAATTTTTGTTCTCGAAGTCCTGACCCTGGTTGCGGGCTTTGCTGCGGGCTATTTCTTCAACCGTTACCAGGTTGAGAAGAAACGGCGGGAAGAGCAAGCCAAAGCCCAGAGTATCATCCAGGAAGCGACTGATAAGGCCAGCAAAATTGAACTGGATGCGCGCGCCAAAGCGTTGAAAATTGTCCAGGATGGAGAAAAGGACATCACCCAGCGGCGCAATGAACTGAACCGCGAGGTGGAACGGCTCGACCGACGCCGCAGCGAATTGGATAGCCGCGCCGAGCGGTTGGAGCAGCGCGAACAGACTCTCAACAAGCGCCAGAGCAATATTGACCGGCGCGCTAACGAGGTGGACAAAATCCACGCTCAGCAAATGGAAAAACTGCAGGAGATTGCGGAGATGAGCCGGGATGACGCCCGTAAAATCCTTTTGGATGAGGTCGAAAAGGAGGCGCGCGGCGATATGGCGCGTATCATTCGCCAGGTGGAGGCAGAAGCGCGCGAGGAAGGTGAAAAACGCGCCCGCAAACTCATCGCCGATGCCATCCAACGCGTGGCATCTGAACACGTTTCGGAAGTGACCTCGTCGGTTGTGACCCTGCCCAACGAGGAGATGAAGGGCCGCATTGTGGGGCGCAACGGACGCAACATTCGCGCCTTCGAGCAGGCCGCCGGGGTGGATGTGATTGTGGATGATACCCCCGAAGCGGTGACCATCTCGTGCTTCGACTCGGTTCGCCGAGAAATTGCCCGCCGCGCCCTGACCCGCCTGACGCTGGACGGACGAATTCACCCGGCGCACATCGAAAAAATCATCGAAGATGAGACCAAGGCAGTTGAAAAATTAATGGTCGAAGCGGCCGAACAGGCCGCCTTCGATGCCGGCATCGCCGGGCTGCATCCCGAAGTGTTGCGCATGATGGGCCGTCTGAAATTCCGCACGTCTTACGGCCAGAACCAACTGGCCCATGCGGTGGAAGTGGCAAAACTGGCCGGAATTTTGGCTGCCGAACTGGGCGCGAATGTGGAATGGGCCAAGCAGGGCGGCTTCCTGCACGACATCGGCAAGGCGATGGACCACAATCAGGAAGGCACGCACGCCAGCCTGGGGGCGGAATTTTGTAAACGCTATGGCGTGCATCCGGTGGTGGTGAACGCGATTGCTTCTCATCACCACGAGGTGGAGCAGGAAACGATCGAAGCGGTGATTGCCGAATCGGCTGATGCTATCTCGGGTGCGCGGCCCGGCGCCCGGCGCGAAGACCTGGAAGCTTACATCAAGCGCATCCGCACGCTGGAAGATATGGCGACCTCGTTTACGGGCGTTTCGCAGGCCTTTGCCATTCAGGCCGGGCGCGAAGTGCGCATCATTGTCCGCCCGGATGAAATTGACGACCTGGCCTCAACCCGCCTGGCGCGCGATATTGCCAAGAAAATCGAAGAGACCATGCAATATCCCGGGCAAATTAAAGTGACGGTCATCCGCGAGACGCGGGCAGTGGATTATGCGAAGTAGGCAGGTAAACAGGCAAGCAGTAGAGAAGAAAGAGACCGGTCATCATTGCCGGTCTCTTTTTGTTGTCCTGCGCGGCCCTTTCTTTCCAGGATACTTCCCTGTTTTTATTTCCTTGCATCCCTCTTAATACTCTTGCACAAACGGGTTGGATACTTTTTCCTCCCCCACCGTTGTTTGCGGGCCGTGCCCGGAGAGCAGACGGGTGTCGTTGGGCAGGGTATAGACCTGGGTGCGGATGCTGTGGACCAGGCTCTCCCAACGGCCGCCGGGCAAGTCGGTGCGGCCCACGCCACCGGCGAAAATCAGGTCGCCGCAAAAGCAGACACGCGCCACGGCGCAGTACAGAATCACATGGCCGGGTGTGTGACCGGGGGCGTGGCGTACCTCGAAGGTGTTGGAACCGAGTTTGAGCGTTTGGCCGTGCGTAAAGTCAATGGATGGCTCGGGGCCGGGGTCGATGCGGAAGCCAAACATGCGTCCGCCGCCGCCCGCCCGCCACAGGACGTGGTCTGCCGGGTGCAGGGCCACCAGCGGAAGCGGGTTGAGGGCATCGGCAATGGCCGCCGCCCCGCCGATGTGGTCGAAGTGGGCGTGGGTATACCAGAGATGGCCGATTCTCCAGCCGCGTGCTTGCGCATCAGCCAGGATAATCTGCCCATCCCAGGAGGGGTCTATCACTGCCGCTTCTTTTGTCTCTGGGTCGGCGATTAAATATGCGTTGGTCTGCACTGGGCCAAGGGTAAAAGAAACTATCTCAAGCATGGCTTTCCTTTTGGGGTGAGAACAGGTAGCTGATAACAATTGAGACAAGGAGCAGGCCAATGGACAGGGGGTAGATGAAGACCGGGTCCCAATTAAATAGCAGTCCGGCCAGCGGTGGGGTCAGGATAAAGACAATCGCGTTGACCGTCTCCATCGCCCCGTAGGTCAAACCCATTTGAGAATCATGCACCAGGTCGCGAGCTTGGGCCATGGCCATTGGGCGCGCAGCGCGAAAACCGCCCAACAGGAAGTATCCGAGCGCGAATACCGGTAGGCTATTGCCTTTCCAGATTGCAATGGCGAACAGGATGACCAGCGCCTGCGCAACCAGGAATCCGTAACGCGGGTTGGAGCGGCTCAGCAGCAGCGCCATGACGGCGTTACCGAGCGCGCCAGCCGTAAAGACGAGGCCGGTTTGGGTCAGTGACAGTTTGCGCACACTCTCCAGAAAGTTGGGAGTGAGCGGAGCGGCCAGGTACATGGAGAATACGGCAAAAGCCATGACAGCCAGGAAAGCGATGAATCGCCTGTTTTTCCGCAAATCGGGTGGGGGCGCGGAGGGGTCGTGATGGTTGATGGGCTGGGCGGCGATCAGGACGATGAACAGGGTTGAGGCCGCGAAAACAACCGACGCCCCCACGAAGCTGGCGCGCATTCCGAATTGTTCGCCAATCCAACCGCCGGTCATTGGCCCAAAGGTCATACCCGTGTTGAAGGCGACCGTTGTTAAAGAAAGTGCGGTGCCGACCGGCCATTGGCCGCGCGCAGCCGTGACGTAACTGCTGAGCGGTGAGGCGACGAACGAGGTCAGGCCGTACATGAAAAGACCGGTCAGGTAGAGCGGCAGGGCGCGACCCAAGCCCATGATGATGGTGGCGGCCAAACCGACCAGCCAGGCGGCAATCAGCAGGGGGCGGCGTCCGATGCGGTCTGCCAGGCGGCCGGCCGGGATGTGGGTCAACATCATCGAAAAACCGAAAATGCCCAGCACCAGGCCAATTTGCGATTTACTCAAGTGAAACTGGTTATCGAGATAGATGGGGATGAAGTTGATGAACATCCCTTCCCCAAATCCCCACAGCAGCAGGGCGATAGCGATGAAGAGTAGGCTGCGATTCAAGTGGGTTCTCCTGTTGTCGAGTTCATTGAGACATCAGTCGCGCAAGATATTCTCTTGCGCTACAGGCTGTGAATGAATTGGGCGGCGGCGTTGAAGACCGTCTCGCGTTGGGCGTCGCGGGTCAGGACGTGACCAGAGCCGGAAATGAGCAGTTTTTCTTTGCGCGATGAGCCGAGGTGGTCATAGATATAGTGCAGGCTGTTTTCGCTGCCCAGTGGCAGGTAAATATCGTCTTTCGAGTAGATGAGCAGGGTGGGGGCCATGACATTTGGCAGGGCGGCGCGCATCACTTCGAGCAGTTTTTTCAATTCGCCAATCGAGCGCAGGGGGTTTTGTGGATACGAGATATGCTCCTGCCAGGCCTGTTTGTCGAACCAGCCTGTTCCGGGCGGTTCACTGCTCTTAGGCAGGTATGGTTGGAGTTTGCTCAACCATTCGGTGTAGTCCAGCCGCCAATCTGGGGGCAAGCCGTAGGGCGTTGCCATGGCAATCACCCCCGCAACGGGCAACTGCGCCGCCATCGTCAGTGAAAGCACGCCGCCCATGGAAAGCCCGGCCAAAACAATGCGTTCTGCCGCGCCGGAGAGCAGACGATACCCTTCTTCAACCGAAAGCAGCCAGTCGGCGTGGCTGGAGCGAATCATCTCCTCGGGGCGAGTGGCGTGACCAGCCAGGCGAATCCCCAGACAGGCAAAACCATGCTCACGGTTGAGATATTCACCCATCCAACGCATTTCTTTCGGCGTGCCGGTGAAGCCGTGTACGAGCAGGACGCCAATTTGCGAAGAACCGGGAAAGAAAAACGGCTCAGTGGTGGGGATAATTTGGGTCATGGAAACAGCCTCCTGGCTTTGACCTCGGCCACTGCATCGGGGCGATATCGGTAGAGCCGGGCGGGTCGGCCTTCTCCCCGAATACGGCGGTGGTTGGTCTCTTCGATGATACCCGCCTCGAGAATTCGGCGGCGGAAGTTGCGTTTATCCAGTTTTTCTGCCAGGATGACTTCGTAGGTGTGCTGTAATTCGCTTAGGGTAAATTCTTCTGGCAGGAGTTCGAATCCAACGGCGCTGTATTCCAACTTATAACGAAGCCGCCGCAGGGCATAAGCAACAATGTTCGCATGGTCATGCGCCAGTGGCGGAAGTTCATCCACCCGGAACCAGCGCAGGCTGCTCCCCGATTCGCTCCGCGCGTCGGCGGGAATCAGGGCAAAGTAGACCACGCTCACTAAGCGCCCGCCGGGAATCCGGTGCGGGTCGCCATAGGTATACAGCTGCTCGAGGTACACTTCTCGGCGGCTGGCCTGTTCCTGGAAAGCCCGTAATGCGCAGGCCTCCAACGAATCCGATTCTTCCAACGGCTGGCCGGGTAATTCCCAACCGGAATCTGTGGCGGGGGCGAGCAACACGCGCAGGGCCTCGTTGCGCAGGCTGAAGATGACGACATGAACGTTAATGGAGCAACCGGTCACGGGTTGATTATAAACGGAAGCGTCTTGTGGGGTGGATTCCATCATGCGGATTCCAGCCGCACCCAACGTTGCTAATCTGCCTTACGTCGGGTGCGCAGACGATGCATCTGTTGCTGGTAATACGATAAGGTGACAGTCACTTTCGGAGTGACTGTCACCTTATGCCAACCATGAATTCCAAAATCAGGAGATTTTGGAGCCTTGGAACTTAAATCTGCTCGAAGCGCGAAACCGGTACGACGAAAACGGTTGCCCGTTTCTGGTCGCTGCCTGTGGTGGTGTTGGCGCGCAACAGGGCGATGGCCGCATCAACATGGTCATCATCCACGCCAATCAGCAGGGTGGTGCTGCCTTTGCGGAAAAACCCGCCGGTGGATGCCACGCGCGTTACACGGAAACTATCGGATGTTAACGCCTGCACAGCATTTTCGACATCGTCATCTTTCAGAATGGCAATGATCAGTTTCATGGCTAGAACTCCTCAAATCGCTCGACCGGCAGGGTGAATATCGTTGCGCCGCCCACTGTAACCGGGACGGGGGTGGGCATGGGCAGAGGCGAACCCTCTAGCGGGATAGCGAGATACTCGACTCGCTGACGGCAGGAAGTTTGCAAGGCTTTGATGACATTTGTTTCCATGTCATCAGGCAGGCCAATCAAGACGGTCGCATTGCGGCGGCCCAGGAAACCGCCTGCGCTGGCGAGATGCACAACCGGGACGTTGAGTTGGCCGAGGGCGCGCATCGCCAGGTCAATATCCTGTTCCTGGATAACCGCGGTCATGAGCGCATGGATTTTACTGGATTCGGGCATAGCAACTCCTTACCCTCCGGTGACGAGCGCATTGGTGGGGTCGTTGAGAACGACCGGCTGGCCGTTGGGGAAGATGATTTCCGTCTGGCCCATCTGGCGCGTGACCGTCAGGCCTCTATATTTTACCGTAACCGGCCAGGGGAAGGGATTTTCTCCGCGCAGCAGGACATGATTTGTCGAGATAATCTCCACCCCTAGTGCGCGTAGGAACAGGCCAATCGGGGCCAGGCCATGCAGGGCGTTGCGTTCTCCCTGCCCGGTGCCCGTTTCGGCGTGATAGGTGCGGTAAAAGGCGTGCGAGCGTTTAAGATTTTGGATGACCGCCGACATGATGTGCGCCGTCAGGCGGGCGGCCTCGCGCCGATAGCCATACTCCAACAGACCCTCGCCGATGAGTTGGTTCCAGGGCAGATGAACTCCCAGGCTCACTGGGTCGGCATCGCGGATGAACAGGCGCGGCAGCGCCGGGATGCCGTAAGGATGGTCGAAATGCTCGGCAGACAGAATGGTGCGGAAAACCAGCGCGTGGGCGTCGTGTTCGTTGGGAATGTGCGCCCAAAGCGGTAAGAGCAGGCTATGGTCGGCAATGGTCAAGTCTACGGTTTGGAGGCTAACCCGGTCGCGGCGGCTTAATCCTTCGAACTCGAATTTTCCCAGCGAGGTGTAAACTTTTTCGGTGGTGGCAACCGCCCCGCTGGAGCTGAAGGAAAAATCGCGCGCATCCAACACCTCGCACTGCGGCTTTTTATCCATCTCGCCGGTGATGGTCACGCGCGGACGCTTGAGCGATTCGCCCTGCCCGAAAATGCGGATGACCAGGCGCACTGGCTGCTTGAATTCTTTTTGAATTTTGATTTGAGGGGCGGCCTGGCGCTCGCTCAGGATTTTCCCCGCCGGGCTGAGATGGGTATCGCGGTCGGCATAGCGGTAGAGCGCGGCATCGGCATCCCAGCAGGCTTCGATGCCTTTGCGCAGCACCTCGGCTTGCGCTTTGAGCGTGATGGTGTCGGAGGAACGCCCGAGTCGTTCGGCCATTTGCATGAGGCAATGCGCTTCGTGGTAGAGCGCAGCCGAGAGGGCTGGGCTTTGGACGGTGGTAATATCGACTCCCTGTGCCCAGGCGTGCCAGCCCTCGAAAAGAGGGTTGTCCTCGAACCCGGTTTGGAGTTGGTGCTGCCATTCGGGCAAGCCGTTGCGGTCGTGGTCGCGGGTGGGGGAGAACCAGTTCCAGAAATAAGAAGCCAGCGCCGGGTACACTGCGCCGAGGAAATCCACATCGCGCCCGGCGCAGGAAAGTTTCCAAGCCAGGCTGGCGAGGTACGGGGCTGCCAGGAAGCGTTCGCGCTGCCCGGCCAGGCCGGGTTTGTTATCAATTGCGCCGTCGTGCGGGTCCTGCACGGCGATAAAGTTTTGCAGTACCCCGCGCGCCAGTTCGGCATTGCAAGGCAACAGGCTGGCGAGATAGTAAGCCTCAAAGGGCGACTGGCCGCTCCAAAAATGCTGATAATCGCTGCCATTGCCCAGGCGTGAATATCCCTGGTCGGGCTGGCGTGAAAAGACGAAACTGGGATAAGGCAAATGCTCGGTAGGGGAGTGAAATAACCCGTAAGCCGCTTTCTGGCTGAAAGCGAAGGCAGCGTCCCAATCAGGGTCACCGGTGATGATGTCTAAGCCCTGGCTGGCGTTCAGCATTTCGATGCGCGTTTTCTCGGCCTCGAAGGGCCGGGCGGCAATCCGGCGCGCCAGGTCGAAGGATTCCTGCGGGTCCTTGAGCGAAGCCAACGCCCAGGTTGCCTGGCGGGTTGCGCCGGGGGGTAGTTCCAGTATAAGCGCCAGCGAAGAGTACGGCCCAGGCCCGGCCTGCGGGCCGCCGGTGAGGAACAGGACTGGGAATAACTCATCAACCTGGCCTTGCAGAATCACCACTGACTGGCGTTGCTCGGCAGTCATGCTGCGGCCTTCCAGCGGGCTGAGTTGCCCTACCCATTCCAGCCGCAATGGACGGGGTGTGATACTTCGATTGGTGATGGTCAATCGCCCGGTAACCACCTGGGAACCGGCAACCCAATAGTCAGCATTGACTTCGATGCCGGCAAAGGGAGAAAATGTGATCGAGAGAAAGTTGGGATAGAAACGACGCAATCGCGGCGGGCCGACAAAAGCCGCCGGGTCGTTAACCGTTTTACCGTTTTCGGTAAAGCGGGGAAAGAGGCGCATCAGCCGGGCGCGCAAGCCATAGGTCGTTCGTAAGGCCAAGGCCGAAGGGTCGCCGCCGCTTAGGTCCAGTTCCCAAATGTGGTCATCTAGGTAGTTGGTGGCGGTCAGCCGCGCATCAGCAGCGATGGTCAGTTGTAGCGGGTCACCGGGGCCGAGATTCCAGTCTCGCATATTGGCATTATTGTACGTGTAGAACGCTGACAGGACAAGACCAACCGGCACACTCGTTCTAGAAAATCCTGCCACTGGAAAGGGTTAAAAAGCGAGCGCAGGGATGTCCATCACTCGTTTTCGCTTCCTTCCAGGATGGATTTTATTTTGGGCCAGATCTCTGGCATTTCGAGCGCTTCCCCAAAGGCTCTGACCCATTGTTCGATGCGGGTTTTGTCTATAATGAGAATTGCTTGCAACGATTGAGCGAATATCTTCCAAATCTTTGGGGCGGTGGGCAATCGCTTTAATACAATTAGGTCTTCGGGCATTGGTCATTGTTTGGACAACACGCCTGAAGTTTTTAGAATGCTCCGTTGTCAGGGTGCGCAATTCCTGCCGTTCGATTTCTTCGACGGCCTTCCAGCGGTCACGAAAAAAGCGGACATCGTCAGGGTTCACAATTGGATGATAGCACGGAGAAAATCCCAAAACAAAAACGAGCGGCGCAAGAGGGCCGCTCGTCCTGTTTCGCCGGTTACTGATTGCTGCTCACTGTCAACTGACTCTCTTGTTTCTTGAACTGGCTCATCACGTCATCGGCGGATGCGTCGAATTTGGCTTTCTGTTCTTTGAAGAGCAGGGCGTTGACCAGCGCGGTTGGCGCGCCGGTCGTTGGGGTCCTCGGCCCGCTCCAGCAGCCCAGCCTGAACGAGTTTGTCCACCAACTGGCTGACGGCGGCATTGAATATCCATGCGCGCGCTGATGTCTGAAATGCCGCATTCGCGCTGGTAGTGCAGTTGCATTCGAATATTGAACTGTGACATGGTCAGCCCACTGGCTTTCACGAAGCGGATATGCTCATGAAAGGCGCGGTGCGTCACCTGGTTGATGCCCTGGCAGATGGTTTCGGTGAGAGGGGAGAATTGGTCATCAGTTAAGCCTGCTTTTTTTGTTAATTTTGCTTAACTATAAGTAGGGCGTAATGATTATCAAGGTAAAAGTCCCCCGTTTAACAAAACTCTAACGAAAATCTCGCTTTCGGCTCTTTACCACCGAATCTCTAACCAAATCGTCACCACGTCGCCTTCGGCCAGTCCCTCCGCTTTGCGGACGGCGTCTTTAATCGGAACCAGGTATTGGCCATCTTTGGGGAACAGGGAGGTTTGCCACTCGGTCCCGCCAATCTGCGCATGGACGGGAATCACGCCCCAGCCGTAGGTTACGAGGTTCGAGACGGCTTTGATGTCGCTGCTCTCTCCCGCCGGGACGGTCACGAAGTAGTAAGGGGCCGGACCGCGCCAGTACCAGATTTTGCCGCTAAATTCGATGCGCATGGATGCGGTGTTCATGTTACTCCCGACTCACAGGATAAATCCTGCGCTACGAATACTGAATCGGCTCGACTTCGCGTTTGGGGCCATCAACCGCATCGGTGCCGCGCGGGTAGTAGAAGGTTTGGCGGAGGCTCCAGTTCCATTCAAGCGCTTGGCGGTAGCCCTGGTAGGTTCCCCAAAATTGGTTCAAGCGGAACCAGAAAATGCTGGCAAAACTCTTGAGCAGCACTTTTTGTTTCGCAGCGTGCCACAGGTCGTTGAAGATGTTGCCCGCTGTCATGCGGAGGAAGTCATAGGCGTTGAAGTGCGCTTCGGGATAAATCCGTTTGAAGGCCATTGCCTCGCGCCGGTAGCGGTTGCGCACGGCCTTGGGCGTTTCGTTGTGGATGTGAATAATCTCCGCTTCGGCCACATAGGCGATGCCCCAGCCCTGGCTTTGCGCCCATTTGGCCCAGGCCAGGTCTTCGAGGCCGGTCAGGGTCTCATCATACGGATGAAGCTCCCACAGCGAGCGGCGGATGGCGGCGTTGGCGTTGTTACAAAAGGGGTGCGATTGGCGCGGGACTGAGACATCTGGGAACCAGCGGGCAAAAATCTCGTGTTCGGAGAATTTGCTCGTTTCTGCTCCCGTAAGAGCATCGGGACGTTGGCCGCGCTGCTTGCCGTAGGTCAGGCCGATGGTGGAATCGGCGAAGGGTTCGAGTAAACGCTCCAGCCAGTCGGGATAGACCGGGTAGACGTGGGCCGAGGCGATGATGACCAGTTCGCGGGTGGCGGCGGCCATCCCCAGGTTGAGCGAGCGCCCAAAGGTGAATTCCAGCGGGGAGATGTGGACGATTTTCGCGCCGAAAGATTCAGCAATCGCCACGCTGTCATCGGTGGAGCCGGAATCGACCAGGATAATTTCCACATCCTGCACGGTTTGCCGTTTAATTCCTTCCAGCAGGCGCGGCAGGTGGCGGGCTTCGTTATAGGCGCGGATGACGATGGAGCAGTTCATTCTTTCAGCAGGAAATCACCGCCCTCAAGCAAGCCTTGGGTAATGGTTTGAATGGCGGGCGTTTGGATTAACTGGCCTGGCTCAAACATCTTCAGGCGGGCATTGACGGGTAGGATGCCGCGCTCTAAAAAATTGCCGAAGGGCAGCGAGGTGCGGAATAACTGGTAGTATAAGAATCGGCGCGCGTGGCGGCGAAATTCGGCGGGGACGTTGATGGCATCGGCGTTCAGAAAATTTTCCAGCGTGGCGCGGTATTCATCCACCGCTTTCGGAAAAAAGACGGTGGGGTATTGCGTAAAACGCGCTTTGCCCGCGCACAACACTGCCGCGCCTAAAATGGAGGCCTCCAGGCCGATGGTGGAGTTGTAAATCAGCACGAACTTGGCACGCGCAATCAGTTCATACGAACTCAAATATTCGTGTGGCGGCACAAACACGATATTCGGCAACTCAGTAGCGCGGTGCTGTTCCACCCACTCGGCCACACTCTCCTGGCTTTCTTTGCCGGGGCGGGTTTCATCGGGATGGGCGCGGATGACGAAGAGCGTCTCTGGGTGCGTTTGGGCGGTTTGCAACACCAGGTCGAGCCAGGCGAACATATCGGGGAAGACGGTGTTGGCGTGCGGCTGGCTGGTATCGAAGATGACGTTGGTAAAGACCGGGACGATTTGCTTGAACCCAGCGGCTTTTTGCAAGAAGGCTTCATCCAGGCCGCGCATATCGGGCCAGAATTTGATTCCGGCCATGCTGAAGTTGCCCTGGAAGCGTTTCCCCAGATAATCATCTAGCCGGGCATTCTGCGCCTCGTTCAAATCGAACGATTCGGGGATTTCGATTGGATAAGCGGTGGATTCGCCATCGGTGAAGAATCCGGTCATCGGCTGGAGTCCTACCTCGTGCGAGATTACCCGAACGCCTCGCTGTTTGGCCACCCATTTGGCGGTCGCTTCGGGATAGAACTGCCCGTTAAACACGACCACGGCCTGCGGGTTGACCGAGTCGAGGAAACGCTCGAAGCGTTGAGCCAGGTTGAACGCGGAGAGGATGTACTCGCGGAAGAAAAACCGCGTCGCGTCATCATCTATGAGATTATGGCGGCGCAAAATCCAGCGCAGTCCGGGCAGGCACAGCTCGCCGAGGGGGATACCTTGCCAGGTAAAAGTCATCAATTCGGCCAAAGACAAATTTTGGAGCGCTTTTTCGAGTTGCGTGTTCCGTTCAAAGTGAAACCAATGTACCTGTGCCCCTGTGTACAGCGTCTGCGCCTGGAAGACGCACGAGCGGCAGCGCGGGTTTTGGGCCGGGTCGTTGCGATTCGTCCCCAGCACACAGCGGCTCATGCCCCGGTTACAGGCAAAATAGGCCACCGGGATGCCTTGCAGGCGCAAGCCCCACGAGGTGAGCAGGTGGAAGGCGCTGTTCCACGAAAGGTCATCCAGGCCGCTGGAGGCTTTGAAGAAGGCGATGGGGCGCATATCGCGCGGCGCGGGGGCGGCGCGGGCAACACGGATGGCCATGCGATAAATGCGCCAGTTGTTGAGCAGGCGGGCGATGCGGCGATTTAAGTTCTGGGGAAGGATTTTTTCCAGCAAGAGATTTTCCTAAAAATAAAACGTGAAACGTAAGTCAATCTTCACGTTTCGCGTTTCAGGGTTACCAGTCGTTGCTGCTTTCATAGCCCAACTTCACCAGCAAATCCCCGGCGACTTCCTTGAACAGGGACTTGTGCTCGTCTTTGAAATATTTTTTCCATTCGCCGGTTTTGCCGGAGCGGAAGGTTTTCGATTTTTTCGGCTGGATGGCTTCCCGCAGGATTTCGAGCGCTTTTTCACGCGGGGTGGGGATTTGGTAACCAGTTTTTTCAACCTGGTCGAGCATCTGGTTGAGAACCTGCTCCCGGTGGTTGATTAACTCCTCGAAGCGGATGCAGAGCACCGAGGGCTGCTCCAGCCACTGAAAAACGCCCTCATAACGCTGTTTGACGCTGACCATGTACAGCCCGTCCTGGTCGATGCCGGTTATCGCCACCTTCAGCCGCTCGTCGAAGTCCGAAAGGTTCTGGTAATACTCGTGCATCCCGTGGCCTTCGTGCATGTCGGTGGCAAAGAAAATGTGCGAGACGAGCATATCGCGCGGGTCACGGTAGATGAAATAGTTGACACGCTCTGGCTGGCAGAGGAAGGCCACGTTTTCAGGAGTCGCATCCACATAGCCCCAGCCGATAACGCCGGGCGGGATACGTTTGAGCTGGCCGAGGGTCTCTTCCGCGCTGAAACGCCCACCAGAAGCCTTCACCGTGCGCACTGGCTCAGATTCGACATAAGCATAAGGCGCAATCCGGCAAAACCCGCCGAGAATCTGTGTCAGCAAATGCGAGCCGCTCTTCGGTTTGGCGTTGCCAAAGACCGGCGGCGCTTCGGTGAAGGCCAGGCGCTTCCAGCGCCAAACGGCCTGGAGGTAACGCGCAGGAGGACGCAGGAGGCGGTAGAGGGAGGGGTTCATCAGTTATCAGTGATCAGTTATCGGTGAGCAGTTATCAGTTATCAGTTATCGGTGAGCAGTTATCAGTTATCAGTTATCAGTTATCAGTTATCAGTGATCAGTTATCAGTGATCAGTTATTAGTGAATAGTTATTGGTGAACAGGATGTTTGACTGATCACTGTTCACTGATCACTGTTCACTGATCACTGTTCACTGTTCACTGTTCACTCCGTGCTTTTCACCCGGCGCAGTTTTTTGAGCGAGGACAGTTCGCTGTCATAGACGCGCTTCACGCCATCGCCCAGGGCTGCTTCGGTGACGCGGATGTATTTTACCAGCCGCTCGAATCCGCCCGGTTCAACAGAGGCAGCCTGGTCGCTGCCCCACATGGCCCGGTCGAGGGTAAAGTGCCGCTCCACCGAGCAAGCGCCCAGCGCCACGGCCACCGCCGAGGGGACGAGGCCCACCTCGTGGCCCGAATAGCCAATGGGTGTATCAGGAAATTCGCGCCGCAGCGTTTCAATCATGCGCAGGTTCAGTTCATCGGGGTCGCATGGGTAGGCGCTGGTGGTGTGCATGATGAGGAGATTCTCTAACCCAACGGCGTTCATCGCGCGATGAATTTCATCCATGGTAGACATGCCGGTTGAAACAATCAGTGGGCGGCCCGTTTTGCGCACATGCCGCAACAGGTTGTGGTCGGTCATTGAAGCCGAGGGGATTTTATAGGCCGGGGTATCGAACTGTTCCATAAAATCTACCGAAGGTTCATCCCAAACCGAAACGAACCAATCAATGCCCAATTCGCGGCAATAGCGGTCAATTTCGCGGTATTCTTCCAGCCCAAATTCTACCTTGTGCCGATAATCGAGATAGGTGATGTATCCCCAGGGTGTTTCGCGCATTTGCTTTTGCTGTTCGGGCGGCGTGCAGACTTCGGGCGTGCGCTTTTGGAACTTGACGGCGTCGGCCCCGGCATGGGCGGCGGCCTTAATCATTTCCTTTGCAATGCCCAAATCGCCATTATGGTTGATGCCGATTTCGGCGATGATGTAGGCGGGATGCCCATCGCCGACCAGTTTGTTACCGAGTTTGATTGCTCGAGTCATTTTTTTCTCCGAATTTATTTTCTAGATAAAATCAAATCACAAATTTCGCGCACCGCGCCGTGACCGCCAGCCTTGGTGGTCACAAAATCGGCGGCGCGCAGCACTTCGGGTTGGGCATTTGCCACCGCCACCGCCCAGCCAACGACATCGAAACAAGGCAAGTCGTTCAGGTCGTTGCCGATGTACGCCACCCGCGACGGTTCGATTTTACGCGATTCGAGCAGGTTTTTCAGCACTTCGGCTTTATCATTCAGGCCGATGCCGTGAATCGCTTCCACTTTCATCTTCCGCGCCCGGGCCGCCACCACCGAGTTAACTTCCGATGAAAGGATGACCACTTCTGTGCCAGCCGCGCGCAGTTTGTCCATAATGAGACTGTCGCTGCGCCAGGCCGCCACCATCTCACGGCCCTCCTCGCTCACCCACACCCGGTTATCCGTCACCACGCCGTCGAAATCCAGCACCAAAAGGTCAATTTGGGCGGGCATGGGGCGTTTGGCGCGTCCTGGCCAGACCATGGACAGGCCGCCATTGAGCGCCAGCCATTCGGCGCGCGCCCAATCGCGCAGGTTATCCAGGTCAACCGTAAAATTCGGGTCAATCAGCAGCGGGTAAATGTTGCTGCCGCTCATCGAACCGTTCAAAATGGCGGATGGGCGAATGGCGTCTATATGTCCGGTTTGCCAGTAGATATCGGGGAGAATCTGGCGAGGGGCATTATACGGCTCTTCAATGCCTTCTACATCGAGCAGATTTTTCATTGGGGAATCGATTCCGCCCGGTAGCCGCCACATTTTATGGGGGTTTTGCCCCGCCGGAACAATGCCCCGCACTGAATCTGCCTCTGGGTGCTTCAGCAGGATTCTCACTGCCTCATCCACCAATCCGACCGGTCGAATCGGCGAAGTGGGGCGTAACTGCACCACCACATCGGGGCGGTAGCTTTCGTTTTGCTCCAGCCATTGCAGGGCGTGGACAAACACCGGCAGGTCGGTGGTTTTATCTTGGGCAAACTCCGCCGGGCGCAGGAAGGGCGTTTCGGCGCCCGATGCGCGGGCTACGGCGGCAATTTCCTCGTCATCGGTGCTGACGAGGACGCGCGTCACCGTTTGGGCCTGCAATCCCGCCGCAATCGAGTACGCAATTAGCGGGTAGCCGCAAAACGAGCGGATATTCTTGCGCGGGATGCCTTTCGACCCGCCGCGCGCGGGGATGAGTGCCAATACTTCAGTCATCAGTCACCAGTTTTGAGTGACCAGTTATCAGTTATCAGTCATCAGTCATCAGCGGGTTTCACTGAACACTGAACGCTGCTCACTGATTACTGGAATTTACCAGGCCGTCCACCCGCCATCTACCACCACATTGTTCCCGGTCATGTATGAGGAGGCATCAGATGCCAAGAAGAGCAGCGCGCCGTTCATCTCGTCCTTGCGTGCCATGCGTCCTAAAATCGTCTTGGCTGCGTAGTTTTTGACGAAGGTTTCATCATGGTTATTGTACACGCCGCCGGGGGTGAGCATGTTGACGCGGATTTCGGTTTCCATGTAATAAGCAGCCAGATATTTGGTGAAACCGACGATGCCGGCTTTGGTAACGGTGTAGTAAATCGGCTTGAAGGCGGGTTGCGATCCATCGGCTTTGCGGTAAATGCGCTGGTCGGGGCCGTTCAATCCGTAGGTGGAGCAGATGTTGATGATACTGCCCTTGTTGCCCTGTGCCACCATCTGCTTTGCAACGGCCTGGGTGACGAGGAACGTGCCGGTCAGGTTTACATTGAGAGCGGCGTTCCACTGGTCGAGCGGGTACTCCTCGAATTTGCCGGGGGCAATTCCTTTGGAGAGGGCCTCTGGGTCGAACTTTGGGTCGAGCGCGGCGCTGTTGACGAGAATGTCCACTCGCCCAAACGCGCCGACAACGGTTTCTACCATCGCGTTGACCGAATCGGGGCGGGTAATGTCGGTGGCCACGCCCAGGGCTTTGTAGCCGGCCCCGGTCAGGTCGGCGGCGAGGGCGGCGCATTTTTCAGCCGATAAATCTACCACTGCAACGGCAGCGCCCGCCTCGGCCAGGGTGCGGCAAAATTCCGCGCCCAGCAAACCCACGCCGCCGGTGACGATGGCCGCGCGGCCTGTTAAATCGAATTTTTGTTGAATTTTCATCGTTTCTCCTGCCCCTCCCTGCCTTCTCCTTTCCGATGAACTGCAATCGAAAATAATGGAGAGGCGGCGCGCAGCACCGGGTAGGGCTTATCGTATGATGGCGCTATCTGTAGTACAGTGCGGAATGAATGCCGCATTACGGTTTTCCATAGAGAATATCGCCCTGGGTCTTTTCCAGCACGGTCAGGCCAGATGCGAAGTCTTCGAGATTTTCCACGCCGAGCGCGTCTTCGATGTCGGTGGTGTCGAACAGGGCCAGCACCGCCCGCCCGGTGAGCAAATCGGCGCGCAGTTGGGCCAGGTCTTGTTGGTAATTGCTGCGCACCTGTCCGCTCACCGGGTTAACCGGGCTGGGAAGCACGCGGCTGGCACGCCCGGTGACGTGATAGACCGCCGGGGGCGAATTGGTGTAAATGGCGACTTCTGGCGGCAAGCTGTTGAGCCTTGCCATGATAACCGATTGCCGCCATTTCCACGAGCCATAGCCAAGCCCAGCCGAGTGATGTAATTCGTCTATGATAATTTGTGCCTGGTATGTGGTAAAAACCAGGCTGATGGCCGCCAGGCTCAATCCAACGTAAGAAAATAACCGTGTTGTTTTGTTTAATTTGTGTAATCCATATACCCAAAGAATCAGCCAGGAGACATAGAGCGGCGCTAAAATGCGGTGCTGAAATTTGGTGCTGGCGTCGAAAAAACTCATCGAGAAGACAACCGCGCCCAGGTAGCCAAATACATAGAGGGTGGTTGTGAAGGCCAGCGGATTTGGTGATTGAGTAATTTGGTGATTGGGTGATTGAAAGAGTTGTTTCCAGGCGTAGAATATCAACCTGGCCAGTAAAACCAGGCCGAGGCCAATCAGAAACGCCGAAAGCAATCCACTCTCGAACAGCCAGTTCTGCCAGGATGGGAATGGAATCAGGAATTGGGAGAAATTCCGCAAGCCCAGGCGGATATTTGGCAGTTCAATGGGATTATATCGGAAGACGCGGTTGGTGGCCGATTCGGCGACGATGGCATTGCGAATGAACCAGGCCGCAGTCGGTGGGAGGGCGCCAGTCAGGAATTGCCCAATTTTGAGCAAACGGGAGCGCCAATCGGACTGGAAGAGGAAAATCGCCGCCAGAAAAGTGGCAATCAGCGCCAGGCCAGAGTAGCGGGTAAGGAAGGCCAGGCCAGTGGCAAAGCCAGTGAGCAGTAACCAGTAATCAGTGACTTTTGGGGTTGAGCGCTTTGCTGAAATGGAGAAAAACAGAAAAGATAAAAGCGAAAAAAACAGAAACAATGGTTCGCTCAGCACATAGGCATGGATTTTAAGTAGTTGGGCGTTGGTGGCAAATAGCAGGGCCAGGAAAATACCCGCTGCCTGCGATTTGGTCATTCTCCATCCCAGCCAACCGATCAGCCCGGTGTTGGCGGCAAACAGCGCGATGTGTAGGGCGCGGGCAGCACGATAGGGGTCGAGACCGCTCAACAGGCTGATTCCGCTCAAGGTGAGCGAGAGCAGCGGCGGGTAGTGGGTGACCGGCTCGAGGCGGCTGTCTAGCCAGATGTCACTGTAGCCGGTTCCGGCCAGGATGGAGCGCGCTCCCCCGATGTAGGCGGCAGAATCGTTGGTCAACCCAAGTCCTGCTGGGGTGACGTACCAGACCATCCATCCGGCGGCGAGGGCGATAAAAACCGGGAAGAAAGAAGAAAGACGGGACAAATAAGACCGGCCTGTGACGGCTGGTCGGGCAACTTCCCGGCCAGCCGTCACCAATTTCCAATCAGGCTTTCAGCAAGTAGCCCTTCTCCTGAAGGTATGCAATCACCTTGTGGGCGTTTTCTTCGGGCGTGGAGCCGTAGCCTTGCAGTGTGATTTCGGGGTTCACCGGAGCTTCGTAGGGGTCATCAATGCCGGTGAAGCCCATCGGCTTGCCTTCGGCCAGCGACAGGCGGGCTTTGGCATATAGGCCTTTCACATCGCGTTGTTCGCAGACTTCAACCGGGGTATCCATGAAGATTTCAATGAAGTTTTCGCCCACGAATTTGCGGGCTTCCTCGCGGGCGGCGCGATAGGGGCTGATGGCCGCGCAAATGACGGCTCCGCCATGCCGGGCGATTTCACCCGCTACGAACCCGATGCGCAGGATGTTGGTGTCGCGGTCTTCTTTGCTGAAGCCGAGGCCTTTGCTCAGGTGGGTGCGGACGACATCGCCGTCAAGGACGGTGGCTTCGCGGCCATGTTCGAGCAGCAGTTCGGCGATAATTTGGGCGGTGGCGCTTTTGCCCGCGCCGCTCAGTCCGGTGAACCACAGGCAGAAGCCCTGCTTGTGGCGCGGCGGGTAACTCTGGCGCAGAATTTCGGCGGTTTCGGGGCGGGTGAACCATTCGGGCAGCAGTTTGCCTTTGGCGAGGTACTCATCGCGGACTTGCGTGCCAGAGATGTTGAGGGTCTTGGCGCCTTTGGGGATGTCTTTTTCTTCGACATAACGGTCTTCATCGGGCAGGTAAACCAGCATTTCAAAGGGAACCATCTTAACGCCCAACTCGGCTTCGTGTTCTTTCATCAAAACCTGGGCGTCGTAGGGGCCATAGAAGGGTTTACCGGTGCTATCGTTGCCAGGGCCGGCGTGGTCGCGCCCAACGATGAAGTGGTTAACGCCGTGATTGCGGCGGACAATGGCGTGCAGCAGGGCTTCTTTAGGGCCAGCCATGCGCATGGCCAGCGGAAGCAGGCTGAGCAGGGTGGTGTTCTTATCGTAATAATTCTCCACCAGGGCTTTGTAGGTGCGCGTGCGCGTGTAGTGGTCCACATCTCCTGGTTTGGTCATGCCCACCACCGGGTGGATGAGCAACGAGCCGTTGACGGCGGCGGCGGCCCGTTTGGTCAGTTCTTCGTGAATGCGGTGGAGCGGGTTGCGGGTTTGGAAAGCGACCACGTTGTCGTTGCCCATCGCTTCGAGTTTGGCGCGCACCTGGGCGGGTGTGTGGCGCAACTCCACAAAATCGTGATATTTGGGCAGGTTCAGCACTTTAAGTGGACCGCTAATGCACACCTTGCCCCAGCGAGTCATCTCTGAGACCATCGGGTGTTTGGAATCGGTGGAGCCGTAGGCCAGGGCGGCTTCTTTTTCGGCGTCCCAGTGATAGACTTCGTCCAGGGTGAGAATCGCTATCACATCGTTGTTCGCGTTACGCAGGACGAGGTCTTCGCCCACGGTTGGCAGTTCTTTGGGGTCAACGGTCAGAGTGATGGGCAGCGGCCAGAGCGTGCCGTCGGTCAGGCGCATTTCGCGCAGAACACGCTCGTAATCGGCTTTGCCCATAAAGGTCGTCAGCGGCGAAAAACCGCCGGTTGCCAGCAGTTCCAGGTCGCACAGGGCGCGCATGGAAATTTTGATGGAGGGCAGTTGTGCCGCGCGCGCCAGCAGTTCCTCGCGCTCCGCGCCTTCGACCACCAGGTTGACCAGTTGACCGCCATAGGGGGCGATGAGATTGGCTTTCGTCATGACTTTCTCCTATATTCAACGACTGAATTTTGAACAGGCGCTATTATACCCTACGATTTGAAAAACGTTTGCGGGGTTTTCTCTACCGTACATTTTAGATTTTTTCCTGCAAAGAGCGCGAAGAACGCCAAGGTTTAAAGGGCCTCTTTGCGTTTTTTGCGGGTTTCCCTGTTTATCCTGTCTGTCCTGTTAAACAAAGCGGCGCCAGCAGCGATAAGGAGAAAGCCATGCGTCTGTGATTTACGTAACTAGACATTTACCCCCCTTTCAGGTATGATTAGCCCGTTCTGGAAACGGCCAGAACCGTTTCAATTTAACAAAAATGCCCATCGATTCATTAGAAACGACCCCTGGGTCGAAAAACACCAAAGGCAGGATAAATTTTGGCGTGGAGGCAAAATGACAGACCTGATTAAGCAAATCACCAGCGATTTTCAGAAGCAAATTGATGCGTTTGAGCCAGTGGTCAGCGTCAGCGATATTGGCACGGTTGTGGAAGCCGGTGACGGTATTGCGCGCGTCGAAGGGCTGGCCAACATCCGGGCGCAAGAGCTGGTGCGGTTCGAAAACGGCGTGATTGGCACGGCCTTCAACCTCGAAGAAAACAGCGTGGGTGTCATCATTATGGGTGAATACTCTGGTATCACCGAAGGGATGACCGTGCGCGGCACCGGGCGCATTGCTTCTGTTCCCGTTGGTGACGGGTTGATTGGGCGCGTAGTGAACGCGCTCGGTGAGCCGATTGATGGCAAGGGTCCGATCCAGTTTAGCGGCTATCGCCCCATTGAACGGATTGCGCCGGGCGTGGTGCAGCGCCAGGACGTAGATACCCCCGTTCAGACCGGTATCAAAGCCATTGACGCGATGATTCCGATTGGGCGCGGCCAGCGCGAACTGATTATTGGCGACCGTCAGACTGGCAAGACGGCCATTGCGATTGATACCATCATCAATCAAAAAGGCAAAGACCTGGTTTGTATTTATGTGGCAATTGGGCAAAAGAAAGCCGCCGTTGCCCGCACCGTAGCCCTGCTGGAACGCTACGGCGCGATGGACCATACGATTGTGGTGGTGGCCTCGGCAGATGAATCGGCGGCGCTGCAATATATTGCCCCCTACGCTGGCTGTGCCATGGGCGAAGAATTCATGGAAACGGGCCGCGACGCGCTGGTAGTTTATGACGACCTTTCCAAACACGCCTGGGCTTATCGCCAGGTTTCGCTGCTCCTGCGCCGCCCGCCCGGACGCGAAGCCTACCCCGGCGACCTGTTCTATCTGCACTCCCGCCTTTTAGAGCGTGCCGCGCGCTTATCGGTCAATTATGCAGTGGTTAAGGCTGGTTTTGAAGGCGAAGCCACGCGCGAAGAGGCCGTAGAGGGCAAAATTTATGCTGGCCCAATGGCTAAACATGACGCCGAACATGCTGCTCAAGAAAAAGGCGAGGGATACACCATCGCCAAAGTGGCTGGCAGCGGCGGCTCGCTGACCGCGCTTCCCATTATCGAAACCCTGCTCGGCGACGTTTCGGCTTATGTCCCCACCAATGTAATTTCGATTACCGATGGGCAGATTTACCTTGAATCAAACCTGTTCAACGCCGGTATCCGCCCAGGCGTGAACGTGGGTATCTCCGTCTCGCGTGTGGGCGGCGCGGCCCAACTGAAAGCCATGCGCCAGGTGGCGGGACGCCTGCGCCTGGATATGGCCGCATACCGTGAGCTGGCCGCCTTTGCCCAATTCGGCTCTGACCTCGATAAAGCCACTCAGGGCCAGTTGAATCGCGGGCGGCGCATGCAAGAAATTCTCAAACAGCCGCAGTACGCGCCGGTTGCATTGGAGCATCAGGTAATGGTCATCTATGCCGGCACACAGGGCTTTGCCGATGAAGTGCCGGTTGAAAAGATGCGCCAGTGGGAGGCCGACCTGATTAAATTCCTCGACCAGTCGTACCCCGAAATTGGCAAAGACATCGTCGAAAAGAAACAGATTACGCCCGACAACGAAAAGAAACTGCGCGAGGCGCTTTCCACATTCAAATCCACCTGGCAAGCCTAGTCTGCGGAGAAAAACCAAATGGCTTCTGCTCGTGAGATGAGACTCCGCATTCGGAGCGTTAAAAATATTTCGCAGGTGACGCGCGCCTTGCAAGCAGTCAGCGCCAGCAAAGTGCGCAAGGCGATTGCCGCTCTGATGGGGACGCGGCCCTACGCCACCAAAGCCTGGCAGGTGTTGACCCATATTTCCAGCCAGCCAGGGCGTGATACCCTGCACCCGCTGTTGACCGCTCGCCCGGAAATCAAAAAGACCCTGGTGGTTGTCATCAGCGGTGACCGTGGGCTGGCAGGCGCGTATAACACCAATCTGATTCGTTTTGCGCTGCGCCAGTTTAGAGATTGGCCCACCCCGGTCAGTTACATCGCGGTTGGCCGCAAAGGCCGTGACCTGCTCGTGCGCCGCCGCCTCAACGTCATTGCCGATTTTAGCAACCTGCCCGCCGCGCCCTCGTTTCCAGATGTCTCTGCCATTGGGCGGCTGGCAGTGCAGGAATTCCTGGAAGGCCGCGCCGACGAAGTCTACCTGGTCTATACCGACTTCGTCAACATGGTCAAACAGGAACCGACCTTCAAAAAACTGCTGCCACTCGAAGTGGAAAGTGGCGCCGGACGGGTGGCGGACTTTGAACAGGCACGCCATATCTCGGCAGCATATATTTACGAACCGGCGGAACGTGAAATTTTGGATGAAATCATCCCGCGTTTTACGGCCTTGCAGGTTTATCAGGCCATTCTCGAGTCGCTGGCCTCGGAACATGCCGCGCGCATGGTTGCCATGCGCAACGCCACCGATAACGCGCTCGAACTGGTCGGCGATTTGCAGTTGCAATACAACAAAGTTCGCCAGCAAGTGATTACCAACGACATGCTCGATATCGCGGGCGGCGCCGAGGCGCTGGCTCAGGCATCTGGAGGAAAATAATGGCTCATGCAACCGGACGTGTAGTTCAGATTTTGGGCGGCGTGGTAGATGTCGCTTTCCCCGAGGGGGAACTGCCCGAAGTGTACGAAGCAATCGAAGTGCCGCGCGAAGGCAAAGATGCATTGGTTTTGGAAGTGCAAAAGCACCTGGGCAACAACTGGGTGCGAACCGTGGCGATGGACTCGACCGACGGTCTTCAGCGCGGCCTTCCGGCGACCGCCACCGGCGCTCCCATTCGGGTTCCGGTTGGTCCGGCCACCTTAGGGCGCATCTTTAACGTATTGGGTCAGCCGATTGACGAAAAAGGCACGGTGGATGCTTCGGACCGATACCCGATTCACCGCCTGGCACCCTCCTTCGACCAGCAATCCACCAGCGTTCAGATTTTCGAAACCGGCATCAAGGTCATTGACCTGATTGCGCCCTTCACCAAAGGCGGTAAGACCGGCATTTTTGGCGGCGCGGGCGTGGGCAAGACCGTTGTCATTACCGAACTGATTTCATCCATCGCGCGCGTCCACAAAGGCAATTCGGTTTTTGCGGGCGTCGGTGAACGCACCCGCGAGGGCAGCGCACTCTTCCGCGAAATGATTGAATCGGGCGTAATGAAAGATACCGTGATGGTCTTCGGCCAGATGAACGAGCCGCCGGGCGTGCGCTTGCGCGTGGCCCTTTCGGCGCTGGCAATGGCCGAATACTTCCGTGACCAGGGCAAAGACGTGTTGCTCTTCATTGACAACATTTTCCGCTTCACCATGTCTGGTTCCGAAGTCTCGGCGTTGTTGGGCCGTATGCCCTCGGCGGTAGGCTACCAGCCCACCCTGGCAACCGAAATGGGCGAACTGCAAGAGCGCATTACCTCCACCCGCACCGGTTCGATTACCTCCATGCAGGCCGTTTACGTCCCAGCGGACGATTATTCTGACCCGGCGCCGGTGGCGACATTCACCCACCTCGACGCGACCATCGCGCTGGAACGCTCTATCGCCGAAAAAGGCATTTACCCGGCCGTAGACCCGCTCACCTCCACCAGCCGCATCCTCGACCCAAACATCGTCGGCGCTGACCATTACGCCACCGCCCGCGAAGTGCAGCGTGTCTTGCAGCGTTACAAAGACTTACAAGACATCATCGCCATCCTCGGCGTAGACGAACTCTCTGAAGACGACAAACTGTTGGTCAGCCGCGCCCGCAAAATTGAGCGCTTCTTCTCCCAGCCTTTCGTCACCGCCGAACAGTTCACCGGTATTCAGGGCGTTTACGTTCCACTGCGTGACACCATTCGTTCCTTCCGCGAGATTCTCGATGGGAATTGCGACGACCTGCCCGAACAGGCCTTCCAAATGGTCGGCAATATTGATGACGCCCGCGCCAAGGCCGAAAAACTGGCCCAGGGCGCGTAACTTCGCCTCAAGTGTTCCGGTGTCAGGTGTTGGGCAAGGATGAGCCTGGCACCTGACACATGACACCGGAGAACTCTTATGTCTATTCGTTGTGAAATTGTTTCGCAAGACCGCATGGTCTATGAAGGCGATGTGGACATCGTCGTCCTGCCCGGCATGGATGGCGAGATGGGCGTCTTACCGCATCACGCGCCCTTGCTCACCACGCTGAAATATGGGATTATCAAAGTGCGCACGAAGGGCGCAGAACAGGTCTTTGCGGTGGCGGGCGGCGTGGCAGAAATCCAACCCGGTATCGTCACCGTGCTGGCCGACGCCGCCGAAAATGTCCAGGAAATTGATGTCGCGCGGGCTGAGGCTGCCCGCAGGCACGCCGAAGAAGCCCTGGCAAAGGTCAACCCCGACGATGCCGATACATTATTAGCGCTTGAAAACGCCCTGCGCCGCTCCAACCTGCGCCTTGACGCCGCAAAGCGCTTCCGCTTCTCCAAACGAACGTACGAAGAATAAACCCACCCCATGGCAGGATTTTCGAAAGACCTGGGCATTGACCTGGGTACCATGTACACGCGCGTTGCCGAAGGGCAGCGGGTTATCGTCGAAGAACCGACGGTGGTTGCAATTGATGTTGCTGACCAAAAAATCGTCGAAGTTGGTAAACCTGCCCAAGATATGGAGGGCCGTGTTCCCGATACCATCGAAGTTGCGCGCCCGCTCCAAAACGGCGTGATTGCCGATTATGAAATTACAGAGCGATTGCTGTGGGCTTTGTTGCAACGCGTGAGCAGCCCGTTGCGCATTTTCAAGCCAAATGTGATGATTACTGTACCGTTTGGCGTGACCAGCGTGGAAAGCCGCGCCGTTCACGAGGCCATCCTTCAGGCGGGCGCGCGCGATGCCTATCTCATCCAGCAGCCATTGGCTGCCGCCCTGGGCGTTGATTTGCCCATCAATTCTCCCTCTGGTAATATGGTAGCCTGCCTGGGAGGCGGCGCAACCCAGGCTGCCGTGCTGGCGATGTATGGCATTGTATCTGCCGAGACCATGCGCGCTGGCGGCCAGCAGATGGATGAAGCCATCGTCAACTATGTACGCCGCAAATACGGCATCATCATCTCGCCTTTTACCGCGGAACAGATGAAAATTAAAATCGGCGCCGCCGTTCCACAGGATACCGAGCAAAGCATGGAAGTGCAGGGACAGGACCAGGTGACTGGCCTGCCCCGCCCGGTAACGCTGACAACGGGCGAAATCGTCGAGGCTCTGCAAGACCCACTCAAAGCCACGACGGAGACCTGCCGCCGGGTATTGGAAAAGACCCCGCCGGAACTGGTTTCCGATATCATTGACCGGGGCATGGCCCTGACGGGTGGTGGCGCGCTTTTGCGCGGCATTGACAAACTGCTGACCAAGTCGCTGGGCATTCCGGCCTACCTGGTGGATAACCCCCTGACGTGCGTGGCAGAAGGCGCGGCGCGCGGCTTGGGCATGTATAGCCTGCTGCGCAGGAACTTGCCGCAAGTGTAAATCGAACGTCCCGAAGGAGCAAAGCCTTTGGGACGTTTTTTTATCAGGGATTTTCATTTTGCTCAGGCGGGTGATATCTTTCCCAGAATCTTTGCCATTCGAACAAAATGGGCGCGTCTTCCAGCCCGTTTTCGAGTTCGTCCAGGATAGTTTCAATTTGATTGCGCTGCGCAGTGGCTTCTTGACCGGTTTGCGCCAGGGCGATTGCCTGAATTTGCAGGCATTCCAACTCCAGCCAGCGATATTGATGCTCGTGATACCAGGCAGCGGTATTCCCAAGCATTTGCAGGGCTTCTGCTGGTTTTCCCTGCCGCAAGAGTAATTTCGAACGCAGCCGCTTGACGGTGCAAATTGGGAGTTCTGCTCCAATGCGCGGCGGCGCCTCGGTCAGGAACCACTGCGCCCGCGCTTCAAACCCCTCCCCGTCGCCTAATTCGACCAGCGCAGCCAGTTCGCTGATGCCTCCCAGCGTCAGGACGGCTCCCAGCCCCAGGCTTTCGGCAGATTCCATCGCCTGCGCAATTTGCGCCAGGCCGCTTTCGTCGCCTTCGCAAGCCAGGCAGTAGCCGCGCCGATGCAGGTTTTCACTGCGAATAAAGTGTTCTCCTGCGGCGGCAATACCCTGGTCATAGGCATGACGGGCTTTCTTGAAATTCAACAGGTAGGCGTAAATGTCGCCCAGTACCCGGTATCCCATCGACATCGTTTTTGCATGCCCGTATTTACGCCCCAGGTCAATGGCATGTTGGGCGTGTTTCCAGGCCAGCCCAATCAATCCCATCTCCATTTCGTTCATCGCGCAGTAAACGTCCAGGTAAACGACCATGCGCCAGGCGGCAATCTGTCCGAGCAGTGACAACCCTTTCAGGCAGGCTTCCTGCCCTTTTGCCAGGTCGCCTTTCAAGTAATATGAATATCCGAGAGCGCTATGGGTCATGATTTTGCCGTAAAGATAACCGGCATTTTGGGCATCTTCTAGTGAGCGTTGGCTGTATTCCAGTGCGCGGTTTGGGAACCCCAATAAGTTTTCGGTCATGCTCATCTGGTGGTGGGCATCGGCGCGGGAAATGACCAGGTCGGGTTCGGTTGCGTCGCGTGTTACCTGCAAAGTCCTCAAGAACCAGCCCTGCGCATCGTGGATGCGCCCCATCATCCTCAAGTAATTCCCCTGGCGCACCATCAGGCGGGCCATTTCTACCTGGTTTCCGCTGCGTGTAACGTGCGAGAAGGCTTGCATGGAGGCTTCGTAGGCTCGCTCAAATTGGTTACGTGCCATGTGCGCCTCGCCCAGGGCGGTGAAGGATGCGCCGGTCAGCAAGTCGCTGGCGCGTTCCCGTCCGAGCGCGCCCAGGCTCTGGCTCAAACGCTCCAGTTCGGCGGCGTCATCATTGTCGAAGGCCAGGGTTATCCAGGCGGTATACATTTCGTAAATCTGTTCATCAGTTAGTCCAACGGCGCGAGGCAACAGGCGTTCAGCGCGGTGGTAGGCCTCGGTACATTCATAAAACGATTCCAGGCGGTAGGCATTTTTTGCGGCAACCTTCCAATACTCAAAGGCTTTCAGCAAATCCCCGGCAGATTCGTAGTGCAACGCAAGTTTCGAGGCAACGACCTCTTTTTGACTGCCGTAATATTCTTCTAACATCAACGCGCATTTCTGGTTGAGCAGTCGTTTGCGCCCTGGGCTGAGTTCATTGAGCAGGCTCTCGCGGATTTTTTCATGCCGGAAGGCATAGACAGGACGGTCGCCGGGCAGGGAGCGCACCAAGCGGGTTGCGTCGAGTGCATCGAGCGCGTCAATCACCTGTTCTGCAGAGAAACTCACCGCTTTTTCAATCATTGCCAACTCAAATGAACTGCCCATCACTGCCCCAATGGAGAGCAACTCGCGGGCTTCGGGAGAAAGGGTTGCCAGGCGCGCCTTGACCAACTCGTTGATGGAGGCGGGCAGGGGCAGGCTTTTGGCATCGGCCAGTTCTTCAGCCGGGTAGGTTTCTTGTAAGCGGGAGATGATTTCAAGCAGGAAGAACGGATTTCCGCCGGTATCCTGTAGTAGATGCTCGATAATTGAGAACGGCAGCGGGCGCGAGAGAACCTGTTCGCATAGCTCGGCGATTTCCTCAGAGCTCAAGGCGCGCATTTCGAGACGGCGCACCGGCTGTGGGTAGGAGGTGAGCAAGAAACGGTCGAGTTGTGGGTTTTGCTCCTCAATGCGGGCGGTCATCACCAACAGGCCGCGTCCCTGGCTGAAAAATTCCTCGCGCAACAGGTAGGCCACAATCGCCAGGGTCGATTCATCGGCCCAGTGGACATCGTCAAGGAACAAGATGACTGGATCTTTACTGGCAGCTACCAGCAGAGTCTTGTGAATGGCTTCCAGCAGCGCTCCGCGTGAAACATCGGGCGGTTTTTGTGGTGAGGGCGTTTTACTATTGCGGAACTGGCCGAGTTCGGGCAGTAACAGGCTGAGCGAATTGGTCCAGTTGGCATCGAGTTTACGCCATTCAGTCTGACTGATAGAATTACGCAGCAGGCTAATCCAGGGTGAGAAGGGCATGCCTGTCTCAAGAGGCTGGCAGGAGGCTAACATCAGGCGCGGGAAACCTTTTTGACGGCGGAAAAATTCCTGCACCAGGCGCGTTTTGCCAGCCCCTGCCTCGCCATAGATGAGAATTCCCCCCCCGATGCGGTAAGCGCGCTCCATTTCTTCCAGCATCTCTGCCTGTCCAATGAAGGGAACTTGCAGGCTCTGTCGGACGTTCCAATCGGGGGGCAGCGCCGGGAGGTCGGATGAGGGCGTGGCGTAAAGGCGGGATTCGAGCGCGCGCACGCCGCGCGGGTAATCTTGTTTGTCGCCGTAGATGTTTTCGAGTGACTCGAAATACTCCCTGGCCTCCTTGAGAGAGTCGTTTTTCAGGTAATTTTCAAGGATTGCCTGGTGAATGCCGGCATCAAATTCGTCGAAGCGCAGAGCCATCATCAACCAGCGATTAGCCTGGTCAGGGTGGCCCGAAGCGGCCTCATGCGCCGCCAGTTGCCTGGCAATGCGCACCAACTCGCGGGCAATGGACTCTTCCGTCTCCCGCATCCAATCGCTTAAATCATCAGAAAATTCCACGTCGCCGCCGGGCAAAAAATTGCGCCCATCCCAGGTTTGCATTACCTTGAGCATCTGGCGGTAAGTTTCTGCCGGTAAAGGCGCATTTTCGGGCAATTTGCGCGTGCTGGCCTTAATGGTTTCGATGAGAGATTGGATTTCGAGCAGGTCCACCGAAACCTGCTGGAAGTTAAGCTTAACGCTATCACGGGTTGTCTGGAGCAGTTCTTTATCTGGCAGAGATTCGCGCACCTTACTCAGCCCATCGCGCAGAAAGGCACGGGCTTTGTCTAGCGGTTCATCCGGCCAAAAGCGGTCTATCAGGTGGTCGCGGGTGATGGGGCGTCCCTGCGCAGCAATATAATAGAGCAGGGCGCGCGTCAGGCGGCGCCGGATGACGATAGGCTTACCAACTTCGTCGTAGACGGTGGGAGCGCCGAACAGGTTGATTCGCAACATAGACTCTATTTTATACGCAAAAACCATCGTTTTGAACTAGCAATTCCAAATCTGAGTCCGCTACAAAAACAACCATCACCACAAAAGACACCAAGTACACAAAGGAATCCCAAAACGCGGAATCAAGAATATTCAAATTCGACGCAAGATAACTTAAAAAACGTCGTACCCTTTGTGTCCTTCGTGGTAAGAACAGTTTTTTAGCGTAGCCAGTCGTTTATCATGGAATTTCGCAGACGGTTTGCGAAAACCTGAACCGTAACGCCTGACAGCGTCAGAAACTTTGAACAGGGAATGGCTGGAATTTCAAGATAAGCCATACAAAAAACACCCTTTTATCCTT
>DAOUBQ010000041.1:0-9128 GCA_034432755.1 Anaerolineales bacterium
TTTGAACCCGTCATCGTGGGCTTCACCTGTAACTGGTGTTCGTACCGCGCCGCCGACGCCGCCGGCACCGCTCGCACAAAATATGCGCCGAATGTGCGCCTGATTCGCCTGATGTGCTCCGGCCGCCTTGACCCAACCTTCGTGATGAAGGCTCTGGCCGGTGGCGCGGATGGCGTGCTGATTACCGGCTGTCACCCTGGCGACTGCCACTATATCGAACAAAACTACAAGGCCCTGCGCCGCTTCCTGCTGCTGCGCCGCACGCTGAAAGGCTTCGGCATCGAACCGGAGCGCATCAAACTCGTCTGGGCCAGCGCCGCCGAAGGCATGAAACTGGCGAATGAAATCAACACGTTCGTTGAAGAAGTCCGCAAACTGGGGCCGCTCAACTGGCCCAAATGGGATAGCAACGGCCACGCTGCCGAAAAACAGCCCGCCCTTCAACAAGGTTCAGGGCAAGTCGTGGAGGTGACAGCATGAGCGACAAACCCTTCGACAAGTCTCAGGACAAGCCGAAATTTGCCATGTATTGGGCGGCATCCTGCGGCGGCTGTGAAATCTCGGTGCTGAACATCGGCGAGAAAATCTTGGACGTAGATGCCAACTTCAAGCCGGTTTTCTGGCCGGTCGCCATGGACGCCAAATACAAGGATGTCGAAGCCATGGAAGACGGCTCCATTCTGCTGACTCTGTGGAACGGCGGCATCCGCAACGACGAAAACGAACACATCGCCCACCTGCTGCGCAAGAAATCCAAGATTCTGGTTGCCTTTGGCTCGTGCGCCACCGAAGGCTGTGTGCCAGGCCTGGCGAATCTCTCGCCGGTGGAGGAAATTTTCGCCACCGCCTACCACACCATCTCCACCGACAACCCACAGGGCATCCACCCGCAGCCCACCTTTGAAGTCCCCGAAGGGACTCTCACCATCCCAACCATGAAGCCGGTCCTCAAGACTCTGGCCCAAGTGGTGGATGTGGACTACTACATGCCCGGTTGCCCGCCCGAACCGCACCAGATTGCGGCGGTCATTGACCTGGTCATCCAGGTGGTGCAGGGCAAAGCCCAACTGCCGCCCAAAGGTTCCTACATCGGCTGCGGCAACTCCACCGTCTGTGACGAATGCCCGCGCGCCCGCAACGTCAAACACATCACGGCCTTCCGGCGCATTCAAGAAGTGGCCCCGCTCGACCCGGAAATCTGCATCCTTGAGCAGGGCGTACCCTGCAACGGGCCGGCCACCCGCAGCGGCTGCAACGCCCGCTGTCCACGAGTGGGCGCGCAGTGCATTGGCTGTTACGGCCCGGCGGAAGGCGTGCTGGATTACGGCGCGCGGCTCATCACCGCTTTCGCTTCTGTCGTTGACGCCAAAGAGCCAGAGGAAATCGAAGCCATCCTCGATGGCATCCCCGACCCCACCGGCCAGTTCTACCGCTTCAACCTGGCCGATTCTCTGCTCCGCGCCAGCACCAGCGCGTGGAAGGTGAGGCAAAATAGCATTTTGCCCTACAAGGAGTGAGCCATGAGCATGCAAAGAATCTCTATTGACCCCATCACCCGCCTGGAAGGTCACGGGAAAATCGACATTTTTCTCGATGAGAAGGGCGATGTCGCCAATTCCTACTTCCAGATTCCCGAATTGCGCGGCTTTGAACGCTTCTGCGTTGGCCGCCCGGTGGAGGAAATGCCCCTGCTCACCAACCGCATTTGCGGCGTCTGCCCCGAGGCGCACCACATGGCTGCTGCGAAAGCCGCCGATGCGGTTTATCACGTTGACCCGCCGCGCACCGCCAAAATGCTGCGCGAACTGCTCTACATGGCCTTTTACGCCACCGACCACACCACCCACTTCTACGCCCTGGGCGGCCCCGATTTCATCGTCGGGCCAAACGCCCCCGTCGCCGAGAGAAACATCCTCGGCGTGATTCACAAAGTGGGGCTGGAAATTGGCGGCAAAGTGATTCAGATGCGTAAATACGGCCATGAAACGGTCGAAATCATCGGCGGGCGAAAAGTCCATCCCGCAGCAGCCATCCCCGGCGGCATCACCAAGATTCTCTCCGAAGAAGAACGTCAACACATCGAAGCAATGGGACGCTGGGCAATTGATTTCGCCTTGTTCAGCATCCAGGCCTTCAAAGACATCGTGCTGGCGAACAAAACCTACCTCGACCTGATTGTGGGCGACGTGTACACGCACAAAACCTACTACATGGGCCTGGTGGATGAGAACAACAAGGTCAATTTCTACGACGGCAAAGTGCGCGTGGTGGACCCCGACGGGGTGGAATTTTGCAAGTACGAGCCAAAAGACTACATGAAGCACATCGCCGAACACGTTGAGCCGTGGACTTACCTGAAGTTCCCGTATCTCAAAAACGTCGGTTGGAAAGGATTCACCGATGGGAAGGACTCCGGCGTTTACATGGCGACCCCGCTCTCACGCCTGAACGCCAGCGACGGCATGGCCACGCCGCGAGCGCAGGAGGCTTACGAGGAAATGTACGCCACCCTGGGCGGCAAACCGGTGCATCAGCGCCTGGCTATTCACTGGGCGCGGCTCGTGGAACTGCTCTACGCCTCCGAGCGCTGGGTCGAACTGGTGACTGATCCCGAAATCACCTCGCCCAACGTCCACAAAGTCCCAACCGAAATCCCGACCGAGGGCGTGGGCATTGTGGAGGCCCCGCGCGGCACGCTGACCCATCACTACTGGACCGACGAGCGCGGCGTGGTCACCAAAGCCAACCTGATTGTGGGCACCACCAACAACTACGCGCCGATTCAGATGTCCACCAACAAGGCCGCCCGCAACCTGATTAAGGGCGGGGTGGTCAACGAGGGCCTGCTCAACATGGTTGAAATGGCCTTCCGCGCCTACGACCCATGCTTCGGCTGCGCCACCCACTCGCTGCCCGGCCAAATGCCGCTCGAAATCACCCTCCGCACCCAAGATGGCAAGGTGTTGGATGTGGTGAAACAATTCTGCTAATTAACATCAATCGTAGGGGCGGGAAAACCCCGCCCCTACCCGTTTAATCCATGAAAACATTGATTATTGGTTTGGGAAACCCCATCCTCGGCGATGACGGCGTCGGCTGGAAGGTGGCGCAGGAGGTGGAACGACAACTCGCCCTCACCCCCGGCCCCTCTCCCAAATTGGGAGAGGGGGAGGTTCGCGTTGAATGCTTCTCCCTGGCCGGAATCTCGCTCATGGAACATCTCATCGGCTACCAGCGCGTCATCCTGGTTGATTCGCTCAACACCGGCCAATATGCCCAGAGCGAGGTGGTCACTTTCAGCCTGGATTCGCTCGAAGACCTGCTGCACGGTCACAGCGCCTCGGCGCACGACCTGTCGCTCAAGGGCGCGCTCAAACTGGGCAGGAGCATGGGCGCCGACCTGCCGCGCGATGAAGACATTCAGGTGGTTGCCATCGAAGCCGCGCATGTCTATGATTTCACCGAGGAGCTGACCCCCGAAGTGGCCGCCGCCGTGCCAAAGGCGGTGGATATGGTGATGAATTTAATCGGGGCGCGGTAAGCGCCCCTATTTTTTGTTTTTCCCCTCGCGAATAATCTGCTCCATATCCTGCAAATGCAAATCCAGCGCGCCCACCGAAACCTGAATTTCGCGCAACGAAATCGCCAGAGCAATCATCATCAAAATCAGGCTAAAACCGAAAATCCATTTGCCCACATCCAACCAGCCTGCAAACAACGCAAACATCGAAACCACGCAAAACAACAGGCTGGCAATCCCAAAGGCCTGCATATCGCGGATTAAACGAATGCGGTACTTCAGGTTGGCAATCTGCCCCACATAGACCTCGTTTTGGTCCACTTTATACTTGGCGTGCAAATCGCGGATGAGATTGGCCAGGGTGAGAAAACGGTTGGTAAAGGCCAATAGCAACAGCGAAATGGCCGGGAACAACAGGGCGGGGGTGGTCACGTTGATTTCCATACTTAATCCCATTCATCTTCATCAAATTGGGTTGGGGTTGGCTCATCCAGCAAGCGGTCATCGCCCGCCTCAGACATGGTCTTGAACTGTTCGCGCCAACCCTGACGCGGCCCCTTGTCAACCTTTGGCTGGCCGTGATTGGATTCCTGACCAGAATCGAAAGGGAAATAAAAATCGGGAGCATTCATCTCATTATGCCTTCAATAAACTTCCGCATCATGATTGAGTCCACTGCAAAAAGGTTCTTGCAAGGACCTTTCACGCAGAGCGCGCAGAGATACGCAAAGATTCTTTGTGTATTCCGTATTGAAAGACATGATTTTTGCATGTGTTGCATTTTAAAACCCTGCGCGCTCCGCACTCTCTGTGTTAATTGGTTTTTGCAGTGGACTTATGATTATAATCAATCTATCGGAGGCACAAATGACCAAACCAGAAACCACCCACTGGATCGAAAAAGACCGCCGGCAGCTGCACCCGGTCTATCACCCAAAAAGCCACGCCGACCCGCTGGTGGTTGAGCGCGGCCAGAGCGTCTGGCTATACACCACCGACGGACAGAAAATCCTGGATGGCATGGCCGGGCTGTGGAATGTCAATGTCGGCTACGGGAACGAGGAACTGGCCCAGGCCGCCTACGACCAGATGAAACAGATGGCTTTCACCTCGAACTTTGCCGGAATGACCAACCTGCCCTCAATTTTGCTGGCCGAGAAACTGGCCGGGTTCGCTTACGAGGGGCTGAACACCACCTTTTTTGCCTCCGGCGGCTCCGAGGCAAATGACTCGGCCTTCAAAACCGCCCGCTACTACTGGAAGCGCAAGGGCAAACCGGCCAAGACCAAAATCATCGCCCGCAAGGGCGCTTACCACGGCGTGACGATGTACGCAACCTTCGCCACCGGGCTGGAGAAATACCACGCCATGTTCGGCCCGGCCATGCCCGATTTTGTCCACATCCCGGCCCCTAACCCCTACCGCTTCGAGGGAGAACTCAAACCCGGCGAAACGGTCGGCCAGGCAGCAGCGCGGGCGCTGGAGGAGGCCATTTGGCGCGAGGGCGCGGAAAACATCGCGGCCTTCATCGCCGAGCCAGTGATGGGCGTGGGAGGCGTCATCGTCCCACCCGACGACTATTTCCCGCTCGTGCGTCAGATTTGCGACAAATACGAGATTTTATTCATCGCCGATGAAGTCATCACCGGCTTTGGGCGCACCGGCGAATGGTTCGCGCTCAAACACTGGAACGTCAAACCCGATATTTTGTCCTTCGCCAAAGCCATCACCAGCGGCTACGCCCAACTGGGCGGCATCCAAATTTCCGATGCAATCCGCGAGACGATGGAAACTGCCTCCGAGGGCGAAGCCTACATGCACGGCTACACCTATTCCGGTCACGCCACCGCCTGCGCCGTCGGCCTGAAAAACCTGGAAATCATGGAGCGCGAAAACTTCCCCGAACGCGCCCGCAAGTTGGGGAAACGCCTGTTGGAAGGGCTGCAAACGCTGCAAGAATTCCCGTTTGTGGGCGATGTGCGCGGCCTGGGACTGGTCTGCGGCGTGGAAATCGTCTCGAACAAGGAAACCAAAACCCCCGACCCAGCCCTGGCAACGAAAATTTTCAAAGCCGCCCAAACACACGGCCTGCGCTCCCGTCCTCTGGGCGCCACCCTGGCCTTCGCCCCGCCGCTGGTCATCAGCGAGGCGGAAGTGGATGAGATTGTCAAGCGCCTGGGGGCGGCAATGGATGGAATACGATAGAATAAAAAGAGCGACCTGAACGGCTCGCTCTTTGTTTTGTTTTATGGCCGCCAATTTCGGTCCTCCGGCACCGAATTGCCGCCATCCACCACAATCAACTGCCCGGTGATGTAAGAGGCGTGGGGGTGGGCTAAAAAGCGCACGGCGTGAGCAACTTCAGCGGGCGTGCCGGAGCGTTTCATGGGGGTCAGTTCCCCAGCCCGCTTTTCCGATTCGAGCTGGGAGGCGGTGGCAATCCAGCCGGGAGCAATTGCGTTGACAGTGATGCCATCGGCGGCGGTTTCGAGGGCCACAGCGCGGGTGAAGCCCCACATCCCGGCTTTGGCGGCATGATAGGCCGAATCGCCCACAAAGGCCTGCACCGGGCCGCTGGTGGAGGCAACGTTGATGATACGTCCGTATTTTTGGGCGCGCATCAGCGGCAAAACGGCGCGGGTAACAAGGAAACAGGTGGTCAGGTTGCGCGCTAGGCTCTTTTCCCAATCGGCCAGCGATAAATCATCCACCTGGCTTTCGAGTTGTCCGGCTTCGGTTACAACGGTCATCCCGGCATTGTTGACGCAAATCTCCAGGCGGCCATATTCGGCGCGCAGGGTCTCTACGAGGCGTTGGACGGCCTCCGGCTGGGTCAGGTCGGCCACGTAGCCGGTGGCGCGCAGCCCTTCGGACTGGAGTTCGGCGGCGCGGAGATGGATACGGTCGGTGGTGCTGACGAGGGCCAGGGTTGCGCCATCGAGACCGAGGGCGCGGGCGCTGGCAAAACCAATGCCGGTGGGCGAACCCGCGCCAGTGACAAGAGCCGTTTGACCAGAAAGAATCGTCATGCTTCAAATGCCGGCGTTGCTCAGCGAAGCAAACATCTGTGAGAGCGCAGCGGTCAGGCTGGAATGTTCGACCTCGAAGTGCGCAATCGCCTCGTCGAGACGGGACAGAGTAGAGGGCAAGGAGGCCCCTTCGGAGTGTTCCAGCAAGGCATGGATGTCGGTGTCGAGCGCCTGTAACAGTTCCCGCCCTTTGTCGTCAACCTGGTCTGCCGTTTCCAGTTCACGGCGAAGTTGTTCCAGCAGGGCGCGGAATTCAGGGGTATTCATCACGAACCTCCTCTCGCAGGATGCGCCGGATAGGATTTGATTCTATTGTACGCTGTTTTTGGCCGCCTGATTCATCTTTTTTCAACAGACCAGGATATGGCAGGGAATATAATCGGATAAAAATACTCCTATTGACTTATTAGAATAAATGTTCTAAAATAACCTCATCGTTATTTGTACCCTTTATCAACGAGGAGAGAAAATGCAAAAAATCGTCCCCTTCCTGTGGTTCGACCACCAGGCGGAAGAAGCAGCCGATTTCTACTCGTCTATCTTTGACAGCTCGAAAATCCTGGAAATTTCCCGCTATGGCAAAGCCGGCCCCGGCCCGGCAGGAACAGCGATGGTGGTCAGTTTTCAACTCGCCGAGCAGGAATTCAACGCCCTGAACGGCGGGCCGCAGTTCAAATTTACCGAGGCCATCTCGCTCGTTGTAAACTGCGAAGACCAAGCCGAAGTCGATCATTTTTGGGAAAAACTCAGCGCCGATGGCGGCGAGGAAAGCATGTGCGGCTGGCTGACGGACAAATATGGCCTGTCGTGGCAAATTGTCTCCACCGCGCTGAGCAGTTTCATCGCCGGCCCCGACCCTGCCGGAGCGCAAAGGGCTGTCCAGCCATGCTACAAATGCGCAAACTGGACATTGCAGAACTGCAGAAAGCCTACGAGGGAAAATGAACGCCAAAGCCACTTTCACGAATACCACCTGGGAAGAAACCCCCTACGCGGAAATCGACGCCAGGCGTAAACTGACCCGCGTCCGGGCGACTTTTGCATACAGCGGGGACATTGAAGGGGAGGGCGTGGTCGAATACCTGATGGTCTACGCCCCCGATGGAACCGGCAACTTCATCGGGCTGGAACACATCACCGGGCGGATCGGCGGACGGGCTGGCAGTTTCGTCGCCCAGCATACCGGCACGTTCGACCCGCAAGCCGTCCACACCCGCTGGGAAATAGTTCCCGACCTGGGAACGGGCGCACTCGAAGGGCTGGTTGGCGGCGGGGAACTGACCCTGGAAGGGCATGGGCCCTATCCGTTCGATTTCGATTTTCAACTCACTGGAGAAAAATCATGAGCAACGTTCGCGTACTGGTTGGCACGCGCAAAGGCGCGTTCATTCTGACTTCGGACGAAAAACGCGCCGACTGGCAGGTCAGCGGCCCGCACTTTGCCGGCTGGGAGATTTACCACCTCAACGGCTCGCCCGCCGACCCCAACCGGCTCTACGCCTCGCAATCGAGCGGCTGGTTCGGGCAGGTTATCCAGCGTTCGGATGACGGCGGCCAGACCTGGAATCCGGTCGGCAACCAGTTCGCTTACGAGGGCGAGACCGGCACCCACCAGTGGTATGACGGGACCCAACATCCCTGGGGCTTTACCCGTGTTTGGAACCTGCAACCCTCGCTGAGCGACCCCGATACCGTTTACGCAGGCGTGGAGGATGCGGCCCTGTTCAAATCAACGGATGGCGGCCAGACCTGGCGGGAAATGCCCGGACTGCGCGCCGCCAAAGGACACCTGTGGCAGCCCGGCGCGGGCGGGATGTGCCTGCACACCATCCTGCTCGACCCGACGAATCCCGACCGAATCTACGTCGCCATTTCGGCGGCGGGCGCCTTCCGCAGCGATGACGGCGGCCAGACCTGGCTGCCGATTAATAAGGGCTTGAAATCGAATTTCGAACTGCCTGACCCGGATGCCGATGTCGGCCACTGTGTCCACAACATCGCCATGCACCCCTCGCGCCCTGGCGTGTTGTTTATGCAAAAACACTGGGATGTGATGCGCAGCGACGACGCGGGCGGCCTGTGGCGTGAAGTGAGCGGGGACTTGCCGAGCGATTTCGGCTTCCCGATTGCCGTCCATGCCCACGAGCCAGAGACGGTCTACGTTGTGCCAATCAAAAGCGATTCGGAGCATTACCCGCCCGAAGGCAAACTGCGCGTCTATCGCAGCCGGGGCGGCGGCAACGATTGGGAAGCGCTGACAAACGGCCTGCCGCAAAAGGATTGCTACGTCAACGTGCTGCGCAGCGCGATGGCGGTGGACCGGCTCGATTCGTGCGGAATCTACTTCGGCACCACCGGCGGACAGGTGTACGTCTCACCCGATTCGGGCGAGCATTGGAGGCCGATTGTTCACGACCTGCCAGCCGTGCTGTCGGTCGAAGTGCAAACCCTGCCATGATTCGCGTTACGCTGCCATATCACCTGCGCCAACTGGCGAATGTCGCAAGCGAGGTGGCGCTCCAGGTCGAGGGGCCAGTCACCCAGGGCGCGATTTTGGATGCGCTGGAAACCCGCTACCC
>DAOUBQ010000042.1:0-21351 GCA_034432755.1 Anaerolineales bacterium
GGCGAAGGGGAGTGGAAGGTCAGAATACACGGCAAGACGAAGCGGCGTACCTGGCGCAAACTCCATCTGGGGGTAGACCCGCAGAGCGGCGAATTGGAAGCCGTTCTCTTGACCGAAAACAATGTTCATGACGCAGAGGCGATCGAACCCTTGCTGGGCCAGATTGAGCAGCCGATTGGCCGCCTGGCGGGCGATGGCAGTTATGACCGGCGCAACGTGTATGATTGCCTGCAGCAACATTCCCCAGGGGCAAAGCCACTCATCCCGCCGCGCAAGGATGCGCACATTTGGCAACATGGCAACCGCCATGCGCCACCCCATCCCCGTGACGAGAACCTGCGCGCCATTCGCAAGATGGGACGAAGAGCCTGGAAAGAAACGTCCGGGTATCATCAGCGCTCGCTGGCTGAAACGACAGTCTTTCGCTATAAGACCATCTTTCGCGACCGTCTCTCTGCGCGCCTGCTGGTTATGCAGCAGACCGAAGCCTTGATTTGTTGCGCTGCGCTCAATCGGATGACTCATTTGGGCATGCCTGAAAGTTACAAGTCATTCTCCCAGGAGCAACAGCCTGAACCCCCGGGAGGGGAAAGGGGCAGTCTGTCTGTTTCTCAGATTTATGCACCAAAGCCATTTTGGATACAAAAAATCTCCTGGCTGTAACTGAATGCAAACGGATGAGCAGCGCATGAACCCAGAATCCCGTTCCCCAGTCTGGACATCAACAACAAAGATGGTGGTTGGCCTGACCCTGGTGGCGATTCTAGCCGGGATGTTAATCAAATTCCAGAGTATCCTGCCGCCGCTGTTGATGTCTTTCATCCTGGTCTATTTGCTCTACCCCATGGCAAGTTTCCTGACCAGCAAGCTACGCCTGAAGTGGGCCGTATCAGTCAGCCTGATTTACCTGTTGCTGATTCTAATCCTGCTGGGCTTGCTGACCATCGCCGGGTTCGAAATTGTGACCCAAATCCAGAGCCTGATTGGGCTGGTGACGCGCAGCCTCGACTCACTGCCAGGGCTGGCAGACAATTTTACAAACAGCATCACAGAGTATATCGGGCCTTTCGTGCCAAATGTTGACGCACTCAACCTGGAACAGGTGGGGAATCAATTGATTGATACGGTCCAGGCTACCCTGGGGCGCATTGGCGAACTGCTCGGCAGGGTTGCCAGCGGTGCGGTCAATACCCTGGCCTGGACGCTGTTTGTCCTGATTATCTCGTATTTCATCCTCACCGAAAGCGGCGGCCTGCGCGAGCGCATCCTCCAGGTCAACCTGCCTGGTTATAGTCAGGATTATGCCCGCATGAGCAGAGAAATAGCGCGCATCTGGAATGCCTTTCTGCGTGGGCAAATTATTCTCATCAGTATTTCGACTGTGATGTACACAGTTGTATTAGGCAGCATGGGCGTCAGTTACGCCATCGGAATCGCCCTGCTGGCCGGGCTGGCGCGCTTCTTGCCCTACGTCGGCCCGTTCATCACCTGGGTTGTCTTGGCGTTGGTCACGTTTTTCCAGACTTTTAAGCCCTTTGGTCTGAGTCCCCTGGTCTACATGCTCATTGCCCTGGCGGTCGCCTGGCTGATAGACGCCCTGCTCGATAACATCATCTCTCCGCGCATTATGGCTGAAACGCTCAAAGTCCACCCGGCAGCGGTTCTGGTGGCGGCCATCATTGCCCTTGACTTGCTCGGCGTTCTGGGCGTCGTCATCGCCGCACCTATCCTGGCTACGCTGCAACTGCTCCTGCGCTATGTGGTGCGAAAACTCTTCGACCTCGACCCGTGGGACGGGCTGGAGGAGAACCCGACCCCACCCTCCCTGCGCGTACAATTCAAGGAATGGATGGACAGCTTACGCTCGAAATTCCGCCCGCTCCGCCAAAAAAAGTTATAATGGCTTATCTTTGAAAGGAGCACATTATGCCCAAGAACCCTGAACCCATCACCGAAACCCTGGCCGAGACCGAAAACTACCTGGTCTGGAAGGCCGATGAACCGGACGGCGAAACCACCTACCATGTGGAACTCGGCAACCTGACGGTGCATTTCTTCCGCGAAGAATGGGACGAGTTCCTTGAACTTGTCCGCTCACTGGAGTAACCCTACCCACCCCAGGGGCAGGCCCAACCTGCCCCTTTGTATTTTCCCATGAAAAACGCAATCACCGATGTCCCCGGCATCGAAGTTGGACAGGCGCAAGACCCAAATGCCCTCACCGGAGTGACAGTCATTCTGTGCCGAAAAGGTGCAGTGGGCGGCGTGGATGTGCGCGGCAGCGCGCCTGGCACACGTGAAACCGACCTGCTCAACCCACTTAACCTGGTCCAAAAGGTCCATGCCATCACGCTGGCGGGCGGCTCGGCCTTCGGGCTAGATGCCGCCAGCGGGGTGATGCAATATCTCGAAGAGCAGAAAATTGGCTTTGAGACCGGCACGGGCATCGTCCCGATTGTACCTGCCGCGATTTTGTTCGACCTGGGACTCGGTCGGGGTGACATCCGCCCCACAGCCGAGATGGGCTACCGCGCCGCAGCCGCTGCCCATGCCGGGGCAGTGGAAGAAGGCAACGTCGGCGCGGGGACCGGCGCCAGCGTGGGAAAAATCTTTGGCAACCGAAGCGCAATGAAATCAGGACTGGGAACTGCCAGCCTGGACATCGGCGCGGGCGTGGTTGTCGGCGCCATCGTGGCCGTCAACGCCTTTGGCGATGTCATCCACCCCCAAAGCGGAGAAATCGTCGCCGGAGCGCGGTCGCTCGAAATTGGCCCTCTCAAAATTGGAGAACGAGGGTACTTCGCCAATACGCTCAACGTGATGAAAACCTTTGCCGGGCGCGCTGTTTTGGGCTTTGCCACCCAAACCAACACCGTCATTGGCGTGGTGGCAACCAACGCCCGGCTGACCAAGCCCGAAGCCAATAAAATGGCGCAGATGGCGCACGACGGCCTGGCGCAAGTCATCCGCCCGGCGCACACCATGCTGGATGGCGATACCATTTTCGCGCTTGCCACCGGCAACAAAAAGTCAGATGTAACCACAGTGGGCGCGTTTGCCGCTGAAGCATTGGCCGCAGCCTGCCTGCGGGCGGTCCGCGCGGCTAAAAGCGCGGGCGGCCTGCCCGGTTTGGGCGATTAAAACGAAAATCGCGGCCTGCGCCGCGACTTCTAACCGATAGGCAAAAAGAAAACTTAGGACGTCTTGACCATCGTGCGGATGCACTTGGTGCAGAGAGTCACCTGGGCCTTGCGGCCCTTCTCTATCACGGTCACCTTCTGCAAATTCGGCTTGAACTTGCGGTTGGTTGCCCGCAGAGAGAAGGAACGGTTGTGACCAAAAGTTGTGGTTTTGCCACAATGAGCGCACTTTGCCATCTTAAATCATCCTTTCTTGCTATAATTCCATCTGCCCGTTTCAGACAGGCGCGGTATTTTATCACAAACCGTATCCTTTCACAAGGAAAGTGTTAAACATTTCGCAAAGGACACACGCTATGGGACAAGAAAAAACCACCCTGGGAAGCATCCATATCTCACCCACTGCCATCGCCACCATCTCCTATCATGCCACGCTCCAATCGTATGGCGTGGTAGGGCTGGCCCCCAAGAACCTGGCCGAAGGGATTGCCAACACCATCACCCGCGAACCAACGCGCGGAGTCAGTGTCCACTTCGATGGCGATAAACTTGACATCGACATCTACGTTGTCGTAGAATTCGGTACCCGGATTGCCTCAGTTGCCACCAGCGTTGCCAACACCGTCCGCTACCACGTGGAAAAAATCGTCGGTCTGAAAGTCCATGCCGTCAATGTTCACGTTCAGGGGCTGCGCATCAGCAACCCAGATTGAGCCAAAAACGGAACACGCATCAATAGGCTGCGTGTTCCGTTTTCGTGCAATTACTTTATTTCAAGATATAACTATACTGCTCCCACTAGGAGATTTTTGAGCATGATGAGAAAGCCCCTCAATGGATTGGCACTTAAAGAACTGGTAGAGGCCGGGCTGGTCTGGCTGCGCACTAACCAACAAACGGTCAACGCCCTGAACGTTTTCCCCGTACCCGATGGCGATACCGGCACGAACATGTTATTGACCATGACTTCAGCCTACAACGAGGTCAGCAGCCTGGGACATCACAGCGCCGGACAAATGGCTGCCGCCGTAGCGCAAGGCGCGCTCATGGGCGCGCGCGGCAACTCTGGCGTGATTCTCTCCCAATTATGGCGCGGGTTTGCGCGGGCACTGCAAGGGAAAGATGTGATTGATGCCCCTGCCCTGGCCGCAGCCTTTGCCGAAGCCCGCGATACCGCCTACAAAGGCGTGGTACGCCCAGTGGAGGGAACAATCTTAACCGTTTCAAAAGACATTGCCGCTGAAGCCGAAAAGGCCATCCAGGAAACCGATGACCCAGTTGAAGTGCTGCGCCGCTGTGTACGCGCCGCCGATGAATCGGTGGAGCGCACTCCCGAATTCCTGCCCGTGCTGAAACAAGCCGGGGTGGTCGATTCGGGTGGCAAAGGATTGTTTTTCATCCTGGAAGGAATGATTCGATTCATTGATGGCGAATCGCTCGAATCGCCGCTGATTTCGGTGCAGCCGCTTTCGGCCATGATGCTGGAGAATGCCATGGAAGATGTCGAAGAAGGCCAGGACTGGGAAGTGGTGGTTGATTTCCGCCCCGGCAACGGGTTCGAGTTACAAACCTTCTATAGCCGTCTCGAACAAATTGGCACGTCCATCCAGGTCGGCGAGGGAGAAGGCATCTACCGGATGCACATCCACACCCCGCTCGAAAAACGCTACGAACCCATTGACTACATCATGGGAATCGGCACGATTACCAAAGTTGCCATGGAAAACCTGCTGGCGCAAATGGAAGACATTGAAGGCCGCGCCGAAACCTCGCTTGAACTCGCCAACGTGGAACCGGGGCAGATTGCCGTCGTCACCGTTTCGCCAGGCAGCGGCATCTCGCGCATCTTTGCCAGCCTGGGCGTGGCCGCGATCGTCTCTGGCGGGCAAACCATGAACCCCTCCACCAAAGACATCCTCGACGCCTTCGAGAACCTGCCAACCGATAAAATTATCATCCTGCCCAACAACAAGAACATCATCCTGGCGGCTAACCAGGCCAAAGAAGTGACCGTTAAGCAGGTACATGTTGTCCCCAGCCGCAACGTGCCGCAAGGCCTGGCCGCCATGCTACACCTGAACCCCGATGGCGACCTGGAAAAAGTCGCTGAAAAAATGACCAGGGCCATCGAGCATGTCATCACCGGTGAAATTACCGTGGCCACGCGCACGGTCGAAATCGATGGCGTCAACGTCAGAGAGGGACAGGTTATCGGCCTGCTCAACGGAAAACTGGCGGTCTCCTCCGACAGCCTGGAACATGCCTGTCTCGAATTCCTCGCAAAAGCCAATGCGGCCGAATATGAACTCATCACCCTGTTCTACGGCGAAGACCTGAAAAACCTGGAAGCCAACCGTATTGCCGACCTGGTGCGCGAGAAATACCCCAACCAGGAAATCGAATTGCAGGAAGGCGGGCAGCCGCACTACCAATTCATCATCTCTATTGAATAGAACAGGCCTGCAACTTGCCCGCGCAAATCGGAGATTTGCGTGACATATCCCCATGAAAATCGGACTCGTAACCGACTCGCCAGCCGACCTGCCGCTCGACCTGGTCGAACGCTATGGCATAGAGGTCATTCCAGCCATTCTTATCATCGAAGGCCGGGAATATGTGGACGGGGTGGACATGACCCGCGAGCAATTCTATGCCCGACTGCCTGGCATGCGCCACCACCCCACCACGGCTGCCCCACCCCCGGTTGATTTTGCCGCCCGCTACCAGAAATTACTGGCTGAGGGCTGCGACCATGTCATTTCTATCCATACCGCCGAAAAATTGACCAGCCTGCCCAACTTTGCCCGCAACGCCGCGCGGGATTTCGACGGGCGCGTCACCGTCCTCGAGTCTGGCTCGCTGACGCTTGGAACCGGCTTCCAGGTGCTGGCCGCTGCCGAAGCCATCGAACAAGGCCTGGGGATAGAAGCCGTCCTGAAGCAGATACAATCCACCCGCCAGCGGGTGCGCGTGGCTGCCGCCCTCGACACCATGGACTACCTGCGCCGCTCCGGGCGCGTCCCGGCGGCCATCACTGCTATCGGCGGGCTGTTGAGTATCAAACCAGTGGTGGAACTGCGCCAAGGGGCCGTCAAACCCATCAGCGCGACGCGCACCACCCGCCAGGCCACCGCAACATTACACGATTTCCTGGTCAGTCTCGGCCCGCTCGAACGGCTCGCCATCCTGCATACCAACGCCGAAGCACGTGCCCATGAATTCCTCGACCTGCTGATGAAAGACTCAAGCCGCCGCAATATTCCCGCCGAAATCCGCCTGCTCAATGTCACCAGCCTGATTGGCGCGCACATCGGGCCAAATGGGTTGGGGTTTGCGGGGGTCAAGAAGGAAATGGAATGAGCGAATCGATGATGATTGCCACCACCCTGGAAGAACTCTGGCAGGCCCTGCGCCTGCTCGAACGCCCCCTCGGACTGGTCCCGACCATGGGCTACCTGCACGAAGGTCACATCTCACTGGCGCGCCGGGCGCGACAGGAATGTAACAGCGTCGCAGCCAGCATTTTTGTCAACCCAACCCAGTTCGGGCCACATGAAGACCTCTCTCGCTACCCGCGCAACATAGAAAGAGATTTGAAATTGCTCGAAGCCGCCGGAACCGACCTGGTGTGGCTGCCAACGACCGAGGTAATGTATCCACCCGGCTTTCAGACCTGGGTCACCGTCGAGAGTCTAACCTCCCCGCTCGAAGGCGCCATGCGTCCCGGGCATTTCCGGGGGGTCACAACCGTCGTCGCCAAATTGTTCAATGCCATTCGGCCCGAAAAAGCCTATTTTGGACAAAAAGACGCTCAACAGGCTGCCGTCATCCACCAGATGACGCGCGATTTGAGCTATCCCATCGAAATTGTCATCTGCCCCACCGTGCGCGAAGCAGATGGGCTGGCAATGTCTAGCCGCAACAGTTACCTGAACCCCGAAGAGCGCCAGGCCGCAACGGTTTTGTTCCGCGCCCTAACCGCCGCCCAATCTGCATATCACAATGGGGAACGCGATGCTGAAGCCCTGCGCCGCCTGATGCGCGAGACCATCGAAGCCGAGCCGCTGGCGCGCCTGCAATACGTCTCTTGCGCCGATTATGACACGCTGACCGAGTTGGAGAGTGTGACCGGCAAAACCCTGCTCTCGATGGCGGTGTTTATCGGCAATACCCGGTTAATAGACAATATCGTGCTAGGGTAAAAACGCCGTCCCGAAGGTTCAAAAACCTTCGGGACGGTTTTCAATCTGCCCATTAACAGCCATACGCCGGGGGGAGGACCCGGCGCAGGCATTCGCCAAAGGAGGAGACAGCGAGGAGCATGTGATTGCTCTTGTCGCTGATAATCATACCATTTTGCGCCAATTATCACAAATTAGTTTTGTCACCACCGCATCGTGACAAAAATCACAAATACAACAAAAAAACCGCCGGAACAATACAAACAATTTCACAATCGTGCTGAGAAATCCACCAGGGAAGCCCGAATGATTTGGATGGCTTCTTCGATGGTTTCGTAGCCTTTGAGGGTCAGCCTGGGGTGATGTTCATGGGGATTATTTGCCGGTCAAGTCATCCAAAAGACCAGAGGCAATACGCGGTCCGGAAGGACGGCGCGGGGGCTTGGCACTCCCCCCTGTGCGGCGGCTGTCCAATTCGATGCTTAGGCTCATCCAGTCATCAACGATGAAAACGAAATGCGGGGTTTTATCAAAAAAGAAAAATGGAGAAAGGAACAAACGGAGCGCTGCGCGCGGTAAGGGATATGATTTCAGATGGACGACCAGGGCCGTCTCGGCTGCGAGCGGCTCGATAACTTCGCGTGCGCTCCCTCTGTGTTTTGAGGGCGGGAACAGGGTGGCGACCTGGGCTGTCGTCGTGCGATGGATGCGCTTGTAGGAAATGTTCGTGCGCAAGAAAGGCGTAACCAGGCGGATATGGGTATCGAACAACTGCACATAGGCCCCGCCACGCGCAAGGAACAGAAAAAATGCGAGCAGCAGCGCAAAACAACCCACGCCAATCATGATATAACCACCGTTATCCGACAAAACGGGCAAGGGATTTTCCGCCGGGTTGATAAAGTACCACTGTGCCGCCCACAACGCCCCAACATTCAGGAAGATGATGATGGCGATGGTCAACATCATCGGCCACCAACGGTCCAGGACATACCTGTAGAGCAACAGGCGATATTTGCGGCCGCCTTTCGCCATGCGGCTACTCCTCGTCGCTCCCTGCGCGACTCAGGGCTGGGGCCTGCGGCCCAGGTTCGCTGCCCAATTGACGGCTGAGGCGCGCGAGGGCATTTTCCAGGTGTTCGCCGCGCAGGCTGAAGGTGATGTCGCCGCGCGTTTTCTCAACAATGCCGCGCGCCAGGTCGGTTTGGCGCCGCAGTCCGTTGGTAATGGCATCGGGATAGTCCATTGTGACCAGGATGGCGTAGATGTCATCCATCAGCGTCAACAGACGCTCGGCTTCAGTGGAGTAACCGTGCCGCAGAATATCGAGGCAGCGGCGGCGCAGTTCTCCGACCACTTCGGCCAGCCCATTCAGGTAGGTGTTGGCCTCCACGCCCAAATCGGCGGGGCCAGGCAACGGCTGGTTCAAAATCAGGGCGCAGGTGACGTTGGCTTCCACGAACTCTTTGAGCGCGTCCTGGGTGTACCCGGCATAGTACAAATCAGGATGGGACGCAAGACCCTGGCGCAGGGTGTCGGCCAGGGTCTTGGCCTCGCTCAATTGCTCGTTCATCGTGGTGATTTCGTTGCGGTGAACGGCGCGGATGGCCTGGGAACAGAAACGGGTGAGCTGACGCGCCTGGGCCAGGGCTTGGTCGCGGGCGGCGGTGCGAATATCGAACTGCTGGCGGATTTGTTCCGCCAGCGCATCGAGTTGATTCATGGGTTATGCTTTTCCTTCTTCAGTTAGAGGGTCCTCTGGGGGTTGAAAAGGCTTGAACAACTGGTCAGCCAGGGTGGAGAGCGGGGTGTTAATTTCACCAAAAGCCGCCTCGTAACGCGCCAGGTTTTCGGTGAGAGCGTGCAGCAACAGTTTGGCGCTGAGCGGCGACATGAGAATGCGTGCGCCCACCCGGGCCTTGCTCTCGCCGGGTAACAGATGGGCAAAATCCAGCACAATATCGGCGGGAGAATGGGCAATCCGCACCAGGTTGGCGTACACCGCGCTCAGGTCCGCCGGCATTTCCAGGGTGGTGGGGGGGCGATTGGGTGAAACAGTCATATTCGCCTCGGTGTACGAAACGTCCCAAAGGGTGGACTCGGCAAAAGCGCGTGGTGTTCAAACCTTCGGGACGGTGCTGCTAGAACGGAATGTCTTCTTCCGGCGCTCCGACGAATGAGCCGGCCATCTCGCCAGACATCGAGCCACCCCCGCCGCCTTCTTCGCGACTGGAGAGGAAGCGCACGGTGTTGGCAGTCACCTCAAACGAGGCCCCTGCCGTGCCGTCCTGGCGCGTCCAGACGCGCGGGCTGCCGGTGTTGGGGTCAGGAGTCAGGCGGCCTTCAATTAGCACCTTGCTGCCTTTCTTGAGATACTGGTTGCAGACTTCAGCCTGCTTACCCCATGCGGTAACCTTGAACCAGATGGTCTCTTTGACAACCTGGCCATTGTTTCCTGTATACTGACGGCTGGTCGCCACTGAAAAGGAGGTAACCGGTTGACCGGAGGGGGTGTAACGCATTTCCGGGTCACGGCCAAGATTTCCAACGATGATAAGGGTGTGATACATAAGGGGACTCCTTGAAAGGTATAGGTCCCGCCGCGATGCGGCGGTGCAATTGTTAGAACAAATGTATTTTACACCAGATTGGACAAAACAATGATATTTCAATTTTTATGCAAGGTTTCTGAAACTGACAAACCATGCGCAAGATGTGATAATCGCAATCAACCGACCAGTAATTCAATCGCTCGATCAACCCCAAAGTGAGGTAAACATGAAAAATGCTCGTCTCGTCATCCTCTTGCTGCTCGTCTTAAGCCTGTTTGGGCAAGGCTTTACGCCGCCACCCGCGCCCAGCCCCGTGGAACAAAAAGAGGCCAACAAACCGCGCGCCAGGTTCGTAGAACTAACCGTCAATAACAATACAGGCAAGTACGTCAGTATCGTTCTGGACGGAACGACCCAGCAAGGCCTGAGCAAAGTATATAAATTTGGCGCTTATACCGGCAAAAGCGTTTTTCGGGTTGAAGCAGGGGTGTATCTCGCCACTTTCTACGGATGCGGGCGAGAAGCCTCCAAAAAACTTCAAATGAAATCAAGCCGCCGGGTGATTTTGACCTGCGGGAACAAAGAAAACGACCCAGAGGATAAAATCACCATCAAATAAGCAAGGGCAGGCAGTGACGATTCAAATCAAAGACCAGTCGGCGGGGCTTCAAACCTGCTTTGTCAACAAAGCCACGGCATACGGGTAGAGGGCCAAATTGCCCTGGGCAAATTGCTGCCCACCAAGATGGTCTATCGCCGGCCAGGGAAGCGTTATCGTCTGCTGTTCGCGGCTATGGTTGATGACGAAATACAGCGCAGTTCCGTCCTGCCGCACACGGGTTCGCACTTCGACCGTAGCAGGCGCATCGAAAGGCTTGAGCAAGGTATTGGCGAGAATCTGGTTGACCAGGATTTGCTGGCTTTCCGAATCAAGCCAGGTTCCAACCGTGTACACGAATCCGCTCTCGAACGGATTGACCACAATGGCGGGCTGCTCATCGAGCCAGCCATTACTCACTCCGTAACGCGCCATAACGGTGGTAAACTGCTGACCAAGCAGGCGAAGGCGCTCGGCCCAGAGTGAAGCGCTGCCCTGGAACAACTTGCCTCCCACCGGAATCGGGTTCTCCAGTGAGTAATAGTCTTCCACTTCCACCCCGGCCAGCTCGGCCAGCGCGCCCGGTTGACGGGAGGGCAGCAGCGCATTGTGGCGGTCTTTCATGCCGGTGCGCAACGTCAGCACCAGCCGTCCGCCGCGCCTGAGAAACGCCTTAAAATGCTCAACCCGCGCCTCGTCCAGGATAATCATGGCCGGGGCAATAACTAACTTGTAGCCTTCGAGCGCTTCATCGGCAGAGAGGATGTCAATATCCACATTGCGGGCCGCCAACGGACGATACCAGTGTTCCAGATGCGCAATATAATCAAATTCGCTATTGTGGCGTTGGAATTCAATCGACCAGCGGCTGTCATAGCAATTCAGAATGGCCGCTTTGCTCTGAATGGTCGAACCTGCCACCAAATCTGACAAACGGGCGAATTCCGCCCCGATGAGTTGAGCTTCCTCGTAAAACGGACGTGGCCGCCCCGATTGGTCAACCAACGTACCGTGATATTGCTCCTGCCCGCCCAGGGCCGAACGCCACTGCCAATAAAGTAGCGCATCAGCGCCATGCGCAACGGCGTGCCACGCCATAGCACGCGCTTCGAGTTTGTTCAGCGTATTGTTGGTCTGCGACCAGTTGACATGACCAGGCTGAGTCTCCATCAGCCAGAAATGCTTGCGCTTGTAACCGCGCACCAGGTCATGCGCCGCACCGGTTCTTAAGTGGTCGTGATGCCCCGTGCCGATGTACCAGTCCCACGAGGCAACATCCAGGTCACGCGATACTTCATAATGGTCGAACGCGCCAAACCAACCCATAAAGTTATGCGTCACCCAAACTGAATCGGGCAAATGCGGGCGGAGCTCGTCCAATTGAACCCTCTGGAACTTCTGATACGAACGGGTGACGAAGTGCCGAAAGGCCAGCATCAGGCCAGGGTTATGCGCCCCAATAGGAATAGGAATCTGCGCCCAGTCCGAATAGGTCTGGCTCCAATAGGCCGTGGACCAGTGGGTGTTCAATTCATCGAGCGTGCCGTATTGCTCGCGCAAAAAAGCCTGAAATTCGGCCTGGCAGTGGTCACAGTAACAGACGCGGTTGTACTCGTTATCAATCTGCCAGCCGATGACATGCGGATTTTTACCAAAACGCTCGGCCATTGCGCGGACGATGCGGCGAGCAGCCTGGTGAAATTGGGGCGAATTGACGCAATAATGACAGCGGTTGCCAAACTGCACCCGGCGGCCCTGCTCATCCACCGCCAGCACAGCGGGATATTTCTGCACCAACCAGGCCGGCGGAGCGGCGGTCGGCGTCCCCAAGACAGTGACGATGCCCGCTTCGGCCAGCATCTCGATAGCCTGTTCGAGCCAATCGAAACGGAACTCGCCCTCCGCCGGTTCCATTGTAGACCAGGCAAATTCCGCCAAGCGGGCAACGCTCAGGTTGGCTTCCCTCATCAGGCGGATGTCCTCCGCCCAACGTTCTTGCGGCCAATGTTCGGGATACCAGGCCGCGCCAAAGTGTAATTTTTGCATACGCTCAGATTCCTCCAAAACAAAGATAAAACCAGAACTCATCAGAAAGCGCGCCTTCTTCATGAAAACGCGTGAATGCCCCATTTTACCCACGAACGGCACATACGGTATAATCTCGCCAGAAAGGACAGCCCATGAGCGACGAAATCACCCCCGAACTGTTCAACCATCTTGTAGAACTGGCCGCGCTGGAACTCAACCCCGACGAGGCCGAATACCTGCGCCGCGAGTTGAACAACCAATTGAAGGCCATTCACGAACTGAAAGCGATTCCGCTCGACCCAGGCACCCCAATCGCCTCGCACGGTGTTCCCTACACTCCCGAAACCTCGCCCGCCATCCGTGAGGATGTTGCCCAACCGCACCCCAACCCGGCGCGCCTGCTCCAAACCGCCCCCGAAACCGCCGAGGGCTACATCGTCGTGCCAGAAATTCCGCACCAGGATTTGAAATAATGGAATTATTTGAGCTCACCGCCCTCGAAATTGCCCGCAAAGTGCGCGCGCGTGAAGTGACCGCCAGCGAAGTGCTCGAAGCGCATCTCAAACACATCGCTGCCGTGGATGGCCTCCCCGGCACGCTCGGCGGCGATAAAGATGCCGAACCCGACCAGGTCCACGCCTTCATTACCCTGACCGCAGAGCGCGCCCGGCAGCAGGCCGCCGCCATTGACGCCCAAATTGCCGCCGGAAGGGACCCCGGCCCGCTGGCAGGCGTCCCTGTTTCGATTAAGGACATTTTCTGCGTGGAAGGCACGCCCTCCACCGCCGCCAGCAAAATCCTGGCGAACTTCACCGCCCCCTACACCGCCACCCCGGTCGAGCGTTGGGAACAAGCCGGGGCAGTAGTGCTGGGCAAAGTCAACCTGGATGAATTCACCTACGGCTCCTCGAACGAATCATCTGCCTTTCAACCGGCGCCCCGCAACCCCTGGAACACTTCCCACGTCCCTGGCGGCTCATCGGGCGGCTCGGCTGCGGCGGTAGCGGCATTAGAAGGTCCCATTTCGCTGGGAACGGACACCGCCGGGTCGATTCGCCTGCCCGCCGCCTACTGCGGCGTGGTCGGGCTAAAGCCGACCTACGGGCGCGTCTCGCGCTATGGATTAATCGCCTTCGGCTCCTCGCTCGATTGCCCCGGCCCACTCACGCGCACGGTGGCCGATGCCGCGCTGGCCCTAGGCGCCATGGCCGGAGCCGACCCGCGCGACTCAACCGCCGCAACCGTCCCAGTTCCCGATTACCTGGCCGAGATGGAAAAAGGCATCAAGGGCCTGAAAATCGGCCTCTCGCCCGATTACTTCCGTATCACCTACTTCGACTCAAAAACCGGCGAACTGGTCGAACAGCCCGTCCCCAAAGTCGTCAAACAAGCCGTGCTGGATGCCGCCCAAAAACTGGCGCAACAGGGCGCGGAAATTGTTGAGAACTTGCCCATGCCGCATACCAAATACGGCATTCCGGCCTATTTTGTCATCTCGCGGGTTGAAGCGGCCTCCAACCTGCACCGCTACGACGGCGTGAAATACGGCTATCGCACACCCGATTATGTAGAAGACCTGCGCAGTCTTTACCGCAAATCGCGCGCCCAAGGGTTTGGCTTGCAGCCCAAACTGCGTATTCTGATGGGAATGTATGTTTCGGCGGCCCAATACAGCGAACAGTATTACAACCGCGCGTTGCGCGTCCGCTCGCTGATTCGGCGCGACTTTGACGAAGCCTTCACCAAAGTAGATGCCTTGCTGACCCCCTCCACGCCCGGCCCGGCCTTTCCCATCGGCGGCATCTACGGCGATTCGGTCCTCATGCAATATGCCGACCAGCTGCTCGTCACCGGCAACCATGCGGGCGTGCCGGGCCTCTCCATCCCGGCGGGATTAGATGAGAGCGGCCTGCCGATTGGCGTTCACTTCTTTGCCCCCGATTTCCGCGAAGACCTGCTCTTTCGGTTGGGCAGCGCCTACGAACAAGCAACGGCTTCTGAACCCTGGCGCACCCGCAAGCCGACCGTGTTGCAATCAAAAATCTAAACTCTCCAGGCCGCCATGTCTCCCTCCACCCAAGACCGCATCCTGGCCATCATTGCCCACCTGGCCGCGCTGGCGTTTGGCAGCGGCGTTTTCGTCCCTGCCGCGCTGTGGAGCGAGAGCCGCCAAAAATCGGCTTACGTCCGCTTCCAAACCTTGCAGGCGCTTGGCTACCAGTCGCTTGGATACACGCTCTGGGTTCTCGGCGCGCTGCTCCTCCTCATAATTTTTTACATCGGCCTGCTGGTGATTGCCTTGCTCGTCCCCAATGCCGCGCAAAATGAAACGATCCTGGCCGTGTTTAGCATCGCCATCGTCGTGATGATGTTCGGACTGATGGGGATTTACCTGTTCGTCCCAATCATCGGCGCGGTACTGTGCGGACTGGGAAAAGACTTCCGCTACCCGCTGCTGGGAGACCGCCTGGCGCGTTCGCTCGGCTACCAGCCCGAAGCCGGGGCCGACTCCCCGGAACTGGATTCCGCTTTCGAGGAACGCTTCGCCGCTGCAATGGGACATTTCGCCGTCATCCTGCCCCTCTGGGGGCTGCTGGCCCCGGCCTGGCTGTGGATAAGCCACAAATCGCATTCCTCCTGGTTGAAATTCCAGTCAGCGCAAACAACCCTCTATCAGGGGATTGTCAACGTGCTTTATTTTGGGCTAACGTTTGCATCCGTTTTCATTGGCTTTGGGTCAATGGCGCTATTCGCTATGATGGCCGACCTGGGCGAGTGGACCGCTATGGCCGGGATGATGGTGATGATTTGCTTGCTGGGCTGTACCGGGTTGATTGTGCCGCTGTTTCACATTTTGGGGCAGTGGGCCGGGCTGCAAACCCTGCGCGGACGCGATTTCAAATATCCACTCTTGGGCGGATGGGTGGCAAAACGCACCTCGTACCCTGACATAACCGAATAAATTCCGCTCTACGGAGAAAGAAATGAAAATCTTAATCGCTTGTGACATGGAAGGCATTACCGGCGTGGTCAATTGGGACCAGGTCACGCCCGGACATTACGAATATTCCCGCTTTCGCAAACTGATGACGCAGGACGTGAACGCCGCCATCGCTGGCGCATTCGAGGGCGGCGCGACCGAAGTGGTCGTGGCCGATGGTCACTGGAACGGGACAAACATCCTCATTGAAGAACTCGACCCGCGCGCCCGGCTCAACTCCAGCACCTCCGCCCCGTTTTCGATGATGCAAGGCATCGGCGAGGATGTGGATGGGGTAATGTTCATCGGCTATCACGCCCGGCAGGGGTCGCCAAATGCGGTGCTGGACCACACCTGGTCGAGCAAGTGCGTCGCCAACCTGTGGCTCAACGAGATTCTCGTAGGCGAGTTTGGGCTGAACGGAGCGCTGGCAGGCTACTTCGGCGTGCCGGTCATCCTGGTCAGCGGCGACCAAACCGCCTGCGCGCAGACAGTCGAACTGCTTGGTGAGATGGTTTCAGTTGTGGTGAAACAGGCCACCGGGCGCACATCTGCCGAATGCCTGGCGCCGCAAATCACCCAAAAGATGATTACCGATGGGGCGCGGCGCGCCGTCCAAAATCTCAAGCGTGGCCATGCGCCAGAGCCGTTCGCGCTGGATGCGCCCATCCTGGTGACGGTCGATTTCATGACCTCCGACATGGCCGACCGCGCCGCGCGCGTGCCAGGCGCCGAGCGGGACGACAACCGCGTCTCGGTCGAAGCGCCCGATATGGTCGCCGCCTATAGCGCCTTCCGTGCGCTGGCGGGCATGGCCTCGCTGTCGTGAGATTTCTTCCAGCGGCAAGTCACAATTAACAAGAATGCAAAAAAGGGCGAGTAATTCGCCCTTTTTTATTCTATTCTTACAACTCTGTAAATGTCTGACAATGTTTTGGCAATGTTTGGCAAGGTTGGGTTTGTTAACATACTGCACGATAGACGGGGGCGTGCCTCGTCAACCACACTCAATTCTCTAAAGGAGTTACAAGTCATGAATTTCAAACGCAATCTCAAGTTCGCCTTTGCCCTGCTGGCCCTGATGGTGCTGATGGTGGCGGTGTACGGTTTTGCCGCTTCCAACACAGTCGGCTCCAGCGCCGCCGGTGACGGCTCCGCCGCTATCAGCGGGTACACCGTGACCAACGTTCACTACAACCTGAATGTCACAAACCCGGCCACCATCGACTCGATGACCTTCACCGTTGCTCCGGCCATCCCGGCTGGCGGCGCAGTGCATGTCAAACTCATCTCCACCGGCACCACCTACACCTCCTGCACCGTGACCGCTGGCACCAACGTGACCTGCACTTTCGCGGGTGGCGTCTCTGTCCTCAGCGCGGACGAGTTGCGCGTCATCGCTGCCCAGTAGTCAATGCCGAGACAAATCTACACAGCGAATTCGTAACTATTCGCCAGCCGCAGTGCTTCGCCCGATGAAGACTGCGGCTGGCGGCCTGGTTTCTATGCGCCGCTGGACTTCTCCCCTGTTGAGTGGAATATTTCTCGTGCTGGTCATTCTGGCCTGGACGTTGTTCCTGCCAATCCAATTCGGCGGGGGCGCGGCCTACGTCATCATCAGCGGCGCGAGCATGGAGCCCCTCTACCATAGCGGCGACCTGGTCATCGTACGGCGCGATTCGTTTTACGGCGTTGGGGATATTGTGACCTATTACAGCGCGGAACTGGATAAATACGTCATCCACCGCATTGTGGCGGTCAAAGAGGGAAATTTCACTTTCAAAGGGGACAACAACGCATGGTTGGACCCCGAAACGCTGTCCCGCGACCAAATCATCGGCAAGGCCTGGCTGCATATCCCTGGCTTTGGGCGCGCCCTGATTCCCTTCCGCACGCCGCTTGGCCTTGCCCTGCTGGCTGGGGCGGTTGCGCTGGTCGTCTTTTTGGCCCTGATGCCCGGCAAAAAGACGCGCAAAAAAACGCTCACCCACTCATCTTACCGTTTTTTTACAGGAGGCGCCACAATGAAAGAACTGGCCCGCCAACTTGAAATCACCATTTTTTCACTGGCAATCATTTTTGTCCTTTTTGCTGCCCTGGGTCTGGTCGCCTTTACCCGCGACGAATACCTGAGCGAAACCGTCAGTCTGCAATACATCCACCTGGGACGGTTCAGCTACAGCGCGCCCCAACCTGGGGTTTACCCTTCGGGCAGCGCCGCCGCCGGAGAGCCAATCTTCCTGAAAGCGGGCTGCCAGGTCGAACTGCGCTTCGGCCACTCGCTGATGGCCGATTCTGCCGAAAATGTGACGGGAAACATCAGCCTCAACGCCCAGGCCGAGGCCGGGAACGGCTGGAAGCGCGCCTTTCCGCTCGTTGCGCGGCAGGAATTTTCTGGAACAGAGACAAACATCACAGCCTCGTTGAACATCTGTGAAATTTTGAAAAGCCTGCGTGAGGTGGAAAGTGTCACCAGCGTGCGGCGTGATATTTACACCTTCATCATCACACCGGAAGTAAAAATCAACGCCCTGATTTCCGAGCAGCCGGTCGAATCCACCTTCTCGCCCCGGCTGCTCTTCACGCTGGATGACCTGCAACTGGTGCTTCTACGCGAAGACCCAGAACGTGACCCTCTCCTGCCGCTGGAAGTAAAAGAAATTGCCACCAACACCCGCATTCCCAACGCCATTCGATTACCCGGCTTCTCGCTCACCGTGGGGCTGGCGCGCGTCATTTCTGGCTTGGGGCTGGCCGCCACGCTGCTGGTAGGCGGTTTCGTCGTGTTTAGCCTGAATCAATCCATCAAAAAGAACCCACTTGATGAGGTGGCCGTCAAATACGGAGGCATGGTGGTTGCCGTGATGCAGTTCCCGCCCCAGGTCGAAGCGCGCGCCGTACAGACCGCGTCAATAGATGACCTGGCGCGGCTGGCCGAACAACACGGCACGGTCATCTTGCACGTGGAAGGCAAGGAATCCGACCAGTTTGGCGTAGAAACCGGACAGGCATTTTACGTCTTCGACCTCCCGAAAGGAGGCGGAAATGTTCGCTAGCCTGAAGAAATGGATGACTACCGCGGGGGCCAGCCTGTTGATATTGATTGCCGCCGGGCTGTTTTCGGCTTTTTCGGCTTCAAACACAGTCTCAGCCTCGCAGTTGGGCAGCCAAACAGCCATCATCAGCGCCAACGCCCTCAAACCGCCCGAATGCGCTGCCCTGAACCTGACTCGCCTGGTTATCCTGGCGCGTGGTGATACAACCACTGCGCAAAGCGAACTGGTGATTGGCACACCTGGCAACGATACCATTCTCAGCCGCGGCGGCACCGATTGCATTTTGGGCGGCGGCGGCAACGATGACCTGCGCGGCGGCGCCGGGTTAGATATTCTTCTCGGCGGGCCGGGCGATGATGCCCTCGATGGCGGCGGCGGAAAGGGCGATGTTTGCTATGGCGGCGGGCAGGCTGGCGATACCTTCAAACGTTGTGAAACGATTGTGCCATGAAAACAGAGCGAACGCTGTTCAAGACTTCCGAGTTTTCGCATCTCGGAAGTCTTGTTTTATAATATCCCCACCCTACACAAAGGATTTGGACATGGATTACGAAGCAGTCATCGGTCTCGAAACGCACATTCAACTCAACACCGAAGCAAAAATTTTTTGCAGTTGCAAAGCCGATTCGTGGAACGCCGAACCCAACACCAACATCTGCCCGGTCTGCACCGGCATGCCGGGCGTGTTGCCCGTGCTGAACCGGCGCGTGGTGGAAAAAGGCGTTTTGCTGGCCGCCGCCATGCACGCCGAAATTCAACCGGTTTCCTACTTCGACCGCAAAAACTACTTCTACCCCGACCTGCCCAAAGGCTACCAGATTTCGCAATACGACCGCCCGCTGGCAAAAGGCGGCTACCTCGACGTGCCACAAGCCGACGGCTCTGTTCGCCGCGTCACCATCTGGAAAATGCACATGGAAGAAGACGCCGGAAAGACCAAAAACGACCCCCTCACCGGCACCCGGCTGATTGACTTCAACCGTTGCGGCGTGCCGCTCATCGAAATGGTCACCGGCCCCGACCTGCGCTCCGCCGACGAGGCCGCCAACTACCTGACGCGCCTGCGCCAACTCTTGCGCTGGATTGGCATCTCCGAAGCCGACATGGAAAAGGGCCACCTGCGCTGCGACGCCAACGTTTCGGTGCGCAAAAAGGGCGAGACGATTCTCAACACAAAAACCGAAATCAAAAACGTCAACTCCATCGAAGCGGTGCGGACGGCGGTCGAGAAAGAAATCGAACGGCAGATTAAAGAATACGAAAGCGGCGGCAAAGTATCGGCCTGGACGCTGGAATGGGACGAGGATTCGCAGACTCTCAAGAAAATGCGCTCCAAAGAGACCGAGGCCGACTATCGCTACTTCCGCGAGCCAGATTTGCTGCCGGTTTATCTGACCGACGAGTGGAAGGCCGAAATCCTGAAAGACTTTCCCGAACTGCCGCTGGCGCGCCGCGCCCGCTTTATGGCAGACTATGGCCTGCCGGAGTATGACGCGGAACTGCTGACCAGCGAACGCTCACTTTCGGATTATTTCGAGGCGGCGGTCAAAACCTACGGCGGCGACCCCAAGCGCGTCTCAAACTGGCTGATGAACGACGTGCTGCGCATGCTCAACGAGAGCGGACAGTCCGCCGGAGACCTGGCCCTGACGCCCCTTTACCTGGCCGAAATCATCAAACTGGTCGATGCTGGAACGGTCAACACCAATACCGGCAAAGCCCTGTTGCAAAAGGTCAACCAGACCGGTAAATCACCCGCCGAGATTGTGCAGGCCGAGGGCCTCGCCAAAGTCAGCGATGACAGCGCCATTCGGGCTGTCATTGAACAGGTTCTTGCCGAAGCGCCGGGCGAAGTGGCGGCCTACCGGGGCGGCAAAGTGGGTCTGATGGGCTGGTTCGTCGGCCAGGTGATGAAGAAGATGCAGGGCAAAGCCGATGCGCAGAAGGCGCGCGCGATATTGGAAGAGATGTTGAAGTAAAAAACTGAATCTCCCTACTTTACCAACGCCATTTTGACGGCTTCATAAACGTTGACCACACCGTAGCCATGCGCGGCGTTGGGCGTGCCACCCTCAAAGCAGCCATTCTCCATACTGCCGGTATAGGGAGTGGCGGTCTCAATGATGATTTGCTCGGTGCGCTCAATATCGCCAATCAAATCGGGGTTAGCCGACCACAAAAGCGCCACCACCCCAGCCAGGTGCGCATCACCGCACTGCCGGTTGCCAACGCCATTTGTTCCAGAAACCACAAAATAACATGCCAGGCCAGCGTTCCACAAAACAGCGTGGAGGCCAACAACAAGAACAAAACCGTTGAATCTGTCGAAAAAGGGGCGAATCTACCTTAAAAGATTGGGGTTTATCAGGTAGAGGCGCTCCTATGGCAAAATACAAACCCTGTCCCTATGACCAGATGATCATGCTGCCCATCTCCCTCGAAAACCAGATCCTCCCCGGCAGCCTGGAACACACCATCCACGAAGTGGTCGAAAAGCGCCTCGACCTATCGGTCTTCGACGCCCGCTACAACAACGACGAAACCGGCGCAACCGCCATCCACCCCAAAATCCTGCTCAAAGTCATTTTGCTGGCTTATGCCCGCGGCTTGCTCAGTTCCCGCCAGATGGAGCGCGCCTGCGTCGAAAACGTCACCTTCATGGCCCTGGCCTGTCAGCACACCCCAGACCACAGCACGATCGCCAACTTCGTCTCGTCCATGCAGGAAGAAATCGAGAGCCTCTTCTGCGACGTGCTGCTGGTGTGCGAAGAGATGAACCTGCTCGGCGGCTCGCATTTCAGCCTGGACGGGGTCAA
>DAOUBQ010000043.1:0-28244 GCA_034432755.1 Anaerolineales bacterium
ATCCCTACTATGGCTCGCGGCGGATCACTGCGGTTCTCAACCGGGAAATGCCGGTTTCGCGCCCCACCGTGCAGCGCTACATGCGCGAAATAGGCATTTCAGGCCTTGCACCAGGCCCAAAGACCAGCAAACCAGCCCCCCAGCGCCCTGTTTATCCCTATCTGCTCAGGAACGTCGCAACCGCCCATCCCAACCACATCTGGGGCATTGACGTCACCTACATCCCCCTGAAAGCAGGCTGGCTGTAGCTGGTAGCGGTCCTGGATTGGTTTTCAAGGTTCATCGTTAGCTGGCAGTTGAGCCAAACGCTCGCACTGGATTTTGTGCTGGCTGCCGTTGACCAGGCGCTGCTGCTGGCCGTGCCGCACATCTGGAACAGCGACCAGGGCAGTCACTTTACCAGCTCGCAATATCTCGACCGACTGCTGGCCGCCCAGATCCAAATCAGCATGGATGGGCGTGGGCGAGCGCGAGACAACATCTTCACGGAGCGACTGTGGCGCACGATCAAGTACGAAGAAGTTTACTTGCACGAATACAGCAACCCCAAGGAGGCTTATCGCGGTTTATCCCAATACATCGCTTTCTACAACTACGAACGCCCGCATCAGGCGCTGGACTATCAGCCGCCCGCACACCTGTGGTAGACTCTACCCAAACCTTAACAAATCAGTACACCTTAACCTGACCCTTTTTCAACTCTAAAAAACCTTTACCACCTCAAGGAGCATCCTATGGAGTCTCTCACCCTCGTTGTTGTGCTTCTCATTCTGCTGGTCTTTACCGGCCTGCTCATTTTCTCCATCGCAACCAGCCGCAAAGCCAAAGAAGCCAAAGCGCAGATGGGCAAACGCTCGGCATGACGCCGGTCGAGCCGGATGAAACCCTGCTGGCGCAGATTCCCGCGCTCTACCAAACGCCAGGCAACAAACCGCGCCATTCGCTGCACAATGTCAGCCGCCGCCTCCTGCCCGATGTGGAGCTTTTCCTGTTCGACCTGGTGGACCGCGACATCGAAAGCGATTCCTGGATAGAACGCCAGGCGGTCGCCATCCGCTCCGACTCCCTGCGCCTGCCGCCCTTCCTGATATACCCCAAAGTGGATACATCGAAATATGCCCTGGGCTCGCTGGCAAATGCAATTGTGGAATGGGGCGCTTCCAAAGTTGGGACTCCGGTCAACTTCCCCGAATTTCCTGCCTTCCAGGCGCGCTACGCCGTCACATCCACCGACCCCGAAGCCGCGCGCCTTTTTCTCGATGAAGACAAGACGCGTTATTTCTCAAAAACCGAAAACTACGGACTGCGCGCGGGCGGCAGCCTCTTCACCTTTGCCGAAATCGAACCAGGCTTCAAACTCAACGACCCGACGCATCTGACTCGCCGCATCCAACGCGCGTTGGAAGTTTACCGTCTGTTTCAATCGTAACGCGGAATTCAGTCTGCTTCAACCCAAAGTTGAACGTCCACACGATCAAGAGAATAAAATAACCGCACCTGCCCCTGCCACCCCCGTCCAGCAGACCGAGCGCATCCAAATTGTGGATATCCTGCGCGGGTTTGCCCTGTTCGGCATCCTGTTTGTCAACATGACGATTTTCAGCAACCCCATCCAGGCGATTGTCCTGCCCACTGACCCCTCCCTGCCCTGGTATGACCGCGCCGCCATTTGGCTGATTCATGCTCTGGGGGAGGGCAAGTTCTACGCCCTCTTTTCCCTGCTCTTCGGGCTGGGGCTGTTCCTGCAAATGGAGCGCATCGAAGGGCGCGGCGGCAAGTTCGTGCCGCTCTATGTTCGCCGCCTGCTCGTCTTGCTCGGCATCGGCCTGGTTCACGCCTTCCTGATTTGGATGGGCGACATCCTGATCATATATGCCCTGTTTGGCTTTCTGTTGATTCTCTTTCGCAAGGCCAAACCGCGCACCCTGCTGATTTGGACCGTCACCCTGATTGCCATTCCCATCGTTTTCAATGCCGCCATCACCGGGCTGGTGACCTGGGCCAGCGTCATCCCCGAAGCCGCGCCGCAAATCGAGCAATCCTTTGCCCAGGCCGAAGCCGAATTCGCCGCCGACATGGAGCGCGCCGCCCAGGTTTATGCCAGCGGGAATTTCGCCGAAATCACCGCCCAGCGCGTGCGCGACTACTTCAACATGGGGCTGGCAGGATTGGGTGTGATGGGTTTCAACATCATGGCCATGTTCCTGCTCGGTTTATATTTCGGAAAACGCGAAATTTTCAAAAACCTGGAAGCGCAACCAAGGTTGTTCATCCGCCTGCTAGTCATCGGGCTGGCGCTGGGGCTGACTGGGAACCTGCTCTATGCCATGCTCATCATGCCCATCTCGCGCGTGTACCAGACCTGGCCGCTTTTTCTGGCCACCACTGCCCAGGTCATCGGCACGCCCCTGCTCATGCTGGCCTACCCTTCTCTGGCGTGAGTATCCTTTATCTTTGGGCAAGGTTTGGGGTTTAAGGTAGAATGGGACGCAGAATAAATTCCGAATTACAAACAACAGATAAAATTGCATGTCCCTTCTTCGCCGTCTGCGCCCGCTCCTGTTCCCCAAAAACTCGCTGCCTGAATTGGCAGCGCGCTATTTCTTGGCCGGGTATTCGCGGTTTCTTGCCTGGCAGCGCCGGTACGCGCGCTGGCAAAAACAAGTCGAACAGATTGAGATTGCAGCCAGGAGCAAAGATTCGATTGCATATTTCTCTTGCCTGTTCGGCCAAAATGTTGAAACACTCCGACAAGCCTTAACCCAAAGCCAGGCCGAATGGCTCTTGCTGGCCAGTGCGCCTTTACAGCCCTGCCCCTGCGCGCTGACAGAAATTGAACATGCGCTTGAGGTTTACCCTCAGGCCGATTTAATTTACACCGATGGCGACTGGCTCAATCAGCAAGGCCGGCGCATCAACCCCTGGTTTAAGCCCGCGTTTGCAATTGATTCTCTGTGTTCTCAAAATTACATCACCCCCTTTTTTGCCATCCGCAAATCATTTGGAGATTCGATTGGCTGGTTCGACCCGGCGGCGGGCAGCGCCTGGGCCGAAGAGTTAATCTGGCGAGCGGTGGAACGGGCGCGGCAAGTGGTTCACATCCCCAAAATCCTGTATCATCAGACCAGCCAGCGAAGTGTATCCTTTACAGACGAACAACGTGCCCTCGAAGCACATCTGCAACGGGTTGGCTGGCCTGCGCAAGTACAACCTGGCCCCGTGCCGCACACCTTTCACCTGCGCTATCACCTGCGCCGGCAGCCGTTGATTTCCATCATCATCCCCAATCACGATTTGACGGACGAATTGCAGCGCTGCCTGGGTTCGATTCTTGAAAAAAGCACCTACCCGCACTTTGAAATTCTCATCCTCGAAAACAACAGCCGTAAAGCGGAGACCTTTCGACTGTACGAGCAGCTGCAGGCCCGCGATTCGCGTGTGCGCGTGCTGGAATATCATCACACGCCCTTCAACTATTCAGAAATCAACAACTTTGGAGCGCGGCAGGCACGCGGAGAGGTGCTGCTCTTTCTGAACAATGACACCGAAGTAATTACCCCCGATTGGCTGGAACGGATGCTCGAATATGCCCAACGGCCCGATGTCGGCGTGGTGGGGGCAAAACTGTATTACCCGCAAAACCTGATACAGCACGTTGGCGTAATTTTGGGACTGCTCGGCGCAGGGGCGCATCATTTCGTCAACTACCCGCGTGGGTATACCGGGTATCACTACAACACCATGCTGCCGCAGAACTTTTCGATTGTGACCGCTGCCTGCCTGATGACGCGCCGCGAGGGTTTTGAGAAAGTGGGTGGCTTTGACCCTGTTTATCGTTTGGCTTTCAATGACTTCGACCTGTGCTTGAAAATTCGGGAGCGCGGATATCTGATTGCCTGGACGCCCTATGCCGAACTCTATCATCACGAATCGCTGACACGCGGCTATGACTCCAATTCCGCCACGCTGGCGCGATTTAATCAGGAACGGGAGATGTTCATTCAGCGCTGGCAGTCCCTCTTGCAATCTGATGATCCCTACTACAACCCCAACCTGGCGCTGGACCGAGGCTGCTACTCCCTGCGGCCAGGCCAATACACTGTTTGGCCGCGCGCCATGCCGGGGTTGAGAACAAACGTCCCGAAAGATTTTGGAAAATATTGAGCCGCTTTGAAATAACCTTCAGGACGATTCCAGGTTATCAAAACCCGCCCAATCCCTGAAAACGTGATATACTCTCCCCTCGCCCGGAATTGGGCGTATGTGTCCCACTTTATTTGTGGGATTGCTTGGGACGTTGTTTTGAGATTTCCAAAATGAGCCCGAACCCTCGGGCTTTTTGTTTGCATCAGTGATGGACGGCTGGCCCGCGAGGGCTGGCCGGGTAGCAGGAACGGTTGCGGAGTCGTCAAAACATCCCTCTCTTATTTATTATCGAGTCTGGAAGATTGCCCCGGAACACCGCCTGTTGGCGGCACTCTGCCAGACTCTAAACCACTGGAGTTTTGATGACCACCGAATTTACCGCACTCAACCTGCGCCCCGAACTGGCCCAGGCCATTACCGCGCTTGGCTACACCAGGCCAACCCCCATTCAGGCGGGCATTATCCCGCTCATGCTGACCGGTATTGATGTCATCGGCCAGGCCCAAACCGGCACTGGCAAGACCGCCGCTTTTGCCCTCCCCATTTTGCACAATTTAGAACCTGGCCGCCGCACCCCGCAGGCGCTGGTGCTGGCCCCTACGCGCGAGTTGGCCCTGCAAGTGGCCGAAGCGATGATTAACTTCGGGCAGTTTTGCAACGTGCAGGTGCTGGCCGTCTATGGCGGCGCGGCTTACGCCCGCCAGATTTCGCAACTGCGGCGCGGGGTAGATGTAGTCGTCGGCACGCCTGGCCGCCTGCTCGATATGATGAATCGCGGCCTGCTCGACCTGAGCGAAATTCGCACCGTCGTCCTCGACGAGGCCGACGAAATGCTCAGCATGGGCTTCATCGAAGACATTGAAGCCATTCTGGCCGCCACCCCCGCTGAGCGCCAAACCGCGCTTTTTTCGGCCACCCTGCCCGCCGAAATCCGCCGCCTGGCCGAACAATACATGCGCGCGCCACAGCCTGTCACCATCCAGCGTGAACAGGTGACGGTAGCAGCAATTGAACAGCGCTACTACCTGGTCAACGAACACGATAAAACAGCGGCCTTAACGCGTTTGTTCGAGATGGAGGAGATTTCCTCGGCCCTGATCTTCGTCCGCACCCGGGCCGGGACCGGTGAGTTGGCAAATGCGCTTTCTACCCGCGGTTTTCCTTCGGAGGCCCTGAACGGGGACTTATCCCAGGAAGCCCGCGAACGCACCTTGAATCGTTTTCGCGCTGGTCAAATTAAAGTGCTGGTGGCAACCGATGTGGCGGCGCGCGGCCTCGACATTGACGGCATCTCGCACGTCTTCAATTACGATGTGCCGGATGACGCGGAAGTGTACGTTCACCGCATTGGGCGCACGGGGCGCGCCGGGAAGACCGGCATTGCCATTACACTGGTGACCCCCTACGAAAAGCGCCGCCTGCGCGAAATCGAACGCTTTGCCCGCGCCAAACTGACCCAGACGCCGCTCCCAACGGCGGAGGAGATTCTCTCCAAGCGCGAGGAAGAACTCATCAACAAGGTGAATATCTGGATGTCGCGCGGGCGCTGCAAGGCTGAGCGCGCCATCGTTGAAAAGATGGTGGCCGATGGGGTAGACCCGCTTGATCTGGCGGCAGTCGCCCTCAAAATTGCCCGCGCCGATGACAGGCAGCGCCCGATTGCCCCGGTGAGTGAAGTGCTTGAGTTCCAGCAGCGCGGATTCAGCGGGGAAAGAAAACGCCCGGAACGCCGCGAACGTTCCTTTGGCGGCGAACTGCCCGGGCGGGCAACCCGTCCCACTTTTTCCAAAAATAAGAGAATCGCTTCCCACGAAAGCGGCATGGTGCGCCTGGCGATGAACATGGGCAAGGCGCACGGCATTCGCCCCGGCGATGTGGTGGGCGCAATTGCTTATCACGCCGACATCCCCGGCACCACGATTGGCAAAATTTACATCGAAGACCACCGCACCCTGCTGGATGTGCCAGCCGAACTGGTGGGCAAGGTGCTGGCCAAGGCTGATGGGTATCGTATTCGTAAGCAGGCTTTTACGGTGGAGAAAGTGTAACGTGGAGTTTATTCTGCACCAGTGATGAAAACAAAAGAGCAGCCGCGCGCTGCTCTTTTGTTTTGCCTCGTTTCAGTTTTCCCCCGGTAGCAAGGAGGTCGGCGTCTATTAAGTCCTGTGGCCGGCCCGAAGCCAGTTTGGCGCTAATCAGGTCTTGCTTGGCAATGAAGTTGACCGGCAATCCATCGAAATCCACCACACTCTTCGAAGGTCACACCGGGAATGCCCATTAACACGTCCAGCCGCACGGGCGGCAGACCCATTTGGCAGAAGTAACCTTCCTCTGAAAAGTCTTTTGCGCTCAATTCGTCGAGCGGCGCGCCAAACTCGTGCAACGCCAGGTAAACGGCTTCCGCGCTTTTGGCATCCGTGCTAATCCAGACATCCAGGTCTTTGGTGTAACGTGGTTCGGCGTATTGAATGACCGCGTATCCGCCAATCACCAGATACCTAACGTTCCTGGCGTTGAAAATTCGTAACTAGTCGCTGTAATCGGAGTTGACGAACATCCTGCCCCTTAACCCTGGCGGCGTGAACAACCAGTTCCCAGGCCGCATCGAAGCGCGCTTTGGGCGGTTGGGCCTGCCAGAACTCGATGTCGAACGAACGGTCATGTTCTGACAATTTGCCTTTGCGTAGGAAGAGATTGGTTTTGATCCCCTCTTTATATATCATAAAATGCGGATTTTGCTTATATTTCCCGCCGCAATTTCTCCCCAAACTCCGGCGGGCTGCTTGCTTCGATGATCAAATCCTTTGCATTGTGGAACTTCATGAAATCGCGCATGGCGGCGGCCACATCAGAGACCAATTGCTCCTCTGGCGCGCTGCCTGGTTCGAGGGAGAGTGCCTTGAGCCGCAGGGTGCCGGTCTTACGCTCCAATTTCGGGTCAAGCCGCCCCACCAGGCGGTCCCTGTGTAAAATCGGCATCAGGTAGTAGCCATAAACGCGCTTGGGGGGCGGCACATAGAGTTCAATCAGGTGCTTGAAGCCCCACAGGACTTCGTCGCGGTCTTGCGCCCACCAGAAGTTATCCCAGGGGTTCAGGAAAGTCGTTCGTTCGGCGCGGAGTTCGCCGCTGGCGGCCCGTTCCAGCAGGGGCAGGTTGTCGCGGTGGATGAGAAGCGTCTGCGAACCGTTTAATGTCTCGCCCTGGATTTCGACCAGAATCCCCTCCCGCGTCAGTTCTTTTACAATCGGACGGCTGGTCGTGATTTTCATCCAGGTGTAATCGCCGGGGTTGCGCGCCAGGCCGACGCCCATTGCCTTCGCGCCGCGTTCCACCCAAAATCGGTCGCGCTCGGCAGGGGTTGGCTCGCTGGTATCTACCCAGGAGGGTAAAACCCGCTCGGTCAGGTCGTAGACGCGCTGGAATTTGACGCGGTTTGCAATCATCAAATCGCCAAAAGCGTACAGGTGTTCCAGCGCCACTTTGGCGGGTTTCCAGTCCCACCAACTGCCGCGCGGCGCGCCATCATGCTCGAAGTCGGCTGCGCGCAAGCCGCCCTCAACGTGGATTCGCCTGCGAACGGCCTCCACCAAGTCCCGATGTCCGGGCTTTTCAATCCACTCAGTGTACCAGTGATGACCCTTCTCGCGCAGGTGACGTTGACGCGGCATCTGGTAGCGATACTCAGTCAGGGGGATATAGCAGGCGGCGTGATACCAGCCCTCGAACAGGCGGCGCTGCCGAGGGTGGAACGCCAGTTCATCGAAGAGATGAATGGGATAGTTCCCGTGCCGCGACCAGATGGCGAGGAGATGGGCGCGGTTCACCATCTGAAGCGTATCAATTTGCACCGCTCCAATCTGTTCCACCGTTTGGTAGATGGACTCATGGCTTGGGGTGGGTTCGCTCCCGTTGGGAATATCCAGTTTTTGGGTGTGCAGCGCGAGGGTGCGCAGGGCGGGGAGGGGATAAACAGTCATCAGTGTTCAGTAATCCGTCATTTTTGTAATTTGTGGAGTCAAAATCGACTTCTACTTCAAAAACAACAACGCCACACCGCTGATGGCGACCAACGTTCCGGCCACCGATTGCCAGGTCATGCGGTCATGGTAAAAAAAGTGACTGATGGGCAGCATAAAGACCGGCGGCAGGGCCATGATGGTGCTGGCAACGCCCACCGAGGTATGCTGAACCGCAAGCAGCGAGGCCGAAATGCCAAGCACCGGCCCCCAAAAGGCCCCAAAAATGGCCCATTTCAGCCCTTGCATGTCCGCGCGCACGGCGCGAATGGTGTTGCCGGCCTGCCCTTGTAAAGCAGCCAAACTCCACAGGCTGGCAACCGCCGCCAGCATCCGAATCAAGGTTGCGGCAAAGGGTGAAAAATCGCCGCCCATGCCCTGCTTCGAAAGCACCAGCCCGGCGGCCTGTCCCAGCGCGGCCAGCACGCCAAACAACACGCCTCGTTGCCAATCGCGCTGTCCCTGGCCGGTTGCCTCGCGGCGGGCAAAGACCACCCAGCCGATTCCGCCCAGGGTCAGGGTCACCCCGGCCATTTGCAGCATGGTCAACGTTTCGTCAAAAACCAGCCAGGCAATCACCGTCCCAAAGACCGGGGCCAGGCTCAAGAGCAGCAGGCCGAGGCGCGGCCCCAAAAAACGGTAACAGGCGAACAGGAAAGCATCGCCCAGGGCCAGCCCCACCAGGCCGGAGAGGGTCAGCCAGCCCCAGCGCCCGAGCCCGGCGTCGAAGGGAATGGGCTTCCCATACAAAAAGGCATTGATCACTATTAGCGCAGCCAGGGCCAGCGCCACGCGCAGACGGTTGGTCACTTGCGAACCAAGCCGCAGGGTGGCGTTGCTGAACCCCACCGCCGACATCGTCCAGCAAAAGGAAGTAAAAAGTGCCGCGAGTTCGCCAATGGGAAGCATAAACATCCTGACGAAAAAAACAGGCCGGGAGCGGGGACTCCCAGCGCAAGTATATCTTAAAACAGAACAAGTGTGCTATTTTTGCGGAATAAATACCGCGTTACGATAGCCGCTTAACAAAATGCACCAGCCGCTCGGCTTCCTCGTACCCCAGCCGCTTGTGCGCGGCAATGCTGGTTTCGTTCTCAATCCAGGTATCTGAAGCCATCTCGGTCAGGCCGCGTTTGCGCGCCCAGGCCTCCATCGCCTGCACCAGCGCGCCGCCCAGCCCCTGGCAGCGCAGGTCGGCATCTACATACCAGCCTTCGATGTAGCCCACGGGGCTGGAATCGCATCCATCGGCATACTTACGAACGCCGCCCTCCAGAAAACCGCCCAGCCGCCCAGTGGGGCGCGCGGCAACGAAAACTGGCGAATCGGGGTCCGCCAGGATGTCGCGCATTTCGGCTTCGTGTTCCTCGGCGGGCGCATCGCCCCACAACGCGCAGCGCATGCGCAGCCACTCATCCCAATCGTTAGGTTCGGCGCGGCGGATGTTCATTCAAGTTCCTCCAGGGTCAGGGCATAAATTTCCCGTTTGGGCCAGCCAGAGGGTGCGGTCAGGGCGGCAGCAATTTGGCGGGCTTTTTTACCGGCTTTTTTTTCTTTTTGGATAGCGGCGAGGAGCGTTTCCCGCTCCCAAACGGGACCCTCCGCTGATGACTGACCGCTGACCACGAGGACAAACTCCCCCCTGGGTTCTGCTTCCGTAAAATGGGCGCGCACCTGGCTGATTCGTCCGCGAATGAACTCCTCGTGGACTTTAGAAATCTCCCGCGCGGCGCACATCTGCCGGTCACCCAAGACGGATTCCAGGTCTTCGAGTGACTCCAACAGCCGATGAGGGGTCTCAAAAAAGATAAGTGTATAGGGCAAATTGCTAATTTGCCCCACGAAAGCTTTCCGCTCCCCCCGTTTGCGCGGCAAATAACCGAGGTAGAGGAAACTATCCGTAGGCAAGCCCGAGGCGGCCAGGGCCGCAATCGGCGCCGATGGCCCCGGCACCGGGCTGACGGCGTAGCCGACGTTCAATGCCGTTTGTACGAGTTCATAGCCTGGGTCGTTAATCCCTGGCGTGCCGGCATCCGACACGAGAGCCACATCCCCCAGGGCGAGTTCGGCCAGGATTTTATCGAGTTTGGCGAGTTTATTATGCTCGAAGTAACTGGTCAGTGGGGCATGAATGCCGAAATGCGTCAGCAGGGCGCGGGTGCGGCGGGTATCTTCGGCGGCAATCAAACGCGCCTCGCGCAGGATGCGGACAGCGCGAGGCGACAGGTCTTCCAGGTTGCCAATCGGCGTGGCGACAAGATAGAGAGTACCCATGCGTTGATTGTATCATCAGACGTCCTTCAGATGGGATGTTGTCGCGCGATATGGATGTCGCCCGCCATATCTGGCACTTCTGTATTCAAGGCCAGATAAATCTCGCGCTACGGAGTTACCCGAATCTTTTTATTCCAGCTCCCTCAACCGCTGCGCCATCAAGAAAATGGCGGTGGCAAGCAGCAGGGCAATGAATATCCAGTACCAGAAATGGAACATCAGAATCATGGCGCTGAGGATAGCCAGCAGGGTGGTGATGACGGCCACGGTCTCGACGAAGGCCCCGCGCAAGACTGACTCAATCACCAGGAACAGGATGGTTGCAATTGCCAGCCCAGGCCCCAGGTAGGCGGGTGTAAAAACCATCAGTGCGGCAATCGTGAACAGGAGCAGGCTCAGGCTGATGGCGGCCCAGGTTTGGGCGGCGCGCTCGAAGCGCATTTGAGCGGCGACGACCGGCACCGCCAGGTGACGGATGTGAGCCTGCGGGTCATCCTGGATGCCCAGCCGAAACCGCTCCAGGCGTTGAGTCAGGCCGTCGAGCAGGGCAGCGTTTTCCGAAAATTCGCGCCGCAGGGCGCGGACTTCGGCCTCTAGCACGTCTTTGGCTTTTTCGAGGGCGGCATATTGCCTGGCAAGATGTGGGTTGCCCTCCATGCCTTTCAGTTTGATTCCGAGCGCCTGCAATTCTCCGGCTTTTTGCGGAATCAGCCAATTGAGTTCAGACTGGCGGGCGGTCAATTGAGCGCAGTTCTCTTCCAGCAGGGTCAGCGATTGGGGCGGCGGCGGCACTTTATCGAGCCCAGCAAAGCCGAGCGGGTCGTACCATGCACCGCGCGGAGAGCCATCTCGGTTATACATCGGCCCGGCGGGGGCGTTCTCGCCAGAAATTGGGTCGCGGGCAAAGAGACCCCACAGGCCGCGATATTGACTCACCCAGGGGGTGGAATCATCAATCAGCACCGGCGACCAGGCTGCGGCCTGGCCCGGGCCAATTGAAAGGCCGTCGCCCCGGGCATAATCCACGAATGGAATCCGGAAGGGGTCGAAGGACTTTTGCCCCAACGTTTCCGTCCAAAACTGACTGAAGACCGCAAAGCCACGCCGCACCCAGTCTGGCAGGTCGAGATGGGCTTCGGCCATGTATTCACCCGGGCGGAAGTAGGAGGCGTGTGACCCAGCCCCAACATAAACGACCGGGTGGCCGTCCACGAAATCGAGTTGGTCGGCGTCGTCCCAGCGGCGGCGCAGGTCGTCGCCCTTGTAGTCGTGCGAGGCGTAGGCCAGCCATTCGGGGACAAGTTGTTCGCCTTCCTGGTAAAGGTAAATCGAAACGTTTTCCCAATCGGCTTCGTGGTCGTTGACGCCGTTGAATCCGGAGCGCCAGTTGTTGTAGCAATAAAAATACCAATATTGCAACACCGTCCAGCCATTGTGCCGCGCGACGCGCCCGTAGTAGGTGTAGCACGGATTTTCCTGCCGGATGTGATGGTATGCGATTTCGGCGGCAGCCGCCAAGGCCGCGGGAACGCGCCCACGCAACAGGAAGGAGGCCGAAAACAGGGCATCAACCACGCGCGGGAGCAGGCCGCCGCGCGCTAGGCGCCCCAAGCCGGCGTGAAAGACGTTATCGCTCTCGGCATTCAGGCGGGCCTGCTCGGTTAGAGCCAGGGCGGCTTCGGACAGGCTGAGCGGTTCGATGAAGCGCAGGTAGTGAACTGTGCCAAAGGGCGCCGGACGCGGTTTGATGAGTTTCTCCAGGTTGAGTTCGCCTTGCGGCACGAGCAGGGTATCGCGCCCGCTGCTGCTGCCGGATGACTTTTCGGGGGCATGCGCCCACAGGCTGGATTCGCGCACATAGGTTTCGACATCGGTGGGATAGAATTTTTCGCCGCGCGTAAATTTAAGCACCGGCTCAAAGCGGCGCAGCAGGCCAAAATCGGAAGCATCGGCAGGCATGGTTGTCGAGCCTGGTTGAGATATGCGGGGGCGGTCAGTCGAGTCGTTCACCAGGGTCCGTCCTGATTCTGAAAATGCGCTGAACATCGGCCTGGTTGAGCGCCAGGGCGATGAGGGTATCGGAGGCCATGACGATGTAGTTGGGGCGTCCGTAAAAATAGCCGAGCAGGGAAACGGTCAGCGAGATGGCCGTCCAGACCATCAGCACAATCCAACTCCAGCGTTTCATGCGCAGGAAACCAACCAGCACAATGATGCCGCTCAACGAGAGCAGGGAGTAGACTGTGCTGGTCAGGAGCGCGCTGCCGAGCGGGGTCAGGCGCAGGCTGTTGAAGAGTGGGCCAGTCAGGCCGGTCTCGAAAATTCTGGAATTGAGCAGGGGTTCGATGGCCTGGTAGAGCCGCACGAGAAAGAGAATGAAGATGGCCCATGCGATGAGCGTGACGGCCATCGGTCGCTTGGTGCGGTTACGCTTTATTCTGAACATGGTTTTCGGATTCGTTTAACGTTAAAGATGGAGATGAGGTGGGTACGCCCGCCCTGAGCGGCTTCCACTTCGTGGTCGAGTTCGACCCAATAAAAGCAACGATGAGCAGAATAAGGGTCAATTCGCAGGAGGCTCAAATTTTTTCTGCTAAAAATCGGTGTGAATGCTGCCCTTGGGAATTTGCCGCAGGTCGTAGGGCGTGACTTGGTAAACATAGTAGTTGAGCCAGTTAGAAAAGAGCAGGTGGGCGTGACCGCGCCAGCGCACGCGGGGCTGGGCTGCCGGGTCGTCGCCGGGATAGTAGTTGCGCGGGACGTGGATGGGCAGTCCTTTGTTCACGTCGCGGTCGTATTCACTTTTCAGCGTCAGCGGGTCATATTCTGAATGGCCGGTGACGAAAATGTGGCGGCCATCCTTCGAGCCAACCAGGTAGACCCCGGCCTCGTCTGATTCGGCCAGGAGTTGAAGGTCGGCCACTTTTTCGATGTCTGCCCGGCGGATTTCGGTGTGGCGCGAGTGTGGGGCGTAAAAGATGTCATCAAAGCCGCGCAGCAGACGCGCGGTTGGCGCGAGTGTGCGATGCTCGAAAACGCCAAACATCTTGCGGGGCAGGGGATATTTGGGGATTCCGTAGCGATGATAGAGCCCGGCTTGCGCCCCCCAGCAGATGTAAAAGGTCGATTCTACGTTGGTTTCGGCCCAATCCATGATGCGGGTCAGTTCCTGCCAATAATCCACTTCCTCAAACTCCATCTGTTCGACCGGCGCGCCGGTGATAATGAGGCCATCGAATTTTTCGTTCCGCACGGCTTCAAAGGTCTCGTAATGGTTGAGCAAGTGTTCACGGTCGGTGTTCTTCGATTCGTGGGTGGCCGTGTGCAACAGGGTCACATCCACTTGCAGGGGCGAATTGCCCAGCAGGCGCAATAACTGCGTTTCGGTGGCGATTTTGGTCGGCATCAGGTTCAGGATAGTCATGCGCAGCGGGCGGATATCCTGGTGTTCGGCGCGCTCCTCGCCCATTACGAAGACATTTTCGTTCTCCAGAATGGCGCGGGCGGGCAGGGTGGATGGGATTTTGACGGGCATAGTTTCTCGAAGGCAAAATGATGAATGCAGAATGATGAACTGGTTCATCATTCTGCATTCTGTGATTGGAATTACTGATTGAGCGCCTGGTCCAGGTCCCACAGGATATCGTCAATATCCTCCAGGCCAATGCTCAAGCGCACGAAATCGGGGCTGACCCCAGCCGTGACCTGCTGTTCGGCAGTTAGCTGGCTATGCGTGGTGGTGGCGGGATGGATGGCGAGCGATTTGGCATCGCCAACGTTGGCGAGGTGGCTGAAGAGTTGCAGGTTGTCAATGAATTTCTTGCCTGCCTCGGCGCCACCTTTGATGCCAAAGCCAAGAATCGCGCCTGCGCCCTTGGGGAGATAGCGCTTCGCGCGCTCATAATCGGGATGGCTCTTCAGGCCGGGATATTTAACCCAGGAAACTTTCGGGTGCTTTTCAAGATATTCGGCCACCGCCTGTGCATTTTGGACATGCCGCTCGATGCGCAGGGAGAGTGTTTCAATGCCCTGAATGGTCTGCCAGGCGTTGAAGGGGGCCTGGCAGGCGCCGATGTCGCGCAGGACGTGGACGCGGGCCTTGATGGCAAAGGGCGGCAGCCCGGCACCCGTCAGGCTGGCATAGACCAGACCGTGGTACGATGGGTCGGGTTCGGTGAAGCCCGGATAACGACCGCTGGTGTAATCAAAATTGCCTCCATCGACGATGACCCCGCCAATGCTGGTGCCATGTCCGCCCAGGAATTTGGTGGTGGAGTGAGCAATCACATTTGCGCCCCACTCGAACGGGCGGAACAGGTAAGGGGTTGCCAGGGTGTTATCAATGAACAGGACGATTTTGTGCTTGCGGGCAATTTCGGCGGCCTCCTCGAAGGGAAAGATGGCGATATCGGGATTGCCGAGCGTTTCGCCATAAATGATTTTGGTATTCGGCTGGATGGCCTTTTCAAAATTCTGCGGGTCGGTTGGGTCAACAAAGGTCACCTCAATGCCGAGTTTTGGCAAGGTGTACTTGAACTGATTATACGTCCCGCCATACAGGCGACTGGAAGTGACGATATGGTCGCCCGCATTGCAGAGCGTGAAAATGGCCTGGGCTTGGGCCGCATGGCCGCTGCTGGTTGCCAGCGCTGCTACCCCGCCTTCCAGGTCGGCGATGCGCTGTTCCAGTACATCGGTGGTGGGGTTCATGATGCGGGTGTAGATGTTGCCCAATTCTTTGAGCGCAAACAGGTTGGCGGCATGTTCGGTATTGCGAAACTGGTAACTGGTGGTCTGGTAAATCGGGACGGCCCGGCTACCGGTTGTCGGGTCGGGGGAGTAGCCAGCGTGCAGTTGGCGGGTAGAAAAACCGTACTTGCGAGTTGTGGTGGACATGATGTGCCTCCTCGTGATGTGGGTTGGTTGGTAGGTAGGTTGCCGCCCTTACCAGGAGAGACAAAAATACCTCTCCTGGAAGTACAAGAAGAGGTACGCGCGTTTACCATCCTCTCATCTTCCAGATAAATCTGCCGGAATTGGCACCTTGGCTTTCTTGCCAGGTTGTCGAGGCTTCACAGGGCCGGTCCCTCCGCCTCTCTGGATAAGAGCGTTTATAAAGTTGTATTCGCAATTTTTTTGCGAATTTGTCCGTTTATATCACCGACAAATCGGATTGTCAAGGGCTAATTTGAAATCACTCGCAAAAAACTTATACAACCTGGCTCTAGCCACCGTGCAGTTTCCCCAGATGGTCGAACAGGCGACGATTCTCTGCCTCCCGATTCCTGATGTGTAAGGTAACAACAAATCTTTAGAAATGAAAATGCCGCTATAATCTACGCATGTTCCGTTCCCGGGCAATTATCATCCGCAAAAATCATATCGCCCTCATTAAGCGCCAGCGCGATGGGCAGGAATACTATGTGATTCCGGGCGGGGGCATGGAGCCAGGCGAAACGCCCCAACAGACCGCCATCCGCGAGAGCCGTGAGGAACTGGGACTGGCGATTGCCATCGAGCGGCTGCTGGCGAAAATCATTTTCCACGGACGCGAGCAATACTACTTCCTGGCGCGCGCCACCGGCGGACACTTCGGCACGGGTGCCGGGCCGGAGATGACCGGTAAGTACCCTCCTGAACGCGGTACCTACACCCCAGTCTGGATTCCGCTGCGTGAGGTGGGTCAGATTAATCTCTTTCCGCCGCCGATTGCTGAAATTCTGGGGCAAGTGGCAGCACAGGGTTGGCCCGAAAAAGTGGTCGAAATTCGCATCGAAGATTAACCGTCCCGAACTTCCAGTATCAAGAGAGACCGCAGTGGGTTACCTGCGGTCTCTCTTTGCGAAATCTATTTTCTCTTACAGGTTGACTATTGTCCCTGTGTCTGTTCGGGCGGTGTTCCGGCGGAGATGACGGGGCCTTTTTCTGGCACGTTGGCCGGGCGCCCAAGCGGCATGGCCGGGCGGTTGATGGTGGTTTGCCCATTGGGGGCGTACAGCATCTGATAAAGCAGGGCTTTCTGGGAGTTGCCGCCTCCCAGGATGTCATCGCCTTTTTCAGCTTTTTCACCCACGCGGTTGGAACCGGCCAGGATACCGGCGTAACTGCTCAAATCCATGTTTTTCTGGTTGTTGGCGATATCAGTGTTATGACAAGTGGTGCAGGCGGGTGCGCCATCGTACCACAGGTTGGCTTCCAGGAACAATTTCTGCACATCCGCTTTGAAGGTAGCCGTGCAAGTTTGTCCCTTGATGTCGGTGAAAGAGAAGGTCTCGGTTTCGGGATAACCGGCGTCAATCCAGCTGGCTATCAGGTCGGCGGCAGACACGCGGCAGCGGGGAACGGCGGCAACCGCCTCTGCGCCCACTTTGGGTGCAGGCAGGGTGGCCGGGATCAGGGTTGGGATGGGGGTCGTCACGGGCAGGGCGATGCCGGTGCAGGTGTTGTTGGTGCGGCAGCCAAAGAAGTACAGGCCAAAGGCAAATGCAATCACCAGCGCGGGCAGCCCCACCAGGATTCCGAAAATAATTCCTTTCAGGTCTTTCATGGCTTTTCTCCGTTAAGGCGCTGGGGTGGGCGTGGCTTTAAGCGTGCGAATGTAGTTAACCACGTCCCAGCGGTCGCGCACGGTCAGGTTTTCGTTGAGGGCTGGCATGCGAATTTGTCCATTGGCGCCCAAAATGCCATTGGAAAGGGTTAAAAACAGGGCGCCATCGGCTTTATTTTGGACTACATCGCTGGTGAGGTTGGCGGGTGGGTTGACCAGGGCGCCTCCAATGACGCCGTTGCCTTCACCCGCTGGGCCATGACATTGCACGCAGTTTTGCGTAAACAAAACACGCCCCCGTTCAATGGAAACTGCATCGGCAGGCACTGGGTTGACCGGCGAACCCTGACCAGGAATGTAAGCCGCACCTTCAAAGGGGATCGAGCGGTTTGCCACCGGCAGGGGCTTTTCCATTGGTTTGAACGATGGCTGGATTTCCATAAAAGAAATCCACTCGATTTTGACGATGTCCATCGTAAAAATCAGCACTCCCCCGAGTAGCAGGATGGCCGCAGAAATGACGATCAGCAGGCGCTGGAACAGGCTCATAGGGCCTCCGCCTGAGCGCGCTTGACCGATTCTGCGCCAATGGACTGCATGGCTGATTCAATCGCCGTTTCCAATTCTCCCGCGCATTCAATCAGCAGGCCAATGCGCCCATCGCTGATTTCTGGCACGTATTGGGTAGGGGTATAGTTAGGGAAGCGGCTGTCGAGAAAGACGCCGATGAAGGTGCTGATGAGCATGACTAACATGGTCAGTTCGAACATCACGACAATGGTGGGGGGCACACCAATCCAGCGGCCTCCGACGGTGATTGGATAGAGTTGCGGAGTGCCATAGGCCAGGAAAATGCCCACGCACAGGCCAATGAACGCGCCGCCCATTGCAAAGCGGGTGACGTTGCTCCACTGCGGCTTACGCCCGAGCATGGCTTCAGTGATGGGCGTTCCAGAAATAACAGTGACGTGCGCATCGGTCACGCCCAGTTCGCGCAGTTTATCCACAGCGTGCGCAGCAGGGTCAATGTCTTCAAAAATAACGAGAAGCAAGTTTTTTTCAGTCATAAGTTACTCCAAGTCCGCCACCGAAACCACTGGCTCTTTACCATACTTGCGGATAGAGTGCGCCATTTGGCCTTCTTGCACTTCCCAAACTGGCACGAGCGGGATGAGTTTGGATGCCAGCATGTAGAGCAGGACGAAGAAGGCAATCGAACCGATAAAAATCGGAATTTCGACGCTGACGTACGGGAAGGTATCGTGCAAATTCTTGATGCCATGCCCCCACATGAAGGGCATGCGGTTTACTTGCAGTGAGATGGGGACGATGATGAAGCGTTCGGCCCACATGCCGATGTTGATGAGCAGGCCCACTGTGAATAAAATGGCCGGGTTGCGCCGCCAGTTCTTGTTCCAGAGAACCAGCCAGGGGATGGCAACGTTGGTTATCAACATCATAAACCAAATCCAACCGCCCGGGCCGGCTTCGTGAAAGTGCAACAGAGCGTCGGTGAATTTGTCGCCGCCATACCACTGAATCATGTAATCGTTGAAGAAGAAGTAGGCCCAGGCCATGGAGATAATTAACATGAGTTTGCCGAGCGCATCAAAATGCTCTTTGCGAATGAAGTAATCCATGTTCTTCAACCCATAACGGACGGCAATGACCACCATGCCCACCGCCGCCACGCCTGATTGCAGCGCGCCGACCACGAAATAGGGGCCAAAAATGGTCGAACTCCAGCCGGGCCGCATGGCGACCGCAAAGTCCCACGAAACGATGGTGTGAACCGAGAACATGACCGGCAGGATGGCAAAGGCAAAGATGTTGAGCGCAATCCGCAGGTGGGTCCACTCGGCTTCGGTGCCGCGAAAACCCAGGGCCAGGATGCGGTAAAGGTTTTTGCGCCAGCCGGTTGAGCGGTCACGTGCCATCGCCAGGTCGGGGATGAGCGGCAGGAACAGGTACATCGTGGAGGAGAGCAGGTAGGTGTTAATCGCCAGGAAGTCCCACATCAGCGGGGATTGGAAGTTGACCCACAACTGGCGCTGGTTGGGGATGGGGAACATCCAATAAGCCAGCCAGACGCGCCCCATGTGCGCAAAAATATGAATGCCGGCTTGTGCCAGGGCGAAGGTGGTCATCAATTCGGCAGCGCGGGTGAAGGGGCGGCGAAATTCCACCTTGAAGACGCGCAACAGGGCTGAGACGAAAGTTCCCGCGTGGCTGATGCCAATCCAAAAGACGGTGTGTACCAGGAAGTAACTCCAGTACATCGGGCGATTCACGCTGGCTGTGTAAAGACCTTCTGCGATGGAATAGCCCCAAGCGCCAAATAGCCCAACTGCCGTAATGAGCGCCATCAATCCAGCCAATAGCCAGAACTTCCAGTTGCTGGAGGTCATGGAGTCCATAACCAGCGCGTTCATCTCGCCGCGCGGCTTGGGGTCGAGCATGAGGTGTTCTTTGCGCAACTCCGCTTCGTGGTCGTGCGCATGTTCATGCGATTCTGTGTGAGCGTGTGGCAATGCGCTAGCCGAGATTGCCATGGAAGCCTCCCTTGAGGTAAGTGACTCGTGGCTGTGTTCCGAGGTCTTCGAGCAGGTGCGTGGCGCGTTTATCTTTTGACATTTTGCTGACCTTGCTTTCGGGGTCATCCAGGCGGCCAAAGACAATCGCGTCTGCCGGGCAAGCCTGGGCGCAGGCGGGCATCACCTCGCCATCGCGCACGTCGCGGCCTTCGGATTTGGCCTGGTCGCTGGCTTTGTGAATGCGCTGAATGCAGAAGGTGCATTTCTCCATCACGCCGCGCCGCCGCACAGTGACGTCGGGGTTAAGCTGATTGGGCAGCGGTTCGGGGCGCTCGAAATCGGCCCAGTTGAAGACACGTGCCACATACGGGCAGTTGTTGGCGCAATAACGCGTGCCGACGCAGCGGTTGTAGACTTGCAGGTTGAGTTTTTCGGCCTCGCTATGCACGGTGGCAAAGACCGGGCAGACCGATTCACAGGGCGCGGCACCACATTGCTGACACATGACCGGTTGGAAGGGGGTGGCCTTCACTTCGGGATATTTGCCCTCCCACAGGCGTTCCACGCGAATCCAACTCATCTGCCGCCCATATCCGGCGGCTTCTTCACCCACAAAGGGGATATTGTTTTCCATTGAGCAGGCCGCTACACAAGCCTGGCAGCCGGTGCATAAATCCATATCAATGGCAATGCCCCAGCGGCCTTCCTCTCCTTCTTTCCACTCGGCTTTGTGCTCAGGAATCTTCGGTAAAATCGCCATTTCTAATGCTCCTCCAGGCCTTCGCCATATACACCCAATTTGCTTTCCATGCGTGAGAGTTCGCGCTTTTTGCCGGTTTTTTCAAGTCGGACTTTGACATCGGCAAAGGCCAGGTCGCCGGCTCCGTTCAATTTTGCCCCAAACAAATCTGCCGGATTGACGCCCCGGTTTTCTGCGTAGCGTCCATAGGCCGTGTGACCCTGTCCAAAGGGAATTGCCACCACATCCGGGCGGATGGCGGGATACTCGTAAACCGATACTTCCACTGCCCCAAAGGGCGAGACCACGCGCACCACGTCGTCGTTGTGCAGGCCGAGTTCTTCGGCGGTCTTGGGGTTGATTTCAATCCATGAGTTCCACATGACGGTTGTCATGGGGTCGGGAATTTCTTGCAGCCAGGGTTTATTGGCGCCAGCCTCGGCCAGGATGGGCGAGGGATAAACCAGCAGGTGGAACTCGTCATCAGAGTCGGATTTCTCGCCTGCTTCGAGATTGAGTTTCTTTTCCCAGTCCATCGCGGCACTATCAGGTGCGCCCAATTGGCTGTCATTGTTCCACCAGCCGCCAAACTGCTGGAAGAGCGCCCAGAACGAGGGCAGGTCGGCGGCGCTGTAGAAGCCGCCGGTTTGTTCCACCAGCGGGGTTATTTTGTTTTGCAGGTATTCCACTTCGTCTTTAAAGGGTAGGCCTGCCGCGGCCAAAAGCACATCAACGGTTGATTTAGTATTGTAGAAGGGCGCTATCACCGGCTGCGCGCCAGAGAGCATGGCCTGACCGACTCCGTTGACCACGCGCTGATAGCCCCATGACTCCAGTCCGTGATGGTCTGGAAAGATGTAATCGGCGGACATGGCCGTCTCGTCGGGGAAGGTGGCAAAGGAGATGACGGTTGGCACGTTGGCGAGCGCGGCCTCGAAACCGAGCGATTTGGGCAGTTCGAAGACCGGGTTGACGCCATGCACGAGTAAGGTTTTGACGCTTCCGGCCTTCATCCGTTCCACCAGTTCGCCCATTTCTTTCATCGAAGCCGGGCGGCGATATTCATTGCCAAGCGGGGAGGCCGGGGTGTGATAAATTCCGCCCGGTTTGCCAGGGTTACCCAGCAGAACGTTGAGCGCCAAAATGGCTTTGGCCGTCTCCAGGCCGTTTGGGTGCGCCAGGGCTGCTCCACCAGGGATGACGAGTGGGCGGTCGGCTTCGAGCAAGAGGGCCAGCACTTTCTCCAGGGCTTCCAGTTCCACCCCGGCGGCTTCAGCGGCAACGGTTACATCCACCGCTGCAAAAGCAGCCGGCGCGGTGCCAAATTTTTCTTCCGCATATCGTTTGCCCAGTGCGGCGGCCAGCAGGCCCTCGGTGCCAGGTTTGATGGCATGCCACAGGTCGGCTTTGGCGGCGGTCTGGCTCAGGCGCGGCTCAAATTGTATCAGGATGCCGCGCGCGCGCTGTTTGCGCATCTTTGAGTAGCCGCGTGTGTAAGCCACCGGGGAAATCCAGGTTTCGAGGAAGTTTGCACCGAAGGAGACCGTCAGGTCGGCGTTTGCCAGGTCAAAAAAGAGCGTATCGGGGCGGCCAAACACGGCACGCGATGCTTCTCCCAGCGTGACGCGCGCCTCGAACATGCCCAAGGCTCCATAGCGGATGGGGGTGGGCGCGCCAAGCGACTTGCACAGGTCACTCACCAGGTCGAACAGGTGGTCGGGGGCCAGACCAAGCAGGAACTGCGTGCCAGCCGGGTCTTTTAGGGCGTCGGCGACAATGCCAATGGCGGTCTCCCAGTCGGTATCGGCCCAGGCCTTTTCGTTGGTCAGGCTGCTCTCGCCGCGTGCATTGCGGACGGGATTTTTCACTCGGTCGGGGTTATACAGGCCATGCAAAGTCGCTTGCCCGCGCGCGCAGGTCTTGCCTAGGTTAACCGGGTTGTAGGGGTTGCCCTCGGCCTTGATGGTGCGCCCTTGCATGGTGCGAATAATGAGCCCGCAGCCTGCCGCGCACTCGCGGCAGGTGGTGGCGTAATAGGTGCTTTGCCCATTGTAGTTATACTCCGGCATTTTGGTATAGGGTTCGCGCGTCACATAGCGAGAAGCCGGGCCGCAGCCCGTTAAAATCGTTGTTGCTGCTGCGCCTGCGCCAACCACTTTAAGAAAATCGCGCCGGGAAAGTTTTTCTGTCATTCGGTTCCTCTCTCGAAGTTTTTGGGGTGAAGCAGCTTGCCGCTTTGGCCCAAGTTCAGACCGGCAAGCCACTTGACTTCATATCTATCAATAGTGGCACGTCCCGCAATCAATTAACTTAATGCGCTTTTCCGGGTTATCAACGGTGTTCTGCTGGTGACAGGTGATGCACCAGCCCATGTTGACTGTTTGCTGGAGTTGGGCGACCTTCTGCTTGCTCATGTCGCCATGACACTGTTCGCAAGCAAAGCCAGCAGCGATGTGCGGGCGATGATTGAAATGCACATGGTCAGGAACCATGTAAACCGGCACCCACTGAATTGGCTCACCCCGTTCCACATAACCGGCCAGTTTTTGCAATTCCACCGGCCATTGTTCCAGCGGAACGGGCGCGGCGGGGTCCCAGTACTTGCGCAACTGCCCATGACAGGCCCAGCATTTCTGCTGGCTGGGCAGTCCCGCTGAAGCCTGACGCTGCGCGCCGGGGTGGCAATATAGGCATTGAACTCCAAGTTGAACGTGAATATCGTGAGGGAACAGGATGGGCTGTTCGGGCGGAATCTGGGTCTGGTATAAAGCCCATGCTCCGCCGCTGATGACGACCATGAAGGCAATCAACAGGAGCAACAGGATTTCTTTCCGCTTCAATAGTTCAAACACTCTTTGCATCGATTCTCTCCTCGAAAACGGGTTTCAAGCGGCTTGCCGCTTGACGCCATAATCTATTTTCTCTTGCGCAGGACCCACACGACCAGGAAGCCCAGTACCACCAGCCCAAACAGGAAAAAAATGCTCACGCCAAAGGTCCCCAAGAAGGCCAGGATGCCCGTCAGGATGCCGCCCGCCACGCCCGCCGGAGGGCCGCCCAATTGCGGCGATGCGCCGGAGCCTTCGCCCACGTTGCTGGGCTGCTGCGGCTCATTGCCGGTCGGCAGGGTCTGGACGTAGGCCAGCACATCCACGCCTTCTTTGGGCGTCCAGCCCAAGTTACGCCCAATCACCATTTGTGTCCCGGCCACGCCAAAGCGGGTGCGGTGTAAGAAGCGGTACGGGTCGCGGTTGGCAACCGCGCCGAGGGTTTCGTTGATTCCTTCAGTGCGGAACACGATTGTTGCGCCGTCTGGGCCATGACAGGTAGCGCAATTCCCATCGTAGAGCGTCTTCCCTTTGGCCGGGTCGCCGCCCTTTGTGTTCAGGGTGATCATGTCGATATATTGGGAGTCGTCAATTAGCCCGCTTTGAATGAAGGCCGCTAATTGGTTCAGGCTGGTGTCATCGAGGTAGGCCGAGAAATCATGCCTGGGGTCGGTTGCGCCTTTCAGTGCGGCAACCACATCGGCCTGCGTGCCAAAGACGCCCGGAAAGCCGGTGTAGTGCGAGCCGCTGCCATACGCGCCTTGCCTGCCTTTATAGTCCCAGCCATGACATTCAACGCAACGCCAGGTATCGGGGCCGGAGCGGGAATTGGTCGTCTGCGCGCTCCAGAGCGGCATGTCTCCCTGTGGTGCAGACTGGCCAAGGGCAGCGTACCATTTGTCGTACAAGATCGCGCCGCGTGTCACGTCATCTGCTGTAGGAGATATGCTTCCTAAAGCGCGAACCGCGCCTACGCTCACGAAGAGCAAGGCAGCGGTGATAGAGAAAAAAAAGCGAATGGACTTTCGCATATTGCATTTCTCCTCAGTAAGCACTATGTAACGCGAAATTTTGCACTTTTCCGAATTATTCTAGCAATCGAGATAGATATGGAGTCTCGTACCACGACACGTCGTCCCCGCATGGAGATTCATGTCGCACCCCATATTTTGACGGCGCACAGGAAATGAGAGATAAATCTTGCGGTTTGCGATTGCCAGATTAATTTATCAATCTGCAACATTCCGCGATACACCACAACACAAAAAAGCATCCCATCTCGGAAAGATTATACAAGACAACTTAATTTTTGATAAGAATGGCTTGATTTCTATACATGTTATACTAGGGTGAAACATCATCACCCGTTATGGTGAAATCCCCATGAACCCCAAACTGCACTCACTGGCCTTCGTTTTCGCGCTGGGCGCGCTGGTTTTGATGAATATCGCTTCGCACCTGCCTGCGCCTTTGCTTCAGGATGTTAGCCCAACTGCCACCGCCGCAACGCCTATGCCAATGGCCGGAACGACGACCGATACCAACGGAATTGCCTTTCTTGGAATTTTGATTTTCGCGGTGATTGTGGCCGCCATTGTGATTCGCCTGCGTGATGTGCCAGCGCGTTGAGGGCGGCTCAAAGCGCCTGAATTTGAGATTTCCGAATGTCAGGTTTGGAAGGACTGACCAACACCCAAGATGTTTGACGAGTTTGCAATTAAGGGAAAAAATAAGAACTTTTTGCGTAAAATAGCATCTAAAAATACTCACCTCTCAACCAAACCACCAAGGAGGACAGTTTTATGCCCACATTCTCGCGTTGGATGGACTCGGTTTCAGTATTTCTTGGAAAGATTGCTGCTCTTCTCGTTGTTCTCACGGTAGCAATTGGCTTTTATAACGTGGTGGCCCGTTATGCGGGGCGATTTTTGGGGGTCAAACTCACCACGAATATGCTGATTGAACTTCAGTGGTATCTCTTTTCACTTATTTTCCTGTTTGGGTTTCCTTACATCTTGAAGATTGGCGAAAACGTGCGGGTAGATTTTCTATACGCCAACTGGAGCATGAAGACCAAAGCATGGGTCAACTTGATTGGTCACATCTTCCTACTCATCTTTTGCATCATTGGCATCTGGGTCACCTTTTATCCGGTCTTACAATCTTGGGGATTACTCCCTAATGGCACCTTTGGGCAATGGGAAATCTCGCCTGACCCCGATGGGCTGCCGCGCGCTCCCATCAAAACCATGATGCCGGTGGGGTTTGCACTGCTCTTTTTACAAGGGCTTTCAGAAATTTTCAAAAACATTGCCCGCCTGCGCGGCGCGGAACTTCCATTTGAGGGAAATTAGGTAGAAAGGTGGATAACATGACTCTCGAATGGCTTGCCCTGGTGATGTTCGCTGGCTTTTTTATCATTATCATGAGCGGGTATCCGGTGGGGTATTCGTTTGCGGCAACAGCAATTCTTTTTGGAGCAATTGGGTATCTGACAGGTTCGTTCAACATCAACCTGATTAAAATGATGCCCAGCCGGTGGTTTGGCACAATGTCTGACTTCACCCTGCTGGCCATTCCCTTTTTCATTTTTATGGGCGCGGTCTTTGAGCGTTCTGGCCTGGCTGAACGCTTGCTCGAAACGATTGGCAAGATGATGGGCAAAACACGTGGCGGGCTGGCGCTGGCCGTGGTATTGGTTGGCACATTGTTGGCCGCCACAACCGGCGTAGTAGCAGCCACCATTATCATGATGGGTATGATTACCCTGCCAACCATGTTGAAATATGGGTACGATAAGCGACTGGCAACCGGTGTCATCGTCTCATCAGGAACACTGGCGCAAATGATTCCGCCCAGCCTGGTGCTGGTGGTATTGAGTGACCAGATTGGCGTTTCTGTAGGTGATCTGTTCATTGGTTCGGTCATTCCGGGTTTGTTACTGGCCGGGTTATATTTTCTATATGTCTTTATCATCACCCGCCTGAAGCCTGCCCTAGCGCCCGATTTGCCGCCCTATGCTCTAAGCTTCAGCCGTGCTGAACTGTTACGCGATGTGTTCACCGTTGTCGTTCCACCAGGGTTGCTGGTCTTTTTTGTGCTTGGCAGCATTTTCTTTGGTTTGGCTTCGCCCACCGAGGCCGGGAGCATTGGTGCAGTAGGAGCGGTGCTGTTAGCCTGGGCTAACAAACGGCTGAACAAACAGATGATTTTCGAGGCGGCACTTTCTACAGCACGAGTCACTGCATTGGTGATCACCATTCTGTTCGCCTCTTCGCTGTTCAGCCTGGTGTTTACTGAAATGGGTGGCAAAAAGATTATCACCGAATTTCTTACCAATATTCCTGGGGGCAAGTGGGGGTTCCTGGCAATTGCAAATATTGCCATCTTCCTTATGGGCATTCCATTAGAATTTATTGAAATTAGTTTTATTGCCATGCCCGTTTTTGTGCCAGCAGCCCAGGCCTTGGGGATAGATATGGTCTGGCTGGCCGTGGTTTTTGCGATTAACCTACAAACGGCTTTTATTTCTCCACCCGTTGGGTTCTCGCTCTTCTACTTGCAAAGTGCCGTGCCAAAGGAAGTACGCACCATTGATATTCACCGCGGCGCGTTGCCTTTTATGGCATTGCAAGTATTGACGCTGCTGATAGTCATTTTCTTCCCTCAAACGGTAACCTGGTTAATTGACCTGGCCGCTAAAGGTATGCCATAGAAGCACGTCAAACAAAAAGGCTGCCCCTCAAGGGGCAGCCTTTTTGATTCAGAACGCCTTACTGCGATGCGCGCAAAGCCTCAAGCATCACAAATTCGTTGGTAAAGTTCCAACTTTGCACTCGGTCACGAAAATCGAGCCACTGCTCATAGACTGCCTTAAACTCAGCGTCTTCGGCTGCTTTGGCCTGGTAGAGTTCAAAAGATGCTTTGCGGGCTGCTTCAAGAATTTCTGCGCCGTAAGGCATCAATTTGGTGCCGCCTGCCACCAGCTTCTTGAGAACTTCACCGTTCACCGATTCGTATTCCGACAGCATTTTGAGATTGCTCTCAGCAGCGGCAACTTCAATCGCTTTCTGATAAAGCGCCGGCAGTTTATTCCATTCATTCAGGTTGATTTCAACCTCCAGGGTCGTGCCTGGCTCCCACCAACCGGGGTAGCCATAGTATTGCGCCACTTTATTCAAGCCCAGCTTTTCATCATCATACGGACCAACCCATTCGGCAGCATCAATGGCGCCCGTTTCAAGGGCCTGATAAATTTCACCACCCGGCAAATTTTGAACTTGCACACCCAGTTTCGACATCACCTGCCCGCCTAACCCAGGAATGCGCATCTTCAGGCCCTGCAAATCGGCAACTGTTCGGATTTCCTTTCGGAACCAGCCGCCCATTTGTGCGCCCGTGTTACCGGCTGGAAATTGAATCACGTTAAATTTTTTGGCATAAAATTCCTGAAGAATTTGTAAACCGCCGCCATGATACAACCAGGCATTCTGTTGAGATGCGCTCAGCCCAAACGGCACACTGGAGCCAAAACCCATCACCCAACTCTTGCCGAGATAGTAGTAAGACGCCGTGTGACCGATCGGCACCGCACCAGTGGAAACGACATCAAGAACTTCTGTGGCTTTGGCCAACTCGCCCCCGGCGCGAGGCACAATTTTGAAGCGCCCGCCTGTCAGCTCAGCAACCCGGTCGGCAAACTTTTGGGCGCCGCCAAACAAAATTCCCAGCCCTGCAGACCAGCTGGTTGCCATCTGCCATTCTAACTGAGGCAGGTCGCTCTCAACAGCACCGGCAGGCGCCTCAGTGGCCGCCGCTGGCCCCGCGCAAGCCGCTACTGCGCTTGCCGCAGCACCCATTCCGGCGACCTTAAGGAAATCTCTTCGGTTCATGTGTCATCCTCCTGAGTTGAAATGAAATTTGAAGTCCGCAGCGCCGCATTCATCGGGCGTTCGCAACCAAGGGATTGGAATTTGAATAACAATGCGCCAACGAAGTGCCACAGAATCAGCGCCAACAGCCATATCTATTCATCTTTGCAATACCTTCGTCAAAATTCGCGAGTGATAGGGAAACCCTTATATGTGGGAGTGAAAATCTTTTGAAAACACTATATATGGCGGTTGCTGAGTGCCATTTTAAAATTGGCGAAGGTATTG
>DAOUBQ010000044.1:0-61046 GCA_034432755.1 Anaerolineales bacterium
ATCAGTGATCAGTGATCAGTGATCAGTGATCAGTAATCAGTGATCAGTAATCAGTGATCAGTAATCAGTGATCAGTAATCAGTAATCAGTAATCAGTGTCTGGTTTTTGGGCGGCGAGGGTCGTTTTTTCAGGTTAAAATTTTTATTCTTTTCAGTCCAATCATCATGCCTTTTGCTGCCATCCTGCTCTTGTTCTTTTCTGCTCTCCTTCATACCGCCTGGAACTTGCTGCTCAAGCAAGCAGGGCGCAAGTATATTGCCACGTGGTGGGCTATTTTGCTCGGCGCAGGGCTTCTCTTGCCTGTTCTGCTTTTCACCGGGGTGCCTGCCCGCGAAACCTGGCCGTTATTATTGTCCAGCGTGCTCGTCGAAACTGCTTATTTTGTTGTCTTGTCGCTGGCCTACCGCGAGGCCGATTTTTCGCTCGTCTATCCACTGGCGCGCGGCGCGGCCCCATTAATGACAGCTGTGTGGTCGGTATTGTTTCTCCAAGAGCGCCTGACGCCCGGCGGGGTGGCTGGGCTGGGTATTGTCGTTTTGGGCTTGGTGATGGTGGGCGGCTCGAACTTGCTGACCGGCATGCAAACCCCGCGCCGAAGCGGAATCTTGCTCTCACTTCTCCTGGCCCTGCTCATATCGGTTTACTCTGTCATCGACGGCGCGGCGGTCAAACAGACCCCCGCTTTTGCTTACACTGTATTGGTCTTTTTCCTTTCACCGGTGCTGGCTGCGCCGCTGGTTTTTAAACGATATGGCTGGCAAACTTTGAAAAGTGAATTAACGCAGGACATAGTCCGCATCCTCGCAATTGGAATCTTGACCGTCAGTGCCTATCTGTTGACTTTGGCCGCTTACGCAATAGCGAAAGTGAGTTACAGCGGCGCTGTGCGCGAGGTGAGCGTGGTGATGGGCGCATTGGCGGGTTGGCTCTTCTTGGGAGAAAATCTGGTACGCCTGCGCGTATGGGGCGCCTTGGTTATTTTTGTAGGCATCCTGTGCATCACGCTGGCGGGTTAACCTGCTCCTGCCCGTTGAATTCTTTAACATTTGCCGGGATTACTGTAATTGGGGAGAGTCAGGACGGTTTCGTCAAACGAGTGTTTGCCAGGCGTGCTACAAAAGCAAAATTTTGGGTTGCTGTATTTATCAATTTCCTTAAGATAGATATACGACAGATGGCAGTTTTGGGGCATGAAACCCCATATATGGGGGAGAATTTATCAGGCATGTCGTTTTTGGCTGAAACAAACGTTCGATTACCGTGAAAGACGGGTGTTGGGCGGTAATAGTTTCTTTAAGATTTGCCCGTCTTAAAAAAGTCGAAGTTTTTAAGGAAGCGTAGGTTTTTCGTGTGGCGGGTTTTCATCCTTTTTGCTAGAATAGGGGCAGTTGATTGAGTGGATGCGCGCCGGAGACTGCATCTAACCCCCTAAAAAATACCAAGACAATTAAGCACATTCTCCACCCCTCTGTAAAAATTTGCAGAGGGCTTCCTTACCCCTATCCCAACTGGTGGAGCAGACCATGAATGCAGCACAAGCCTGGCAATCGGTGCTGGGGCAACTCCAAATGGAAATGCCGCGAGCATCCTTTGACACCTGGGTGCGCGATACCCGCCCCGTCTCTTATGAAGATGGCATAATGACCATCGCAGTACGTAATGCTTACGCCCGAGACTGGCTGGAGAATCGTCTCTTGAGCAGTATTTCCCGCCTTCTGGCGGGTGTTGTGGAACAGGACGTAGAAGTCCGATTTGTGGTGGCAAGCGAATACGATATCGCAGAAGTTGAATCTGCCACTGAAGCGGAACGAGGCAGCCCGTCGGAGCCTGCTTCCGTTAAGCAGCGCAACGCCACTCTTAATCCGCGTTACACCTTCGAGAACTTCGTTGTGGGCGCTAACACGCGCTTGGCGCATGCCGCTGCGCTGGCCGTTGCCGAAAAACCCGCCCGCGCCTACAACCCGCTTTTCTTGTACGGCGGCGTAGGACTGGGCAAGACCCATTTGCTGCATGCTATTGGCAACGCCTGTCACTCCCGGGACCTGCGCGTTTTGTACGTTTCTTCCGAAGAATTTACCAATGACCTGATTAACGCCATCCGCGCCCACACCACCCAGGCCTTCCGCGAAAAATACCGCTCCATTGACGTGTTGCTCATTGACGACATCCAGTTTATCGCCGGGAAAGAATCGACCCAGGAAGAATTTTTCCACACTTTCAACACCCTGCACAGCCAGGACAAACAAATTATCGTCTCGTCCGACCGGCCTCCCAAGTCCCTGGTCACGCTTGAAGAACGCTTGCGCTCCCGATTCGAATGGGGGCTGATTGCCGACATCCAGCAGCCTGATTTCGAGACCCGCCTGGCTATCCTGCGCTACAAAGCAGAACGTTCTGGCCGCGAAATTCCCAACGATGTGATGGACATGATTGCCCGCCGGGTACAATCCAACATCCGCGAACTGGAAGGCGCTCTCAACCGTATTGTGGCTTATGCTGAATTGGTCGGTTCGCCCATCAACCAGCGTCTGGCCGAAATGGCCCTGGTCGACCTGCTGCCGCAGCGTCACCATGTCGCACCGGAGAAAATCATCGAACTGGTCGCGCGGGAATGGCAAATCAGTGTGGATGCCATCCGCAGCCGTGACCGCTCGCAAAAAATTGCCGAACCCCGCCAGGTGGCGATGTACCTCCTGCGCAACAAAACAGACGCTTCCCTGCCCCAAATCGGCCATGCCCTTGGCGGGCGCGACCACACCACCGTTATGTACGCCATTGAAAAAATCGCCGACTCCATCCAGCAAGACGGTAACCTGCGGCGGCGGGTGAACAACATCGAATTACAAATGCAGAACTATGGCCAGGCTGGAGCAGCGGCCTGAAAATGACCAGGAGAGAAAAGTGGGACAAAGTCCCGCTTTTTTATTTTTGCCCTTCATTCCCTCTTTTTTCGTTGGGCTTGCCCAGTTTTTGCGCGTGATATTAAAATATGACCGTTGAAGGCTTTGGTAACGCAGAATTTTGCGCTTTAATAAATGAACCGTCACTGTCTACCCTGCCGTACAGAGTCATCTGTTGCGGCGAGAAACCATCCACGAATATTCAAAGCAAGACGTCATTCGTGAATTCGTGAAGTATTCGTGGACGGTTTGCCTCAATTAGCATAGAATCGTCAATCAAAATCGAAAATCGAAAATCCTATGCCATCCGATACCCAAGTCATTTACTCCATGATGCGCGTTGGGCGCATCCATCCCCCAAACAAACAAGTTTTGCGCGACATTTCTCTTGGTTTTTACTACGGCGCGAAAATCGGCGTGCTGGGCCTGAACGGCGCAGGCAAATCTACCCTGTTGCGCATCATGGCCGGCGTTGATAAGGACTACGTCGGCGAAATCGCCATGAGCAAGGGCTACACGGTCGGATTCCTGCCCCAGGAACCGGAACTCGACCCCGAAAAGACGGTCATCGAAATCATCCGCGAGGCTGTGCAGCCAATTGTCAATATGCTGGTGCGCTACGAAGAAGTCAACGCCAAATTCGCCGAGCCAGACGCCGATTTTGACGCGCTTATTGAAGAGCAGGCCAAATTGCAAGATGCGCTCGACAAGGTCGATGCCTGGAATCTGGATTCGCATTTGGATGTTGCTATGGAAGCGCTGCGCTGCCCCCCGGCCGATACGCCCATCAAGGTTTGCTCTGGCGGCGAGAAGCGGCGCGTCGCCCTCACCCGACTCCTGCTCACCGAACCGGATATTCTCCTACTCGATGAGCCGACCAATCACCTCGATGCTGAATCGGTGGCCTGGCTGGAACATCATCTTCAGCAGTACAAAGGGACGGTCATCGCCGTGACGCACGACCGCTACTTCCTCGATAACGTGGCGGGCTGGATTTTGGAACTCGACCGCGGCCACGGCATTCCCTGGAAGGGCAATTACTCCTCGTGGCTGGAGCAAAAACAAGAAGCTCTGCGCCAGGAGGAAAAGGCCGAATCGAAGCGTCAGAAAACACTTCAGCGCGAATTAGAATGGATTCGTATGTCGCCAAAGGCCAGGCAATCGAAAGGCCAGGCGCGTGTCACCGCTTATGAAAAGTTGCTTTCACAGGAAGCAGAAAAATACCGCAGTGAGCAGGAAATCTACATCCCGCCGGGGCCAAAACTGGGCAAGACGGTCATCCAGTTAAACGGGGTCAGCAAAAGCTTCGGCGACCGCCTGATTTTGGAGAATTTCTCAGCCAATATTGAACCCGGCTCGATTGTGGGCGTGGTCGGCCCCAATGGCGCGGGCAAAACCACCTTGCTTAAAATGATTATCGGACAGGAAAAGCCCGATAGCGGTCAAATCATCATCGGCGAAACAGTCAAACTGGGTTATGCAGACCAAAGCCGAACGCTCGACCCTGAAAAATCGGTCTACGAAGAGATTACCGGCGGCGCGGAGATTTTAGAGCTGGGCAATCGCAAAATCAACGCTCGCGCTTATTGCTCCTCGTTCAACTTTTCTGGGGCCGACCAGCAGAAGAAGGTTGGGGTGTTATCAGGCGGGGAAAGAAACCGCGTCCACCTCGCCAAGATGCTCAAGGAAGGCCACAACGTTATCCTGCTCGACGAACCGACCAACGACCTGGATGTGAATACCCTGCGGGCACTGGAAGACGCGCTGGAAGAGTTCGCCGGGTGCGCTATTGTGGTGAGCCACGACCGCTGGTTCCTCGACCGCATTTGCACTCACATTTTGGCCTTTGAAGGCAACAGCCAGGCGCGCCTGTTCCTGGGCAACTGGAGCGATTACGAAGAAGATTACAAGAAACGCTACGGCAAAGACATCAAGCCGACGCGGGTCAAGTATCGAACGTTGAAGCGGTAATTGGTAATTGGTAATTGGTGAGTGGTGAGTAAAATAGGAGACGGTCTTTTCAGAGATCGTCTCCTTTTCGTGTGAATGGTCTCATGCAAACGCGCAATGACTAAAAATGGGGATATTTTTGAAGGGCAATTATGGCTACAATTCAATGATTTACCGCCTCGTTCAGTTGTTCCCAATCCTTAATTCCCTCCAGCGCCGAACGCGATGACCTGCCCGAGGATCTGGCCTTTAAACTGAGAGCCGCTTTTGGCGGCGTATCGTGTGTAGAACAGACAAAGCCCCGTGACGTCAAACTCACGGGGCTTTGTCTGTTTATTGATTTGGCGTAGTTTTTGCCTTGGCGGATGTTTTTTTTGTCGGCTGCTTGCCCGCCGTGGAACTGGCGGGCGTTTTTGCCGCGCCTTTTGTTGCCGGTTTTTCTGCGGGCGTGGGCTTCTCCGTTGTGGTGGTCGTTTTTCCATCTGCGGTTGCCTTGCTTTTGACGGCTGGTTTCGCAGCGGAGGGTTTCTTCGCGCCGCTTGTCGTTTTCTTGCTTTTGGCAGGCTCTTTAATCAACTCCAATTGCCCGGCTTTGGCCGCTGTTTGCGGCTTTATCTGTTTCTCTGTTTTCCCATCCGTTGCCGAATCCGTTTTTTTGCCCGCCACCGCCACATATTTTTCCACCATCCAGCCATCGGTCAGGCCAACCAGCGAGTCGCCGGGTTTGACCTCGACCACCACATCCCCGCGCACGGTGGCGCGTTTCTTGAGACCGGCTTCGTCGAGACGGGTCTGTTTGGCGGCGGCTTTGCGTAGGTGCAGGGTGACGGTGTGATTGGGTTTGCCAATCGCCAACCCGGCCAGGCTGACGCCCGATGGAAGTTCCCAAGCAATGACGCCTTTTCCGTAGCGCCCCTGAACGGGGAACTCTTTGAGCGGCACGCGCTTGGCTTTGCCATCCGAACAAACCAGGAAGACCTCCGGTCCTTCATCCGTTGACCGCATCTGCGCCTCCGTTGCATATCCGCTGACAACAGCGCCGACCACCTGGTCGCCAATTCCTAGTTTGATGCCGTTGACGCCCGCTGCCGCCAGCCCCATCGGGCGGATGTCGTCTTCGGGGAAGCGGATGCCATAGCCGAGGGCCGTTACCAGCAACAGTTCGCGCTTGCCGTCGGTCAGCGCCACCCAGCCGAGGGAATCGCCGTCGTTGACTTTGCACAGGTAAAAAGTCTGCGCCGAGGGGCCGGGTAATTCGGCGATGAGCGACTTTTTCAACATCCCGCCGCGCGTAACGGTCAGGACGCAGGTCTCTTCGGGCAGTTTGGCGCGTTTGGCGGGCAGGGAAAAGGCCGCTGCGAGGCGCTCATCCGCTTTCAGGGCGCATGCTTTGTGGAAGGGGACGCCATCGGCCAGTTTATCGGCTTCGGGCAGGGTGTGTACGGCGATTGCTGCAGCCAGGCCGCGTTCAGAGACGAGATACAACGTATCAGTGGAGTTGGCGCGCACGAGCAATTTTGGGGCGTCGCTGCCGCTCGGGCGCGGAGGCTTTTCGTCCCTTGTCCTCGAAATCAACCCATCCGCGTTCATCCCCACCCAAACGATCTGTTCGGGCAGCAGTTGGGTGGAGGTGAGAACGTGTTTCTTTTCTTTGCCCGCTTTCAGGTTGACGATTTGGGTGCGGCGTTTGTCGCCGTAGGCGGCCTTGACTTTGAGCAATTCTTCGGCGGCCAGGGCGCGCATTTTGGCGGGCGATTGGAGCAGGCTTTCAAGTTCCTTGATGAGCGCGAGGGTTTCTTTGTATTCGGTTTCGATTTTCTTGCGCTCGAGGGCGGCCAGGCGGCGCAATTGCATTTCAAGGATGGCGTTGGCCTGGATTTCGGTCAATTTGTAGCGTTTCATCAGCCGATCGCGGGCGGTTTCAACATCCGGCGATTTTTTGATGAGTTCGATGATTTCGTCGAGGTTCTTGAGTGCGACGAGATAGCCCTCCAGGATGTGTGCCCGCGTTTTGGCTTTTTCCAGGTCGTATTCGGCCCGGCGTTTGATGACTGTTAAGCGGTGTTCGACATATACCCGCAGGGCCTGTTTGAGCGTCAACATGCGCGGCTCGCCATCCACCAGCGCCAGCAAGATGACGCTGAAGGTGGTGCGCATCGGCGTTCGTTTGTAGAGTTCGGCCAGCACTTTTTCAGGGTCAACGTTCTTGGTCAGTTCGATGACGATGCGCATGCCCTGGCGGTCGGATTCGTCGCGCAAGTCGGAGAGGCCTTCGATGATTTCCTCGCGCGCCAGTTCGGCGATGCGCTCGATGAGACTCGATTTGTTGATCTGGTAGGGCAGTTCGGTGACGATGATGCGGCTTTTACCGCGTTCCATTTCCTCGTAGTGGGCGCGTGCCTGCAGGGTGATTTTGCCCTTGCCCGAGCCGTAAGCCGCCTCGATGCCCTCCTCGCCCGCTTCTTGCAAGATGACGCCGCCGGTGGGAAAATCTGGCCCCTGAATGAATTGCATCAGGTGGCCGAGGTCAATGTCGTCGAGTTTCTCCCAGTGCTGGAGCATGTAAACGAGCGCGTCTACCACCTCGCCCAGGTTGTGGGGCGGAATGCTGGTTGCCATGCCAACGGCGATGCCGGTCGCGCCGTTGACCAGCAGGTTGGGGAGGGCGGCGGGCAGGACGAGCGGCTCGGTGAGCGTGTCATCGAAGTTGGGGCCAAAGTTGACGGTGTTCTTGTTCAGGTCAACCAGCATATCGAGCGCAGCGGCGGTCAGGCGGGCTTCGGTGTAACGCATGGCAGCCGGTGGGTCGCCGTCAATCGAGCCAAAGTTGCCCTGGCCATCCACCAGCAGCGTGCGTAGGGAGAAATCCTGCGCCATGCGGGCCATCGCTTCGTAGACAGCCGCGTCGCCGTGCGGGTGATATTTGCCCAGCACTTCGCCGACGATACGGGCCGATTTTTTATATGAACTGTCGGCGCGCAGGCCCATGTCGTACATGGCGTATAAAATGCGCCGGTGGACAGGCTTTAGCCCGTCGCGCGCATCGGGCAGAGCGCGTGCAACGATGGTGGACATGGCGTAGTCGAGGTACGCCTGCTGCATTTCGTGGTCAATGTCAATTTTGCGGACGAGGCCGAGTTCCATAAACGTCCTTGTTTGTAAATTTGTTCTATGTTAAGTTCAAAGACTCAAAGCGTCAAGCCTGTTTAGAGTGCTCTTTCCTCTTTCATCCAGGCAGGAAGGATAAAAGAGGAAAGGAATCAGCGTTGTTTGAACTACTTATTCCTGAACTCGAGCGTTTTGGTGACGCAGTCGCCTTTTAGCCCTTGATCTGTGCAGAGCATGATGATGGCTGTTTGTTTGTTGGGGCGCGGGTCCCATTTGTAGTAATCACTTTGCACATAACCGGTGCCGCCCGGCAGGAGTGGGGAAATGTTGCGGGCAACGATGCACTGTTCCATCAAGTCAAAGGCCAGCATGGATTTTTCGACGAATTTGTTCTGTTTCTGGTCGGTTACTTTGACGTAAGCCGAGCGGAATTGGACGCTGCCGGTGTTGACAACGATGAAGTCGGCAAAATACCGGTCTTTGCAGGTGTCAAATTTTCGGAATTCCACCGTAAAATTGGGCGCGGCAGTCGGCGAGGGCGGGGGAGTGATTTGCGACAAGGCGGCAATCTCTCCGCTGATTTTGATGTTGTTTTCCAAGATGTAGCACTGTTCCTCGGGCCGGTCCGGGTTTTGGACGAAGACAAAACCTCCGCCCAGGTCGCGGGCGATGACATTAAGGATTTTTCCGACCTGGTAGGTGGCAACCAGGTCATATCCACCCGCAGGGCCGATGCGGCAGTTCGATTCTCGCGCCACCTCGGCAACCGGCGGAACTTCGGTTGGTGTGGCAGACGGTTCAAGGGTGGGCGTTTCGGTGGCGGCGGGTGTTGGTGTGCGTGTTTCGGTCGGCGGTGGGGGCGTTTCTGTTGGCGGAAGTGGCGTCGAAGTCGCAACTTCCATCACTTCCGGGATAGGGGTTGCGGCTGTTTGGGTTGGCACGCCGCCCGGCAGGTTGCAGCCCTGCATGAACAGGGCAAAAACTGCGAACAGGCTAACAAGGCGTAAATGGGTCGTTTTCATCTCTCCTCCTGGAAATTGATTTGCTCTAACGATACCGAAAACGCACTGAATTTGCAAGGCTGCCGGGGTGGAACCAGCAATTCTCAACGGGGTCATTGTTTTGTAATAGAAAAAGGCGGCTCTTTACGAGCCGCCTTTCCGTTTCTGTCAGTCTAATCGCCTTCGGCGGGCAGTTCAGCCCACTGGGACGCGCCGCTGCCGAGCGCTTTTTCCATCTCAGTAAAGCGTCCGTGCTTAAAGCCGGTTCCCGCCGGAATGAGTTTGCCGATGATGACGTTTTCCTTCAGGCCGTAGAGCGGGTCGGTCGTCGAGGCAATTGCCGCGCCAGCCAGGACCTTGATGGTGTGCTGGAATGACGAGGCCGAGAGGAAGGAGTCGGTGGAGAGCGAGGCTTTGGTCACGCCGAGCAGGATTTCGCTGAAGCGGGCAGGCTGTTTGCCTTCCGCCAGCATTTGCTCGTTGATGCGCTTCATTTCCAATCGGTCTACCGTGTCGCCGGGCAGGAAGCGCGTATCGCCGGGGCGGGTGACCTGCACTTTGCTCAACATCTTGCGGATGATGACCTCGAAGTGTTTATCGTGGATGTTCTGGCCTTGCGAGCGGTACACTTTCTGGATTTCGCTCATCAGATACATCTGGCAGGCGTCGCGCCCTTGCAGTTTCAGGATTTGATGCGGGTTGAGCGAGCCTTCGGTGACGGGTTGCCCAGCCTTGACATGTTCGCCATCTTTGACCAACATGCGCAGGGTGGTCGGGATTTCGTGTTCGACTTCTTCGCGCTGCTCGTAGGAGACAATCACCTGCTGGCCTTCGATGCGCACGCGACCGGCATGTTGGGCGGCAATGGTGGCTTCGCCCAGGCTGGCCAGGGTTTCACCAGCCTTCACTTCGCCTTCGTCTTTGGCTTCAATCTTCCACTCTACGGGGATGTCGTAGGTGTCGGAGACCATTTCTGCATGTTCGATTTTGACGAGGCGCAGGTCGGTGTATTTGTCCGACTGGACGATGCGTACGACGCCGTCAATTTCAGAGATGACCGCCTCGCCTTTGGGCGTTTTACGGGCTTCGAACAACTCTTCTACGCGCGGGAGACCGGTGGTGATGTCGCCGCCAGCCGCCACACCGCCGGTGTGGAAGGTGCGCAAGGTCAGTTGGGTGCCAGGCTCGCCGATGGATTGGGCCGCTACGATGCCGACTGCCGAACCCATCTCTACCATGCTGCCGCGTCCCAGGTCGATACCGTAGCACTTGGCGCAGATGCCGTGAGTCAACTCGCAGGTCATCGCCGAGCGGACTTTGATGTCCGTCAGGCCAGCCGCTGTGATTCGCCGGGCGTGGTCGTGGGTGATGATTTCATCGCGGTCCACCAGCACTTCGCCGGTCGTGGGGTCTATGACCGGCTCAGCGGCCAGTCGTCCGTACAGACGGCTGGACAGGCTTTGCCCGGCCACATCGTCCGATTTGCGAATCCAGATGCCTTCTTGCGTACCGCAATCAATTTCGTTGATGATGATGTCTTGGGCGATATCCACCAGGCGGCGGGTCAGGTAACCGGCGTCGGCTGTGCGCAATGCGGTATCGGCCAGGCCTTTGCGCGCGCCGTGCGTCGAGATAAAGTATTCCAGCGCGGTCAATCCTTCGCGGAAGTTGGAACGGATGGGGAGCGGGATGATGCGCCCGGAGGGGTCCGCCATCAGGCCGCGCATTCCGGCCAATTGCGAAATGGGGCCGAATCCGCCTTTGGTCGCGCCAGAGTTGGCCATGGTGGACAGGTTGCCGCTGGGGTCCATGTTGGCTTTGACGGCCTTGGCCACATCCACCGTTGTCCGTTGCCAGATTTGGATGATGCGTTCGTTCTGCTCTTGCTCGGTGAGCAGGCCGCGCCGGAAATCGCGCTGAACAACTTCCACTTCTTTGAGTGCGTTTGCGATAATCTCTTGTTTGGCTGCCGGGACGGCGATATCGGACACCGCCAGGGTGATGCCAGAACGCATGGCATATTGGAAGCCAATCTGTTTGACCGAGTCGGCGACTGTGGTGGTCACTTCTTGCCCGCAGATTTCGTACACATCTGCAATCAGGTCTTTTACACCGCCTTTTTCTAGCACTTCGTTGACGAATTGCACTTCGGGCGGCAGGATGCGATTGAACAGTACGCGCCCCACAGTGGTTTCAATCAACCGCGTTTGCGGTTCGGCCATGCGGCTGCCGCTCTCGTCATACCAGGTTTCCGTGCGGACTTTGATGTTGGCGTGAACATCCACCTGCCCCAACTGGTAGGCCAGGTCCACTTCGTCCAGGTCTGCAAACAGGCGGCCATCGCCTTTGTGCTGGCGGCCGTCGTTCATGGTCAGGTAGTAGACGCCCAGCACCATGTCTTTGGATGGCGAGATAATCGGTTCGCCGTCGGCGGGTTTGAGCAGGTTCTTCGATGCCAGCATCAGTTTGCGGGCTTCCTGCACCGCTTTCTGTGAGAGTGGCACATGCACGGCCATCTGGTCTCCGTCGAAGTCTGCATTGAAGGCGGTGGTGACGAGCGGGTGCAGTTGAATGGCTGAGCCTTCGATGAGAATTGGCTCAAAGGCCTGAATGCCAAGACGGTGCAGGGTGGGGGCGCGGTTAAGCATCACCGGGCGTTCTTTGATAACTTCTTCCAGCACTTCCCACACTTCGGGGCGGTTGCGTTCAATCAGGCGGCGCGCGCCTTTTACGTTGGCGGCGTAGTTATGCAGCACCAGGCGGGCGATGACGAAGGGTCGGTAGAGTTCGAGCGCCATTGTTTTGGGCAGGCCGCACTGATAGAGTTTTAATTGCGGGCCAACCACAATTACGGAACGGCCTGAATAGTCTACGCGCTTGCCGAGCAGGTTGCGGCGGAAGCGGCCTTTTTTGCCTTTGAGCATGTCGCTCAGCGATTTGAGTTCGCGGCGTCCGCGGCGGGAGAGGGCTTTGCCGCGCTGGGAGTTGTCAATCAGGCTGTCTACGGCTTCTTGTAACATGCGTTTTTCATTGCGGACAATCACATCCGGCGCGCCCAGTTCGAGCAGGCGTTTGAGACGGTTGTTGCGGTTGATGACGCGGCGATACAGGTCGTTCAGGTCGGAGGTAGCAAAGCGGCCACCATCGAGCTGCACCATCGGACGCAGGTCGGGTGGAATGACCGGCAGGATGGTGAGAATCATCCATTCGGGGCGGTTGCCGGAGCGGCGGAAGGCTTCCACTACCTTCAGGCGGGTGGTGGCTTTTTTGCGCTTTTGCTTACTCTTGGTGGTGCGAACTTCTTTCCAAAGTTCTTCAGAGAGCTTGTCCAGGTCCAGCCGGCTCAGAATGTCGTGAAAGGCTTCGGCGCCCATATCGGCGCGGAACACCTGGCCCCAGCGCGATTTCAACTCGCGGTAGCGGGTTTCGCTCAGAAAGGTGAAGGGGCGTAATTCCAGCAACTCGTCGCGCACATGCGAGGACTGGTCTTTGCTGGTGGAGGCCTGGTCTTCTAATTGGTTGCGCAGGTTTTCCATTTGTTCAGCGGCTTCGGCGCGGATGCGTTCGATTTCCAGCTTGATGTGTTCGAGTTCGCGGGCTTTTTGGTCTTTCAGTTCGTTCTCGATGGATTCTAGCTGTTCTCGCACGTTTTTCTGGACTTTGGAGATGTGCGAGGCCGTGATGACATCTCCTGCCTTGACGATGACCTCGCCGGTGGCGTTGAAGACAATCGCTTTCGCGGCGGTCATTCCGTTTTGTTCCTGAAGTTGGGTTTCCAGCCGTTGACCTTCCTGGATAACCGGTTCAAGACGGGAGGCAATTTGCTCATCATACGAGCGCTCAATTTCTGCTTTGCGCTGATTCAGTTCTGACACGGTCTGGTCGCGCCGGGTCTTGACTTCGACAATTTTAGAGTTGATGACCGCAGCCTGTTCACGCTCAGAGACGGAGATTTCATCTTCCAATCGCTTGAGCGCTTTCTGGCGGGCTTCTTCATCCACGTAGGTGATGATATACTGCGCAAAGTAAAGTACCCGGTCGAGATTCCGGCGCGAAATATCGAGCAGCAACCCCAGGTAAGAAGGAATGCGGCGGGTGTACCAGATGTGTGCTACCGGCGTTGCCAGAGAAATATGCCCCATGCGCTCTCGGCGCACGGCAGCGCGGGTCACTTCTACGCCGCATTTATCGCAGACAATCCCCTTGTAGCGCGGATTCTTGTATTTACCGCAATAACACTGCCAGTCGCGGGTTGGGCCAAAAATGGCTTCACAAAACAGGCCATCTTTTTCAGGTCGCAAGCGGCGATAGTTGATGGTTTCCGGCTTGAGGACCTCGCCATACGACCATGAGCGAATGGTTTCAGGCGAAGCCAGGCTGATGCGGAGAGCGGTCAGGCCTTTGGTTTCCACGGAGTCCTCCTCGAATAAAAAATCCGGTTTGATTATGCCCTAATGCCCAGAATGCTCCTGTGACAAAGAAAGGAAAGCGCGAGAGACTTTTTTCGTCTCAAGCGCTCGCATATGTGGGCTGAGTTTTAACAATCGGACATCAATCAGAGAATTATACCGCGCGCGTAAGGGAAATGCAAGTACTAATTTTTTGGATTTCAACCTGGTTTGCCTTGCGTTCTTATCCGCGCAAGGATGCGGGCTTTTTGTCGAAAAAGTGCATTTTTGTTGGACTTAGTGTCGTTTTCGGAAAAATAGATTTGCCTGGCAACCCGCTCAAACGTATAATAGGAATGTAGTCCGGAATTCATTCCGCAGCCATCCGCTGTCATTCTGCCCAGGATGCGAGACAAGAACACTAAAGGAGAAATCCCATGCCACACGGTTACAACGGAAAAATATTGCATGTTGATTTGACCACCGGCACGCTCACGGTGGAGACGCCCCCCGAATCGTTCTACCGTACCTATATGGGCGGCTCGGCGATGGGGCTGTACTACATCCTGAAAGAAATGCCCGCCGGGATAGACCCGCTCGCCCCGGAAAACGTGCTGACGATTTTCACCGGAGTCACCACCGGGGCCAGCGTCAGCGGGCAGAGTCGGGTTAATCTCAACGCCAAATCGCCCATCAGCGGCGCGATTGGCGATTCGCAGGGCGGCGGCTTCTTCCCGGCAGAGATGAAATTTGCTGGGTTTGACGGTATCGTCGTCAAGGGCAAGTCACCCAAGCCGGTGTATCTGTGGATTAAGGACGGTGTGGCAGTCTTGAAAGATGCTTCTCATCTTTCTGGCAAAGTAACCGGCGAGGCCGAATCTGCGCTGAAACAGGAATTGGGTGACGAAAAAATCGAAGTTTTGCAGCACGGCCCGGCGGCTGAAAAAGGCGTCCTGTTCTCCAGCGCGGTCAGCATGTCGAATCGCAACAATGGCCGCACTGGCATGGGTCTTGTGATGGCCTCCAAGAACCTGCGGGCGGTGGTGGTGCGCGGTACGCAAAAACCAACGGTGGCCGACCAGAAGGCGCTGGCAGCCATCAACCGCCTGGGGCCGAAATGGATGCCCGAAAACCCCGACATGGACGGGCTGGGCAAATACGGTACGGCCAGCGTGGTCATGCCGCAGCACTCGATGGGCACGCTCCCGACCCGCAACTATAACGAAGGCGCGTTTGAACTGGCCGAGGAAATCAGCGGCGAGCGGCTGTATGACGTGTACCTGAAAGGTGCGGCGGAGGGCAAACAGGACAAACTGGGCCGCGATACCTGCTACGCCTGCGTGGTGCGCTGCAAGCGCGTGGTTGAATTGGAAGGCAAATATCCGGTGGATGAAAAATACGGCGGCCCGGAATACGAAACCATCGGCACATTTGGTTCGTACTGCGGTGTGAAAGACCTGGCCGCCATCTCACGCGCCAACCAGATTGCCAACATGTACGGCGTCGATAGTATCGCCTGCGGCGCCACCATTGCCTGGGCGATGGAATGCTACGAAAAGGGCATCCTGACCAAAGACGACACCGGCGGCATTGAGCTGAAATTCGGCGATGCCGACGCGATGCTCGAAACCCTGGAGCAGATTGTCACCGGCAGCACCGACTTTGGCCGCCTGCTGGGTCAGGGGTCGGAGCGCGCCGCCAAAGTCATTGGCAAGGGCGCAGAGGAGTGCCTCATCACCGTCAAGGGCGCCGAGGCCCCGGCCCACATGCCGCAGGCCAAACGCTCGCTGGCGCTCATTTACGCCGTCAACCCCTTCGGTGCCGACCACCAATCCAGCGAACACGATTGGATGTACGAAACCGGCATTGCCTCCGACCTGTATTTAAGCCGCCTGGCTCTGCTCGGCCTGACGGAACCGCAGGAGCCGCTCAGCCTGGGCGCGGAGAAGGTCAAATTTGCTTACCTCACCGAAGCCTTCTACTCGATGATGGACTCGGTCGAACTCTGCCAGTTTGTGTGGGGACCCGCCTGGACGCTCTACGGCCCCAAAGAAACCGCCGAAATGGTCAGCGCCGTCACCGGCTGGGACGTGACTGTTGATGAACTGGTCAAAGTCGGCGAGCGCCGCCTGAATCTGATGCGCGTCTTTAACGCCCGTGAAGGCTTCGACCGAAAGCAAGATAAACTGCCCAAGAAATTCTTCAAGGCATTGCAAGGCGAAGGCCCCACCGCCGGAATTGCGCTTACGCACGAGGAAATCGAGTTTGCGCTGGATGAATATTACAAACTGGCCGGTTGGACGAAGGACGGCAAGCCGACCAGCGAGCAGCTGCAAAAACTCGACTTGGCGTGGGTGGGGGAACTGTTGGCATGACAACACCACTTTATGAAGCCAACTTTCCCCACATGTCTCCCGTCTGGTCGCGGATTTTCCCGATTGAGGCCGAACGCGCCGAGGGGAGTTACATCTACGCCACCGATGGTCGCAAATATCTTGATTTCACCTGCGGAATTGGCGTGACCAATACCGGCCACTGCCACCCAAAAGTGGTTGAGGCTGTCCGTGAGCAGGCCGGGCTGTTCCTGCACGCTCAGGCGAATATCGTCGTCCACCAGCCGATGCTGCGCTTAATCGAGGAACTGCGCACGATTGTTCACCCCTCAATAGATGGATTTTTTTTCAGCAACTCTGGCGCCGAAGCGGTGGAGGGCGCGGTTAAACTGGCGCGCGCGGCCACCGGGCGGCAGGCGGTTATCGTCTTTACCGGCAGTTTTCACGGGCGCACCGGCCAGACGATGATTCTGACCACTTCCAAAACGGGATACAAAGGCAACTCGCAGTTGTTTCCCTCCGGGGTGTATGTCGCCCCGTATCCGTATGCCTACAAATTGGGCATGACCGAAGCCGAAGCCAGCGATTACGCCCTCGAAGCGCTCGAAGAACTGCTCGTCAGCCAGGTGGCCCCGCATGATGTGGCTGCGATTTTGATTGAACCCGTCCTCGGCGAGGGCGGCTATGTCCCGCCGCCCGCCTCCTTCCTAAAAGGACTGCGCGAACTCTGTGACCGTACTGGCATCCTCTTGATTTTCGACGAAGTCCAGAGCGGGTTTGGGCGCACCGGCAAGTGGTTCGCGCAGGAGCACTACGGTGTCGTGCCCGATATTATGACCGTTGCCAAAGGGATTGCCAGCGGTCTGCCGCTTTCGGGCGTCTTCAGCCGCCTCGACCTGATGAAAAAGTGGCCGACCGGCTCGCATGGCGGCACCTACGGCGGCAACGCCGTGGCGATGGCGGCGGGTGTGGCGACCATCCGCGCGATGAAGGAAGAAAAAATGCTGCAGAATGCCACCGCGCGCGGACTCCAGCTCCAGACCGGGTTGCGTAAACTTCAGGAAGAGTATCCGCAAATTGGCGATGTGCGCGGCTTGGGGTTGATGATTGGCTCCGAGTTCGAGGTCGATGGCAAATATAAAAAGGCCAAAGAACTGGTCAAACAAGTCATCAAATCAGCCGAAAACAGGGGCTTGCTGCTGCTCTCCTGCGGCACGTACGACAGCACCATCCGCTGGATTCCGCCGCTGAATGTGACGAGTGAACAAATCAATGATGCGCTGTCGATTTTTGGCGAAGCGCTCAGAGAAACTATCAAATAAACAAGCAGACAGGTACAGAGGAAAACAGGGGCAGGGAAAACCTGTCCCCTTGTTTACTTGTGTACAGGATTTTCATCATGGACAGAGCTAAACTCGAAACCCTCCTCCGTTCCGAAGAACAACTTTTCCACCAAACCCATCCCAAATCCTACGCACTCTACCAGCGCGCGCGCAAATCATTGCAGGGCGGCGTGCCGATGCTGTGGATGATTCGCTGGGCGGGTTCTTTCCCGGTTTTCGTTAAGGAAGCCAGGGGCGCGCACTTCACCGATGTGGATGGCCGCGATTACATCGACTTCTGCCTGGGCGACACCGGCGCCATGACCGGCCATGCCCCCGCGGCCACGCTCAAAGCCATCAACGAGCAGGCCGCCAAAGGCATCACGCTGATGCTGCCCTATGAAGATGTGATTTGGGTTGGCGAGGAACTCCAGCGCCGTTTCGGCCTGCCGCTCTGGCAGTTCACCCTCACCGCCACCGACGCCAACCGTCACGCCCTGCGCATGGCGCGCATGATTACCGGCCGCCCCAAAGTGCTGGTTTTCAACTACTGCTATCACGGCACGGTGGATGAAACCTTCATCGTCCTCGACGAGGAAGGCACGCCCATCTCGCGCCCCAACAACATGGGGCCGCAAATTGACCCGGTTTACACCACCAAAGTCATCGAGTTCAACGATGTCGGCGCTCTCGAAATCGCGCTTGCCGCCGGGGATGTAGCCGCCGTGCTGGCCGAACCGGTGATGACCAACATCGGCATCATCCACCCGGAGCCTGGTTTTCATGATTATTTGCGAAAGTTGACGCGAAAATATGGCACCTATCTCATCATTGACGAGACCCACACCATCTGCACCGGGCCGGGTGGATACACTGCCGCGTACGGGCTGGAGCCGGATTTCCTGACCATCGGCAAGCCCCTGGCTGGAGGCGTCCCCGCCGCGGTGTATGGGTTCACCCAGCAGGTGGCCGATGAGTTTGTTGCCCGGCTGGATGTGAACGATTCGGACGTGGGCGGCATCGGCGGCACGCTGGCCGGGAACGCGCTCTCTATCGCGGCGATGAAGGCCACCTTGGAGAATGTGCTGACCCCTGAATTCTACGAAAAAGCCATCGCCTTGCAGGAAAAATTCACCGCGGGCGTCGAATCGGTGATTGCTGAATTCAATCTGCCCTGGATTGTGAAACGGCTGGGAAATCGTTCTGAATACTGGTTCCGCCCCACGCCGCCCAAAAATGGCGGCGAAGCGGCGGCAGCCATCGACCATGAACTCGACCGTTACATGCACCTTTACATGCTCAATCGCGGCATCCTGATGACCCCCTTCCACAACATGGCGTTGATTTCGCCCGATACCACCGAATCGGATGTAGAGTATCACACCCAAACCTTCCGCGAGGCGGTGAAGACGCTCACGCAATCGCGCTTTTGAGGCTGTTTTCGCGGCAATCGTTTTTTGAAGCAAAACGTCCCGAAGGTATCAGAAGCCTTTGGGACGTTCTTTGTCATGGTAAACGGACGGAAAGGTCAATGTATGGCCTGCTGGTGCCACCGGACATGACCTGATAGCCCAAAAACAAATATCTGTCGGCAAAATCAATTTGCGTTTGACCAAAATAGGTATCATTGACATAAGCGCGCGCCTGGGGGCCGCTGAATTTTAGCGTTAGCTTTAAATTACCGCCCCACAGGTCTAGTTCCGGCGTGTTGGCAACGACCGAGTCAAAGCCCTGAGGGTCGAAGCGCACCAATTGAATCAGTTTTTTATTATTGCCTTCCCTCAGAATACGAAACCCAATAGAATGCTGGTAACCTGTTTTATTTTGGCTCAACACCGCCAGGAAGCGAATAGCGTTTAACGTCTTGAGTGAAACAAACACGCTATATTCGCTGCTCGTTTCCACCTTTCGGCTGATGCCAAACACGCCGATATTCATGCCTTGTTCGCGGTAAAAGAGAATCTGGTCTGTTTCTGAAATTCCCAGGCTCAACAAATCGTTCAGGCAGTTTTTCCCAATCGCAATCGCTGGGTTTAAGGTAGAAAATGGCAGCCAGGGACATCTTTCGTTTTGCGCAACAGTGGGCAGCGTTTGCGTTGCGTTTGGCGTAAGAGCGGGCGTCTCAGTGAACGCAGGCGTCCAGGTTGGGGCAGGCGTCTCGGTAGGTGCCAGTGTGGTGGTCCAGGTTGCAGTAGGGGTTGAAGAGAGGGTAGGTGTAGGAGTAGGAGAAAACGGAAAGGCGCCAATCTGGTGAAGAATGACAAGAAGACCACCAATTGCGCCAATTAAGGTTCCAATTGCAGTAATGATTGTGGGGACTTGCTTGATAAACTCGACTTTAGTACCATCATCTTCTTTCTTGGTGTCTTTTCCTTCTGAGCGAGGCGTTTTGTTGGCTTTGCCCATATAACCTCCTGTTGACACAATGTTGAAAAATAGCCTGCGATGAGGAAATTCTTATTCAGTATACATGATATACCCCCATCAGTACTATATAAACAGGATGCTTTTCTTCTCTTTTCACCAGATGGATGTCATAATCTGGAAGCGTGTCTATGCTGCCAGAATAGCAGTTATTCAGGAATTTAGTTATGGGTCATCACCAGTATACCGAAATCCGACAAACTTCATTCGCTCGTGTTTAATTGGTTTCTGCAGTAAAATAAAAATTCCTGTTCAGGAACAATTCAAATACTACCAACCAAAAATCGGAGGAAAAAATGGACGAACTTGTCAACCTGGTGGTCGAAAAAACCGGCTTATCCAAAGAATCTGCCAAAACGGTGGTGATGTTAGTCATTGATTTCTTGAAGAAGAAACTACCCGCGCCCATCGCCGCGCAGGTTGATGCCGTTTTGAGTGGCAAAGGCGTGGCCGGAGACGCGGCCAACTTGATAGGCGGGCTGTTGGGTGGTAAGAAGTAATTGGCAATTGGTCATTGGTCGTTCGTAACCTATCCTTAGGGTGCGGAGAGGGTGGGTTACGATTTTTTTTGCCTGTTTGCCCTTTGCCGGGCTGTATTTTCTGAGAAATTATTCTGGGGAACTGCTGATGCTTCACTAGCGTCTATCATTCACCATGCCGGTTGGTCAAGTTTGTATCCGTATGAACGAGAGAGGAATGATGAAAAAGATAACTTTCCCCACGCTTTTGCTGCTAGCATCTATTTTGTTGACTGCTTGCGCGTCTTTCTCCCAGACTGTTGAACCCGAACTGTTCCTTCCGCCTATCCAAACGCAGTCTCCCCTGCCCACCGCCACCCCCATTGAGCCTACGCCGGAACCAATCCCTGGCGGGTTCCCGTCCGCTGCTTTTGCCGCGCGTGAGGCTTTGGCTGAGTTGCTCGGCATCAGCGCTGAAACCATCGAAATCCGGAATGTCAAACCTGCCGAGTGGCCCGATGGCTGCTTGGGCCTGGCCGGGCCGGACGAGATGTGTACGATGGCAATTGTGCCAGGCTACCGCGTGACCCTGGTCTCTGGTGCATCGCAGTACATTTATCGGACCGACGAGCGCGGTACGTCATTGCGCCGTGAATTGGGTGTTTCGTTTGCCGTCCCCGGTGAGGCAGTGCGGCCTTTGGTGGTCTGGCAAAACCCTGAATGTACCGAAGCCGCCATTCTCATGCCGGAAGGCCTTTCGTTTGGCGCGTGCTTTGGGCTGCAGAGCGTCTCTTCCTGGCCAGACGGGGCAATTCCCGCCACCATGCGCAAATTTCTCGAAACCTTTGCCCCCTTCGAGGTCGAAACGCCAACCGGTAAAGTCATTTTTAATGGCAGCGGGACGGAAGTTGCCGCCCCCGCCGAGCAGCGCGCCATAGCCGAGTGGATGAAAATCCAGTTTTTGGCGGCGAAATCGGGCCGCGCGGAGGCCGATTGGGGACTGGCTCTGGCCTACAGCCGCCAGGGCGGTTTCGCCGGATTTTGCGATGAAATCAAGGTCTATCTCGACGGCACGGTGTTTCTTTCCAGTTGTAAGGATGTTGATGTAGATTATCGTTTAGAGGCTGGGCAATTGGAACAACTCTATGCCTGGTACGATGGCCTGGCCAAAATTGATTATTCTTATACCGACCCCGCGGCTGCCGATGCCATGTCCACCAAACTGACGATGCCCGCGCAGGGCAGCCAGGCTGCTGACGAGGCCGCCGTCAATCAAATCCTGGCCTTTTGCGCTGCTCTTATTCAACAGGCGCGCTCCATGCCGTAACGAACGATTCGGAACTGCTCACTCTGCTGGGGCAGCCGGTCAATCGTCCTCTCGAACAGCGCAATCACTGCCGCATCGCCCCCAACAGTTCCCCAATCACATCATCCGGTTTAACGCCCTCGGCCAAACCGTCGAAGTTGAGCAACAGGCGGTGGCGCATGGCAGCGGGGGCCACCGCGTGAACATCCTCGAAGGCCACATTGTAACGCCCTTCCAACAGGGCGGTCACTTTTGCGCCGAGCATCAGCGCCTGTCCACCGCGCGGCGAGACGCCGTAGCGGACGTATTTCTTGACCAGCGGCGAAGCGTTTTCATCTTCGGGATGGGTGGCGAGCATCAGCCGGGCGATGTATTCCTTGACGTGCGAAGCGACCGGCACCGTCCGCGCCAGGGCGCGCATTTGCACAATGTCCGCGCCGGTCGCCGCGCGGCCTGCCGAGGCCGTCTCTTTGCCGGTCGTGCGCTCCAAGATTTCGACCATCTCGCCCACGTTCGGCATGTTTACGTTGACTTTAAAGAAGAAACGATCGAGCTGCGCTTCGGGCAGCGGATACGTTCCTTCCATTTCTAGCGGGTTCTGGGTTGCCAGCACGAAAAACGGCTCTTCTAACCGGTACGTTTTTTGAGCCACTGTCACCGAGCCTTCCTGCATGGCCTCCAACAGTGCGCTTTGGGTTTTGGGCGTAGCACGGTTGATTTCATCGGCCAGCAGCAGGTTGGCGAAAATTGGCCCGGGGCGAAAGCGAAACTCACGCTGGCCGTTCGTATCGGCCAGGATTTCCGTGCCAAGAATATCGGCGGGCATCAGGTCCGGCGTAAACTGGACGCGCGAAAACTTCAAATCCAGCGCCTGGCCGAGGGTGCGGATGAGCATAGTCTTGCCCAGCCCTGGCACGCCTTCCAGCAGCACATGCCCGCCCGCTAAAATGCTTACCAGCACGCGCCGCACCACCTCACCCTGGCCGACAATCACCCGACCGACCTCGGTCTCGATTCGAGCGGCAGTTTCGCGGAATTGTTCAATGGATAGTTCGGTCATTGTTTCCCTTTTACGGTTTGAGTGAATCGAAATAACTGCGAATAATCTGCGCAAACTCGAAGGGGATTTGCCCGCTTTCGATGGCGCGGCGGTTGACTTCTTCATATTGCCCGAACACATCGGTATACGGAACCAGGTTTTGGCCCTCTCCGCCGGGCGTGGTGGGGCCTTGCCCGATGACCTCGCCCTCCTGCCCGCTGCCGCTATTCAGCCCGACTTGCGGGCCGCCCTCCCCGCCGAGCAGGTTGGGGGCGTAAATTTGTTCGTAGGAGGTCTCGCCGCCATTGCCGGGTTGGTTATTTTGGGGGATGGGAGAGGTCCCGGCCTGGCCAGATTGCGCATTCGGGTTTTCACCCGTCCCCGCGCCGCTGCCCGCGCCCTGGCCGGAACTGGCCTGGCTGGAGCCTGCTGCCGTTTGCCCGGCATTTTGCCCGCCCCCGGCAGCGATGACCTGTCCCGCGCTCTGCTGCATTTGCCCGACGGCCTGGCTGGCGGCCTGGTTCATGGCTTGCGCCTGCCCGGTCTGGGCCATCGTTTGCGCTGCCTGGCTGAGGGCCTGCTGCGCGGCGGCGGGTTCGCCGTTTTGGAGGGCCTGTGCGGCCTGGTTCAACTGCTGTGCTAGTTGCGGATTGCTGGAGGCCACCGATTGGGCCATCTGCTGGAGTTGCCCCGCCAGTTGCGCGGCCTGTTCGGGGGAGAGTTGGCTCAGGTCGAGATTCGCCAGTTCCGACGCGGCGGCGATGGGGTTGCCATTTGCCAGTTGCTCGCCGACCGATTGCAGCGGCGAACCCTCCTGCTTGGCAAGCTGCGTCCCAGTCTGTTGCAATGCCTGAACGGTTTGCGCGGCCTGCGGGTCGTTCAGTGCCTGGAGTTTTTCTCCCGCGCTGACCAGGGTGGAGACGGAACTCTCAAGGCCAGGGTTTTGTTTCAGGTCGTTTAGCGCCTGTTGGAGCGGGGCCGCGAGCGCTTTTTTCTGTTCCTCACTTAGAGAGGGGTTGTTTTCGACCGTTTGCAGCACCTGCTCGATGGTTTCTACCTGCTCCTGGATGGCTTTTTGCACGTCCCGCGCTTGCTGGGCGGCCTGGAAGTAGCGCTCACCCTGGCTGTAGACCACGCTGAGCAGCAGCACCAGGGTGAGCGGCAGGAGCATTTCGAGCGGACGAATTCTGAGGGGCAGGTCGCGCCGCGGGGTCACGGTTCGCGCGGCGGCCAGGGCGTCTTCCAGTTGGCGCTGGCGCAGTTCGTCGGGGACCAGGCCAGGGCTGCGGTGCAATTCGAGGGCGGTGGAGATTCTTTCGCGCAGGCCAAAGGCGCGGTCGAAGTCGCGGGCCGATTGCAGGTGCGAAAGCGGCCAGAAAACGGCGACCAGGCTCGTGACCAGGGTTACTGCCAGGGTTAGCAAAGTCACAAAAGCCGCAAATTCTGTGGCGACGAACCAGCCCTGTCCCAATCCCGCTGTCCCCCATAACAAGGCCAGGAACAGGCCGAGGGTCAGACCGCGCAATCCCCATGTCAACCCGCGCCGGATGCGCCGCCAGCGTATCCAGCCGGTCAGATGTTGGGTGAGTTCATCAAATGCGTTCATGCGTGGTCAGGTCGGTTAACGAAGTAGATGCTGAGCAAAATCAGGATGGCGGCGGCACCCAGGTGAAGGATGGTAAACGGTATCCAAGGCGAGGGCAATGGCAGGCTGCTGGAACCCAAGACGGACGTGGTGTAAAAAATGGACTGGTCTTCGATGAGGATGACTTCGCTGATGATAGCGGCCAGCATGGGGTTGGTGGAAATCATGGCCCACAGCCCCAGGACCAGAGCGGTCTCTGCCATTTTGCTGGAAGAGACGGTGGGCAGGCTGAGGAAAACAAGCATGAAAAAAGCCAACCCCAATACAAGATAGGATACCACAATTGCCCCGTAGGAACTGACCGTGGATGCCAGGGTGCGCCGCAGGAAACTCGAAAAGAACAGGCCGAGCGCCGCGAAAAACAGGGCCGTGATGACCAGCAGCAGGCCAGAGATGAGCAGTTCGGCCAGGCCAACGCCGCCCAGCAGAAAGGCCAGGCTCTGGATGGGCAGGGCCGCAAAAATGAGCAGGAGTAGGTAGGCCAGCGCTGCGCCGAGTTTGCCAAAAATCAGCGAACGGGCCGAGATGAGGGTGGTGCGCAGCAGGTCGAAGGTCTGCCGTTCACGTTCGGCGGTGATGGCGCCCGAGGTCAGCGCGGGGGCGATGAAACTGACCAGCAGCAGTTCGAGCAGCACGACCGCGCCAAAGATGGTTTTGCCGACTCCCTGGCGGAATTGCGGGTCGGTTTGCGAAAAGGAGGCCTGGGTTTGCAGGAGAATATAAACGATACCAATGAAAATGCTGATGACCGCGATATGGCCAGTGAGCAGCAGGAAGGCGCGCTGCCCGCGCATCAGGCCGCGTAGTTCCTTGAGGATGACGGGGTTGTCAATGGCGCGGCGCAGCAGATTGGGGCGCGGGGTGGGTTTTTCGGGGGGGATGGGGAGGGCGTCGGTCATAAATAAGATTTTCGGCTCTTGCAGGATTTATCCACAGATTTTATAGATGATTTCTCTACCGCGGTGAATTTCTGGTGTTTGTACGGCAGCAAATAGAGGGTACCGATTTGGCTCTTAAATTCAGCAAAATTTGTGGACAAAATCGCGATATTGGTCACGAAACGATTCGTTGCGTGGCGCGCAGGAAGACTTCCTCGAGGGTTTGGGTGTTTTCGCTGAATTGGACGAGCGGCAGGTTTTGAGCCAGAATTTCTTTGAGCAGGGCGTGCAGGGCGGCGTCATCGCCGCTGAAATCCGCCTCGAAAGTGTGCCATTCGGTTTGGTGAAGTCCCTCCAGCGGGCGGACGGCCACAATGCCCGGCAGGTTCGTCAGCGCCAGACGGGCTTGCTCACCGTTGATGGTTTTGAGCAGACCGAGGTGCAGGATGCGGTGCGGAATCAGGTGGGCGTTGAGTTGTTCCAGGCTGCCGAGCGCGGCCAGTTTGCCGTTTTCCATAATGGCGACCCGCGTGCACAGTTCGGCCACGTCGGCCAGGATGTGGCTGGAAAAGAGAATCGTCTTGCCCAGGCGGGCGATTTCGCGCAGCAATTCGCGGATTTCGACCCTGGCGCGTGGGTCGAGGCCGGAGGCGGGTTCATCCAACACCAGCACGTCCGGGTCGTGCATCAGGACGCGCGCCAGGCCGAGGCGCTGCTTGAGGCCGGTGGAGAGTGTATCCACCATATCATTGCGCCGGTGGCCGATTTCGACCAGTTCGAGCAAGTCGGCAATGAGCGCGGCGCGTTTGGCCGGGTCAATTTTGTAGCACGCGCCAAAAAAGTCGAGGTATTCCTGTACCGTCATATCGCCATATACGCCGAACGAATCGGGCATGTAGCCGAGCCGGCGGCGCGCCTCGCGCGGATTCTTGCGGACGGAGTGACCGCCCACGTGAATTTCTCCCGAATCTGGCTGAAGCAGGGTGACGAGCATGCGCATGGTGGTCGTTTTGCCCGCGCCGTTGGGTCCTACCAGCCCGAAAATCTCGCCCTGTTCAACGCCCATGCTGATATCGTCTACGGCGACGCGCCGCCCGAAGCGTTTGGTCAGGTTTTGGATTTCGATGATTGCGCTCATGGCTGCACCACCAGGTCAATGCTCGATTGGTAGATTTCGCTCCAGTCGTTGGGGTCGCTTTGCAGTTTGAGCAGCACTTCGCCGCCCGGGCCCACGAATCTGCCGGGTTCGGATATTCGGATTTGTCCCCAGTCTGCGAACTCGACCTGGCTCCACAGGCCGAGGTCATAGTTCCACATCTCCAGGGTCGTTTTTTGGGGCATGGAACCGCCATCGAGCGTTACCGTTAGCGATTTGACGCGTGAAAACCGCAAGGGGGCTGCCGGGCGGAAGCGCAGCAGGTAGCCTTGGTTTGCCAGGCCGTAGCTGGTGGAGTATGGCGTGGCTTCTGGCTGGGATGACTCCCAGGCAAACAGGGCTGAATTTAACCGCCACGAATCCCCCTCGAATTGGAAAGCAGGCGCGAGCATTTGGATGACCAGGGCCGTATCAACGTTTTTTGAGTTGACCTGCCTGACACTCACTGGCAGGAGGGGCGTCTCCACCCAGCCCATGAGGTAGATGCCCCAGTTGGCTGGGATGGAATAATATTCCTGCGGTTTCACAGCCGCGCGCAGTAGGGCGTTGCGGCGCTGGTTGGTTTCGTTTTCAATTCCTGTCAGCGGGCCATAGTAGCCCGGCAGGGCGGTCGAATCCATCTGGTAAAACCCCGGATTGTTCCGGTCAACTTGTAAGGGGATGCGGATGGGGCGCGATTCGCCGGGCTTCAGGTCGTTCAGGTTGGTGATGCTGCCCGGCGTGACCAGGAAGGCATCCTTGAGCGTTACGTTGCTCAAGTTTGTAATCTGCCCTTCCAACTGCGGCGTGCGACTGCTCACAGTCACAGTCAGGTCGTGGGTGATTTGGAGGGCAGGCAGGCTGCCTTCTAGCGCGACCGATTTCATCCCGCCGATTTCGAGACGGGCATCGGGCAGAATTTGGCCGTCTCCCATCTCAAGGGATAGCCAGTTGCCACCGGTCTGGAGGCTGTCCCCATCGTTGCCTTGCGGCAGGAACCGGAAGGGAGGAACTGATTCCAGGTCGTATCGGGTGCGCGTTGGAGAGTAGATGCCAACGACAGCGTTTACGCGCGCCAGGGGAACCGTCTCCCAGCCCTGGGCGACCAACAGGCGGTTAAGGGTGGGGCGTGTCCCGCGATACAAGAATCCTGAAAAGTAGGCAAAGGTGGTAAACATGACCACCAGCGTGGGGATGGTCAACCAAGCCAGTTCGGGACGTTTGATGCGGCGCAGGACGATGAAATTAACCGGGCCAATGATGACCAGATAGAACCCCAGCCAGCCGCAGACCAGCAGAAACGAAGGCAGGCCGAGTTCGGGCAGGGTTGCCAGGGCGTTGCCGGTGGCTTCTTCTTGCCAGGGCCATTTTGCCCAGCGTGGAGGCGTGATTTGCGCGCCGAGCAGGTGGCTGTAGACGGCTTCCATTCCGCCCCAGTCCTTGAGTGGCGCGAGGCCGGGGTCGGTTGCCAAGTAATAGACTTCGCCAAACCCAATGGCGCGGCGCGTGAGCAGGGGGATGCCATCTTGTTCGACAAGCACCTGCGCATCTTTGTGGAGCGCGCCGGTTGAGAGAGTTGCGCCGCCCGTCAGCGGCGAGGTGGCGTGGAAGTAGGATGGCAATTCGGCCAGGGTTTCTACTCGTCGGGTGGACTCTGGCGTGAGCGGCAGGAGTTCCGCCAGCCCGGCGGCGGTCCTCTGCCAGTTTGCGCCGCCTGTTACGAGCAGTTTCCCACCCTCGGCCAGCCAGACTCGGAGCGCTGTGTGCTGCGCAGAGGTGAGTTGCCCAGCATCCACGTCCGCAATCAGTAACGCGTTGAGGGCCTGCCAGCCCTGCGCTTGGTCAGGCAGGTCGGCCTGTTGCAGTTGGACGACGCGCGTCACGCCGTCGAGCGGTTTCAGGTCGCCCAGGTTGGTGTAGTTGGATGGAGTATCAGAGAGCAGGCCCACCAGCAGGTTTTTTTCGCTCAGGCAGGTGATGTTCAGGTCGCGCTTGACCAGCGCCCGCCCGTTTTCGGTGACGCTGACGGTCAGTTTTTGCAGGTAACTTTCGGGATATATATACAGGAAAAATTCCTTGCGCGCACCAGAGGGCAGCGGCAGGTCAAGTCCAAAGGCGGTCTGGCCGTTCGACCGGTTGGGGTACGAGACTTGAACCCGCGCCTGGACATCCTTGCCGGTGTTCTCTACCGTCACCCACGCCGGAATCCAGCGATTCTCTTTGCAATAACCATCGAACCCGGCCCGGGCGGTCAGGGTGATGGGTGATTCTGTCTGCGCCAGCGCGGTTGGGGTGAACAGCGGCAGGCCAAGCAGGGCAATCAGCAGGGGGATGAATAACCGGGCCGGGAAGTTTCCCATTACCAAACCCGCTCCAGGCTGGGGTTATCGAGTGGTTTGCGGCCCACTTTTGCCATGTCAACCCATTCGCCCTGTAACTTGATGCGTACTACGTCGGCGGTGAAGTCGCTGACGGTGGTGCCGTTGTTGTTGAACAAGTATGAGCCGACTGCGTAAATATCAGCTGGTACGCCTAGCTTCTCGAATTTGCGGATTTTTTCGGGAGCGAACCCGCCCGAGACGACGATTTTTACGCTGCGGCAGAATTCTTGCGCCCGCTCTTTCCAGGCTGAATTGATGTTCCAGCGTTCCCAGGCAGAATCCAACGCCTGGCGGACGTTGAAGACCAGGCGCGGTGTGACGCCCAAATCGAGGGCGGGGTCGCCCAGTGGGGTAACAGATTGATCGCGTAAGCTCCCGCTTGTGTCGAGCCGCACGCCGTAGAGTTTGTACTTGGCGGCTTCGGTTTCGTCTCTGGCGTTTATGAGTTCGCGGTAGCGGGCGAACATGGCATCTAGCACCAGCAGCGAATCGCGCACACAGTCGTTGTTGAAATCGACCAGCGCAATGCGTGGGATGGAAGCCGGCAGGACGCGCGCAAAGGCCATCATGGCTTCGGCGGTATCGCCCAAAAAGGAGGCGATTGCCGCGTGCGCCACTGTGCCGCCGCCCGCGCCGCCCCACCAGTCGCCCTGCGCGTCGGTGGAGACGAACGGCCCCAGTTGTTGGGCGTAATCTTGATTAAACCGTTGGACGGCGATGTTGTAGGCGTAGCCATCTGCCGCCTGGACTTCGTGCAGGTCGAAGCGCGCCGGAAAGAACAAAACGGGTTTGCCCCCCGCCGCGCTGAGTGTTTCGTAAACGTTGGTCGCCACCCGGCTGGCGCGGGTGAGAATGCCCAGGGTGGGCGTTTCGAGTAGGGCGAAATCGCGGTAGCGCCCGCGCACTTTAAGGACCGGCTGGACGCGCAGGGGATTGCCATCGGAGGTGACAGTTGTTCCGTCATGCACTGCCCAGACTTCGAGTTGGTCGGATGTGTCAATGAACCTGTCACCGTCGAAGTAGCCAGTGCAATGCTTGAGCATGGCGAGCGCCTTATCAACGCCGACCACAACGGTCGTCCCAACCCGCCGGGTGAACCACTGCATTTCGACTTCGATGTCGCCAACCGCGATGTTTTCGGGCGAAAATTGGGGCGGCAGGTTGTGATGTTTGCCCCGATAGGTATAGCCTTCGGCGGCCAGGGTGTTGAGCATGGCATTGATGTTGGCAAAGTATTTGTCGGAATACCACCCGCGCCGCATCCGGTCGATATCGAGTTTGAAGGTTTTGTTAGTCAGACGTTTGCCGTCGAAAATGGACATCAGAGTGCCTCGGTCGAATGAATGATATGCATGCCTGCCTCGGCAAAGCGGGCGAAGGCCGCCTCTGCGGCTTCGGTGTGGTCCACCACCCCCGGCACGACCACCGGCGAGGAGCAATCATCGAGCAGGTATACTTTTTGGGCCAGGGTCGGATTCACGGCCCGAATGTCTTCCAGCAGGTCGGCCACTGTCCAGGCCACGCAGTGACTTTTGGCCTGTCCGGCGATGTACAAACGGTCGAACTTTTGCAGTTGCTCGATGAATTTGGGGTTGCGCGCGCCGAGCGGTTCGTCCATTGGGCCGGTCAGCACTTCGGGGCCGATGACGGAGTAGTTCTCTGTGAAGGGTTGTTCGCCTTTGATTTCAAAATCGGGCTGGTCGAGACGAACCAGCGAGTGGAAGAAGATGGCTTCCTCAATCGCTGGGACGAGCGCATGACCAATTCCGCCTAGCATGGCGTGATACGGCCAAATGGTGAGGGCGTATTTACCTTTTGCTTCAAGAGACTGTGTGTAATGCAGTATCATCTCCTGGCCGTATTCCGGCGAGATACCGAACTGACCGGCCAGGGCCGGGTTGAAGCGCCATTTTCCGGCCTGAACATCGGCGGCGTGAATATCGGTGTAAGGCGCGGGGTGGTTTCCGTCAGAATCAACGAAGAAAACCGGGTGGAAAACCTGCTGGCTGTGGTGCGTGTCCATCGTGGCCGAGATGTGCGTGATGTGGCCCAGGTTGCGGTAAATAAACTCGGCCAGGCGGCGGTTGTCGTCCACCGCGCCATTTCCGCTGCGCCCGCCGACGTATAACTCGTAGCCGGGAATGCAAAAGGTGTTCTGAACATCAATGAGCATCAGCCAGGTTTTTTGACGGTCAGCGCTGGAGGGCTGGATTCTGTTGGTTTGACGGTAGCCAGGCGCGAGCGCGGCCAGCCGGGCGTAATCTACCCGGTAAACCGACGCGACAGTTTCCGGGTTGTAAAAATCCGGGAGGGGGTACGACATGTCATCTCCTCGTTAGTGTAGTAATTACACTATCTTTGGCTGGAAATTGAAAGCGGTTTGCGCCGCTTTCGGTAAGTAGATTTTAACTTGCCCTCTGGCTCTGTCAAGGTTTGCGCACGGTTCGTGCCACAGTTGAACTGCTGCCGAACCGTCAGATTATGCTGTTTTCAGCCGTCGTCGCAAGAAGAAACCCAGCGCGCCGAGAGCCGCTAGCGCCACCATTGCGCCCGCCGCCCAACCCGTAATGGCGCCGGTAAGGGCGGGCAGGCCAGGTTCGCGGCGCATCACAAAGACGGCGGTGGTGCGCCCTGGCACGGTGAATTTGCCGTTGGCGGTATCAAAATCGGAGCGTTTGACCACTTCATCCACTGAGGCGGCCTGAACCGGGTGCAGCTCAAACTTCTTGCCGATAAATTCAGGGTGGGCGAACTGCGCGGCCTGCGGTGCGGTGTTGAATAAGACCACGATTTCATTGTAGATTGGGTCAAAGCGGTTGTCGAGCAACGTCGAGACATTGCCTGTGTTGGTCAGGCGCATCACAATTAGGCCGGGGGTTTGGGTGGGACCGGTGTTCAGGAATGAGACCGATTTCTGGATGGCTTCGGCATCGGGCAGGCGGAAGAGCCGCGAACTGCGCCGAATTTGCAGGAATTCACGGAAGACCTGGTGCACAAAGAGAATATCGCTCTTGCCCACCCGCAGGTTGGGATTTGCCAGCAGCGGGCGGAACACATCCCACTTCTCGCGGCCCTCGCCGGGCAGGCCCACGCCCCAGTTGTTGGTGTTATACGTCCAATCGAGGCGGTTGAACCAATCGCCGGAGTTGTAAGAGTTGCGGTCGAGCGACTTGGAGCGCAGAATGTCATCGCCGGTGTGGAAGAACGGTACTCCCTGGCTGAAGGCCACCAGGCTGAGGGCCAGGTTGTTCATTCGGATTCGCTCTGCGATTGGAACGTATTCTGCTGCTTTGATTTGGATAATATCCCAGAGCGTTTCGTTGTCATGGGCCGATACATAGACCACGTTTTCGCGCGGATTCAGGGCGTATCCCGCCGCCGAGCCGTTGTAAAGCACCAGCCGGGCCGGGACGATATCGCCATTGCCGCGCATGATTTCGTAATTGCGCAGCGCTCCGGCCAGGGTAATGCGAATCCAATCGCTGTAATCGAACAACTTCCACTTTTGAGCATCGGAATCGCGTTTTTCGGCGGAGTTGGGTTGGAAGTAAATTCCCGTGACGAAGCCTTGTTCACGGATATCGCCAAACGGACTGCCGCCGCGCGCGGCATCGCGCAGGCGGTCGTTGAACGCGCCAATGCCTGTCCCGCCGATGTTCTGCTGTGTGGCATTCACCCCGCGCGCGTTACCGGCCACTTCTCCAAAGTCCCAGCCTTCGCCGTAGATGTAAATTTCCTTGCCGTTTACGCCGTCTTTGCCGGGGGTTAATGCGTCGAGCGCGGCGCGCACGGCCTTCATATCTTCCAGCATGTGATGACCCATCAGGTCGAAGCGGAAGCCGTCCACTTTATAGGCGCGCGCCCAAGTCACCACCGAATCAACCATCAGTTTGCGCATCATGTTGTGTTCGGTGGCCGTGTTTGAGCAGCAGGTTGAGTTTTCTACCCGGCCCTCGCCGTTGAGGCGGTGATAGTAGCCCGGAACCACCTTATCTAACACCGATTTTTCGTCTTGACCGCTGGCGTTGGTGTGGTTATAGACCACATCCATCACCACCCGCAGGCCGTTTTCGTTGAGCGATTGCACCATCTCGCGGAATTCGATGATGCGCGGCGTGCCTTGCGGGTTAGTGGCATAACTGCCTTCGGGTGTGGTGTAATGGAAGGGGTCATAGCCCCAATTGAAGCCGTCTACGCCGTTGATGGCGCTCACGGCCAGCAGTTGCTGGTCGCTATTGGGCGGGTAGGAGGCCAGCAAGGTTTCGTCCACCGTCTTCCAGGTAGATTTATCTTCATCCACACTGGCAATATCGAAGGCGGGCAGCAGGTGAATGTGCGTCAGCCCGGCTTCGGCCAGCGCGCGCAGGTGCTTCATGCCGTTGGATCCGGTCACGGTGAAGGCCTTATATGTCCCGCGCCATTCGGCTGGCACGGTTTCATCGTACACGCTGAAATCGCGAATGTGGAGTTCGTACACCACCACGTCCTCGAAGGGCGGCTTTTTCAGCCGGTCCCAGCCTTTGGGCTTGAGAGCGGGGTCATCCAGGTTGACAATTTGACTGCGCTTCGAGTTGGTCGAAAGGCTGAGTGAATAGGGGTCGGTGACCAAATTTTTGACGATTTTGGATTCTGATGGAACGTAGACTTCGACTTCGTAGAGGTAGAATTTGCCGGCCCAATCTGGTTCGCCACGAATGCTCCACACGCCAGATTTGGCCTCCCACTGCATCGGCAGTTTCCTGGCGAAGTCGTTCACCGCATCCTCGAACAGGTGCAGCGTGACCGAGACCGCCGTCGGCGCCCAAACGCGCAGGACAGGTGTGCGACCCGCAAAGGTTACGCCGAGCGGGCCGTCGTAGGTATAAAGGTCATCCAGCACGCCGGGTAGTTGCACGCCGGTTACATCCACAACCCTGCCGTTTTCATCGCGCATCAAGACGGCGATTTCGCTCTTGAGAATGGCAGCGTAGGGCAGGTCTGCCGCTGATTCAACCTTCAGCGTGGTAAACGAGGCCAGGTGTGGGAACTTCTTTTTGGTCTCAGAATCGGCCCCGCTTGCAGTGTAGGTGAGCGGGATTTCCACGCCGCCCTCCAGCCCGTTGGCGGTCAGTTCTAGCGCGGCCTCGGGCGAATAGAACAGGGCATACTGGTATTTGGGCGAGCCGACTGTGTTCCACAGGATGGTATCACGGCGGACCCAATGGGCTTTTTGCTTGGACAGGCTGCCGCGCGGCGCGCCTTCGGTGCTAACGATGAATTCTTTTTTCACAGTGTCATATCCAAAGTAGATTTCGTCCCCATCGGCCTTAACGGTAAACTGTGTCGGTTCACTGAGGGTCTCTTGCCGATTTTCGTTCAGGGTCAGGGTAACCGAGTAGGTGCCGGCTTTCAGGCTGCGCGTGGCGAAGGTGAACAGGGCGTCGCCATCCGGGTCTTGCAGCCACGAGCGCAGGCAACTGGCGTCATGCTTGGCGTTACAGCCCAATTGTGACTGGAAATCACCCATTGCGACAATTACAGGTTGGTTGAAGTTTTCGGTAATCCAGTGCGTTTTGTGGTCGTAATAGAACTTGACCAGGGTGGGTTTTTCCACCACGAGCGGGATATCCGCTCCGTTGCGGGTGGCGTTTTTGCCGTAATTCTCGTCCCAACTGCCGTTGAGCGCCACTTTGTAGCGCGGGCCGCGTTTGTCGTCATCGTTGTTCGGTTCGATGAGAAACTCGCCCTGCCAAACATCATCTTCGGGGTCATAGGTGAGCAGAGTTTTTTGGCAATCGGGCTGCCATTCGCCGGGGCAGCCCAGCTCGTCCTGGTGTGTGCCAGGAAGGCCCACTTTCTCAGGTTGGGATGTCTCTTGGGCGCGGACGGAGGAAACAGGCAGGAAAGCCCCTGCCAGCAAGGTGCATATCAGCAACAGGTGAATGCTTCGTAACATGCCTATCTTCTTTTGTGCCAGTTTTACCATAAGAGAAATCTCTTAAACTTTGCCTCTTGGGTGTTTAATGGTCTTTTTGCCGTGGATTTATGCTTCTATTCTGTTTTCCTTGGTGCAAGGTGGGCAACCGATTTGCTTTTTTTGCCCTTCTCTTTTTGTTTTCTAAATGGCGGCATATCAATCGAAAAGACCTGGCATTTGGTGGGGTCGAGAATCTTGTTCCATAGGCTTGGGTGGCTTTTGGCGAAACTCTCTGGGTCGAGTTGAGAGGTGATGACGGTTGGCAGGTTGTCGTAATAGCGGTAATTCAAAATCTGGTACAGTTTATCTTCGGCCCAGGCCGAACTGAGGCTGTTTTCTTTGAAGCCATCTAAAATCAGCAGCGGCGCGGTGCGAATTTCGTAAAAGCGCCGGTCAAACGAAACGTCGGCATTGGGGCGGAAGGTTTGTTTCAGGTAATCGAGCAGCACCGAAATGTCGGTCATGATGGCCTGCCCGCCCATGCCCATTCGGTAATGCCCCACCGCTGCCGCCAGATGGGTTTTGCCGCAAAACGACGGCCCCAACAGCACCAGCCAGCCGCGCGGGTGTTCGGCAAAATTGGCGGCGGCGTCGTGCGCCCGCTTCAGGCGGTCAATATGCGCCTGGGTAACCTTCTCGCGCTCAATTTCTTTATCTTTCACGGTGTAGCCGCCCGCCCCTTTGCGCTCCACCGTTTTCACCGTCACAATTTCTTGCCCCACTTCGCCCTGGCGGTCTTGCCAGTTGCGAAAGGTCATTTCTTTTATATCGCGCAACGAGAGCATCGAAAGGCCGGGGTTGCTCGTCTCTTCGGGGTGGCGGTAATCGAGCGTGAGAATACGCACGTGCCGCACCAGGGCCTCATCTTGCAGGCGCGAGCGAATGCGGCTCTCAATTTCATCCAAAACCAGGTTGGTGGTCACCACGGTGGGCAGTTTGTTGATATAGCGGTAATTGATAATCTGGAACAGCTTTTCTTGCGCCCAGCCGGTGGCGTTTTGCGTGCCAAAATCGTCCATCACCAGCAGGTTGGCGTTACGAATATCTTCAAAGCGCTGCTCAAAGGTGGTTTCGGGGCTGTTGTAGGCAAAGCGCAGGCTATCGAGCAGGTCGGGGACGGTGATGAAGAGTGTTGGTACACCGCGCGTTACGGCTGCGTTGGCAATGGCTGCCGCCAGGTGGGTCTTGCCGCAGCCGTAAGAACCTTCGAGCAGAATCCAGCCCTCCAGCCGCTCGGCAAACTCCTGGCAAACGGACCGCGCGAATTCCAGGTTATCGCGCTCAATTTGGGTTACGGCGTATTTGGCTTTGGGGTTGCCCTCCACGCGAAAGTTCTCAAAAGACAGGTGGCGCAAACGTTCCAGGTTGCTCAGGGCGTATAACCGGCTGCGGGCTGTTTCGGCCCGGTCCACTGCCCGGCAGATGCACAGCTCAATTTTGCCGAATTTCTCGTGTCCGAGCGGCACGTCATAGCGCACATAGCCCACCCCGCCGCAGATAGGGCAGTTGGGGTCACCCAGCGGCTCCACGCGCGGCTTGAGTTCAATCGAGGTACTCATCGAACTGGCTTTGGGAATATCGCTTTGCATTCGGGTCAGCGTCTTTTCGATTTTTTCCTTCATAGCCTTCTTCCTTCCAGCGCCGCAAAATGGCCGCAATGTATTTCCAGTTTCGTTTGTTACGCTCCACTGCAATCGAAAACGCCTCGGCCAGCCACTCCGCCGGGAATTCTTGCTCAGCGTCCTTGAGCGTATCGGCCATCAACGGCGTCAGCGGGCCGATATTGTCCTCGTAGAGTTTGAAAATGTTCGGGCGCGGCAGGGGGATAGGGGGCGGGATTCGGGCGGATTCGCCGCCAGGGGAATTTCTCAACGCCTCGGCAGCCGCCCGCCCGCGCGGCGAATTCAACATCCACAGGCCGCCCGATGCAGACTCCACGGTCAACAGCGTCCCGCGCCGCAGGGCTTTTTCCAGCCCCGAATCGACCTCTGCCGCAGACATCTGCGACATGAACCCATTATCTTCGAGGATGTCGCCCCGTGAAATGTACCGCAAGCGCCCTTCGGCGTGTTCGATTCGCCAAAGGACGTACAAGGTCACCTTGAGTTCGTCCGCGTCGCGGATGTCATTCATCAGCCGGAACAACGAATCAGGGACGGGGGTAAAGGTTTCGGAGGAAGTAAAGCCGGGGAATGGGTTCATTACACCTTATCCAAATTCACCGTGCGCGTGGCCGCGTTCTCAAACCTGGTCAGGTTGTTGCGGAAAATCAGGTCAATTTGCCCCACCGGGCCGTTGCGGTGCTTTGCCACTTTCAGGTGAGTCACGTTTTGCATGGCGGGGTCTTTCTCGTCGCGGTAGATGAACATCACAATATCGGCGTCTTGCTCCAGCGAGCCAGATTCGCGCAGGTCGGAAAGTTGCGGTTCTTTATCGGCGCGCTGTTCCACCGCGCGCGAGAGTTGGGCTGCCGCCAGCAGCGGAACATTCAACTCGCGGGCAAGCTGTTTCAGGTTGCGGGTAATGTACGAGACTTCCTGCACGCGGTTGTCGTTGCGGCTTTCGGAGGTCATCAATTGGATGTAGTCCAGGATAACGAGGTCGAGACCAAATTCCATGTGCAGGCGGCGCAGTTTGGTGCGCAGTTGCAGCGGGGAGAGACTGGGCGTGTCGTCGAGGTAAATCCGGGTGTCGCCTAGCACTTCGATGGCGTGGTTGAACAGGTCGAGGTCTTCGGGGCTGAGTTTGCCGGTGCGCAATTTTTGCGAATCAATGCCGGTTTGCTGGGCGATGAGACGCTGGACAACCTGCTCGTTGGACATTTCCAGCGAGAAAACGGCCACCCGTTTTTTGTGGAGCAGCGCGGCGTTGTTGGCAACGGTCAGCATCCAGGCGGTTTTACCCATGCCGGGGCGGCCCGCCACAATCAGCAGGTCGGAGGGCTGTAAGCCGCCGGTCATCTTGTCCAGGTCAATGAAACCGGTTGGCACGCCGACTACCTCGTCGGCCCGGTGCATCAGGCTTTCGATGTGGTCGTAGTAATCTGAAAGGACTTCTCGAATGGGGCGGATATCGTGCCGGGTGCGGCGTTCGCCGACGTTGAAAATGGCTTTCTCGGCCTCACCCATCACCGTCTCGATGACTTCGTTCTCGTCGTAGGCCAGTGTAGCGATGGTATTGGCCGCGGTGAGCAGTTTGCGGCGCGTGGAGGCGGCCTCGACGATTTTTCCGTAGGCCTCGGCGTGGAGCGTGGTTGGCACCTGGTTGAGCAGGGCAGTCAGGAAGGCTGGCCCGCCGATTTCCTCCAGCCTTCCCATGTCGTCAAGTTCTTCTGCGACGGTCAGATTGTCAATTGGCACGCGCCGTTCGTGCAGGCGGGTATAGGCCTCCCAAATGAAGCGCAGGCGGTGGATGTAGAAGTCGTCGGCTTGAAGAAATTGCGCCAGGTCGTAATAGACTTCGGGGTTAATCAGCACCGCGCCGATGACGGCTTCCTCGGCCTCGCGGCTGTGCGGCACGCCTGCGGCGGGCTGGCTTTCGCTGAATGGGATTTCGGATGTAAGGAAATCGGACATGGGTTACTCGTTTACCCCCTCCCGGCCTCCCCCATGTTGCGCAGGAACATGGGGGAGGTGCGGTGGGGGTAGAGATAAATAAAGGACACGACCTGATTTATTTTACAACGTCGTGTCCTGTTCGGTCGTGGTGAAAAGGTTTTAATTTTGCTTGGGCTGGTCGCCTTCGTCGTCATCGGGCTTTTTGTCGCTGTCCAGTTTGCTCAAGAAGTCCTCGAAAATTGACAGCCGGGATGGGTCTTCAGGGTTGAAAGAGCGCGCCGGGGAGGCTGGGGTTGGCCGGGAAGGCGAGGCGGCTTGCGGGGCGTCCACCTGCCGCCCGGGTGCGGGAGGCATTTGGGCGCGGATATCCTGCTCTGGCGTGATGCTGGCCGAGGTCATCACCGAGGGGTCAACCAAAATCGGGACGTGCGCGCGCACGGCCAGCGCAATCGCATCGGAGGGGCGCGAGTCGATGTTGATGACCTGCCCGTTCGATTCGACTACGATGTTGCCGTAGAAAATGTCCTCGCGCAGGGCTACGATTTCGACGCGCTTAATGCGCGCATTGAAGGTGGTAAACAGGTTTTTGAGCAGGTCATGGGTCAGCGGACGAATCATCTCGATTTCCTGCAAGGCAACCGTGATGGCTTCGGCCTCATACGGCCCAACCCAAATGGGCAGGTAACGGTCTACATCGGTCTGGCGCAGGACCACCAGCCGCTGCGGCGACATAAGACTGACACGTACGCTATCAATGACTACTTCCACCATTCCAGACATAATCACTCCTGTAAAGTTTCCCTATTTTAGCACAGGATGGAAGCGAGAGAATATAATTTCCTCCGTCAGCAACGGGGCGGCTCACATTGAGCGGCCCCGTTGTCTTCCAACAGCAAGAAGACAGGTTCTCGACCTGTCTTACGCCGTCATCAAGTGGTCAACGGCTTCGGCCAGCTCGCGCAAGTTGCCGACTCTGAAAATATTATCACAGAGCGGGGCGTATTTGGGCATGTCGCTGTCGCCGTTCCACAGGGCGGGCGGCTCGGGGTTGAGCCAGATGGTGCGGGCGGCGCGGCGGGTCATGAGCGAAAACAGGTCGAGACGCGGGTCGTTGTAGTTGTTGCGGCCATCGCCCACCAGCAATAGGGTGGTCTGGCCGTTGAGTGTGTCGAGGAATTCGTCATGGAAGTTTTTTAGTGACCAGCCCAGGTCGGTGTTATACGAGCCGGAGGGCATCCGCCAGAGGACGGAGGAAATCGCTTCATCGGCGTTGGTGGCGTTGAAATCGCCGGAGATGTATTCCAAATGGTCTATGAAGGCAAAAGCGTAGGTTTTGTGGACTTGTCCCTGGAGCGCGTATAGGAAGGTGAGCATTAATTCGGAACAGAAGCGCATCGAGGTGCTGATGTCGCACAGCGCCACAATGCGCGGCTTGCGCACCCGGTCTTTGTGGCGAATCTCCATCGGGACGCCGTGATGCTTAAGATTGGCGCGGATGGTGGCTTTGGCGTCTAATTGGCCGGTTTTGGCGCGCTTCTGGCGCAGGGCGATGCGCGTGCGCAGGATGGCGGCCAGGCGGCGCACTTCGCGCTGGATGGCTTTTTTATCGGCGTCCGATAGGGCGCGGAAGGGGCGGTTGAGGATATTATCGGCGGTTTCACCGGGCGGCTGCTGGCTGATGTTCTCGGCGATGCGTTGCCCGGTGAATTGGTTGACTTGCGCCTCCAGCCCTTGCATGTTTTGCCGAATCATCTCGCGCAACTGCTCGACGCGCTCGCGGCTCATGCCCATTTGGGCCAGTTGTTCCATGATCTCTTTCAGGGCTTCGCGCACTTCGGGGAAGGCCAGGGCGCGCATCATGCGCTGCGCCATCCAGTTCTGGTAGCGAAGGTCGTCGGTGTTGTTCAAGCCGACCATTTGGGCCAGTTGTTCGAGTTCTTCGCGGCTGAGCGGCTGGCCGTTCATCAGGCGTTCTATCCGTTCGCGCAGGTTTTCGGCGAACTGGCGCAGGGCCTCGGCCAGCATTTCGGCTTCCTCGGGGGATAACTCGTCGGCGGGGTTGCCGCCCATCAGCGGGGGCTGGCCGGAGCCGAAAAAGAGTGGGAAGAGCTTCTCGAAGGTGGGGATGTCGCGCGCGTCTTTGATGAGCGTGGCGCGTAAGGACAGGCGGAACTGCTCACGGTCTTGAATGCCCATCAAATCGACCGCGGAAAAGGCCTCGGCGCTTTCGGCCAGGCTAATGCGCACGCCGCTGGCGCGCAGGGCGGAGATTAATTGTAAAATGCGGCTTTCCATAAGTGTAATTGGCGGTTGGTTAACGGTAATTGGAGAGTGGCGATTTGGTGTATCGCGTGATTGTTACACATCGCTCATGTTCTCACTCAATTCCCTGAAAACCGCCGGAATTCATCGGGGTTGGGGCGCGGCGGCGGGGGATTGATGAATTGGCGTTTGGCTTTTTGCAGGTCGGCTTCGTGTTTCAGGAGGACGGAGAGCGTATCTTCGAGGGTGTCTTTATCCAGGTTGGAGGCGTTTAATGCAACCAGGGCATTGGCCCAATCGAGGGTTTCGCTCATGGAGGGTGATTTGCGCATATCGCCCTTGCGCAGGCGCTGGACGAAATCCACGGCCTGGTGGGCCAGCTTGGGGTTGAGTTCTGGCACTTTCAGGCGCACGACGGCCAATTCGGCCTCCAGGTCGGGATAGTCAATGAACAGGTATAGGCAGCGCCGCTTGAGGGCTTCGCTCAACTCGCGGGTGTTGTTGGAGGTCAGGATGACGAAGGGGCGGTGTTTGGCGGTGAGCGTGCCAAGTTCTGGCACTGAGACCTGGAAGTCGCTCAGCACTTCGAGCAAGAAGGCTTCAAATTCGGCGTCGGCGCGGTCAATTTCGTCAATGAGCAGCACAACTGGTTTCTCGCTCAGGATGGCGCGCAAGAGCGGGCGCTGGAGCAGGAAGCGGGTGGAGAAGAAGACGTCTTCTTCAGCGGCGAGTTTGTCGGCGGCTTCAGAGAGCGAGGCGGCTTTGCCGAGTGTGTCGTTGAGTTTATCGCGCAAGAGCTGGGTGTAGAGCAATTGCTTGGAATATTCCCACTCGTAAAGTGCCTTGGATTCGTCTAATCCCTCGTAGCATTGCAGGCGAATCAGTTCGCGCCCAGTGGCCGAGGCAATTGCTTTGGCGAGTTCGGTTTTGCCAACGCCCGCCGGGCCTTCGGTGAGCAGGGGTTTGCCCAGTTTTTCGGAGAGATAAACGATGGTGGCGATTTCATCGGATGCGATGTATTTTTGCTGGGAGAGCTGGTTTTTAACGGTGGCGGTGGAAGTGAAGAGTGTGTCGCTCATAACGGTCGGCCTGATTCAGCGGGGGGGGGGGAATGCGCTCAAAAACGGAGAGTATATTATGACCAGTATACTCCGATTATGCGGAGAATGTTCCTTAATGTTCCGTAAGAAAAAACGGGCGGGTCAAATGTCTGCTGAAAATGCGCAACGACCGCCTGGTGGAGCGGTCGTTGCGAGTCTTTGTTGGAATGAAGCGAATGGCGAGATATTATCTTGCGCCACGATGGTTATAGGATTTCTTTTGTGATTTCGCGCGCGCAACGCACAAAATCCAGCACGGTTGGCACGCTGCGCATCATGACGGCCATGTTGCCTTTAACATCAAGCTTGCGGGTGAGCATGGCCTGCATGGGGTCGAGTTCGCCGGTCAGGACTTTGGCGAAGTTGGAGTAGGCGGCTTTGAGGGTGAAGGCGGGGGTATGCTTGGAAATATCATCGACAATTTCGACGCCCCGGCATTTGCCGTGCCACAGGTCGAGATACATGACCATGCGTTCCTTCAGGTTTTGTTCTGGCTCAATGATGAAGTACATGTCTCCTTCCCATTTTGCGGCGACTTGGGCGTATTGTTCGTCTGAGTTAAGTTTTTCTTGAAAGGTTTGCAGCCATTCGGCGGATGGAAACATGGGAGGCATGGGTTCTCCTTGTGATGGGAATCGAGTTGTTGTGTTGCAGGCAGCAAGGGGTGGTGTGATGTTTTTTTGTGGTTGGGGCGAGGTTAGTTATCTGGCGCGTTATCGAGCATGATGCCATGCCCGCGCACGGTGACGATGTAATTATGGGTTGGGTCTATCGCTGAAAAACGGTCGCGCAGGCGGCGGATGAGGGCGTCGAGGGCCTGGTCGGTTACGCCTATTGATTGTTCATTACCCCAAACCGCCGAAACCAGTTCCTCGCGCGTCACCACCCGCCCGGCATTCTGGTATAACGTCCAGAGTAGATGGAATTGCTGAGCGGAAAGGGGCGGGGTGACCTGGGTTTGGTTGAGCCAGACTTGCCGGGCGCGGAAATCGAGCCTCAACCGCCCGTTGCGCGCCGGGGCCGTCTGGAGCGGCATGGTAGCGTCGGAGCTCAGGAACTGGAACTCTTGGGTTGCCGCAATATGGATGGTATCGCCATCTTGTAAGACGACTGGCGCCGAAAGTGGCGTGCCGTTATGGTGTGTTCCATTTTTACTGCCTAAATCTTCTAGAACCACTCCGTTGGGGCCGGGTGTTAACCGGGCGTGATAACGGGAGACTTGCCGGTCGGGGATGGATACTTCGCAGTTGGCTTCGCGCCCAATGACCAGCGGACGGTCTAGCAGCCAGCGCTCACCCTTGAGCGGGCCGGTTTGGGCCACCAAAAGTGGAAAATCTTCTTGGGTATCAAAATGGCTCATTTGTTATAATATAGCAGAAAACTTTCATTCTGTGCAGAAACTACGCCGACTTTTTCGCACAGACCGTCGAAAAGGAGATTTAATCTGAATGCCGACCCCGATTCAACCGGGCGAGGTCTTGCGCGAACGCTATCGCGTCCGTGAGCGCATCGGGCAAGGTGGGATGGGAAACATCTACCTGGCCGATGATATGCGCCTTGAAGGGCGCAAGTGCGCGCTTAAGGAGGTCGAACACGACCGCAACCTGCCTGAGAAGGTGTTCAACGAGGCCCGCGACCAGTTTCTGCGCGAGGCCACGGTCCTTGCGCGCCTCGACCATCCCAACCTTCCCAAAGTTTCCGATTTCTTCTCCATAGACGCCAAAGATTACCTGGTTATGGATTATGTGGCGGGCAAAGACCTGCGAACCATGATGCTTGAGGCGAAATCACACAATACCTACCTGGACGAAAGCCTGGTGCTGGACTGGGCTGCCCAGTTGACCGACGCCCTCATCTACCTTCATAAACAGACCCCGCCCATCGTTCACCGCGACATCAAGCCCTCGAACCTGAAACTAACTCCTGAAGGACTGCTCAAATTGGTTGATTTTGGGTTGGTGAAAGTTCTTTCTCCCGATGAGGAGACCATCACCATTATCCAGGGTCAAGGAACGGTGTTGTACACGCCCCTTGAACAATACGGCGGATCAGAAAGCCATACCGATGTGCGCTCTGACCTGTATGCCTTCGGGGCTACGCTCTATCACCTGCTCACCAACCAGCCGCCGCTCGATGCGCGTCAGCGCTTCCTGCATCCTGAGGGACTGGTGCCGCCCCGTAAAATCAATCCAGAAATCAGCCTGCGCACCGAAAAGGCTATCCTGTGGGCGATGGAACTGCACCCCGACTTGCGTCCTGATACTGTGGAGGTTTTTCGACAATACCTTTTTGGAACAAAAGACCTGCCGCAGCGTCCGATGATGCGCCAGAAGCGCAATCCCACGCTGGATGCCCTGTTCGCGCCGCCCGAAAGTATCCTGTTCGGGCTTGCAGCCGCGTCATTGCTCGTGAGCCTGATTGCCACCCTCAGCCGCTGATCGCCAGACCCAGCCAAGAATGAACCCGACTGCCTGTCCTACCAGGACTGCTTGCAAAAAGGAAGACAGGCCGCGCCCGCCCAGCCAACTCCCCGCGCCTGGAAAATCCAAAATTAAGTAGTTATAAGCCAGCACGCCGCTCAAAAACACCAGTAGAGACCAGCGGACAGCCCAGCGCGGCTCGACCACCTGCGTCCCCAGCCAGTACGACAACATCGTCCCGGCAAACAAGACCAACACGACCATGAACCAGCCCCAGACATTGGGGTATCCGCCCGTCATCGTTGGGGAAGTGGGGATGGGCGTGGTTGTTGGCATAGGCGGCAGGAGGGTGGGGGTTACAGTTGCAGAGGGGATAATCTCACTGGTTGGCGTACTAATCAGGACCGACACGCCATCGTTTGTCACATCCAACTGAATCGTATCTGAAACCCGCGCCGGTTCGCTGGCAGCGCGAATTTCAACCAGGCCGGGTTTATCGAGCCGATAGGCAATAATGGCTACTCCCTGCGAAGTGGTCACATCAACCTGCTGGAACAGTCCGCTTTCACCTTGCGAGAAGGTGAAGCGCACGACCGTGCCATCTGGGACGGGACGCTGGTTGTGGTCGAGAATGATGCCCGTGCGCAGCGAAATTGTATCGCCTACGCGGAAAACTGGCATGATCGTTGGCTCGGGTGTGACAGCGTTTCCGGTTGGCGTTGGCAGGGCAGCCGGCAGGTTCAAACTCAAGCGGATAATCTGGTTGGGGTCGGGGGCAGTGGCCGAAATCAGGTCATAGCCTACACCCGGCACCGAAACGGGTGAGGCGCCGGCAGGGGAAATTTCCTGAAATAACAGGCGTACTGCCAAATCAATGAAAGGTTCCGATTCGCTGTACAGACAGTAATATGCTGTTAATTTTGAGATATCTGTCGCATCGAGATAGAAAGGCGCATTGAACGAGAAAAGGATGATTTTTTTGTTGTTCAACAGCCGCTGACGCTCGGTGATGAAACGCCTCAGAATGGTCAATTGTTCCGAGCCTTCCGGCATATCCAGCGTGGAGATGACTACCCAGGTTGCGCGGTTCAGGTTGTCGTACAGGTCTGGCGTGGGGGCTTTTTCGTTCAGCATCAAATTCAACTCTTCAAACGTGAACGAGGAAAGGTAACTGGGTGTGACCAGCGCCCCGCCCAGCGGCCCATACAGGCGCTGTACTGCCAGTTGGAACGCCGTCTTTCCCAAGATGTTGATGTCGTTACAGCTTGTGCATTGCCGCACCGCTCTTGAATCAGAGATGAATACAATTCGGTCGAGTGGACCGGGCGGGGAGGGCAGTACGGTTGCCAGGTCGCTGCGCGTGGGGCTAATCAGCGTTGCTGCGCTGCGGGCCACCTCGAACACCTGGCTTTGCCCCGCGCCCACCGCCGTCAGTTCTGAGGTCAGGGGTGGGGTGATGGGCTGGCTGAATGTGCCATACAGGCGATATTTGGCCGCCAATATTCGGTAAACCGACTCATCTACCCGGCTGGCAAAGGCCGAGTCTTCGCGGTATTTCTGGGAAAAAAATTCTAGCGAGCGCAAAACGGTTGTGTAATTATCGGGTGCGTCTGATGAAACGATGTTTCCCATGTAGAGCAGGTCGTTACCAGCCAGGAAGGCATCGCGCGCCACCAATCGGCCCGAAAAATTGCGCAAATCGGGGTCATAAAAGCGGCGAATTGCGGGGGTTCCCAGGTTATCGCTCACCATCAGTCCGCCTTTTGAGCGCCAGGCGGCCAAAGTAGGCAGGGCCAGCATTTGCCCCAGGGCTTGCTGGTCGAGGCTGATGGGACGGGTTGTGGCGCGAATGTTGCCCTGAAAGCCCTGGTAGCGAATGTGTGAAACCAGCAGGCCGTCTACCTGGGCATTTGACTCGCCTGTTTCGCCGGTGACAGCCAGAAAAGGCAAAAGTTCCACCGATTTCAACTCATCGAGCGAGCGCCGCACGGTAGAAATTTCTTGCGCGGCAGGCCGATTCGCCCCTCCGCTGCCCGGAAAGTGCTTGGCAATCACCAACATTCGTCCCGATCCGCCTTCGTGTAAACCGGTTACATAGGCTTTTCCCAACTCACTCACCCAATAGGGGTCGCCGCCAAAGGAGCGGGTGTTTAAGTCGCTGTTAGAGGCGGGGTTGATGAGCGTTTGCACATCGAGCGAAAGCCCCAGATACAGGTTGAACCCGATGGCAGAGAGTTCGCGTGCCATGGTTGCGCCAACGCTTTGTGCCAGGGAGCGATTCCAGGTTGCGCCAATCGCCATTTGGTCGGGCAAAGGAGTTAATTCGGTCAAAATCTGGTCATTGGGGGCGCCGCCGCCTTCTTGAGAAATGCCAATCAACAAAGGTGTATATGCACTGGGCGCGGTGTTTGGGGCGGGTTCAAACGCGGCCTTTGCCTCCACGTTTTGCAGGGCTGCAACCATCTCATAAGCAGCCTGTACGGTATTTTCGCCCACAAAATTATTGTTGGCGGCCATCAGCACCACGCCGCCAACATGATGATTGGCTATCAGGTCATGGATGGGGGAGGTTGGGCCGACATCTGTGCCGGTAAATGAAACCAGGAATAATTGCCCTATCCGCTCTTCGGGCGTCATCTTGCTTAAATGCGCAGCCACTGGGTCGGGTCCTTGCGCCAGCGCCGGGGAAAAGATTGCCCCCAGCAATCCGGCCAGCGCAAGCCAGCGAACTGCAACACCCCCAAAAGACCTTCTCGTCATCTTGAGCATTTCCTCACCATCTCGGTATGAACCTGCGGATGGATATTGCCGCCTGAAATCACGATGACAAGCGGTGTTTGTATCATTTTATCCAGCGCGGCAGCCAATCCGACTGCCGCTGATGGTTCGATCACCTGTCTATACTCACACCAGGCAAATGCCACTGCGCGGGCAATAGACTCTTCACTCACCAGCAGGATATTGTGGACGAACTGCCGCACCAGGGGAATGGTCAGCGAGCCATCTTCCACCGCACCACTCAGGCCATCGGCCAGGGTGGGCGATTCTATTACCGCTGATTGCGTGCCGCCGTTGAACAAGGCGTGCATGAACCCGGATGCTTTGGGCTGAACCGCCACCACCCTGGGTGGGTTGGGCAGTCCGTGAAGCGCCGCGCCCACGCCCGCCGCCAGCCCCCCACCGCTGGTTGGAACCACCACGGTGAACGATTCGTCCATCTGCAGGTCGGAGGCTATCTCCAGCCCGACTGTGCCTTGACCGGCGATAACCTGTGCGTCGTTATAGGCAGAAACCCAGGTTTTGCCGTGTTCGGCGGCAAAGTGAATGCCCGCTGCTTCGGCCTGTTCATATCCACCGTCCACCAGAACCACCTCTGCGCCTAACTCGCGCATGGCGCTGACTTTTTTGGTGGAGGCGTGTTCTGAAGCAAACACTTTGACGGACGTGCCGGTCAGTTTGGCGGCATAGGCCACGCCCTGACCGTGATTCCCGGCTGAAGCGGTGACGATGCCCTGCTGGCGTTGCCAGGCTTCGAGCGCGAGAACCTTGTTCAGCGCGCCGCGCGCCTTAAAAGAGCCTGTTATCTGCTGATTTTCCCATTTGAAATACCAGCCGCGTTGGGCGTCTTGTGTTAATGGGGTGTGCCGGATATGCGGAGCAATTCGCGTGGCGGCGTGGGAAATCCAGTCGAGAGGGAACATAAGTAAGCAGGATAACAGGCAGGCGATCTATTTTACAAAGTGCTTATTTGCCAGCAGCGGGTCATCGGTAAAAATGGCATCTACGCCCAGGGCGCGTAACGATTTCATCTCCTCAGGGTCGTTGACCGTCCAGGTATAAACGTGGCGGCTTTTGGCGTGAGCGCGCTGCACCATTGCGGCGCTCACGTCGTTTTTGAAGGGATGCTCGGCGTGAAGTGACATCCACTTTGCCGAAAATCGCTGCCACCAGCCAGAGCCGCCCGGCAAGAACAACTGACCGCGTGGCACAGAGGGTAATAACTGCCGGGCGCGTGCCAGGTTGGTGGGGAAAAACGATGAGAACAAGACCCATTCCTCCAGCCGATGTTTTCTGACCAGTTTCACAACCTCCTCAACCAGCCCATCGAATGGGGAGGCGTAATTGGTCAATTCGATGTTCATAAATAATTTTTTGCTGAAGGCCTCAAACACTTCTTCGAGGGTGGGGATTTTCTCGCCCCCAAACTGCGCCGAAAATTTAGAGCCGGCATCTAACTCGCGCAAGGCCGCCAGGGGTTGTTTGGTAATTGGGCCAGAGCCGTCGGTTGTACGGTCAAGCGTTTGGTCGTGATGGATGATGACCTGCCGGTCGGCAGTCAATTTGACATCGAATTCGATGGCAGGTGCACCTTGCTGAAGGGCCAGCGCAAAGGCGGCCAGCGTGTTTTCAGGGGCGTGAGCCGATGCGCCCCGGTGGGCAAAATAGAAAGGCCGAGAGACCAGGTTGAGCATAGTCAGGGGGTCTTTGAACGCGCTTAAAGTTCTACAAAATAGGATTGTGCCGCCAGGTCGAGAAGTTCTTTGGTCATCGTCGGCTCCACGCCGCGGTAACGGGCAATATCAATCAGTTGGTCGCACAGGTCGCGGGGATGCGAGGCGCGCAATTTGCGGTTTCGTTTGATGTACCATTCTTGAAGCAGGTAGGCCAGCCCCTGGTCGTTGTACTGCACCCCTTTGGCCTGGGCCACGCGCTGGAAAATCTGGCGATATTCCTCAAAGTTTGGGTCACCGATTTCGATTTTATGGCGCAGCCGGCGCAAAAAGGCTTCATCCACCAGGTCGCGGGGCGGCAGGTTGGTGGAGAAGACCACCAGTACATCGAACGGCACTTCGATTTTGCGCCCAGTGTGCAGGGTTAGAAAATCAACCCGGTTTTCGAGCGGCACAATCCAGCGGTTGAGCAGGTCACGCGGGCGCACCTGTTGGCGGCCAAAGTCGTCAATCAGGAAGATGCCGCCGTTGGCTTTTACCTGAAAGGGCGCTTCATAGTATTTATGGGTGTCATCAAACACCAGGTCGAGGCCAGCCAGCGTTAACTCACCGCCGACCACAATGAAGGGGCGGCGAATGTGAACCCAGCGAGGGTCACGTTTCTGCCCAGAACGCAACGACCCGGTTCCGGCGGCGGTGGCTTCATCATCCGCCGCGCGCTGATGGTTGACGGAGTCATACAGTTTGATGACCTGTCCATCCACATAGAGCGCATACGGAATATACATATCTTGCTGCAGGATGAGGTTGCCAAAGGCACGCGCTACGCTGGTTTTGCCGTTGCCAGGAGGCCCATACAGGAAAATGGATGTGCCAGAGTTGAGGGCCGGGCCAAGCCGCTCAAATGTGGTGTTCGACATCACCAATTGTGAGAGCAACTGGCGCATGTGGCGCTGGGTGACGGCCACGCGATGGCGGCTTTGCTTGCGGATGGCTTCGTTGTACACTTCAATGGGCACAGGAGCTGGCCCGGCATACTGATTGCGCTCCAGCGCCTCACGCGCCCGCTCAATGCCTGCTCCGGTGATGGCATACTGGTACGAGCCTTCTCCTAGCCCCATCGAGGACGACTTGACTTCGACCAGTTTCTCGCGTTTGAGCGATTCTAAAATCTGGTCTGTAACGCCCGCGAAGGGCAAGGCGATTTCTTCGGCGATTTTGAAGCCAGAGAGGAAACCCTGAAAGTAGAGAACCTTGAGTGCCAGGTCTTGCAGCCAGAGTTGCGACAGCCCAGTATCATCTAACCGTGAGATGGGCGGCGGCAAAAAACCGGAACTAGAGGAAGGGGCTGATGCGGCGGGAGAAGACGGCGAACGGGGCGCGTTGGGGTTTACTGCCACGCGAAGCGGGTTGGCGTTTCCTCCCCCGGAGGACGGGGGCCGCGATTGGTTAAAATTCGACATAAGCGCCTGCCATGATTGATGGGAAATAAAACTCAATGGAATAGTAAAAATTATACTTGACTCTCCCTTAAAAACCAATTAAACACGAAAGTCACCAGCAATTCCAAATTCAAAGTTTTTGGCTTTGACCGATTTTTCCCACAAAAAGGGCTCCAATCGTCAAAAACGAACCGAAATGTGGAATTTGCTGCCATACTTTCAGCTTTGGAATTGCTGGAAAGTCACAACGAGACACAAAGGAACTGCTCATCTTTTAACCTTCGTGTCTTTTGTGTTTAAAGGTCTTTTTGCAATGGACTCGCAAAGAAATTCAGGTTTCTCTTCAAAATCTGGTTCTCTATAAAAAAATCCCACCTTCAGGTGGGATGGGGTGTGGTGGCGAGGGTGGGATTTGAACCCACGACCGAGCGATTATGAGCCGCTTGCTCTGCCACTGAGCTACCTCGCCAGGAGCGGCTTGTATGTTACTATGCGTCCTTTTTTTTGTCAATTGGGAATTTGGCAATCTGTATGACCTTCTCAAAGTCCGATTCGGGCTTCTAAAAAAAACAGGCGGGCAGGCTAATCGGGCAAATTAGGTGAGTTTTTTTCCAAAAATTGTGGTTAAATCAAACTGGGCAGCCGTGAAAGAAAATCATGGCCTACACACCCGGAAAGGATGCCTTGTTGGCAAAGACCAATTACAAATACGAGAAACGTCAGAAAGAAATCGCAAAAAAGAAAAAGAAAGAGCAAAAATTACAGGAAAAGATGGTCAGGAAAAGCGAGCAGTCCAAGGCCGAAGAGAATTTGGAGCAACCGGTCAGCGAACCAGCGCAGGAACAGTAGCCGAATGGCGCGCTTTGGCGGTGCGTGATATTCGCCCAAATCGAGATGGCGAACCAGTTGCAACGGAGGAATCCAGGCATGGAATTCCGCCGTTGGCGTTCCTCGTCAAAGGGAATCTGCCGTATTTCTGGGAAAATCTAATCGTTTAGATGGCTTTGAAACACGTTCTGTTGCGCAAAGCCGCCTGTTTTCTATGTTAAAATTCGAGCAAGAAAATAAACCATATTCTGGCAAAATCGTGAAAAATAAGCAATTTCTCTCTGCCTCTGTTCTATCCAAACTTCAGACCATCTACAACCAGATCAACAACGTCCCCAATCTGGCAGGGACTGTTTCGCCGTTTGCCGTCTCTTTGAAGGATTTTTTGGATAAGTTTGGGCAGGAGGTTGAACTTACCCCTGGCGAAATATTGTTCTTGCAAGATGAATCGGGAGAGAACCTGTACTGGATAGACTCCGGCATTCTTGCCATTGTGCAAGGCAAATTGCGCAGCCCGCAACTGCTCACCTTTCGGCGGCCCGGGCATGTGGTTGGAGAAATTGCCCTGCTCGAAAATGTCCCGCGCACTGCCACGGTGGTTGCCATCACCCGCGCTCGTCTGAAATGCCTCAACAAAGAAAAATTTCACGAGATGCTTGCGAGCGTCCCCGAAGTAGGGGTTGAATTGATGCGGCTGCTTTCGGAGCGCGTGCGCGAGGTGAAGCCGATCGAATATGGCCCTGGCATGTATGACCACCTGACCGGCGCATATTCGCGTCATGCACTCGATTTGCACTTGCAGGATGAAATTGAACGCGCCAACCGTTACAATTATAAGTTCACGTTGGTTTTTATTGACCTGGATAAATTCAAGGAGATTAACGACACTTATGGTCACGCTTGCGGAGACGATGTGCTGATTTCCTTTGTGCGCCGCATTGTCGCCGACTTGCGCACCACCGACTTGTTGTTCCGTTATGGGGGCGATGAATTCATCCTCATGCTGCCCGGCATAGACCTGGTGCGCGGGCCAGTGCTGGTGCAGCGCCTGGCAGACCTGGTCTGCATGACTCCCATCTCGACCAACCCGCTCCTGTTTCTTTCCTTTAGTTCTGGCATTGCTTGCTATCCTGATGATGGGGCTACCCCCGAAGCGTTGCTGGCCGCCGCCGACCGGCGTCTGTATCACAAAAAAGGCACGACGGGACGGTTGGGGAACTGGACGGGTTAAATTCACTTCTCTACGCATCAGTTTGGGGCGGCGGTTGCCTGTTTTCGTATTGGACAGGGAGCGGCCGCCCCAACGTTTTGATACAATAGTCTGCAATGAACCAACCGCGTTCTTTCCGCGCCGAAGCCATCGTTCTCCGTCATGCCGATTGGGGCGAGGCCGACCGCCTTTTGACCCTGTTTACGCGCGAGTATGGCAAACTGCGCGCCATTGTGAAAGGCGCGCGCAAGCTGCTCTCACGCAAGGCCGGACACCTCGAGCCGTTTACACACGTCACCATTCAACTGGCGCGTGGGCGCGAATTGCCCATTGTGGCGCAGGTTGAAACCCTCGATGCCTACCTGCCCCTCCGCGAGGACTTGGTGAAGGTGGGCTATGCCGCGTATGTGCTGGAATTGATTGACCGTTTCACCTACGATGAAGAGGGTCACAACCCGGTCATTTTTCGCACGCTGACCGAAACGCTGGCGCGCATTGCGAATGAGCCGGATGGCTGGCTGCCGGTGCGCTACTACGAGATGCGCCTGCTCGACTTTTTGGGTTTCCGCCCCAAATTGTTCGAGTGTGCCAACTGTGGGAGGAAAATTGAGCCGCTCGACCAGTATTTCTCACCCTCGGCGGGAGGCGTCATCTGTCCCCAGTGTGGCATGGGCCTGCCGGGGCTGTGGAGCATCAGCGTGGAAGCACTCAAGTACCTGCGGCACTTTCAGCGCAGCAACTATGCCGAGGCTTCGCGGGCGCGCCCCAATGCCGAGACTCGCAAACAGGTAGAAGCGGTGATGCAGGGCTATTTTACCTACCTGCTGGAACGGGAACTGAACACGCCCGGGTTTTTGAAGCAGGTGAAAGCGTGATGACGTGCCGCGCGGGGAAAACTATCAGCCTGTAATCTGTTGGGTACGCGTCTCCATGATATACTAAAAATACCCCCTCTTTTTGGAGAACCTATGCCCTACGCACCCGTCAACGGCACTGAAATTTTTTATGAGACCTTTGGCACGCCCAAACCCGGTCAGGCCCCGGTTTTGTTGATTCACGGTTCCACCCAAACCGGGCGCTCATGCTGGTATAACGTGGTCACCCGGCTCGAAAGCCAATATTTCGTGATTTTGCCCGATTGCCGGGGACATGGCAAATCGGGCAACCCGCACATGACCTATACGTTCAAGGAACTGGCCGCCGATATGGCCGGGCTGGTGCGCGCGCTCGGTTTTGAGAAGGCGCACATTGTGGGACACAGCAATGGCGGGAATGTCGCCCTGCTGGTGCTGATGGAACACCCCGATGTGACCGAAACCTGCGTCATCCAGGCCGGGAATGCCTGGGTTAGCCCCGACCTGCCCGAAAAAGAGCCGCCGATTTTCGACCCGGATTTTATTGAACGCGAGCGGCCCGCCTGGATGCGCGAGATGCAAGAATTGCACGGCGGACTGGGCGCAGATTACTGGCGCGAGCTGGTGCGGCTGACGGTGGCAGAACTTATCAAGGAGCCAAATTACACGCCCGAAGACCTGGCGCGCGTCACCCGCCCGGTGCTGATTGTGCAAGGCGCCGAAGACCGCGTCAACGCCCCGATGAAGCACGCCGAGTTTATGGCGCGCCACATTCCGGCCAGCGAGGTATGGGTGCCAAAAGGCATTGGACACAACGTCCACGAGGACGTGCTGGAGGAGTGGCTGACGCGCGTGACCGATTTCTGGGCGCGGCGCGGCAACCCGGTCAGCGATACGCTCTATCGCTACAAACTGGAGCATTATGCCGATGAGCGTGATGGCATTTTCGATGTCCGCTTGAATGCAGAGGGCAGGCTGACCGGCACGGTGCTGAACGAGGCCATGCACGCCGAAGCCCGCAACCTGGCCGGTCGGTTTGAAGCCGATGAAATCAAAGTGCTGATTACTGCAGAGACGCCCTGGGCGCTGGTCAACCGCCCGGTAGACGATGTGCGGCGCGGGCGGGGCATTCTCACCGAGCGCGTCAGCCAGGTGCGGCTGGGCGAAGCCGTGCGCATTCTCGAAAATGCGGGTGATTGGACGCACGTTTATGTGGTCCATGATGGCTACATTGGCTGGATACACACCCGCGCGCTCTATCCTTGTTCCGAGGCGCGCGTCCGCGAGTACCAGGCGGCCTGCACGGCCATTGTCTCGGCTACCCTGGCCGAAGCCCGTGATGAAAGCGGCGCGCTGGTGCAGAAAATTCCCTTTGCTACGCCCATCTACCTTAAAGAAACGCGCGCAGGCGATTCGTGGATTGAACTGCCGGATGGCCGCCCCTGGCGCCTGACCCCCTCCGACCTGACCGCGCCCGAATTTCGCCCGACGCCCACCCCGGCGGGAATTGACCTGACCCTCAACCTGATGCGCCGTTTCGTGGGCGTTCCCTACCTGTGGGGCGGGCGCACGCCCTACGGCTTCGACTGCTCCGGCTTTGCCGGGACCTTTTACGCCTACATGGGGGTGACCATCCCGCGTGATGCCGACCAGCAGTTCATGAAAGGCGAGCCGGTGGAAGGCCCGCTCCAGCCCGGCGACCTGGTCTTTTTCGGTGAAATTGCGGAGGAGGACATCCCCGGCCCCGATGCGCGCGGTTATGTGCGCGCCGCGCGAATTACCCATGTGGGCATTTCGCTTGGCGGCGATGAATTTATCCACGCCAATGGGACGGATTGGGGCGTTTCTTACAACAGTTTCGACCCGCAGAGCAAAATTTACGGCCAGTGGCTGCACGAGAATTATCGCGGGGCCCGAAGGTTTCGGTAAATATCGAAACTCATGATTAACCCCGAATGGCGTTCTGTTTGCCGATAATCGCGTTCATCCTCCGCCATGCTCCTCTTTCGTCTTTCTGAAACGACGAAAGAGGAGTTTTTAACCCAGCCGTAGCAGCCACTTCGTCACAAAATCAATAAATTCTTACCTTAATAGGTGACATTTTTCATTACATTTGTCACTCATCCTTTTGCTGGGTTTTGGCTACTATTACGCTTGCGTTTTTTAGCGCTTCTGCTTCCTCGCCAATTTCCTTGTTTCTCTGTCTACCCGTTTACCTGTCTACTTCCTCCTATGCACGAACTCGCCGTTACCGAATCCATTCTCGAAATCGCCATCCGTCACGCCAAAGCCCAAAACGCCCGGCGGATTACCGAACTATTCATCGTCGTCGGGGAATGGTCCTCCACCGTCGATGACTCGGTTCAATTCTACTGGGACATGATAAGCGAAAACACCATCGCCCAGGGCGCCCAATTGCATTTTCGCCGCGTTCCAACCGAATTGCTCTGCAAACATTGTGGAAATATTTATCATCCCGATTCGCGCAACCTGCTCTGCCCGCAGTGCCAGAGCAAGCACATCAAAGTCCTGAAAGGCGAAGAGTTTTACCTGGAGGCGATTGAAGTGGAAGCGGAGCAGAGAGAGTTGACCAATCAGTAATGCGTAGCGCGGAATTCATTCCGCGCCTGACCAGAGATGCCTGACATTGACAATGAACAAGCCGCTGTTTACCCGGTATTCGTCACTCAATCGCTAAATCACCAAATCACCAAATCACCCAATCACCAAATCACCAAATCCCTAAATCCTATGTCCCCCACCATCCCTGTTGTCGAAAAAATCCTCTCCGCCAATGACCGTTTGGCCCTCGAAAACCGCGCCAAATTTGACGCGGCGGGCGTCTTTACCCTCAATATCATGGCCTCGCCCGGCGCGGGCAAAACCTCGCTTATCGAGCAGACCGTCAGCGCCTTGCAGGGCAAACTGCGTATCGGCATGATTAACGGTGACATCGCCACCAGTTTCGACGCCGACCGCGCCGTCGCTGCCGGGGCCGCCGCCGTTCAAATCAATACGGGCGGCGACTGCCATCTGGACGCCGTCATGCTCCAGTCGGCCATCCCGCAACTTGACCTCGCCAATCTCGACCTGGTTATCGTTGAAAACGTTGGTAACCTGGTTTGCCCGGCAGAATTCAAACTCGGTACCCACAAAAACGTGCTGGTCGCCTCCATCCCCGAAGGCGATGACAAACCCTACAAGTACCCTGGCATGTATCGCGGCGTCGAGGCGGTCGTCATCAACAAAATTGATCTGCTGCCCTACGTCCCCTTCCGCATGGATTTTTTCAAGGCTGGCATTGAGACTCTCAATCCCGGCGTCGTCCAATTTGAACTCTCCTGCCGCACCGGCGAAGGCCTCCAGCCCTGGCTCGATTGGCTCGTTTCCAATGTGCGACGTGCGTAGTGCGTCGCGCGCCTGGCATCTCGTACTCCGCACATGACACACGGTCTCTCCATCCACATCACCGGCATCGTGCAGGGGGTCGGATTCCGGCCCTTTGTCTATAACCTCGCCCAGCGCCACCATCTCACCGGCTGGGTGCGGAATACCTCGGCCGGAGTCGATATTGAAGTGGATGGGGAAAATGTCGAACTCCGGGATTTCGTCGAACATCTCAAGGCGGAACTCCCGCCCCTGGCGCGGCTCGACTCTATCCGCGTGACCGAGCGCCCTGCATCTGGGTTCGAGCAATTCGAGATTCTCCACTCTGAAGCGGTGGAGGGCGCCTTTCAGCCCATCTCGCCCGATGTGGCCGTCTGCCCCGACTGCCTGCGCGAAATGAACGACCCCAACGACCGCCGCTACCGCTACTCCTTCATCAACTGCACCAACTGCGGCCCGCGCTTCACCATCATCCAAGACATCCCCTACGACCGGCCCAAGACCACCATGTCGGTTTTCGAGATGTGCGAAGACTGCCGCGCCGAATACGAGGACCCCTCCAACCGCCGTTTTCACGCTCAACCGGTGGCCTGTCCCAAATGCGGCCCAAAAATCTGGCTCGAAGAATTCCCCCTGCGCCACACTGGCAAACGCACTGTCCTGATTAACGTCGGCGAAGACGGCCTCCAGCGTGCCCGCCGTCACCTGGCGGAGGGCAAAATCCTGGCCGTCAAAGGGCTGGGTGGCTTCCACCTGGCCTGCGACGCCACCAACCCGGCTGCGGTCGCCGAACTCCGCCGCCGCAAACTGCGGGTGGATAAGCCCTTCGCAGTCATGATGCCGAACTACACTACCGTCAAGCGGCATTGCCATATCAGTGATGCTGAACGCGCCCTGCTCGAATCCCCCGCGCACCCGATTGTGTTGTTGCGCCGCCGTTCCATCTCCAAAATTGCCCGCGAGGTTGCCCCCGGCCAGCGCACCATCGGCGTGATGTTGCCGTATACACCCCTGCACTTCCTCTTGCTCGAAAAAACCAAAGATTTCCCCGAAGCGTTGGTCATGACCAGCGGCAACCTCTCCGAAGAACCCATCTGCACCGATAACGTCGAGGCCCGCACCCGCCTGGCCGACCTGGCCGACGCTTTCCTCATGCACGACCGCGATATTCACATCCGCACGGATGATTCGGTGGTGCGAGTCATCCGTCCTCAGCCTGCCCTCCCCGCAGGGTCATCCGTATCCGGCACGCACAAAACATCAATGACGGATACCTTATCACTGAATACATATCCCCTCCGCCGTTCGCGCGGCTATTCGCCTTTCCCCGTGCGCCTGCCCTGGGATGTCCCGCCCCTGCTGGCCGCTGGCGCGGAACTCAAGAACACCTTCTGCCTCACCAACGGCAATTATGCTTTCCTGAGCCACCACATCGGCGACCTAGAGAATTACGAAACGCTCCAATCCTTCGAGCAGGGCATTGCCCATTTTGAAAAGTTATTCCGCGTCAGGCCCTCTGCCATCGCCTACGACCTGCATCCCAATTACCTGGCAACCCGTTACGCCCTCGAACGCGCCGAGCGAGAAAACATTCCGACCTTCGGCATTCAACATCATCATGCTCACATCGCCGCTCTCATGGCCGAACACGGGTTGGATGGTTCGCATCCGCTCATTGGCGTTTCCTTCGATGGCACCGGCTATGGCGTGGATGGCAACATCTGGGGCGGAGAATTCCTGATAGCAGATTACGCCCACTTTGAGCGCGCCGCCCATCTCGAATACTTCCCGCTCCCTGGCGGCGACGCGGCCACCCGGCGGCCTTCCCGCACGGCCCTCGGCCTGCTCCACGCTTTAGGCATCGACTGGGACGACGCCCTCCCCACCCATGCCGATTTGTGCTACGAAGACCGCACTGCCATTCGCATCCAACTCGAACGCCATCTCAATTCCCCGCTCACTTCAAGCATGGGACGCCTGTTCGACGCCGCCGTCGCTTTAGCCGGAGTTCGTCAGCAGGTCAATTACGAGGCCCAGGCGGCCATTGAGTTCGAGGCGCTGGCCGACCCCGATGAGACGGGACAGTATGAATTCAGCCATCCGTCATCCGTCATCAGCGCGCGGCCAGCGATTGAACAATTGATTGCCGATGTCTTGGCGGGCGTTCCCGTTTCCAAAATCTCTGCCCGCTTCCACAACGGCGTGGCCGAAATGGTCAAAGCCGTCTGTCTGCGCCTGAGCGACCAGTATGACATTGCCGAAGTGGCGCTTTCGGGCGGAGTCTGGCAAAATATGTTCCTGTTGCGCAAAACCCTGGCCCTGCTTGAACGCGAAGGCTTTACCGTTTATATCCATTCGCAAGTCCCCGCCAACGATGGCGGCCTCGCCCTCGGCCAGGCTGCGATTGCTGGTTATCAATCGAAAGGTGTGTAAGGCAATTGAATTGACCAAATTGCCCCACGTTTGGAGGTTCCTATGTGCTTAGGCGTACCCGGAAAAATTACCGAAATCTATGAAAAAGACGGCCTGCAAATGGCCAGGGTTGATTTTGGCGCGGGCGTGCTGCGTGAATGCTGCCTGGCCTACATCCCCGAAGCAAAAGTGGGTGACTGGACCGTCATCCACGTTGGCTTTGCCCTCAACCTGCTCAGCGAAGAAGAAGCGCAAGAAACCCTGGCACTCTTACAAGAAATTGTAGACCTGGGCGAAGAGCTAGGCCCGGATGTGGGCAGTGCCAGCGTCTGATGATGGTCGAGTAGGCGGCGGGGTTTGCCGCCGTATCGAGACCAGGATTGCTTATGACCGATACCTCCTTTGACTTCACCAACTCCTTCCGCGATGCTGACCTGGTGCGCGGCGTGATGGACGAAATCCGCCGCACCGTCACCCGCCCCTGGGTGCTGATGGAAATTTGCGGCGGGCAAACGCATTCGATTGTGCGGCACGGCCTCGACCAACTCCTGCCGCCCGAAATCGAACTCGTTCATGGCCCTGGCTGCCCGGTGTGCGTCACCCCGCTCGAACAAATTGACCGCGCCCTGGCAATTGCCAGCCGCCCCGAGGTGATTTTCACCTCCTACGGCGATATGCTGCGCGTCCCTGGCTCGAACCTCGATTTGTTCTCCATCCGCGCGCGCGGCGGCGATGTGCGCGTGGTCTATTCGCCGCTCGACGCCGTCAAAATTGCCCGCGAAAACCCCGAAAAACAGGTCGTATTCTTTGCCATTGGCTTCGAGACCACCGCTCCGCCCAATGTGATGGCGGTTCAGCAAGCCAAAGCGCTTGGGCTCAAGAACTTCTCTGTGCTGGTGTCGCACGTTCGCGTGCCGCCCGCCATCCAGGCCATTCTTGGCTCGCCCTCCAACCGCGTGCAGGGATTTTTACTCGCCGGGCATGTCTGCTCCATCATGGGATATTGGGAATACCCGCCGCTGACCGAGCGATACCGCGTGCCGATGGTCGTAACCGGCTTCGAGCCGCTCGACCTGGCGAACGGCATCCTTGAGACGGTCAGACTGCTCGAGGCAGGCCAGGTTGAAGTTAAAAACGCCTACGCGCGGCTGGTCACCTTTGAGGGCAATCAACCTGCTCAAAAGATGATTTACGAAGTCTTTATGGATTGCGACCGCGCCTGGCGCGGCATCGGCGTTATCCCACAGAGCGGCTGGCGGCTGCGCCCGGAATACGCCGACTTTGACGCTGAACAGCGCTTCGATGTGGCCGAAATCACCCCCCAAGAATCCCCGCTCTGCATCGCCGGTCAGATTATGCAAGGGATGAAGAAACCCCACGATTGCCCCGCCTTTGGAACACTCTGCACGCCCGAACACCCCCTCGGCGCGACAATGGTCTCCTCCGAAGGCGCTTGCGCGGCCTATTACAAATACGGGCGGTGAATGAATGATGACAGACGAACTCGACCTCACCGGCGCTGTTTGCCCCGTTCCCTTGCCCCACACCGCGCAAATCGTGCTGGGGCATGGCTCTGGCGGCAAAATGGCGGCGGATTTAATCGCCAAAACCTTCCTGCCTGCTTTCGACAATCCCGCCCTGCGCGCCGGGGATGATGGGGCAGTGGTGGAAGTTCCGGCGGGGCGCATTGTGTTGAGTACCGATTCGCACGTCGTTGCCCCGCTCTTTTTCCCTGGCGGCGATATTGGTCATCTGGCTGTGTGTGGCACGGTCAACGATGTGGCCGTGATGGGCGCGACTCCGCTCTACCTGACGGTTGGCTTCATCCTCGAGGAGGGCCTGCCGCTTGATACCCTTCAGCGTGTAGTCAATTCAATGAAGCAGGCGGCGGCGGAAGCGGGCGTGCAAATCGTCAGCGGAGATACCAAAGTCGTGCAACGGGGCAAAGCAGACGGGTTGTACGTCTCCACCAGCGGGGTCGGAATCCTGCCCGAGGGACGAATCATCGGCGGAGCGCAGGCCAGGCCGGGGGATGTCGTCCTCCTGAGCGGCCCAATGGGCGACCATGGGGTGGCGGTGCTGGCCGCGCGCGGTGAACTGGGCTTTGAGACCGACATCCAGAGCGATTGCGCCCCACTCAACGGCCTGATTGCCGACCTGCTGGCGGCCTGCCCCGATGTCCATGTCCTGCGCGACCCAACGCGCGGCGGCGTGGCGACCACGCTGAACGAGATTGCCAAACAATCGGGCGTGGGTATCACCCTGTTCGAGAAAACGCTGCCGGTGCGCCCGGCGGTGGCGGCGGTCTGTGAAATGCTCGGTTTCGACCCGCTCTACGTTGCCAACGAGGGCAAAGTGCTGGTCATCTTGCCGCGCGAGAGCGCCGACCGGGCCCTGGCGGCCTTGCACGCCTCCAAATATGGCCGCGGAGCGGTGCTGATTGGCGAAGTGACCGAATCGCCGCCAGGCCGCGTGCTGATGAAAACCGCCATCGGCGCCACCCGCGTGGTGGATATGCTGGCCGGCGAAATGCTGCCGAGGATTTGCTAAAAATACAATGTTGGTTCCTTAACCATGCCCTGCTCAAAAGGCAGGGTTTTTGTTTTTGTCTCTTCTGAATTTTTGACCACCAAGAGCGCGAAGAACGCCAAGGGTTCAAGGGCATCTTTGCGTTCTTAGCGGGCTGCGCGGTGAATTTCTGGCGTTTGTATGGCAGCAAATTCCACATTTCGGTTCGTTTTTGACGATTTGCGCCCTTTTTGTGGGAGAAATCGGTCAAAATTTTGCTGAAAATCAGCCTTGGGTGAGATGAGTTATCTGCAAAACGCCCTATTGAACCGCAAAGACGCCAGGCACGCGGAGGAAAAATAAGAGCGAATCTTTCGTCTTTGCAGTGAA
>DAOUBQ010000045.1:0-50845 GCA_034432755.1 Anaerolineales bacterium
TGGCGCCGGTGAGCTGGTCGAGGCGGGCCTGAGCGCGTTGCACCTCGGCGCGGGCGCTGGCCAGGTCCTCGGCCCTCGCCCCGGCGACCACTTTGTCGCGGGCGGCCAGCGCACTGGCGAGCTCGGCCTCGCGGGCGGCCAGGGCGCTGATCTCGTCGGCGCGCGCCTGCTCATAAGCGATGCGCGCATTCTCCAGCGCCGCCTCGCCGTCGGCGACGGCGCGCGTCGCGGCGACCTCACGGTCCACCCGTTCGCGGGGCAACTCGCCGGGCAGCTTTTCGAGCTGGCGATTCTCCCAGTAGATGCGGCTATACTCGTCCTGCGCATTGCGCAGCGCATTGGCGCGGGTCTCAAGCTCAAGGCGCGCGCGCTCCTTGGCGGCCGAGAGGCTGACGCGGGCCTGGTCGAGGTTGGCCTGGGCGCTCTGCACCCGCTCGTTGGCACTGGTCAGTTCGTCGCTGGCCGGGCCGGTCTCGAGACGCGCGAGGCGGGCGCGGGCGCTCTCCAGGTCGGCGCGGGCGGCAGCGATATCGGCCGGGCTCACGCTGCTCTGGGTCTGGGCGTACTGGCTGCGCGCCTGATCGACGCGGGCACGAGCCTCGGCGACCTCCTGCGCGCTGGCGCCAGCCAGCAGGCCCTCCAGGTCGGCCTGCGCCTGCCGCAGGTCGGCCTCGGCCTGCTCGACCTGGAGTTGCAGGCCGCTGGTATCGATGCGGGCCAGGGGCTGGCCCTGCTCGACCCGGTCGCCGGGCCGGACCAGGAGCGCGCTGATGGTGCCGCTGGTCTCGAAGCGCAGCTGGGCCTCGGCGGCCGGCTCCACATTGCCGGTGGCGCCAACACTGGCGGCGATCGTGCCGCTGGTCGCCGGGACGCTCGTCCAGCCCTCGGGCAGACTGCCGGGGGCGGGGCCACGGGGCAGCAGGGCGACGACCAGCGCGCCAATCACCGCCAGGGCCAGCACGATCGCGCCGATGATCAGGCCGAGGCGCCGGCGGGAACGGGTCGGTTTGCGGGGGGAAACCGCGGTTGCCATGAGAATGCGCTCCTTAAGCGGACAGTGGTCTCACAGAACATAGTGCCAGTATCGCCGATAGGACGCGGCGCGGCATCGACCGGTTGCACGACGCCGGCTGTGCCGCTTGGCGCACGACGCTCGTCCTTTAGTACGATACCCCGGATCGGCGATTTGTGCACGCTCGAGAGTGTGGTACAGTTGGGCGCCGTGATCGGCGCCACGCCGGCCTTCCGGGGCGGCGTGTCAGACTGACCTGAGCGAGTCGACCATGCGCACTGATCCCCTCGTTGCCAATGGTGGCCTCACCTACGAGAGCGCCGCGCAGCTCGCGAGCAGCCGCGTCCCGGTTGTTATGCCGAACCAGCGCGCTGAGGATGTGCGGCAGCAACTGGTGGGACGGCAGTACGAGTGTGCGAGCCATGTCGTGGTGTGTAATGGCCCGCTGTTTCTTGGCGTGGTGCGGATCGAGGATCTGCTGCCCGCTCCGGATGACAGCACGCTGGGCGCTCTGATGGACCGTCACGCTCCGGTGGTCGCGCCGGGGGTCGATCAGGAGGTTGCCGCCTGGCGGGCGGTGCAGAACGGTGAGGCCGCACTTGCGGTGGTGAACCGGCAGGGCCATTTTGTGGGGCTGATCCCTCCCCATCGCCTGCTCGCCGTGCTGCTCGCCGAACACGAGGAAGACCTGTCGCGCCTTGGCGGCTTCACGCAAACCACCGCGGCGGCGCGCACAACCAGTGAGGAGCCGGTCCCGCGCCGCTTCCAACACCGGGTCCCCTGGCTCATGGTGGGGCTCGCTGGCGCGCTCCTGGCGGCTGATTTCGTCGGCTGGTTTGAGGGCAACCTGCGCGACCAGGTGATCCTGGCGTTCTTCCTGCCGGGTATCGTCTACCTGGCTGATGCCGTTGGCACACAGATCGAGACCGTGGTCGTTCGCGGGCTGTCGGTCGGCGTCAGCATGCGGCAGATGGTCGGGCAAGAGTTGCTAGCTGGCCTGGCGATCGGCGTGGCGCTAGCCCTGGTCGCCGGTCCACTCGTCTGGTGGCGCTGGGGCGAGCTTCAGGTGGCGCTCTGCGTCGGGTTGGCGGTGTTTGCCGCCTGCTCCACCGCGACGCTGGCGGCGATGCTGCTGCCCTGGCTGCTCGATCACTTCGGGCTCGACCCGGCGTTCGGCAGTGGGCCCCTGGCCACCGTGATCCAGGATCTGCTGTCAATTCTGATCTATTTTGCGATTGCCAGCCTTGTGGTGCGCTGAGCACCCGGGCTGATGCAACGTCCGCTGCCGACGGTGGGTTCCGGGGCGGCTACGCCACCCAGGGGTTGTCTGGGGCTTGCCCTGGAGCGTTGCAGTGGCCGTGGCTGAGCACCTGAACTTCGCGCGCGAGGATGCTATAATCTAGCGGACACAGTCGAGCGTATTGAGGACTCCATGAGCACAGATCCCCAGGCCGCCGCGCCGCAGCGCCCGGCCGAGATGGCGAAAGCCTACGAGCATCAGCAGGTCGAGCAGCGGCTCTACGCGTGGTGGGAACGCAACGACTTCTTTGCGCCCCGCGCCGACGCCCCCGGGCCGCCCTTCGTCATCGCGATCCCCCCACCCAATATCACCGGCGAGTTGCACCTCGGCCACGCGATGTTCGTGACGATCGAGGATCTGATGATCCGCTGGCGGCGCATGCAGGGCTACAAGACGCTCTGGGTGCCGGGTACCGACCACGCCGGCATTGCCACTCAGACCCAGGTGGAGCGATTGCTGATCAGCGAGGGCACCAGTCGCCAGGCGGTGGGCCGTGAGGAGTTCCTGCGCCGCACCTGGGAGTGGAAGGAGAAGTACGACGGCGAGATCACCCGCCAGTTGCGCCGTCTCGGCGCCTCGTGCGACTGGTCGCGCGAGCGTTTCACCCTCGACGCCGGGCTCTCCCGTGCTGTCCATACCGCCTTCAAGCGCCTCTACGACGACGGGCTGATCTACCGTGGCACCTACCTCGTCAACTGGTCACCCCAGCTACAGACGGCGGTGAGCGACCTTGAGGTCGAGTACGAGCAGCGCAATGTCTCGATCTGGTATGTGCGCTACCCCGTGGTGGACACGGCATGGAGCGGGCCGCAGCACCCCTGGGGCTCGGGCCGCTGGGCCGAGGGGGCACGCAATTGGATCACAGTGGCAACGACCCGGCCCGAGACCATCCTGGGCGACACTGCGGTGGCCGTCGCCCCCGACGATGAGCGCTATACGGCCATGCTCGGGCGCCAGGCGGTGCTGCCGGCCCTGGCCCGCCCCATCCCGATCATCGCCGATGAGTATGTGGACAAGGAGTTTGGCACCGGCGCGGTCAAGATCACCCCGGCCCACGACAAGAACGACTACGAGGTCGGCAAGCGCCACCGCCTCCCGCTGATCAACATCATGAACAAGGATGCCACGATCAACGGCGAGGGCGGCCCCTATGCCGGGATGGATCGCTTCGCAGCACGCAGCGCGATCCTCGCCGATCTGGAGCGCGAAGGCCTGCTGGTCAAGACCGAGCCGCATACGATGAGCGTCGGCATCAGCCAGCGCGGCGGTGAGGTGATCGAGCCCCTGCTCTCCGAGCAGTGGTTCGTGCGCACCCGCCCGCTCGCCGACCTGGCGCTCGCTGCGGTGCGCGAGGGACGCACGCGCATCATCCCCGAGCGCTTCGAGAAGGTCTACTTCCACTGGCTCGAGAACATCGAGGACTGGTGCATCTCGCGACAGCTCTGGTGGGGCCACCGCATCCCGGTCTGGTACCTGCCCGACGGCAGCCGCGTGGTGCCCGAACCGGACGAGGCGCCCCCGGCCGGGGCCACCCAGGATCCCGATGTGCTCGATACCTGGTTCAGCTCCGGTCTCTGGCCCTTCTCGACCCTGGGCTGGCCCGAGTCGACCCCTGATCTGCGCGAGTTCTACCCGACCTCGGTGATGGAGACGGGCTACGACATCCTCTTCTTCTGGGTGGCGCGCATGATGATGAGCGGCCTCGAATTTACCGGTCAGGCGCCCTTCCACACCATCTACCTGCACGGCCTCATCCGCGACGAACACGGCCAGAAAATGTCCAAAACCAAAGGCAACGTGATTGACCCGCTGATTGTGATGGACGAACTCGGCACCGACGCGCTGCGCTTCACCCTGCTGGTGGGTTCAACGCCCGGCAAAGATACCAACCTGAGCCTGAAAAAGGTGGAAGCCAACCGCAACTTTGCCAACAAACTGTGGAACGCTGCCCGCCTCGTGATCGGTCTGCTCCAAAAAGCCCCGGCACAGCCTGTCTCGCCCGAACCAAAATGGACTTTGGCGGACGCCTTCATCTTTGCCCGTCTCAAGGCACTCACTCGTGATGTCGAGCGGTTGTTCCAGACCTTCCAATATGGTCAGGCGGGGCAAATGCTCTACGATTTCTTCTGGAGCGACTTTGCCGATTGGTACTTGGAGATTGCCAAACTGCAAATTGCCGCAGGCGGCGACCATGCTTTTTACACAGCCGATTTGCTCACGCGCGTCTTTGAAACCACCCTGCGCCTGCTGCACCCCTTCACGCCCTTCGTCACCGAGGAGATTTACGGACATCTCAAAAAAGCCTGCAACGGCCATTCGGAGCATCTCAAACCGCAAGATGGCCGCTGGAGCGAGGTGTTGATGACCGCCCGTTGGCCTGAACCCATGCGCGATGAGGGCTGGGAAGAAGAGAACCTGCGCGAGTTTGCCACCTTCCAAGAGGCGGTGCGCGCCATTCGTAATCTGCGCGCCGAAAAGAGCGTCAAACCTGGCCTGAAACTGGCCGCCATGGTGGTGGAAGGGAAAGAACGTGAGGGTTTATATGACTCTCTGAAAAGCAACCTGGCCGCGCTGGCCGGGCTGGATGAAAGCCGCGTGCGCGTCGTCGCCACGCTGGAGGAAAAACCCGCCGGACACATCGCGCTGGTCGCCGGGCCGCTGACGATTTACCTGCCGCTGGCTGAAATGAGCGACCCCGCCGAGGAGCGCGCCCGCCTGACGAAGGAATTGGCCGAGTCCGAAGCGCAGATTGCCCGCCTCGAAAAACTGCTCGCCAGCGATTTCGCCGCCAAGGCCCCGCCCCAGGTGGTACAAAAAGAGCGCGAAAAGCTGCTGCTTTACCAGGAAACAGCCGCTAAAATTCGGGCGCAGTTGTAAGTGAAAATGTAGGGCGAGAGTTCATCTCGCCCTACTGTATTTTATGGGTTGGCGGCGGCCTGCTCCCAAAGGGTGGTGTTGAAGGCTGCCTGCACATTCACCCCGGCGGGCAGGGCATTGTATTTTGTCAGCATATCGGCCAGCGCCTGCCATTGTTCGGCGCTTTGCCAGCCAAAACCGTGTTCACTTTGGGCATCGCGCAGTTCGCTTTCGAGCATGTAGCGCATGTGAGCGGGGTCGGTTTCGGGGCCGGCATATTTCATCACAATTTCAATGGCATCGTCGGGGTGGGCTTGGGCGTAGGCAATGCCTTTGAGGGCAGCACGCAAGAAGCGGGTGAGGACTTCGGGATTTTGGGCCAGGAAACTCTCGCTCGTCACATAGGTCAGGCCCAGGGTTGGCACGCCATATTCTGCCGCATCCCACAGGGTGAGTTCATGCCCCCAATTTTGCAGCAGATACGGTTCGTTTGATTTGAAGAGCGGGTACACATCCACCTGTTTTTCGCTCAGCGCGCGCGGGTCGAATCCTACATTCACCAGGTTCACTTTGTTCACATCGGCCCCGGCGGCGGCAAGCAGGGCAAATAAATCGGGTGGGGGTGAGCCTTTGTATCCAACGGTTTTGCCTTCCCAATCTTTGGGCGTTTTTAGCCCCGAAGTTTTGAGCGCGGCGAAGGCTTGCTGCCCTTTTTGGCCGATGAGCGCAATCGAGACGAGTGGCAGCCCCGGATCAGCGCGCCGCTGCAGGAGGGTGGCGGCGTCCATGGTGGTGACTTGCACCGTGCCAGCCACCAGCAACTGGACGTGTTCACCGCGCCCCGGTGAGTGTTCGATGGTCACATCCAGACCGTTTTCGGCGAAGAAGCCTTTTTCTTTGGCAATGTATGCGCCGACGAAGGGCAGGTTGGCCTGCGGTTTGTACCCGGCCATGAAGGTAATGGAAATGGGTGCGGGGGTGTCTGTGGCAGCAGCGATAACAGGCGTAGGAGTATTGGCCCGGGCGCTGACGGGCGTTTCCGTCTCAGCCAGCGCGGTGGCAGGTGCAGGTGGCACAGGCGTGGAGAGGGGGGCGCAGGCGCTCAACAAGAGCAGGGCGGTGAGCAATAGGGGCGAAACGGTCTTACGCATGGTGAATGATGAAACTCCTTTGGATGAGTTTTTTCACTGTTTCCAGCGAATGGCTTTTCGTTCCAGCCAGGTAATCAGCCCGTAAAAGGCCATACCAGAGAGGGAGAGGCTGAAAATGGCGGCGAACATGGGCGGCAGGTTCAGGTTGCTATAGGCCAGCCACATCACGCGCCCCAGCCCGCCCGAGGCGCCCGTCCACTCGGCAATGACCGCGCCGACCAACGAGAGCGGGGCGGTGACACGCAGGGCGGCGAAGAGATAGGGCAGGGCCAACCAGGCGCGCAAGTGAATGAGTATTTGCCAGTTGGTTGCGCGGTGGACGCGCATCAGGTCCAGCATTTCGCGCTCGGCACTTTGCAGGCCCACGAGTACATTAACCAGGGTGGGGAAAAAGGTCAGCAGGGCAGTGATGATGATTTTGGGAAGCACGCCAAAGCCCAGCCAGATGGTGAGCAGGGGGGCAATGGCGGCCAACGGGGTGGATTTGACCAGAATGGCGAGCGTCATCACGCCCCGTTCCAGGCTGGGACGCAGACTGACCAGGGCGGCAACCAGGATTCCGACCAACCCGCCGATGAGCAGCCCTCCCAGCGCTTCGCCTAGCGTCACCAGGAGCGCTGCGAGAAAGTAAGCGGGGCGTTCCAGAAAGGTAGAGAAGATGCGCGAGGGGGCGGGCAGCAGGTACACCGGCACGCCGAGCCACCACACCAGAATCTCCCAGGCAGTAAACAGCCCGGCCAGCATAAGCAAAGCCCACAAGATGGAACGGTTTTGGGGCGCAAGCCGTAGGAAATTCAGTCCAGGCCTTGCGAGGCGCTCATCCATTCGGGCGTGATGCGAAAGGCCTGCCATTCGACCTCCGGTAAGGAATTGTGCTGACCCAGGTAGCGCCGCCGCAGCCTCCGCAACAGGTCTGGCACCTGGGTTTTCTGAAGCGGGATGGCCTGCCCACGCGCCAGCACCCGCCGCAGGGGCGCCCAGGGTTCATCAATGGTGAGCGAGACGTTGGGGTTCGCCAGGACATAATCGGCCCATAACGAACCCTGCCAGGCGGTGACGTAAAAATGCTGGCCGTCCCATTCCTGCCAGACCGGAACGACGTGCGGCGCACCATCGGGGCGCAGGCAGGCCAGCCGGGCAATCCAGGGGCCGGCGAGGAAGGCGGCGGTTTCGGCAGCCTCCAGCCCGCGCCGCTGAATGGGAGATTCAGAGGATGGATTTTGCCAGGGAGCATAGCGCAGCGCGCCCAGCCGATAAGAAAGCCGGGCGGCCATTTCACGCAGGGCAGGCAGCCGCTCTTCCAGCCGGTCGTTGTCCCAGCGAAAAACCGCTGCGCTCAACACCAGGGCGGCAGAGGGAGTTTGCCCATCACGGCAGATGGGAAGCGCCAGTTCCACGCTTTCGGTTCCGGCGGTCAGTGCGTATCCCGCCTGGGCGATTTCTGGGGGAGGAACAGGCAATAAAGCCAGGGCAGGGGCGCTGCCCGCCTCGAAGCGCATGGCCGCCGGGAAAACGCTGCGCACTTGCGCGTTTCCCTCCACCTGCGCTACCAGCAATGTGCCGCTGGGAGAGGACATGACCAATGCCAGCGTTTCTGGCAGGTGGAGCGCTGAGGCCTCCTGGTAAAATGCGGCCTGCAAATGGGGCTGCAGCGGGTATCCGCTGCGCCAGGCCAGCAGGCGCGGCCCAGCGCGATACCGCCCACGTTTTTCAGCCTGTTCAACATACCCAAGTGCTTTGAGCGTGTTGAGCAGGACAAACAGCGAACTGCGCGAAATATCAATCTGCGTCAGTAATTCTGTCAGTTCGACCCCGGCCGGCTGTTCGAGCAGGGCTTCGAGCAGGAGTAAAGCGCGTTCAGCGGAGGAAATTTCGGGTTTTAGCGACAAGAAAAATCCTTTATTTTGGACTGTAGTCCAGTATAAAGGATTTTTAGATTCATATCAAGTGTTGTTGACGCCACTGCCAAAAGGCGGCTCATCCCGCAGAGCGGGCCTCGTGAGTTCATTGCCCGGCAGGGTGAACAGGGCAATTAATTTTTGGATAGGCTCAAAGGTAAAAAGGGGTGGGGCTATTTCACCACCATCGGAATCCCTGCCACCATGAACAGCACCCGTTCAGCGGCGCGCGCCAGGCGTTGGTTGGCCCAGCCGAGCGCGTCGCGGTAGATGCGCCCCAGCGGGTAGGGCGGAACCAGCCCCAACCCGACTTCGTTGGAGACAAGCAGCCATTGCCCGCCGATTTTGGTTTGCGCGGTGAGCAGCGCTTCGATTTCTGCCCGGACGTGTTCCATGACGGTTTCGAGCGGGGCGTTTTCGGGTAGGGCAAGCAGTACGTTGCTGACCAGCAGGGTGATGCAGTCGAGCAGAATCATGGTTTGGGTGGGGGCGAGTTTCAAAATGGCCTCACCCACTTGCAATGGGACTTCGAGGGTTTGCCATTCGGGCGGGCGCGCGGCGCGGTGTTGGGCAATGCGCGCCCGCATTTCGTCATCCAGCGCGGTGGCGGTGGCGATGTAGAGAGTCGGGCAGCCCGTTTCGCGGGCGATTTTTTCGGCATAGGCGCTTTTTCCGCTGCGCGCGCCGCCTAAAATCAGGGTCATGCCATAGGCGGGGATGTCAGGAGTCATGTGCCGCAGTCTCCAGGGCCTGAATTGAGGAGAGAAAATCTTCTTGTGAGAAAACTTCCATTGTGAATACGCCCTGGTAGCGGGCGTGGATGAGTTCTTGCAGCACAGCGCGCAGCGCGCCGGGCGCGGCAAAGGCCAGTGAGCGGTGGTCACGTTCGGCCAGTCCATGAATGTGGATGACGCGCGTTCTGCTCAAAGCGCGGCGCAGGTAGGGGAGTGGGTCGTGGCTATCGAGCCAGAGATGGCCGATATCTACGCAGCGGCTGACCGGGAGGCGCGCGAAGACGGGTTCGTAAAAATCGAGCGGGTAGCCTTCCAGGTTTTCGACGGCCAGTGTTTCCAGCCCGCCCGCCCATTCGCCCACCTGGCGCAGCGAGGTTTCGGCCTGTTCCAGCCAGTGTTGGTAAGCGGCAGGGGCAGGCTGGTTGCGGACGGCTTTGCCGTCTAGATGCAGGACATAGGCCCAGGGGTTGAGCGGGCGGGTGCATTCGATGACGCGGCGGGCTTTTTCGAGCGAAACATGGCGCAGCGAGCCGTCTTCGGCCAGGCGCAGGTCGAGCGGCAGATGGACGGTGTAGGTCAGGCCGTGTTCCATCGCCAGGGCGTTCATCTCGTTCACCTGAGCGGGGGTGGGCAGGTTATTGGGGCCGTCATCCACCTCGAACAGAACGAGTTCTACGTCTTGTACTTTGCCAGCCAGGTAACGCAGGTTGGGCAGGATGTCGGCGGGGATAATGTAGGAGGTGGTGCCGAGGCGGAAAGGGAGGTTCATCATGGGTTAGGGGGAGGTGATTTGAATGGATACGGATGGGGCTGTTTTTTCTTGCCAGCCGGAATAAATGCTGGTCTTAAGCAATACATTGCCTGGTTGGACGCCTGCAAACCAGAGTTCTACCCGCAGCGTTTCGTCTGGCGCGAGCGAAATATTTTCATACTCGAATGTTGTTTGCGGCCCATAGGTATTGACGATGGCTGGGGTTGTGGCAAGGACAAAGAGAAGTTTTTCAGAGACAACCTTCCCATTGGATTCCCAAGCCGTTGTTTGGATTTTAGACACAACGGCTTCTTTTGCGCCAAGATTTTGGATGACAAACGTGACGGGAAAGGGCATATTCACTGGAATCGTTTCAGGGGCATCCTCCAGGCGCACATCGAGATAGTCCGGTTCGCGAGTGGCCCAAAGATAGGCGATGGATGATACACAAACCAACGCGCAAGTTGCCATCATAAGCACAGAGAGTCGGATTAAAGCTTCTCGAATATTGGCCTGGTTTGCGCGGCGCGTAAATACAGGGTCGGTGCGCAGGGAATCTCTCTTTTCAAAATAGACGTATATCAACCAGCTCAACAACAAAACGATGGGGAAGATGGTTTGCAAGAACTCCACCGATTGGGTGGCGAAAGACGCCGGCTGAATGACTCCCATCCACTCCAGGGCCAGCATGAAACGGTTGAAAGGCATGATGAGGGGCAAAATCAGCCACCACATCAGGCGGTAAGAACGCGAAACCCGCAGTCTTTCCGCTTTTGAAAAGTAGGTTCTGCCTCCCAGCGAGGCCCAAACAAATTCTACGAGCGATTGTGGGCGCATGACGAGCAGAATGGCCTTATAGAGTGGCAAATGACGCACGAAGGCAATCCATAGGGCGCAGGAAATGACGGTTAACAAGAATTGCGCTGTGAAACCGGTAAGATACTGAATCGATAGTGGAAATCCGTTGTCTCGCAAGAAGATGATTATCGGGTTGCCTTCCTGTGCCATATCAGGCGAATGGAAGACGGTTGCCAGCACATCGCTCCAGATTCCAGCGATAATTAAGATTGCCCCCATCCAGGCCAGCGGCTTCATCTGGCTGGTTTCCTGACCTTGCCGCATAAGCAGGAGCGTTGAAGCGGCCAGCACAATCTCTAACAGGAGCGTAAAGCCCAGCCACCCAAGCACAATTTGGGCGTTATTTTGGGAAATTCCCCACTGAATGACCGGTGAGGATGATAGATAGGCCAATATGCCCAAAAGAATCAGGCGCGTAAGCGGCTGGCTTTGACGGATGTGTTTAAAGAGTTCTTCAGAGGGTGTGGAAATCATGGTGCAGTGATTTTATCGTTGCAAACATACCAACAGGGTGACAATCTCCACGCTCTCTATCAGCAGGCCAAACACGTCGCCGGTGAGGCCGCCCAGGCGTTTTTTTGCCAGGGTTAGCACGCCGAAGGCCGTCAGCAGGCCCAGGGCAAGCGCCAACAGACCGTTCCTGCCAAGGGCGAGCGCCAGGCCAAGCGGAATCAGCGCGCCCCAGAACAGGGAGGTTTTGCGCAGCCCGGCGGCAAAGTCGGCAGCCATGCCCCCAGGGCGCGCCATTGGCAGTAAGCCCGCTGGCAAAACGCACCAACGCGCCAGTGAAGTTGCCAAAAGCAGGCCAGGAAGCGTGGCCGGGCTGAGCGAGGCCAGCGCAGAAAATTTGAGCAAGAGCGCCAGCCCCAGCCCCATGCCGCCAAAGGCGCCCAGGCGCGGGTCTTTCATAATTTCGAGGCGCTTTTCGGGCGCTCCGGGGTAGAGCAGGCCATCGGCGCAGTCGGCCAGGCCATCGAGGTGCAGGCCGCCGGTCAGGGCGACCCAGGCCAGCAGCGTCAGCGCGCCGGTTGCGAGCGGCGGAAAGGCCAACCCGCTCAGTCCGTGAACGCCTGCTGTGAGCAATCCAACCACCAGCCCCACCAGCGGATACCAGCCCGCCGCCCGCCCGCTGTCGCCGGGGTTCCAGGTCGCAGGGGCGGGAACAGGCAGGGTGGTGAGGAGGGAGAAGGACAGGCGGAGGTATTTCATGAGGATAACGAGCGTTGACCGTCTGAGACGGCGCTACGATGGGTTACTTTTTTCGCTCACCCCGGCTTCTCCAAAAGTCGCCATTTCGCGCAGGATGGCGAGCGAGGCATCGAGGATGGGGAAGGCCAGGGCGGCGCCGGTGCCTTCGCCCAGGCGCAGGTCGAAATCGAGCAGGGGTTTGAGGCCCAGCCAATCGAGCATGAGGCCGTGTCCGTTTTCTTGCGAGCGATGGGCGGCTATCAGGTAAGGGCGAACATCGGGGGCAAGTGAGACGGCGAGCATGGCGGCAGCGGTGGAAATGAAACCATCTACCACAACCGCTTTGCGGTGGGCTGCCGCGCCAATCATCACCCCGGCCAGGCCGCCAATCTCGAACCCGCCGACCTTTGACAGTACATCCAGCCCATCTTGTAGATTGGGCCGGTTAACCGCCAGGGCGCGCTCGATAACCGCGATTTTGCGCTCCAGCCCGGCGTTATCCAGGCCGGTGCCGCGCCCGGCAATTTGGGCGGGGGATTGGCCGGTGAACACAGCGGCGATGGCGGCGGAGGGGGTGGTGTTGCCGATGCCCATGTCGCCGGTCCCGACCAGGTCCAGGCCGCGCGCAATTTCCGCTTCGACAACTTCGATTCCCGCCTGAATGACTTGTTCGGCCTGAGCACGGCTCATGGCCGGGCCAATCGCTATATTTCTGGTTCCGGGCGCGACTTTTCGGACGAGCAACTCCGGGTGGGAGGGCATTTCGACGGCAACGCCCATATCAACGATGGTGAGGCGCGCCCCGGCCTGGCGGGCCAGGACGTTAATCGCTGCGCCGCCGCGCAGGAAGTTGAGAACCATCTGCGGGGTGACTTCTTGCGGAAAGACGCTGACGCCCTCGGCCACAACCCCATGGTCGCCCGCCATGACGATGATGGCTTTGTCTTTGATGGATGGCAGCGGTTGAGCGTAGATGCCTGCCAGTTGAATGGAAAGTTCTTCCAGCCGCCCCAGGCTGCCCTGGGGTTTGGTGAGGCTGTTTTGCCGGGCACGGGCTGAGGCCATGCAGGATTGGTCAAGAGGGGGGATGGTGGGGATGTTCACGCAATGCTCCTGAGTGACGATGGACGGTGCATAGAACGCTGGTCCTTGTCCACCATCTACAGTTTACCGTTTGGTTAGAATTCAATGCCTGGCTGGGCTTTCACCCCTTGCTGAAATGGATGCTTGACTTCGCGGCTTTCGCTTACCAGGTCGGCATAGTCTAGCAGGGCGGGCGGGGCGTCGCGCCCGGTGATGACCAGGTGCAGGTTGGCGGGTTTGTGCGTTTTCAGCCAGTGGATGGTTTCAGCGGGGTCGAGCCAGCCAAAGGAGAGGGGGTAAGTAAATTCATCCAGCACAATCAGGTCGTATTGGCCGCTGGCGATTTTCTCCTGAGCCAGTTGCCAGCCCAGTTGGGCGCGGGCGATGGTGGTATCCATGTCTTTGGATGTCCAGGTAAAACCATCGCCGCTGATGTGCCATTCGATGCCCAACTTTTGGGCGGCCAGCACTTCGCCCCATTTGCCGCTTTCATTCTTGAGAAACTGGACAACGCAAATCTGAAAGCCGCGTCCCCAGGCGCGCAAAACCATGCCAAAGGCGGCGGTGGATTTGCCTTTGCCATTGCCGGTGTGGACGATGGTGAGGCCGTGTTTGACGTGGGTGCTCATCAGGAATGCTCCTCAGGGGTCGAACAGGCGCTATCTTTACCCGAAGACCAGGAAAGCAAGACGCGCTTCATCCGACCTCCTGCGCAACGCGTCGGATTTCTTCATGCAGCCAGCGGGCAGCGGTCATCATGGAGGGGCCATCATGGATAATGTTGTGGGGCGGAGAAATATCAGCCTGGATGGTGGGGATGTTCCAGCCGCGTTCACGGGCTAAATCGGCGGCCTGCACGGGCAGTTCGGGTTCTGAATAGACCAGGAAAATATCGGGGCGGCGGCGTTCCACTTCGGCCAGGTCGAGTTCCAGGTAGCCTTTGCGCACCTCGCCGAAGATGTTTTCGCCCCCGGCGGCCTCAATCAGGTCGTGGATGAAGGTCAGCCCGCCGGTCATACGCACATGACGCCCAAACCAGATTTCGGCATAGACGCGCGGGCGATGGTTGGGGGCTTGCGCGCGCAATGCAGCGAAGGCTTCTTGCCAGCGGGCAATCAGCGTGCGCGCGGCGGGCAGGTCATTGAGCAGCGCGCCCAGGGTCATGATGTTCTCAAAGATGCCGTGCAAACTGTTTTGCAGGGGCAAGACGTAGATGGGCAGGCCGGCCTTGTGCAGTTTGCGCGCCAGGCCGCGCTGCACGCCGGTGGTGATGAGCAGCAGGTCGGGCTGGACGGCGGAGAGTTTTTCTTCGTCTATGCTCAAGTAATCGCCGACGATAGGGGCTTCGAGTTCGGGCGTAAAGTTGGGGCACCAAACCGAAACGCCCGCAATCAGGTGGCTGAAGCCCATTTGGACCAGACATTCGGTGAGGCCCGAAGCCAGAGAGACAATGCGGCGCGGTTTTTCGGAGATTTCGACAAAACCAGCCAAGGGGTCACAGTAGATTTTCATGGCGATGCACCTGAGAAAGTTGGGTCAGGAGGCTTTCGAGGGACGGATGTTCGGTTTGGGTGACCGGAGTGACCAGCCGCCAGCGGAACTCAGACAGGATTTCGACGCGAACGGGATGACGGCTGTTTCCGTTATGGACTTCGTAACCCAGCCGCTCCAGGGCGCGCCAGGTCCAGGCGTCTGTGATTCCATAACCGTTCCCATCCAGGCTGATGGGGCCGTGAACGGGCTGATGCACGCGAAATGCGCCGATGGCGTGGTCAAAAAAAGCGCCTTCGCTCTGGAAAACGCGCGCCACTGCGCCATTGAGCGCCAATTCTTCGGGCAGGCCCACTTCCATGCTGCCTGCTGAGGAGAGCAGCCACAGCCGGTCGGCCAGGCGCAAGGCCAGGTCGAGGTCGTGAGTGGAGAGCAGGATGGCGGCGCCGGTTTCACGCGCCAGGCGGCGCAGGAGTTGCAGGAGTTCGACGCGGCGGGGCAGGTCGAGGAAGGCGGTTGGCTCGTCGAGCAGCAGGACTTTTGGCTCTTGGGCCAGGGCGCGGGCAATCATTACTTTTTGGCGCTCGCCGTCACTCAATTGGGCCAGGGGGCGGTTGTAAAAGCGCAGGGTATCGGTGATTTGCATGGCGCGTTGAATGGCTTGTTCATCACGCGGGGTCAGGCGCCCCAGCCAATCGGTGTAGGGATGCCGCCCCAGGCTGACCAGCTCGCGGGCGGTGAGCAGCGAGCTTTCCACCCGCCCGGTCAGAACGATGGCAAGGCGCTTTGCCAGCTCAAGCGGCGGCAGGGCGTGCAGGTTCTCGTTGTCCAGCCAGACTGTTCCAGCGAGCGGTTTTTCCATGCCGGTCAGGGTGCGCAAGAGGGTGGATTTCCCGACCCCGTTGGGGCCAATCAGGCAGGCCAGTTCCGCCGGGCGCAGTTGCAGGTTCAGGCCAGAGGCCAGCGGGGTCTGGTAGCCGATGGTGAGAGAGGAGGTGGTGAGCATTGCGGTGGGCAGTAATCAGTTCATTATTTGTAATGCGCTAAAGCTGCCGCAGTTGTTTTTGGCGCAGGATGATGGAGAGGATGACTGGCACACCAAAGAGTGACATGACGACGTTGAGCGGCAAAACGCGCTGGCTGCCGGGCAGTTGGGCAATCGTATCTGCCAACAAGGCAAAGGCAGCGCCAATCAAAATAGAGGCCGGCAAGAGGGCGCGGTGGTCAGTGATTTTGAGCAGGCTGCGCGCCACATGCGGCACGGCCACGCCCACAAACCAGATGGGCCCGCAGAAGGCGGTTGTTACCCCTGCCAACAAGGAAGCGCTGACGATAAGCCAGGCGCGGGCGCGGCGCACGTTCAGGCCGAGTGAGCGGGCGTAGTCGTCGCCGAGCAGCAGGGCATTGAGCGGCTTGACCATCGCCAGCGCAATCAACAATCCCAGCAGGGTGACAGGCAAGAAAACTTGCATTTGAACCCATGTTACGCCGCCAAAACTGCCCGCCGTCCACAGGCTGAAGACTTGCACCCGTTCTGGCTGGCTGAAGTAAATAAGCAGGCTGACGACTGCGCTGGCCAGGTAGCCAAACATCAGGCCGGTGACCAGCAGGGTGAGGGTGTTTTGGATTCGCCGCGCCAGGAGCAAGACCGCCCCCAGCACCATCGCCGCCCCTGCGCTGGCCGCCAGGGCCAGGGTGAAATCACCAAAGGCGCCCAGCCCGGCCACAAAAGACAGGGCTGTTCCCCCGCTCCCCAGGCCCAAAATGACCAGCGCCACGCCCAAACTGGCCCCCGAACTGACGCCGAGGATGTAGGGGTCGGCCAGCGGGTTGCGAAAGAGAGTTTGCATTTGCAGGCCTGCAGCAGAAAGCGCCGCGCCGACCAGCACAGCAGTCAATGCTTTGGGCAGGCGGAATTTGAAGAGAATATCGGCCCAGGCGGCTTTGGCGGGGCTTCCGCCCAGCAGAATGTGAATCACCTGGTCGAGCGGAATGGCAACCGAGCCAAAGGCCAGGCTGATGCCGAAGGCCAGCAGGAGCAGCACGAGAAGCAGGGGCAAAAAGCGCATGGAAGTATTCAGTGAGTGGTGAACGGCGTTACGAGAAGCAAGGATGAGAGGAAACAAGAAGATTAATCTTTCCTCTCATCCTTTGTTTTTTTGTCTACATCGGCCTGTTTACTTTACTTGCCGATAGTATACCAACGTGTGATTGGGCAGCAGGTCGGGGTGGATGATGGAAATCAGGTCAGCCAGGACGAGTTCGGGGTGCAGCACGGCGCTTTCGTAGTAGTCGTTGCCGCCATTGGGGCTGGTTTTGGCGTCGTTGTTCCATACATCGCCTTTTTGGAAGGCGGCAAAATCGGCGTAGCGGGCGTCTGCGCTTTTCAGTTCGTCGAGCGAAGCAGCGTTGCCCACGTTGAGCCAGAAATCGGCATCTTTGGCTTTTTCAAAGACGGTCTCCACCGAGAGCGGCAGGCTGCCAGTGGAAGTGTCATCGCTCCACAAGTAGCTGGCTCCTGCGTCGCGCAGGAAGGCGGCGGCGAAACTCTGTCCGCCGGGCATATACCAGGTGCCCTGATAAGACGAGCCGGTGAAGACAGTCGGTCTTTGGCTGACAGAGGCGGTGAGGGCGGTGAGCTGTTGGTAATCTTGGGCAATCTGGTTGAAGAGGGTTTCAGATTCGGCTTCTTTGTTGAAGAAGACGGCGATAAATTTAAGCCATTCGGCGCGGCCCAGCGGGGTGGTGTCCATCCATTCGGCGTTGATGACCACTTTTTGCCCGGCCTGCAAAAGGACAGGGTGGGCGTCATATTCCGGCGCGCCGGAGCCATAGGTCATCACCAGGCTGGGGGCCAGTTCCAGCACTTTTTCAACATTGACGCCAGAGCCGTAGCCGATGGAGGCCAGTTTGCCTTCTTCGGCCATTTTCAACACGGTGGGGTTAGAGACGTAGGTGGTATCGTCCACGCCCACCAGGCGGTCGAGCAGGCCGAGTTCATCCAGCGCCGGCAGGTAGGTGGTGGACATGGTGATGATGCTCTTGGCCGGGACTTCGATAATCTGCTCGTCTAAAAATCCTTCGGGGTGGGGTGCGCCGCATTGAACGAGGGCGTATTCCATCGATTCACTTGCGCCCGGCCAGGGTGTTTTGATGGTGACCACTTTGTAAGAGTTGTGGTAGGCAATGGTCAGCCCGGCGGCGTATTGAATTTGTGCTTTTTGGGGGAAGTAATCTATCTCCGGGCTAAACTGGCCTTCGGCAATGCAGCCATCGCTCAGGTTTTGGGTGGGCGCTTCGAGAACAGGCGCGGCCTGGGTGGCGGTTGGGGCGGGGGCCTGGGTGGGTGGCAGCGCCGTTGGCGCGGGGGCGGGCGTGGCTGCCGGGGCGCAGGCGGCCAACAGGAGGGCAAGAGTTAAAAAGATGAACGGAAATTTGCGAAACATGTTGACTTCTCCGAGATGGTTATGGGTGAATGGTTTGTGGGTGATTGCAGGGCAAATGCCAAATTAAAATCCCCTGCCTTTTTAGGTCAGGGGAGGGGGGAGGGCCAATCCGAATCAGATGCGCCGTTCCCACCTCCTTTCAGCGAGAGAGTGGAGAACCAACGACCAGGGCGGGCGACCTGACTTATTCCAGCAGAGGGTTAGCGGTATTCCGTAACCCGCTTGTGGAAATCACAGTTGCGCGACAGCGCCGGACTTGCACCGGCTTCGCCTTTCAGCCTTCCCATCCGGGGGGGTGAGGCACCCTGGGCGATTAAATTGTGATGTCAGATTGTATGCGACGGAGGGCGGTCTGTCAATTGTCAAATGTCACACAAAAGCCGCTCAAACGAGCGGCTCTCGAAAGTCATAAATCCCATCTCGCAGGGACCACTTGCGCCCACAGTTGGGGCAATACAGGTGGTCGCCCTGGTCGTTGAGCGGGTGCGCGCCGCATTCGGGGCATTGAAACCAGTGCAGGAGGTCATCTGGGGTGTGGCGCGGGATGGAATTTTGTGTTACCGTGGCTCTGACGAAGACGCTTGGCGTGAGTTGGAAGAGTTCGCCGGTTGGCTGGAAGAGACCGTCGAGCGCGGCCAGCAACCCGGCAGGCAGGGTGTGTTTGAGCAGGCCGAGGCGGAAGTGGGAAACCGTCAGGGTTTTTTCAATGCGAAAGCCCAATTCTCCCAGCCATTGGCGGATGGCTCTTGGATGAAAGTCGAAGTTGAGTTTGACGAATTCGACCGGCTCAAGGGTAAATGGGCTCCAAGATTGCCGCTTGAGCCAGTAGCGCAAGATGGCCTTCAGGTTGCGTTTGTTGGCAAATTCGAGGATGAAAGCCGCGTTGGCGCCCAATACGCGGCGGATTTGCGCCAGGGCTTGGGGGGCGTCGGCCATGTGGTGCAGGGTGCGAATCATGGTCGCGCCGTCGAAGAGGGCGTTGATGAAGGGCAGTTTGTAGATGTTGGCCGCGACGTAGATATAACGGGGCGAGTCGCCTAATCGGGCGCGGGCCTGTTGCAGTTGGGTGCGCGAATAGTCGAGCAGCACGATTCGGTCGTAGCCGGTATAGCGAGGCGTATTTCGCCCGGCGCCAGCGCCCAATTCGAGCAGGAGATTGCCTTTAACGGGTAACATCCGGCGCAGGGCAATTTGCTCTGCTTTATCTTCGTAGTCACGTCCGCCCTTTTCCCAGAAGGATGTCTGGTAATTGGAGCCTTCGTAATCGCAAACGGGGGGTTCTGTCATCGTCCAATGGCCCGATAGGTAAAGCCCATTTCTTTCATGCGGGCGGGGTCGTAGAGGTTGCGGGCGTCCATGATGATGGGGGTTTTGAGCAGGCTTTTGAGTTTTTCGAGGTCAATTTGCTTGAATTCGTTCCATTCGGTGACGATGATGATGGCGTTGCAGCCGGTGGCGGCTTCGTAGGGGTCGTGGCACATCTGCACAGCGGGCAGCAGGCTGCGGGCTGCGTCCATGGCCACTGGGTCGTAGGCGCGCACGGTGGCCCCGGCCGCGGTCAATTCCTGGGCGATGTCAATCGAGGGCGCGTCACGCATGTCGTCGGTGTTGGGTTTGAAGGCCAGCCCGAACAGGCCGATGGTTTTGCCGCTAAAAGAGCCGACCATTTTTTCGGTCCAGCGCACCACTTGGCGGCGGCGGTCGTAGTTGACGCCCATGACATTGTTGAGAATGCGCGGTTCGATGCCTTTTTCTTCGGCCATGTAGGCCAGGGCTTTAACATCTTTGGGGAAGCACGAGCCGCCCCAGCCCAGGCCGGCATCGAGAAAGTGGCGGCCAATGCGGGCATCGTAGCCCATGCCGGCGGCCACTTCTTTTACGTCTGCGCCGTAGGCTTCGCAAATTTCGGCGATTTCGTTGATGAAGGAGATTTTGGTCGCTAAGAAGGCATTGGAGGCGTATTTAATCATCTCGGCGGTGCGCAGGTCGGTGATGACGATGGGCGCGCGCAGGGGCAGGTGCAGTTGGGCCACTTTGTTGGCGGCTTCGCGGTCAAACGAGCCGATGACGGTGCGATGCGGGTTCATGAAGTCGCTGATGGCTGAGCCTTCACGCAAAAATTCGGGGCAAGAGACGACGGAAAATTCGATGGGCTGTGGCTGGGCGCGTTTGACGATGTCGGCCACCCAGTCGCCTGTGCCGATGGGGACGGTGGATTTGTTGATGATGATGAGCGGGGCGGTCATGTTGCGGGCGATAGATTCGGCTGCTGAAGCAACGTATTGCAAGTCGGCCTCGCCGTTGACGCCCGAAGGCGTGCCGACTGCAATGAAGGCGAATTCGGTGCCTTGCAGGGCTTCGGCGTAATCGGTGGTGAAAGAAAGCCGCCCGGCTTTGACGTTGCGGCGCACCAGCTCTTCTAGGCCTGGCTCGTAAATAGGCATGATGCCTTTTTTGAGATTTTCGATGCGTTGTTCGTTGACATCCAGCGCGATGACCTTGTTCCCCAGGTCAGAGAAGCAGGCGCCTGTTACCAGTCCAACGTAACCGACGCCGACGACGCAAATTTGTTTCATAAGTGTCCTCGTGAGTTTCTGTGAAATTTGGGAAGTCCCCAATGGTTTTAATCCAACACTTCCATGAGGCAGCGCTGCACTTCTTGGCTGGTAGGCACGCCGCTCAGGCCGGGGCGTTGGACAGAAATGGCGGCCAACTGGTTGGCAAAACGTGTTGCTTCCCAGGGGTCGCGGGTGTTGAGCAGGCGCACAAAGAAGGCCGCCGCAAAGACATCGCCCGCGCCGGTGGCGTCCACTTCCTCCACTTTGGGAGCGCGGAAACGGCGGCTGTCGCCGTGCCAGAAAACCCTGGCCCCGGCCACTCCTTCGGTGACGGCCAGCAGCCGCCCGGTATGGGCATACTGTTCGATGATTTCTTCATCACCGCCCACATCTTCCACGCTGAAGACGACTGCGCCGGCCCTTTCCAGCGCGGATTCAGCCCCATCCCATGCGCACGGGCGGACGAGACCGCTTTCATCCCAGGCGCGCATCCAGCCCTGAGGAGTGAGCCCGAGCAGAGAAGGGCGAAAGCCAGCGGGCAAGACAGAGTCCACTTCTTGCGCCACCGGGGCCAGGTGAATGATTTTGGCGCGCCGCCAGATTTCGGGGACGATGGCAAAGTCAATCTGAGGGGCAACCTGGCGAATGGATTGGGTGCGGCCCTTCGGTGTGTAGATGTTCTCAAAAGTGGTGCTGGTTTGCGCCTCGCCCGAAACGACCGGGATGCCCTCCAGCCCATCGAGCGGAATCTCGTTGCCGCGCATGGTGACGATGCCCACGCGCAACCCAAGCGCACGCGCGGTGAGGGCCGAATACATTGCTGAACCACCCAACACCGGGCCAGAGGGGGTTCTATCTACGGTGATGTGGCCGATGACCAGATAATCTACCGGCTCTAATGAAACCATCTGAAACATAGTGGCCGAATTATACCCGCTATATCCCCGGCGCGTTTTTAGTGTTTTGGCAGCGCAATCTGAATCACCGCTCCCTCATCGTCTCCTTCGGCCAGCAGCACCTGCCCGTTGTGCAGTTTGAGTATGGCTTGCCCAATGTAGGCCGACATGGTCAGGAACATCTCGGCGGCGGCGATGTTGCGCTTGCCCCGGCTTTGGATGGTGATGAGCGCGTCAGATGCGCGCGGTTCTAGCGTCAGCGTCACCTGGGCTGGGGGCTGGGTGTACTCCACCACATACAGAATCCAGTTCAACAGGCATTGCTTCAGTAGAGCCTCGTCCGCCTGGGTTTTTGTTTCGGCTTCTGGGATGTTCGTGACCAGTTCGACCTCCTTGACGGCCTTGTTCTGTTTCCAGTAGGCGACGGTTTGGGCCAGTAGATTGCCCAGGTTGGCTTCAACTGCCGAGAAAGCCTTCTCACCCCGGCTCAAGCGGGACATATCCACCAGGTTCGACATGGCTGCCATAGCCTGCACGCTGTTTTCGTAGACGACGGTCAGGTCGTCCTTTTGCATGTCTGTCAGGGGACCCGACATGCCCTTAAGCAGCATTTTGGTGAATCCAAGAATGCGGTTGAAAGGCGACTTAAGGTCGTGCGCTTCCTTCGAGATGAACTCCACGATATCGAACTGGTCGGGAATGTCAAAAGTGGTTTTGGTCATAAAAATTCCTTCGGCAGTTTAAAAAACAGAATGTAATCGTCCGATGAGCATAACACAGGGATTGTGAAAGACAATTTCGCCATGCGGCGCGTCGGGCAGTTCACTGGTCAAATCCTGACCGGGGAAGTGCAGCGATTCGTGCATTTCCTTGCGCCAGCGCGGGCAATCGGTCACGTCATAGACAATGCCCTTGTGCGCAATCCACTTGCGGCTGCCGCGCTCGCCATCGTTGCGGCGTAGTTCCTGGAGCGTGACAAGACGGTTGGGGATGTCCATGAATTGAATTATACCGTCTTGCAAGATTCATAACCCTTACAATGTAAAAGGCGTTTTCAGCGTGATTGCCAGATTTGTCAACTTCCCTGCAACCTTTTATAATGGACGCATGTCTCAACTCATCGAATGTATTCCCAATTTCTCTGAAGCCCGCCGCCCCGAAGTGGTGCAGGCCATCGTAGCGGCTGCCGCATCCGTCCCTGAAGTGACCCTCCTCGACCAGTCATCCGATACCGACCATAACCGCACCGTGCTGACCTTTGCCGGCTCCCCCGCCGGTGTGGAGGAGGCCGCCTTTCGCGCCATTGCCAAAGCCGCCGAATTAATTGACCTGAACCAGCACACAGGCGAACATCCGCGCATTGGCGCCACAGATGTCGTCCCCTTTGTGCCGCTCTCCGGCGTAACGATGGAAGAGTGCGTGGCGCTGGCCGAGCGCCTGGCAGAGCGCGTAGCGAAAGAATTAGGCATACCGGTTTACCTGTACGAGGCCGCCGCGCGCCGCCCAGAGCGCGCCAACCTGGAGGTCATCCGGCGCGGGCAATATGAGGCGCTCAAGACTGAAATCGAAACCGACCCCAACCGCGCGCCCGATTACGGCCCGGCCAAACTGGGCCCGGCAGGCGCAACCGTCATTGGCGCGCGCGCCCCGCTGGTGGCGTTCAACGTCTATCTCACCACCGACGATGTGACGATTGCCAAAGCAATTGCCAGAGCCGTGCGCCAGTCTTCGGGCGGGTTTCGCTTTGTGAAGGCCGCCGGGTTTCTGGTGGAGGGCCGCGCCCAGGTCTCGATGAACCTGACGGATTACCGCCAAACGCCCATTGCGCGGGTGGTGGAGACGATTCGGCGCGAGGCGGCGCGTTATGGCGTTGGAATCCATCACAGCGAACTGGTTGGCCTGATTCCACAAGAGGCGCTGGTTGACGCAGCGGTCTGGTACACCCAACTCGACCAATTTAAGCCCGACCAGGTATTAGAAACGCGCCTGTTTGCCGCGCAACAATCATTAAATCACCAAATCACCAAATCGGATTTCCTGGCTGACCTGGCTGCTGCCACCCCGGCCCCCGGTGGTGGCTGCGCGGCGGCCTACGCGGGTGCGATGGGCGCCGCCCTGGTGGCGATGATGGCTGGTCTCACCCTGGGCAAGAAGAAATATGCCGAGGTGCAACCCCAGGCCGAATCCATTCGCGCCGAGGCCGAAACCTTGCGCGCTGCCCTGACCGCCGCCGTTGCCGAAGACGCCGCCGCTTTCGATGCGGTGATGGCGGCTTTCAAACTGCCCAAGGATTCCGAAACCCAGGCCAAATTACGTGAGGCCGAAATCGAGAAGGCTACCCTCCATGCCGCGCGCGTGCCGCTCAAAGTAGCGGGCATGGCCGCGCGGGTGGTCGAACTGGCCGCGCAGATGGTGGCGGCGGGCAACCTGAACGCCCTCAGCGATGGGGCGAGCGGCGCGGCCATGGCGCGGGCTGCCCTCACCGCTGCCGGATATAACGTGCGAATCAACATCAACAGCCTGCAAGACAAAGCCTCAGCCACCGGTTTGCTGGGGGAACTGAAAACGCTCGAAGCGCGGGCAAATGCCGCCGAGGGACAAATTCGTCAATCTTTGGAAACGCGCGGGGGAATTGCCGCTTAATGCGCCGGATTCTGTTGCTGGTTATGTTGGCCGTTTTATCGGCCTGTTCCACCCCGCCCGCGCTGGAGCAGACCCCGCTGGCTGTGGTTTCCGTTATGGAAACCGTTGTTCCCTCTCGAACGCCTCCACCGCCGATGGTCACCTCCACGCCTTCAGCGATGGCGGCCCCCTCAGCCACACCCACTGCTGAAATAACGGTCGTCAGCGAGGCGTGTACCGCCAGCCCGGTCTGCTACTTAAGCGGACACTTTCTCTTGCAGCGTCCCATCCCGCCGGAGGCAAGCATCACCATTGAGCGGTCGTATCCCTATGGCAGTACGCAAGATGACAAACGCGAAATCCACCATGGGGTGGAGTTTTATAATCCGCAAGGCACACCCGTGCTGGCCGCCGCCGACGGGGTGGTGGTTTTTGCCGGTGATGATGCGCTGCCCCTGCCGCCGCGAGAGGGCCGGGCTGAGGGCGGGCCGCTGGCCTGGGTGCCGGCGTTTTATGGGAATGTGGTGGTGTTGGAGCATTGGCTGGCTGGTGAGATGTTTTACACGCTCTATGGGCATTTGCACCGCGTTGGGGTGAGCGCGGGCCAGCGCGTGGCAGCGGGCGAGCAAATTGGCGAGGTGGGCGCGAGCGGCACGGCCATTGGCAGTCACCTGCACTTTGAGGTGCGGCGCGGGGCGAATGATTACTTTGCCACCCGCAACCCAGAGTTGTGGCTTGCGCCGCTGCCGGGGATGGGCGTGTTGGCCGGGCGAATTGTGGACGGGCGCGGCAACCCGGTGAAGGGGCTGGTGAACGTTCAGCGCATGGAAAACGGGACTTTCAACCCGATTTCAGTCGGTTCAGCGGCGACGTATGTGCCGACCGGTGTGAATGGCGATGATGTGTTGCAGGAAACCTTCGCCCTGGGCGAGATTCCGGCGGGTGAGTATCGTTTGTCACTGGTTCATTATGGCAGGGTGTATGAACAGGTGGTAAACATTGAGGCCGGAAGGTTGACTTTTGTTAATTTTTTTGTCAAATAAGGAGTGTTTTATGGGTTTGAAACCTGACCATTGGATTCGCAAGATGGCGCACGAGCAGGGCATGATTGAGCCGTTTGTGGACAGCCAGGTGCGTAAAGGGGTTATTTCGTATGGCGTGTCGTCTTATGGATATGACCTGCGCGTGGCCGATGAGTTCAAGATTTTTACGAATGTGTTTGGGGCGGTGGTGGACCCCAAGCATTTTGACCCGAAAAGTATGGTTGATTTTGTGGGTGATGTGTGCATTGTGCCGCCCAATTCGTTTGCGCTGGCGCGCTCGATTGAGTATTTCCGCATTCCGCGTGGGGTGTTGACGGTTTGTTTGGGAAAATCAACCTATGCCCGCTGTGGGATTATTGTGAATGTGACGCCCTTTGAGCCAGAGTGGGAGGGTTATGTAACGCTCGAAATTTCGAACACCACGCCGTTGCCAGCCAAAATCTACGCCAACGAGGGGCTGGCGCAGGTCTTGTTCTTCGAGGCGGATGAGGAGTGCGAGGTGAGTTACGCTGATAAAAAAGGCAAGTATCAGAACCAGAAGTCCATTGTGCTGCCAAAATTGTAGCCGTCTTTTTTGCGCCTTTCGGAATTCCTTCGTGTCTTTTCAGCGATTCCAAATCTGAAATTGCCCATTTGGGTAACCGGATGGAAGGATAAAAGGATGTTTTCTGTGTGGCTTATCCTGGAATCTTGGACATTCTCTCTTCAAAGTTTCTGGGACGTCACGGTTGTTGTTTTGTCAAACCGTCTGCGAATTTCTACGAAGAGACGAAGGCTGATTTGCAGCCAACTCATTTTTTCTGTTATGCAAGCCGAAGGAGGTCAAATAGATGGCTCTGCTAGCACAGCCTGAGCTTGTTTTCCATCGGGTGTAATGGCGCGCAGGCAAATGGTTCCGGTTTGGGGTGGGAGGGGCAGCGAGCGCGGCAGGTCGCCGTTGCGCAACGGTAGGAAGGCCTGGGCGTAACTGTGAAAGGTGATTCCGTCCCAGTTGGGGTCGAGTTCCCAATAGGTGGGGAGGTTGTTGCCGGTGAGGTGGACCTGGTTGGATGAAAGATGAAAGAGGAAAGATGGAGTGTTGCTTTCTCCTTCTTTCATCTTTTTTGTTTCTGCCCAAATTCCAAACGGCGGGCTTTTTTCACGCGCCAATCGGGTGCGCGTGGTGTGGATGGCGCGGAAGGTGGCGTCGGATGCCAGGAAGCGGCGATGATGGCGGGCAGCGACCACAGGTGTGGTGCCAGAGCCGCAGAAAAAGTCGGCAACCAGGTCGCCGGGGTTGGAGGAGGCCAGGATGATGCGCTCTAGCAAGGCTTCGGGCTTTTGGGTGGGGTAGCCTGTCCGCTCGTTGTGCAGGCGTGCTACAACAGGGAAGTACCACCAGTCTTCTGGCACTTTGCCGCGCGCGAGGTTGGGGACTTTGCCGAAGCCGGCTTTGGGTGAGGATGCGAAGGTTTTGACCGTTGTTGGGTCGTAGGGGATGCGCACGGCGTCGGCGTTAAATGTGTATTCTTCGCTTTTGGTGTAGACCAGGATGGTGTCGTGTTTGCGGTTGAAGGCCGAACGAATGGGGGATGGGCCGTGATAGGCCCAGATGATTTCGTTCAGTAGACGTTCTGGGCCGAAAATTTCATCCAGCAAGAGCCGGGCGTAGGCATCGGCGTGCCAGTCCAGGTGCAGGTAGAGTGTGCCGGTAGGCGATAGCAACTGATACATGAGCGTTAACCGCTCATACAGGAATTGGATGTATTCATCCAGGTCTGTCCAGTGGTCGGCATAGCCTTCGGCCAGCTGCCATTCGGCGGGTTTGCGCGAATCTTCGTTGCGCCCGATGCGGGCGTGGAATTTGCGGTTGGTGAAGAAGGGCGGATCGGCGTAGATTAAGTGAATGCGGCTTTCGTAGTGGGGCAGGAGGGCTGCCAGGATGGCGAGGTTATCGCCCTGGTAGAGATTGTTGGATGGGGGGTCTGCCGGGTAGCCGGCTCCGCCGGGGTGGATGACTGAGTCGAGGGTCAGTGAGGCGGGCTGGGGCGGGGGGTGGTTTTTTCCGTTCCAGTGGAGGGTGGGCATGGTGGCAGGAAAATGCGGAGGCTGGTGGAATGCGGTTTGGTCAGGACATCCACAAAAAACTACTGCGTGAATGTGACCGGGGTGCCGTAGCCTTTTTTGTCGAGGGTGAGGGGGTGGATTTCTTGGGCGGGGGCGGCGGGCAGGCACCACCGAAAGAGCCATTTGGCTTCTTCGGTGCGCATGTTGATGCAGCCGCTGCTCATTGGCACGCCGAAGTTGTCGTGCCAATAGGTGCCGTGAAAGGCATGTCCCTGAAAAGGCAGGTGGTCGTATTTGAAGAAGGTCGTCCAGGCTACGCCGGGCAGTTCGTAGGCTTCGATGTCGGCGGCCAGGTTGCCGTTGCCCATGTGTTTGGAGGGCATTTTGACGTTGATGCGGGCTTTTCCGGCTGGGGTGCGGGTGGGAATGCCGTTGGGGCCGGGCTGGCTGCTCAGGCGCCCTGAAGCAATCAGGGTGCGGAAGACGGCCTGGTCGTTTTCAAAGCAGGTCAAAATTTGGTTTCGCAGGTCCACTTCGATGCGTTTTTGCTCTAAAGGTATTTCGGGTGAGATGGGTGTCAGTTCTTCATCGGGGATGAGCCGGAAGTGCGCGGCGGGGGCGTGATAGGTGATGTCGAGCAGCTCATCGAGCAGGCGGTACCAGGGGGTGCCATCGGGGCCTTCGTCTAGCCCGATCACCCAGTGAACGGATGTGTAATAGAGCCGGTAGAGCGCGTCCCAGCGCGCGCCGACTTTGCGCATGACCTGGGTATAAGGGACGCTGACTTCGGCCAGTTGGCCGCTCTCGCGCACGGGCAGGGCCGGCTGGTTGTAGGTGTATTGTACCTTTTGCATGCGCGCGCGGTGGACGTATCCGCCCCATACGCGATACCAGACCGGGTTGTAGCCGGGGGTGCCGGAATCCACTTCTTCGTAAACGTTTAGCACCTGGTCGCGGTAAACCTGACCGACGATGGCGCTGCCGTCATCGGGGCGTTTATGGATGCTGACTTGTGTGGTGGCAACCCGGATGAGCGCGCCGTCTTGAAATTCGTTGCCAGGGGGTAGGTAAGGAGAAAAGGCCAGCCCCGCCAGGGAGGCGCCGGTGAGCTTGAGAAAGTCACGCCGGGAAATTTTGAAGGTCATAGGGGGTATTGTAACCGAAAAATAAGAGCGAGAAGGCGGTGTGAAGAATTCAGCCCACAGGGTGACTGTGGGCTGAGCGAGGCGCTTGCTTTATTCGGTTGTATCAGGAGTACACAACTTCGGGCAACATGTCTTTGAGCAGGTGTTCGAGTGCCATGGTATGGGCGCAACGCTGGTTGGCAAGGAAGAATTCGCAATCACAGGTAAATCTGCCGTTATCGAATGTCACATGGTGGTCATTGTTATCGCCGCGGAAGGTGACTTCGAACTTGTGGAAGATAAAGCGGCTGCGGTCTTCGGCATAACGTTTGGCTTTTTCGATTTTTCCAATCATACTGTAGTTCATGGTTACTCTCCTTTGTCACGGGAAATGAAAAAGGCACGCAGGAAGAGCGTGCCTTTCAATATTCGACCAGTTGGATGTCCGTCAACACAGGCATAATCGTATTCACCTTATAAGGAGTATATGACGAATCGGGCGCGGAGTCAACCGGTTAACAGCGGTTTAACGGGTTCGTATGACAATTGTAGGATAAATGACAGGTTGTTGTCATATTCCAAATCTGTTGGTCGTGATGTTGGTCTGGTTGGCCGTCAAAAAAGGCGGGCGGCACAAGGCCGCCCGCCTTTGGAGCGTTTTTAATAGACCAGTGATTTTTTGTCGGTTGTTACACGCTTGCGGAACATCCAGTAGGTCCAGCCTTGGTAGGCCAGCACAATCGGGACGAAGATGAGGGCGACGATGGACATGACCGTCAGGGTGTATTGCGAGGAGGATGCGTTGTAGATGGTCAGGTTCCAGTTGGGGTTGAGGCTCGAAATCATCACGTTGGGGAACATGATGCTGAAGAAGGTTACCTGGGTCAGAACGATGTTGAGTGCTACCATGATGAAAGCCCAGCCATCGCGTTTTTGGTTGATGAAGTAGCCCGCCACAAGAAGGGTGACAACTGCTGTAATCGGGATGATGCCCGGGTTGACCAGGCCGCGCTGCCAGTAACCGGAGATGTAGGTGAAGACGGTCAGTGTCAGATACAGCGCAACGGCGGCAATCCACAGTTTTTTCGAGAGTTCGTCTGCGCGATTTTTCAGTTGGCCTTCCAGCTTGAGGCCGAGGAAGTTGGCGCCATGCAGGAGGAAGACCGCGACGGTGGTCAGGCCACCCAAAATGCCGAAGGGATTGAGCAGTCCCAGCACGGTCATGATGCCGTTGGCGGTGGTGTAGTTGCCTTCAGCATCAATCGGCACGCCGCGCAGCAGGTTGGCAAAGGCCGCGCCCAGCAACAGAGAGGCCAGGAAGGAGCCGATGGCAATCATCCAGTCAAAACGATTGCGCCAGGTGGGGTTGGGGCTTTTAGAGCGGTATTCAAACGAAATGCCGCGCAGTATCAGCCCAACCAGCAACAGGAAGAGGGCCAGGTAAAAGCCGCTAAACATGCTGGCATACCAGTGTGGAAAGGCGGCAAAGGTGGCGCCGCCGGCTGTGAGCAGCCAGACTTCGTTGCCATCCCAAACCGGGCCAATGGTGTTGATGATGGCGCGGCGTTCTTCGTCTTTTTTGCCCAGGAAGGGCAACAACATGCCGACGCCGAAGTCGAAGCCTTCCAGGAAGAAGAAGCCAATCCACAAAATGGCGATTAGCACGTACCAGATGATTTGCAGAGTTTCATGAGACATAATTTCTCCTTTTTTGCAACAGACCTTTGTGAAGCCCGTGTTAGTCTTGAGCGCCCACCAGGCCAGGGGCCACGTCCACCGATTCGTGCATGGCGGCGGAGGGGTCACCGGTGGCGTATTTGACCATGAGTTTGACCATAGCCACTGCGAGTGAACCGTAGAGGGCCGTGTAGCCGATGAGTGAAATCCACAAATCGAGGCTGGTCAGTTTGGGCGAGACGGCCTCTTGCACTTTGAGCAGGCCATAGACAATCCAGGGTTGGCGGCCCATTTCGGTGAGAATCCAGCCCGAAGCGTTTGCCAGGTAGGGCAGGGCCAGCGCGCCGAAGGGGACGAACTTCATCCATTTGGCGTTTTCGTAATTGGGTTTGCGGGTATTCCACAAGAACCAGGCCGCTGCGCCCATCATGATGAAGCCGAAGGTCATCATGAGGCGGAAGGTCCAGTAGGTGACGACCATTAACGGGATGTAATCTCCAGGGCCATATTGGGCCTGGTATTGTGCTTGCAGGTCATACACGCCTGGCACTTCGCAGGAAAAGTTGTTGCAGGCCAGAAAGCTGAGTACCGCCGGGAAGCGGATGGACCAGACCTCGCGCTTGCCGCTTAAATCGCCGATGGTGAGGATGGAAAAATCGGCGGGTGCGGAGGTTTCCCAGTGGGCCTCGAGCGCGGCAAATTTCATGGGTTGCGATTCGAACATGAATTGGCCCATGGTGTGTCCGCCCAAAAAGACCAGGGCGCTGGCAATCAGCCCAACCAGCGCGCCTGCCTGGAAAGAGCGTTTGAAGAAATTAACATTGCTTTTGCGAGCCAGATGCCAGGCGCTGACGGCCAGCAGTAGGAAGGATGCCATCGCCAAGCCATCGGCCAGGGTGTGCCAGATGAAAACCCATGCTTTGGGGTTGCCAATGACGGCAAAGAAATCGGTCATTTGGGCGCGGCCATCTATCAGGGTATAGCCCACCGGGTGCTGCATCCAGCCGTTGGCAATCAAAATCCAGATGGCTGAGAGGTTGGAGCCGAGTGCGGCCAGCCAGATGGAGGCCAGGTGGACTTTTTCCGGCACTTTTCCTTCGCCAAAAATCCACACACCCAGGAAGGTGCTTTCCATGAAAAAGGCCAGCAAGGCTTCCACGGCCAGCGGCGCGCCGAAAATATCGCCTACGAAGCGGCTATATTCGCTCCAGTTCATGCCAAATTGAAACTCTTGCACAATGCCGGTAACAACGCCAATGGCAAAGTTGATGAGGAACAGTTTGCCCCAAAATTTGGTCATTTGGCGCCAGGTTTCGTCTTTGGTCTGGTAGTAGCGGGTTTGGAAGTACGCCACAAACCAGCCCAGCCCCAGCGTGAGCGGGACAAACAGCCAGTGGTAGATGGTGGTCAGCGCAAACTGCCACCGTGAAAGAGTAAGCATCATGGGGTCCATAGAGCCTCCTGAAAGAGAATGGGAGCGATTAACCCGTCGGCTGCCCGACGGGGAATGTCAAATGGATCGGTTGGGAATCGGCAGCGAGTTGGGCAAAATGGATGGCGGCCATCTCGCGCGCCATGGCACCCTGAATGCGGCCCCAATTGGGGCGCACCGGACAGTGACCAACAAAAGGACAGTCGTCTTCGCCGTTGAGTTGCAAGCACTCTGAAAGCAGCAAACGCCCCTCAAAAGCCTCTACCACCTGAAGCAGGGTAATCTGCTCCGGTGGGCGGGGCAGGCTGAGGCCGCCATCGCGCCCCGGGAAGGTGTTCACCAGACCAGCCTGGGCCAATTGCGCCACAATCCGTGCCATGAACGCTTTCGGGATTTGCATTTCGCGCTGGATAACCGCCGACGAAAGACGCGCCGCCTGGCCCTGTTTGGCCAGGGCTAGCACGACGCGCACGGCATAATCGGTTTGGCGGTTGATTTTGAGCATGGTTTCCTGCTGGCGAAACATTTACGGTTTAACTCAACTTTTACCGATATTGTAAGTGTTATGAGTTTGAGGGGAATGTGAAGGATGTAATCTTTTTCGTGTGATAAACGTAACGAATGTGTCTTTTTGTGTTACAGTGTGTGTTTTTTGTGACAAAACGTCCCGAAGGCTTCAAAACCTTCGGGACGTTGGGCGTTAATCCTGCGCACCTACCAGGCTGGGGGTCAGCGCAGGGCCGGTGGAGGCCACATCAACGGATTTGGTGAGCGCGGCTTCGGTGCCTTCGCGCGCAAAGCGGTGCATGAGCATGACCATGATGACGGTTAGAACGCTGTAGATGGTGGTGAACCCGGTCAGGCTGATGCTCACGTCTATGGCCGTCAGGTTGGGTGAGATGGCCTGGGCGGTGGTGAGCAGTCCCTGTACCACCCAGGGCTGGCGTCCCATTTCGGTGGTGACCCAGCCAGCCACGCCCGCCAGAAACGGGAGGGGAATCAGGTAAGGCATCCACTTTAGCCAGCGGGTGAGTTTCTCTGGGTAGCCGCGTAAGATGACCAGCAGGGCAAAGGCTGCTACCCCAAGCAGGAGAAAGCCAATGCCGACCATGATGCGAAACGACCAGTAAGTGGCGACCATTAGCGGGATGTAGTCGCCGGGGCCGTAGAGCGCTTCGTATTCGGCCTGTAAATCGTTCACGCCGCGCACTTCGCAGTTGAAGTTGTTGCAAGCCAGGAAACTCATCAGGTATGGTATGCGTATGGACCAGACTTCCTGCTTGCCGGTCAGGTCGCCGATGGTGAGGAGCGAGAAGGATGCGGGCTGTTCGGTCTCCCAAATGGCTTCTACGGCGGCCAGTTTCATGGGCTGGTATAGGCGCATTTCCTGTCCCTGCTCGTGGCCGGTCATTAGCAGGGCGAAGGCGGCAATCAGGCCGATTATGGCCCCAGCGGTGAAGGAGGGCTTGAACACGTCTAACTCGCGTTTGCGCAGGATGTACCAGGCGCTGACGCCCAGCAACAGGAAGGCGGCGGTTGCCATGCCAGCGGAAATGGCGTGCCAGAACAGGAGCCAGCCCTTGGGGTTGGTGACCAGAGCCAGGAAATCTACCAGTTGGGCGTTGCCTGTTTCGGGGTGGATGATGTGTCCGACGGGGTGCTGCATCCAGCCATTGGCGAGCAGAATCCAAATCGAGGAGAATAGACTCCCGATGGCGGCCATCCAAATGGAGAAGAGATGTACCTGTTTGGAAACGCGCCCCTCGCCAAAAATCCAGATGCCGATGAAGACCGATTCGAGGAAGAAGGCCACCAGGGCTTCAATGGCCAGCAACGCCCCAAAGACATCGCCCACGAAGCGGCTGTACTCGCTCCAGTTCATGCCGAACTGGAACTCTTGCACAATGCCGGTGACGACGCCCATGCCAAAGTTGACCAGGAAGAGTTTGCCCCAGAATTTTGCCATGCGGCGGTAGTGTTCTTCACCGGTGCGGTAGTACATGGTCTGGAAGAAGGCCACGAACCAGATTAGCCCCAGGGTGAGCGGGACGAAGAGAAAGTGAAAGGCGGTGGTAACGCCAAACTGAAGACGGGAAAGGGTGACGACATCCATCGGGTTACCTCTAAACTTGAACTGTGTTTGTGTAACATTTCACAAGATTGTGCTTATTTTAACGAAATCGGACAATTTTGGTATTAATTTTGGGTTAGAGTTTTCGCGGAACTGCTTGCTGGACTTTGCCCCCTGAATCTGACCCTGTGGCTAAATAGCCTTGCGAAACTTATTCGGGGCGCACCCCGGCCATGAGCAGGCCGACCCGTCCGCGCTCGGCTTTATGGTTCGTTTGAAATGAGCAGGATAGCCGCGCCTGCTTCGCACTGTTGGAGCAAGTTCTTGTGGATCAATTCGCTCGTGCCAATATCGCCCCCTCGGGTAGGCTAGGCGGCGATTAAGACCTTGGGCGTGCGGGATAATTCGCGGGCCAGCGCCACTTTTTGGATATTGCCGCCCGAAAGTTTGCCCGCCTGGGTGTTGCAGGAGGCGTGCGACTCAGGTCTAGTTGGGGGCAACCGGCTAACCTGTTTTTGTCATGGAGAGAATTGACAAATATCATTATTTCTGGTGCTGAATGCAAAAAACCGGAGAAGCAATTCTCCGGTTGGGCTGAGCGGATTGTGCGTTTATTTGGCCGCTTGGGTCTTTTTGCGGGTTGCTATCTTGAAGATACCCCAGGCAACCAACAGCGGCGGGGCCAGAAGTGGCACAATGACGATGAAAACCCAAATGGCAAGTTCTATCAGCGCCTGGTAAATGCTCGTCAACGATTTTGTGGCGGCCTGGGCCGTTTCACCCGGGTTCCACGGTTTGGGCGTGGCGGTTGGGATGGGCGTGCGGGTGGGGGTGGGTGGCAGGGGTGGGATTTCTGGCTCAAAGGTGACGCTGATGGTTGAGAAAGCAGCGCGATTTGAAAGGTAATTCATGCGTCCCTTGACCTTTTCGATTTCACCTTCGATGTTCGAGAGCTCTTTGTTGACGCGTAGCGATTCTTCGACCGTTTTGGCCTCGTTAAGGAAACTGCGAATTCGGTCGCGGGTGGCTTCGAGATTGACCAGCTGCGATTGCAAGTCTACATACTCGTCGCTCACATCTTGCCCGGAGGCGTTTTCATCCAAAACGCGCAGGGCCATTGCCCGGAAGCGGCGCATGGCGGTTTCGAACTGGTCGGCTGGCACGCCGATGGTGACGGTGGCGTATTTGTAGTTTTTGCCGTCTGGGCCGGTCTGGTACCAACTGCGGGAGGAGATGATGTATCCGCGCACGTCGCCGACCACTTGCAGGGCGCGGTCAATGGCGTTATCGGCGTCCTCCACCAATAGGCGGATTTCCCCATTTTTGATGACCATGCGGTTGTCAGATTGGGCAGCGGTGAGCGCATCAGCTCCGGTTTGCACGACGACTCCGGCGCCGGGCATGTCATCGCCCTGGGCGGGGAACTGGCTCTCGGCCTCGGCACTCTTTTGGGCTGGGGGGGCGCTGCTATCCAGGCGGTATGGTTCGCCTTGAGGGCCGGCGGGCGGGGCTAATTCTTCAATGGCAGGCGCAGGCGGGGTGGCAGCGGCTTGGGCGCTACAGGCAGTGAGCAACAAAGCAGCCGCCATCAGGCAAAACAATCCAATACGAGCGGGTGATTTCATGGTTTCCTCCACGTAAGGTGATGTGCTTTGGCCGGTGTTCGGCGTTCCGGCCGGGGCGCGGCGAGTAAAGCATTCTGTCCGCTTGACGCTGTGGAGGGAGATTTGGTTCCGAGAATGGTGAATAATAAGCCCTAGGGTCGGATGGCGGGTTTGCTGACCAGCCAGAACGCGCCCAGTAAAAGCAGCAATCCTGCCCCATCGAAGGCGATAAAGCGCTCGATGGAAGCCGCTAACGTGGCATACTCTGCCGTCAGCGTGGATAAAATGTAACTCTCCCCGGCCAGGCCCACCGCCTGCATCGCCACCGCCAGTTGCAGCGCCAGGAAATATTTTTGTGGATTCCAGAGCGCAACCAGGTAGGGGACGTTCCACATCAGGAACAAGACGCCCACCCCGCGCACCGCCACTGCGCCGGGGACGCCGCCCAGCATGAAACCGGGCGCGAACTGCTCTGGCTGGAGCAGAAATGCCAGACCGGCCTGAATGTTCCAGGCCGTGACGAGGAAAATGAGAGATTGTGCCAGCCAGGTTTGGCGGGTGAGTTGGAATGCGTATTTCATTTCAAATGTTTTCTGGGTCTGGGCTGCTCTTTGACCATCCCCACCAACAACATCTCCAACTTCTCCGCCAACACTTCGCGGCTGAAGTGCTGCTCCAGGTAGGCGCGGCCAGCCAGTCCCATCTGCAGGGCCGCGTCACGGTCGGAGGCCAGTTTCAGGACCGCATCGGCCAGGGCTTGGGGGTTGCCCGGCTCGCAAAACAGCCCGCAACCGGCTGCTTCAACCACCTGGCGGATGACGCCATCTATGGCGAGAATCACCGGACGCCCAGCGGCCATATAGTCGAACACCTTGTTCGGGTAGGTGGTTTTGTATTCTTGGAGCGGCTTCAAAATCGCCAGGCAGGCATCGGCCCCGGCCAGGGCCGCGCCCATTTCACTTTTCGGCACCGGCGGCAAGAAGGTCACATTCCGAACCCCCAACTGCTGCGCGCGGGCCTGTAAATTGGCCTTCTCCTTGCCGTCGCCGAGCAGCACGAAGTGAATATCGAGCCGCCGCGCCAGCAGAACGGCGGCGTCTAACACCACGTCCAGGTCGTTAGAAATCCCGTGCGCCCCGGCGTACAAGACCACGAAACGATTTTGCAGATGATTGGATGCCCGAAACGGGCTGCCCATATCGAGCGGATTGAACATCGCGGGGTCGGCCCCGTTGGGAATTAGCTCGACGCGCTGCGCGCCCCGGCTGGCAACGTGTTCCATATACCCCGGGCTGTTGACCATCACCTGGTCGGCGCGGCGGTATAGGAAGCGCTCCAGCCAAAGCGACATGTTTATCAGCAGCGGGTTTTTCAGCACCCCGACTGCGATGGCAAAATCGGGCCACAGGTCGCGCACCTCGAACAGGAACTTGGCCCCTTTCAGCCGCGCCAGCATCCAGGCCGTCCACCCCTGGAAAATCGGCGGCGAAGTGCCCCAAACCACATCCACGTTCCTGACGCTCAGCCCGGCAAAGAAAGACGAAATCATGAACGAGATGAACGCAAACACGCGGTGGACGAAGGACTTATGCAGGGCGTTGTAGGTGTAGGCGCGAATCACCCGCACCCCTTGCTCTTGCTCTCCCCCCATTTTCGCCTCGCTCTTGCTCTCCCCCCATTTTTGAAAAAAATGGGGGGAGCCGGAGGGGGGTGGGGGGGCTTTTTCGCCTGTAAGATAACTGACCGGCGAGGCAATGACCGTCACCCGGTGTCCTTTGGAGACGAGAAAACGCGCCAGTTCGTGATGGCGCGTTCCGCCCGGTTCATCGAGCGCGGCAAAGGCCTGGTGGATGAGAAGGATGTGCATGGGCTGACCGGGGGCCATAGGCGCCGGGGGCTAGCGCCCATCGTCTATGGCAGGGAATTGGAATTCTGTCGTAAACCGAACGGTTTTTGCCGATTGTACTTCAACCGCCAGTGAAAGCGCGGGATTTTTAACGCCGTAAGTGGGTGAGAACCAGCCGCGTGTTGGCGGGCAATTGGGCAGATTTCCCCACGCAATCTCCCCGGCACGGACGATGGATGTTGAAGGTTGCAGGTTGGCCGGTTGAATGTCTATTTTGAGCGTCACCCATCCGAGCGGAGACTTCAACCGAATCTCGAATGTCGAATCTCGAAACTCGGCCTTCCACTCCCAATCGGGCAGCAGCCAATGCAGGCGATGGACATGCGATTTTTGCTCCTGGTTGAACAGTTCGTCCTCCACCTGCCAGCGTTCATTGGGATAGACCGTTATTGTGCGGGTGTGATCGATTCCCAGGCGGGCGTATGCCTCGGTGTGGGCCGAAATGCGCTGGAGGAATGCTTCGCCGTTTGGGGGAGTTTCCCACGCGGTGGCATTGGCCCAATTGAGATACAGGAATCGGCTGACGCGCGTCATCTGCTCCCGGCCATCTACTGTGACGGTGTTGTGAACGAGCGTGGAGGTCAGGGCGTTGTCCCAGGGCGGGGGGGCGTTGTAGTGATAGGTGCCAGGGTCGAGGGTGATGTTCCATCCGCGCCACCACAGGTCGAAGTGCAGTTGGTCGGCGTGTGAGGGGCGCGATTGGTAATGCGCGGCGCGCAGATAGCCCCACGAGGCCGCCTTTTCATTCCGCCATTTTGGCCGCATTATGCAAACATGGCGGAAGACCGAGGGGCGTGCGGGGGGGTGGAGCAGGCGTTCGCTGCGCGGCAGGCCAAACCAGAGCGTCATCTCATCCCAGGGGCCTGTGGGCGGCGTATCATCAAGGAAGGCTTGCGCGGCGGCGCGGGCGACCGGGCGGAAATCTCTGAAAGGGAAGGACGAAAGGGGGAAAATATATGCGCCATCGTTTGCGCCCAGGTTCGGCACTCCCCCGGAGTCAACATCTAGCAGCGAGAGCAGCCAGCGTGTGGCGCGGGCCAGGTTCTCACGGTTTACAGGGTTGAAAAGTTCGTCTGGTTCGGGGGAAATTGGTGAGGCCAGGGCGAACAGCCACAATGCTGTTTGCAGCATCAGGCGGTGATAGTTGGTGGAGTGCTGAACGTATTCGCCGGTTTCGTCAATTTGGTTCTCGAAACACCACCTGAGCCACTTTTGGCCGGTTTTTCTCCATTGGGCGGCGTGCGGGTGTTGGGGCAGGGCCAGGCTGGCCGTGTAGAGCGCGGCGGCTTCGGTGAGTAGATGGTTGTTGTTTTGCGAACGCGCATAGAGCAGGGTAGCGGGAATGCGGGCGGCGTGAATGCTGATCGAAGCGGCCAGGCCAGCGAGGCGTGCGGGGGTGGTTTGCTCGGCTTGACGGAAGACTTGCCCGGCCCAGGTAAAGGCCATTAAACGGAGTCCGGCTTCTTGCCCGTTCATCCAATTTTCCCCAAAATAAGGTGGGTTGGCGGCCTGGAAGGTCTCAAAATAGCGCCAGAAGGCTTCTGCGTATGTTTCGCTGCCGGTGGCGTGATAGGCGCGCCCCAGGGTGAAGGCCCAGCCGAAGCGGGCCGCTTCCCAGGTGAGTTTGATGTCGGCGGTGTGGTGGGCGGTTTCGCATTCCGTCCAGTGGCGCAGGGTGGGCGGCTGGAGGGTGATTTTGACCGGCTCGCCGCCGAACTGACGGTATTTTCCCGCTACGATTTCATCGGCCTCGCGGGTGAGTTGTTGCAGTCCTGCCGGGCCGAGGGTGGCGAGAAGCGCTTCGCGGGAGGGCAGGGGCAGGAGATGATTGGCGAGGGGCGATGGAGAATGGTCTCTTGGCGGCGGTTGCGGGTCCATCCACCGAAAATAGCCCGTTTTCAGGCCCAGTTTGTAGAGCGCGTTGAGGGCAACGGCGGTTGGTCCCAACTCGCGCAGGGCTTTGAGCGCGATGAGCGGGTTCATGGCAGGATACGCTTCAGGTGCGAGAGCGCAAAAAACAGGGCGCTGACCTGCATGGCTTGGAGCAGTTCGCCGCGCTGGGCCATGCGGATGACCTGCGGGAGCGGGGTGGGGTGAACTTCGATGCGCTCGATGTCCTCCTCGGACAACTCGCCGAGTTTTTCCACGTCCAGCGCCAGGAAGGGGTGGTAGCGGTTGGTGTGATTATCGGCGTTGGGCGAGATGACCGGCATGGCGATGAACGTCCCGCCGCCGTAGCCGGTTTCCTCGAGCAGCTCGCGTTTGGCGGCTTGGAGCGGGGTTTCTCCGGGGTCAATCATGCCGCCGGGGATTTCCCAGATGATGTCATCTACCCCGCGCCGGTAGAGACGGATGAGGAGGACTTCTTGCGCTTGGGTGAGGGCGATGACGCCGGCCCAGTGGCTGAATTCGAGGATGACCGGTTCGATGAGGCGGCCATCGGGCAGTTGGGCGGTATCGAGGCGCACTTTGGGGTGGATGTGGCGCGAGGCGAGGTAGGTGGGGCGTTTGGTGGGCATGGGTTTTCGATAAAAGGCGCGAAAATCTTGCGGCACGAACGACAGGCTGTGGAATGGATTCCGGGTTACGAATCTCCACTCTCGATGACGGCTTGGGTGACGCGGTTGATTTCGTCCAGGCTGGCCCCGCGCGCTTTTTCGAGGCGCTCGGCGCGTTTGCTAAACTGGGTCATGGCGTATTCAATGAAGTCGTCTTCCACCAGCCCAAAGGGGACGATTTCGTAAGCGGCAAAGGCATCGCCGATGACGCCGATGGCTGAGGGCAGCAGGGCGTTCATCTGGGTTTGCAGTTCGTCCCACAGGTGGGGGTGTTCGGCCACCAGGCGCGAGAGCAGGTAAATGCCATAGGCGATGTGGCGGGACTCATCCTGCTTCAGGAGCGAGATTCCCTTGCGCAGGCCGGGCATCAGGTCTTTGCGCTGCAAGGCGGTGAAAAAGGCATGGTAGCCCGTCTCGGCCAAGACGCCCTCTACGACCATGTTGTAGGTGACTGAGGCGCGTATCTGTGCGGCGGGAGAGGGGTCGGTTTTGAGCGCCAGCAGGGCTTCGGGCAGGGCCTGGTAGAAGATGTGGCGGTAGTTTTCGGCGTGATAATGGTCGAGGCCCTCACCCCCCTCCCCTCTCCCGAAGGGAGAGGGAAAAAGCGCTACTTCATCTAAAAATCGGCGGAAGAAGTCGGTGTGCTTGGCTTCCTCGAACAGGAAGGTGGTCAGGTACATCTCCTCCTCGATACGCCCCTCGGCGGCGATGACGCTGATGAGCGGCAGCAGGTCGAGGGTTACGGCTTCCTCGCCAGAGACGAACAGCGCCAGCAGCCGCCAGATGAGGTCTTTTTCGGCCTCGGTCAGCGCGGCCCAATCGGCCTTGTCTTTCGATAGGTCAATGTCGGACGGATTCCACACGCCAAGTTTCTTGGCGCGCTCATAGAGCCGCATGGGCGGCAGGGCGCGGTTGAGGCCGCGCGTGGTGGTTGCAAATGAGGTGTGGTTCATCGTGTCTCCTTTGGTTTTTGCCAATACAAACGATGTTTCAGCACGCCAATTGCCGCCGGGTTGCTCAACTGAACCCATGCGAGGCGCGCACGAGAAAGCCCGCAAAAGCGCCCTGTGGCTTGCGATTGGAGGATTGGCTCCATTAGACCATAAAAACAACTTTGCGTTTTTTTGGTTGGGAGGCCTATTAATTTCACGATTTGAGCTGGTGATGTTTGCTTATCTGGCAAGGCGTGCTGCTGGCCTGCTCGCGTTTCAGGCGGTCTGCTCTTCGTATTTTTTCACGTCTTCCATTGCTTTCTTGACGTTGACGAATGGCAAAAGAATTAATCCCATCAGGAAGAAGAAAATGAGCGAGAGGATGGCTGGGCGCAGACTGCCGAACAACTGATTCATCAGGCCGAACAGCAGCGGGCCAATCCAGGATGTGCCGCGTTCCGAAATTTCATAGAACGAGTAATATTCGGCCTCTTTGCCTTGAGGAACCATTTGCGCGAACAGGCTTCGGCTGATGGCCTGAGACCCTCCTAATACAATGGCAATGAACCCGCTCAGCACAAAAAATTCAACCACACGCGTTTCAGGGAACAGGCCAAAATAGGCATAAATCACTACGCCCGACCAGATGACCAGGCTGACGATGATGGACGGTTTGGCGCCAATCCACCCGGCCAGTTTGCCCCAGAACAACGCGCCAAAGAAGGCCACAAACTGAATCATCAGGATAACCATCGTCAGCGTGCCGGTTTCGATTTCCAGCCCGCCGCGAATGAGTGGGGCGGCGGCAAAGGTGGCTGCAACCGCAATTACGGTTTGGATGCCATCGTTATAGAGGAAATATGCCAGCAGGTATTTAAGCGTTTCAGGAAAGTTTTTAATCTCGCCGATGGTGTTGCGGAGTTGTTTGAAGCCCACGCGCAGGTAGGTTTCCCCTTGGGGCAGAGAACGGTGCGCGCGCCGCGAACGGAGACGTGACCAGGTAATGAGCGAAAATCCCAGCCACCACAGCCCGGCGGATGCCAGATTGATGCGTACCGCCAGCCCGGTGGGGATGCCCAGTGCGTCACGGGATTGGTAGAAAATCAGGTTGAGCAGCAGAAGCAGGCCGCCGCCCAGATAGCCCATGGCCCACCCATAAGAAGAAACACTGTCGCGTTTCTCTTCGCTGGCAATATCTGGCAAGTAAGAGTTGTAGAATACCATGGCCGCGCCGAAGGCCAGGTTGGCAACGATGAATAACAACCCGCCCAGCCACCACAAACTGCCTTCTACGAAGAAGAGCAAAATCGTCGCAATCGCTCCCAGGGTTGCAAATAATTGCATCATCCGTTTGCGCATGTGCGAGTAATCGGCAATTGCGCCCAGGATGGGCAGGAACAAAACCTGCATTCCGACCGAAAACGAAACGCAATACGGCAGGAACGAATCGGGCGCAATGGGTATCCCTGCCAGGCGCGCCATGCCATCTGGGTAAGCCTGCGCAGCGTCTGAGGCCAGTGATGCCAGGTAAGGCCCCAGAAAGACTGTTCCAACGGTTGTGCTGAATGCGCTGTTGGCCCAATCGTACATGGCCCAGCCAAAAATTTCGCGTTTGTTGTTGATTGTTACGTCTGGTGTTGTCATTTGGCCTCCGCAGGATTATATTATTCTACACTTTCTATCTGATTTGTGGAAACCTTTTGCAGAACATTAACAATGGCTTTCTCATGATCATAATCGCTTGCGCCGCTTTGTTGAACAGGATTGGCACGATCAACAGGATGTTTTCCCCCGGCTTTCCGCGCGGCTCATCGTGAACATCCTGTTTATCCTGTTTGTTCTTTAGCCTGAAACCAGACTTTGAGAAAGCCGTGGAACATTAACTCCTGCTTTGCGCTGCTGCAACACTCTTGAAACGTCCTTGCACGATTTGAGAACTTCCAATCGTGTTAATATCAGCGCAGGTACCTCTTATGGCATATCCTTTATTTTCCTCTGCGTCCACTGAAGTCAACGTCATCCCTGCTGGGAAGTTGCCGACTTTTATATCTTCATACAAGAACGATTTCCAAACCGGCCTGGTAGAAGTTGATTTTCATAATCATTCTGGCTATCACCTGTTGTTTGCGCGCGGTGAACTGGTCAATGTTTACCGCCATGCCGACAGCGTGGAGCGACTCGACCCTGCATCCTGGTTTCAGTCCATTGACACCTCCAAAGGGAAAGCCTATTTACGCGCCCTCGCGCTTACCCCTCAGGCTGTCCGCCTGCTTAAAATCTTGCTCGAACAAATGGACGTTTCCTCATCCCCACTTCAAGGAAATACGAATCTCGAAGAACAGTTCGCGGACTGGATAAAGCACCCGGCCCCAGCGCTGACGCATATCCGTTGGCCCAGCGCCGAAGCCCTGGCGCTCCTGCCTGGAGACGGCAGTCCGCCGCACTACACCCTGTTTGTGTCCTCAAATCAGATTTTACATTCTGCAGGCGGGATGATGGCGCTGTATGGGTGGAAAGAGCCGTGCAGCGCGGTCAGCCTGTTGAGCAGCGAAGCGCACACGCCTGCCTGGGACGAGTACTTGTTGCATTCTTCTTTCGCCTGGATGACCGGTCATTTGCTGGAGCGTTTGATGAACCTGGCTGGCCCGTCGCTGGTCAACACCATTGTTCAGGAGATTAATTTTGCCTCGGCCGCGCATGGCTGGAACATCAGCATCGCGGGTGTAAACGTCACCGACCAGACCATTTTTTCCTCCCCGGTGGAATCTGCCGATGTTTATTCGCGCCTGTTTGAAATTTTGTTTCGTCACATGGATAGGATGATAGGGGCCGATTTACTGGCCGTGCTGATGCGCGAGAGCGCGTTCCACCTCTCCAGGCCGTACCGCTCTGTGTTGCAGGAATACCTGTTAATTACGCCTGTGTGAACATTGCAGCGATTCCAAATTCAAAGTTTTTGGCGCTGCCAGACCTCACGGTTCATGTTTTCTCAAACCGTCGGCTTTGGTGCATGAATATTTTTCTTCTCACCCAAGGCTGATTTTCAGCAAAATTTTGACCGATTTCTCCCACAAACAGGGCTCCAATCGTCAAAAACGAACCGAAATGTGGAATTTGCTGCCGTACAAACGCCAGCAATTCACTGCGAAGCCCGCCAAGAACGCAAAGACGCCCTTGAACCCTTGGCGTTCTTCGCGCTCTTGGCGGTAAAAAATTCAAAATGTACGGTAGAGAATTTCAGATTTGGAATTGCTGCGAACATTGACAGTTCCTTGAACTGTTCGATATAATACCATTTTGCCGTCATGCTGTGTGGCATGATGGTTTTTGTGTTTCTGCTCGGTTCCCCAAATCAAGGTTAGGAGTCATTCAATGAATTCCGCACTCTCCCGGAAAAACTACGCGCGCATCCCGGTTGACATCGGCCTGCCCAACCTCATTGAGGTGCAGTTAGATTCCTTCGAGCGGCTCAAGCGCGAAGGCCTCGGCGATTTGTTCCACGAGGTCTCACCCATCGAGTCGTATAACAAGGGCATGAAATTGTATTTCCCCAGCCGCAGCCCAGAGTCGCAGGAATGGGGCCTCAAGTATTGGTTTGGCGACCCCAAACATACCATCGAAGAGTGCGTCGAGCGCGACCTGACCTACTCCAGTCCGCTCTATGTTTCTGTGTTGCTGGCCGGGCCGGATGTCCCCGAACCCATCAAGCAGGATATCTTTCTGGGCGATTTCCCGGAGATGACCGATAAAGGCACATTCATCATCAACGGCACGGAGCGCGTCGTCGTTTCGCAGTTGATTCGTTCGCCGGGCGTCTATTTCGAAGCGTCCACCGACCGTTCTACGGGGCGTGCCTTGGCTATGTCCAAGTTGATTCCTGACCGCGGCGCGTGGATGGAGTTCGAGACCCGCAAAAACGATTACATCATCCTGAAATTCAACCGCAAGCGCACCGTGCCGATTACCGTCTTCCTGCGCGCGCTCGCAGCGGTTGGTGATGGCCGCCCAGATGACATCCTCTCTGTGGGGTCAGATGAAGAAATCGTCTCGCTCTTCCAGGATGTTGATAACAACCCCGACCGCCTGTTTATCCCCACCACCCTGCGCCAGGAGCCAGAATGGGATTTGAGCGGCGGGTTGACGGTGGCTCAGGCTGCGCTGATTGAATTCTTCAAAAAGATGCGCCCCGGCGACCCGGCCACGCTGGATAACGCGCGTGCGTTCCTCGAAGAGCAGCTGTTCGACCAGCGGCATTACGACCTCGAACGGGTGGGGCGTTACAAACTGAACCAGAAACTCGACCTGGATGTTCCCATCCCGCACCGAACTATTACCAAACGTGACATCGTTCGCCTCATCCGGCGCATGATTCAGATTAATAATGGTGTTGAGCCGCCCGATGACATTGACCACCTGGGTAATCGCCGCGTCAAGACAGTTGGCGAGTTAATTCAAAACAAACTGCGCATCGGCTTGCGCCGCATGGAGCGTGTCATCAAAGAACGCATGTCCATCCGTGACCAGGAACAACTCTCCCCGGTTACTCTGGTCAACATCCGCCCGGTGGTGGCTGCCCTGCGCGAGTTTTTCGGCTCCAGCCAGCTTTCCCAGTTTATGGACCAGACCAACCCACTGGCCGAGTTGCGTCACAAACGCACCCTCTCGGCCCTGGGGCCGGGCGGCCTGCGTCGCGAGCGCGCCGGTTTCGATGTCCGCGATGTGCATCACTCACACTATGGCCGCATTTGCCCCATTGAAACGCCCGAAGGCCCGAACATCGGTCTGATTGGCCGCCTGGCGTCTTTCTCGCGCGTCAACGAATATGGCTTCATTGAAACTCCCTACCGGCGCGTCATCAAATCCCTGCCTGCCGGCGACCCGGCCCTGGTCGGGCGCACGCTGCGCGAAGAGATTACGCTGGATGGTGAAACCATCGCCAAAGCCGGTGACAAGGTGGATGAAGCGCTCGCCCAGAAAATTGCCAAGACCAACCGAATCGTCCTGGTGGTGCCGTTTGTTTCTGACACTATGGAATACCTGTCCGCCGATGCGGAGGATAAATTTGTTATCGCCCAGGCCAATGCCGAACTGAATGATGCTCACGAATTTGTCAGCCGGCGTGTATCCTGTCGTTACCATTCTGGCTTTATCGACTCAACGCCAGAAAACCTGGATTACATGGACGTTGCCCCGCATCAAGTGGTGGGCATTAGCGCCGCGCTCATTCCTTTCCTCGAACACGATGATGCTAACCGCGCTCTGATGGGTTCCAACATGCAGGCTCAGGCAGTCCCATTGGTGCGCCCCGAAGTCCCCCTGGTTTCGACCGGCATGGAATACTATGCCGCCCTCGATTCGGGTCAGGTGGTTGTGGCAGATGATGACGGGGAAGTCATTTCTGTGACCGGCAAGGAAATCGTTCTGCGGCGCTCCGATGGCAGCCTGCAGACCCATTCCCTGCGTAAATATCACCGCTCCAACCAATCTACCTGCATTGACCAACGCCCTGCCGTGGTCAAAGGCCAGATTGTGAAGAAGGGCGACATTATTGCTGATTCTTCCTCCACCGATGGCGGCGAACTCGCGCTCGGACAAAACTGCGTGGTTGCCTTCCTTTCGTGGGAGGGCGGTAACTTCGAAGACGCCATCCTGATTTCTGAGCGGCTGGTGCAGGAAGACCGTTTTACCTCGGTTCATATCGAAAAGTACGAAGTCGAAGCCCGCGATACCAAGCTTGGCCCCGAGGAAATCACCCGCGATATTCCCAATGTCGGTGAAGATGCCATCAAAGACCTGGACGAGAACGGCATCATTCGCATCGGAGCAGAAGTTGGTCCGAACGACATTCTGGTTGGCAAGATTACCCCCAAAGGCGAAAAAGAACTGACCCCCGAAGAGCGTCTGCTGCGCGCCATCTTCGGCGAAAAATCCCGCGATGTGAAAGATACCTCGCTGCGGATGCCGCACGGCGAGCGCGGGAAAGTGGTTGATGTGAAAGTCTTTACCCGCGAAGACAACGCCGACCTGTCGGCGGGCGTTGACATGATGGTGCGCGTCTCGGTGGCGCAGCGCCGCAAAATTACCGCTGGCGACAAGATGGCCGGACGCCACGGAAACAAGGGCGTTGTCTCGCGCGTTGTCCCGGTCGAAGATATGCCTTACCTCGAAGACGGAACGCCGGTTGACCTGATTCTCAATCCATTGGGCGTTCCCGGTCGTATGAACATCGGCCAGGTGTTAGAAGTTCACCTCGGGTGGGCAGCCAAGCGGCTCGGCTACCGCGCCATTACGCCAGTGTTCGATGGCGCCAAAGAAGCCGAAATCGAGGCCGAACTGGCCCGTGCCTGGCTGGTGGATGAAGCCTGGCGCGTTGCGGTTGCTGATGCCTGGGACTGGCTCGCGGAGCAGCAATACGAATCAGACATGATTCGGGACGATGACGAAGTTCGCCTGCTGTACCTGGAGCATTGGTTGGGCGGGCAGGGCTACGATGTTTCGCGGATTGCCCTCGACCCGTACTATGCCCGCATGATGACCGTCCGCCAGTGGCTCATCGAAAAAGGCTATAACCCCGAAGAACTCATCAGTTTCGAAAACGCGCCTTACAGCCGCGCCGAGGATGATAAAGACCCCAAAGCGGTGGAAGCCTGTCTTAAACTCTGGCTCGAAACGATAGGATACACGGATATTCCCACGGAAGAACTGCGGGCGAAGGCTGTCCAGGTCATGTTGGAGACCGGGGTTCCGGTTCCAACTCTTGGCAAACAGGTTTTGCGCGATGGAAAGAGCGGCGAGCGCTACGACCAGCCTGTCACCGTAGGCGTCATGACCATTCTCAAACTGCATCACCTGGTTGAAGACAAGGTTCATGCCCGTTCTACCGGTCCTTACTCGCTGGTAACCCAGCAGCCGCTGGGCGGTAAGGCCCAGTTCGGCGGTCAGCGCTTCGGAGAAATGGAAGTGTGGGCGCTGGAAGCATACGGGGCCGCCTACACGCTCCAGGAAATGCTCACCGTCAAATCAGACGATGTCACCGGGCGCGTCAATACCTATGAGGCGATTGTCAAAGGTGAGCCCATCGAAGAGCCGAGCATCCCGGCCTCGTTCCGCGTGTTGGTCAAAGAATTACAGTCCCTCGGCCTGGCAGTCGAAGCCGTTAACGAAGGTGGCGACGTGGTTAGGTTTGGGAAAGATGAAGAGAAAGTTCATCCCCCCAAGCTGGAAACCGGCTTGCTTGGCTTGGGCGAAGATTTAATGGGAATAAAATAGTTGACTCGAATGTTTAACTGTGATAGAATACACACCCGTTGCCCATAGGTAAGAAACTCTTATCCATTGCGCGAGACAAGTGAGGCCATCAGGCAGGATTTTGATGGCCTCGTTGTTTGCTCTGAATTTGACAAACTTTTGTAATCAGCAGGAAAATTTTTTCGGAGGCAAGTGTGCCAACAATTAATCAACTCATCCGCAAAGGCCGCCATTCAAAAAAGGTCAAAAGCAAGGCCCCGGCTTTGCAATATACCTTGAACGCGAACAAGCAGCGTCGTTTTCGCCAGGCCGGCGGGGCGCCGCAGAAGCGCGGCGTTTGTACCGTCGTCCGCACAATGACCCCCAAGAAGCCGAATTCTGCGCTTCGCAAGATTGCCCGCGTGCGCCTGACCAATGGTATCGAGGTGACCGCATATATTCCTGGCGAAGGGCACCAGCTGCAGGAGCACTCTGTGGTGTTGGTTCGCGGCGGCCGTGTGAAAGATTTGCCGGGTGTGCGTTACCATATCGTTCGCGGTTCCCTGGACACGACCGGTGTCGTCAAGCGGCGCCAGGGCCGTTCCAAGTATGGCGCGAAGCGTCCCAAAGAAGGGGCTGTTGCCGCGCCTGCCAAAGGCAAGAAGTAATCCGTAAGTGATGGAGTAAAAAATGCGTAGAGGAAAGCCTGAAGTTCGTCCAATCGTGCCAGATTTGCGCCATAACAGCGTGTCGCTGGCGACTTTTGTTCAGCACATGATGTTGCGTGGAAAGAAAAGCCTGGCCTTTCGGCTGATGTACAACACGCTCGACATCATCGAAGAGAAGACCGGCAAACCTGGAATCGAGATTTTCGATACGGCCATCAAGAACGTTAGCCCGGTGATGGAAGTCCGGCCGCGCCGCGTGGGTGGGGCAACTTACCAGGTTCCGATGGAAGTCCCTTCTGACCGCCGCCTGACGCTGGCGATTCGCTGGATTTTGTCTGCATCCCGTTCACGTTCGGGAAAATCCTTCTCCGAAAAACTGGCGGGCGAATTGATGGATGCCGCCACGAACCAGGGCGCTTCCATCCGCAAGCGTGATGAAACCCACAAGATGGCCGAAGCAAACCGCGCCTTCTCACATTATCGTGCATAGTTCGTGATTCATTTAGAGGTTTAAGTAAATGGCGCGTAAGTACCCGCTCGAAAAGTATCGGAATATCGGCATTATCGCGCATATTGATGCTGGTAAAACGACGACCACGGAGCGAATTCTCTTTTATACCGGTAAAACCCACCGCATCGGTTCCGTTGATGATGGCACGACCGTAACCGACTGGATGGTGCAGGAGCGAGAGCGAGGCATCACCATTGTTTCCGCGGCTGTCTCGGCGGAGTGGAAGGGGTATCAATTCAACTTGATTGATACTCCCGGACACATTGACTTTACTGCTGAAGTGCAGCGTTCATTGCGCGTCCTCGATGGGGGCGTGGTTGTTTTCGATGCTGTTCAAGGCGTGGAGCCGCAATCGGAAACCGTTTGGCGTCAGGCTGACCGCTATGGTGTTCCGCGTATCTGCCTTGTCAATAAGATGGACCGGGTGGGTGCTTCGTATGAGCGTTCGATTGAATCGATTCGCCAGCGGCTGGGCGCCAACCCGATTGCCATGCAATTACCCATCGGCAGGGAAGCCAGTTTTAAAGGCATGGTGGATTTGCTCGAAATGAAGGCCGTTTTGTTCGATGATGAACTCGGCAAAGAGCCGAAAGTGGTCGAAATTCCGGCTGACCTGGTTGCGCAGGCGACTGAAATGCGCCATGCGATGGTTGAAAAAATTGCTGAAACCGACGATGATTTGACCATGAAGTACCTTGAGGGGGAAGAAATCAGCATTCCTGAACTCAAGGCCGCTTTGCGCCGGGCAGTGATTGCCGGCAAAGCCTGTCCTGTATTTTGTGGTTCCTCCCTGAAGAATAAAGGCGTCCAGCTGGTTTTGGATGCTGTGGTGGATTATCTCCCCTCGCCGTTAGACATTCCCGCGGTGCGCGGGACTTTGACCGATAATCCGGAAGAATTTATCGAATTGCCTGCCGATGACAATGCGCCCCTGAGCGCCCTGGTGTTCAAAATCGTCACCGACCCGTATGTTGGGCGTCTGGCCTATTTCCGCGTTTACTCTGGCGTGGTTACCCAGGGAACGATGGTCAACAATTCGACCAAAGGCAAACGCGAGCGCATAGGCCGCCTTATCCGAATGTATGCCGACCGGCGCGAGGACATCGAAGAAGTGCGCGCCGGTGACATTGCCGCCGCTTTGGGCTTCAAGGAATCATTTACTGGTGACACTTTATGTGACAGCAAAAACATCGTTCTGGAGAGCATTTCCTTCCCCGAACCGGTGATCACCATTGCTGTAGAGCCGAAAACGGCGGGTGACCAGGAAAAAATGGGTGAGGCGCTTCGCAAACTGGCCGAGGAAGACCCCACCTTTCGGGTTCGCTCCGATGAAGCCACTGGTCAAACCCAGATTTCTGGTATGGGCGAGTTGCACCTGGATATTATCGTAGACCGCATGATGCGTGAGTTCAAAGTGCAAGCCAATGTTGGCAAGCCGCGCGTCGCTTACCGCGAGTCAATTACGCGCCGCGTAGAAAAGATTGATTACAAGTATGCCAAACAATCAGGTGGACGCGGCCAGTATGGGCATGTTGTGATTTCCATGGAGCCAGGCGAGCGCGGTTCGGGCGTTGTTTTTGAGAACAAGATTATTGGCGGTTCCATCCCCAAAGAGTATATCCCCGCAGTTGAAAAAGGTATCAAAGAGGCAGCCGAAAGCGGCGTGCTGGCAGGATATCCGGTGGTTGACTTGAAGGTCAGCCTGTTCGATGGGTCCTATCACGAAGTGGATTCGAGTGAAATGGCCTTCAAAATGGCCGCCTCGATGGCCTTCAAAGAAGGCGTGCAGCGCGCTGGCGCTGTGCTCCTCGAACCGATTATGAAAGTGGAAGTTGTCACGCCCGAAGAATACCTGGGTGACGTGATTGGTCAGGTGAACAGCCGCCGTGGCATGATTCAGGGCATGGAAATGCGCCCTGGCAATGCTCAGGCTGTGAACGCCATGGTCCCGCTGGGTGAGATGTTCGGTTACGCAACCGAGCTCCGTTCTGCGACCCAGGGGCGCGGCGTGTTCTCAATGGAATTCAACCATTATGCGCCGGTAAGCGAATCGGTGGCGCAGGAAATCCTCAAATCGTAATCTTTCCTAAAGCAGTAAACAAGGAGTGACCAAACATGGCGAAGCAGAAATTTGACCGCAGCAAACCGCACCTGAATGTTGGGACGATGGGCCACATCGACCACGGCAAGACGACCCTGACG
>DAOUBQ010000046.1:0-107579 GCA_034432755.1 Anaerolineales bacterium
TTCTAACACAACAAAACCTCGAACCAGAGAGTAACTGTGACTGCCCTTTGCGCAGGACCAAACCCTCAAGTTTCCCTCAAACCGCCTATCCTCCGCTATAATCTTTCATCATTCCGCATTCCTTACAGGTGTCCCATGCCCAACCGACTCGCCCGTGAAAACTCCCCCTACCTTATCCAGCACGCCAACAACCCCGTAGAGTGGTACCCCTGGGGTGAAGAAGCCCTCGCCAAAGCCCGCGCCGAAGACAAGCCCATCTTCCTCAGCATTGGCTACGCCGCCTGTCACTGGTGTCATGTCATGGAACACGAGTCGTTCGAGGACGAGTCCATCGCAGCGTTGATGAACCAGCACTTTATTAACATTAAAGTTGACCGCGAAGAACGCCCCGACCTCGACAGCATCTACATGGCGGCGACGGTAGCAATGACCGGCTCCGGCGGCTGGCCCATGTCCGTTTTTCTAACACCTGATTTGCGTCCATTCTATGCGGGTACTTATTTCCCGCCCACGCCGCGCTACAACATGCCCTCCTTTCGTGACCTGCTCACCGGCATCGCTCATGCCTGGCAAAACGAACGCGCTGAAATTTTCAAAGTCGGCGGGCAGGTCAGCCAACACTTGCAGCGCGCCAACCTGATTTCGGCAAAAGCCGCCCTGCCCCTCACCCACTCTCTGCTCGATAACGCCGCCGACCATCTCTATCAGTCTTACGATTGGGGCTTTGGCGGCTGGGGCGGCGCGCCCAAATTCCCCCAACCGATGACCATCGAGTTTCTGCTGGCCCGCTCCACCCTCCCTTCTGAACCCGAAAAACGCGCCAACTACCGTAAAACCGCCCTGCATGCCCTGCAAGCCATGGCGCGCGGCGGTATGTACGATGTGGTCGGTGGCGGGTTTGCGCGCTACAGCGTAGATAACCTGTGGCGTGTGCCGCACTTTGAAAAAATGCTCTACGACAACGCCCAACTAGCCCTGGCCTACCTGCATGGCTACCTGCTCACCCGTGAAGCAAAATTTCGCCAGGTGTGCGAAGAAACCCTCAATTTCGTCCTGCGCGAGCTCACCCACCCATTGGGCGGCTTCTACAGCAGTCTCGACGCCGATTCGGAAGGCGAGGAGGGTAAATTTTACGTCTGGGAATATGACGAACTCCAATCCGCCCTGAGCGATGACTTCGACTTCTTCAAAACCGCCTACGGAATCACACCCTCTGGCAACTGGGAGGGCAAAACCATCCTCCAGCGCGCCCTGGATAACTCCACGCTGGCCGCCCGCTTCGGCCTGACCGAAACCACCCTCAACCAAAAACTGACCAACTGCCACGCCCGGCTGCTCGCCGCCCGCTCTCGCCGCATCCGCCCGGCCACCGACGACAAAATACTCACCGCCTGGAACGCCCTCATGCTCTACGCCTTCGCCGAAGCCGCCCGCTATCTCCAGCGGGATGACTATCTCGAGGCCGCCCGGCGCAACGCCAACTTCCTGCTCGAAAACCTGATGGTGGAGGGGAAATTACTGCGCTCCTGGCGGGATGGACAGGCGCAGCACAATGCCTATCTCGAAGACTACGCCGCCCTCTCACTGGCCTTGCTCTCGTTATATCAAGCAGACCCGCAGCCCAAATGGTACGCCGCCGCCCTGGCATTGGCCGATGACCTGGTTGCGCACTACACCGACCCCTCCGGCGGATTCTTCGACACCCGCGACGACCACGAAGCGCTGCTCATTCGCCCCAAAGACACGCAAGACAATGCCACCCCCTGCGGCAATTCGCTCGCCGCCCACGCTCTGCTGCAACTTGCCGCCTATGGCGACCGTCCCGACTTTCGCAAGACCGCCGAGGACATGCTTGCCCCCATCCTTGAGACTGCCGTGCGCTACCCCACCGCCTTTGCCAACTGGCTAAGCGCCGCCGATTTTGCCCTTGGCCCGGTGAACGAAGTTGCCATTTTGGGCGCCAACCCGCAGAAATTGGTTCAAACCCTGTGGAAAGAATATCGCCCCCGCCAGGTGACCGCCATCTCGGCCTTCCCCCCGCCCGCTGGTTCGCCTGCCCTGCTGCATAACCGCCCGCTCCGCAACGGCCAGCCCACTGCCTACCTCTGCCGCAACTTCGTTTGCAAACAACCGGTCACCACGCCGGATGAACTGGCCACGCAATTATCTTCTGAAAAGCAGAGCGAAATTTAGTGTCTATTCAGCCTGACGCAAAATTGCTTTATTGCCTCCCCCACCCCTCACCCGCGTAACCCAGCCTCCGCGCGATTTCTTGCATCGGCAAGCCAGAGGAAACAAAGGCCGAAGCCAAAAGGTGGATACGGAATGTGGCGCAGTGGATGCTTTGGTTATGAGCGAGGTGCTTTGGCGCGTACCCGCGCCATGAATTGGGCTTCTTCAATGATGAATCGCTCGTGCGCGGCTTCGCCGACTTTTTCGGCTTCATCCCAGGCTTCGATTTTAAAAACCAATTTGCGCCCCCGAATTTCGATGAGTTCGGCCACGGCCCGAACTTTCATACCAACCGGGGTGGGTGCCAGGTGGCGAATATCAATGCGCCCGCCGACGGTGGTTTGTCCGGCAGGGAGATGACCGGTCAGAGCCACGACGGCTGTGTTTTCCATCTGACCCACCAGGGCGGGGATGCTATAGACCGGCACCAGGCCGCTGCCCCAGCGCGCGGCGGTATCGGCTTCGCTGACGGTGATTTCGGTTTCGGCCCGCAGGCCAAGGGTGGGTTCGCTCATGAACTCTCCTCAATTATGGTGGTGATGGTGTTTTTCGCCCCGGCAGAGCGTAGTGCGGATGCAACCGATGCGGCACTTTCGGGCCCAACCAGCGCTATCATGTTGCCGCCGCGCCCGCCGCCCGATAATTTGGCGCCCAGCGCCCCCGCTTCTCGCGCCGCCAAGACCATCCGGTCGAGTTCGGGCGAAGAGACGGTCATTTCTTGCAAGAGGGAATGATTGGCGTTCATGAGCGGCCCCAGCCGGGCCCAGGCTCCGCTTTCTATGGCATGTCTTGCAGCCTGAACAATTTGGCCCACTTTATCGAAAACCGCTTCCCAGCGCGTTGGTTCGGCCTGCCACAGTTTGCGCACGTCGCCGACCGATTCGCGGGTGGGGGCGGCAATGCCCGTATCGGCGATGACGAGCGTGAAAGGGCAGGCGACGTTGAAGGTCTGGGTTGGCTGTCCGCGCAAAAAATAAACCGGCTTGGCGTAGGTGATGACGGTGTTGTCTATGCCAGAGGGGGTGCCGTGATGCAGTTTTTCGGTCTCGTAGGCCAGGGTGTTGACCTGCTCGTCGGGGAGAGGATGGGCAAGGTGGAAGGACAGCGCCCGAATGAGGGCAACGCTCACGGCAGCTCCAGAACCCAGACCAGAAGCGACCGGGATGGTGGATGTCACTCGAATCTGAAGCGGGGGCGGAGCGAAAATATTCAGAGTGCGAAACACGCTCTCGATAACGGTGCGCAGCGCGTGCGTGGCAGGCAACGAGGAAATCTCGCAGCGCAGGGAAATATCCGGGGCATCCACCCACACTCCGGGCGCAGGCGAGTCTTCCACTTTTACATCCGCATGAACCTGCGTGACCGGTACGGCCAGGGCCGGGCGGCCATATACAACGGCATGTTCGCCAAACAGAATCACTTTGCCGGGGGCGGAGGCGGTGGTCATAAGCACTGGGGCAAATTGGCAATTTGCCTTACGATAAATAAAATACCACCAACACGGTCAGGCTGAGCAGGAGGATGGCAATTTGGATGGGGGTGTCTTTGAGCAGCACTTCTTCGGGCGAACCGGCCTCCTGCGTAACCTGGATGAGATACAGATAGCGGAAAATAATGTAAACCACGAAAGGGATGCTCAACATCATGCTGTGGTTTTCAGGCAGGTTAGGGGCCGAGAAGGTGTATAGCGCGTAGGCCAGGATGGTGGCCGCCGAGACGATGGTAACGTACTGGTCGAGCAGGGGAAGAGTGTAGCCATCGAGAACGCGGCGGTGCGAACCGGCGCCCCGGTCTAACAGGGAGAGTTCGGCGCGGCGTTTTCCGAATCCCAGGTAGAGCGAGCCGAGGGTGGTGACGACGTAGAGCCAGGGCGAGAAGCGTTCGACTTCGATGAGCGTGACGCCGCTGTGAACGCGCAGCACAAACCCGGCGGCGATCACCAACACATCCACAATTGGAACGTGCTTGAGCCATTTGGAATAGGCCAGGTTGAGGACCAGGTAAGCCGCCAGGACGCCCGCGAAGGCAGGGGAGAGCAGCCAGCCCAGCGGCAGGGTGAATGCCGTCAGCCCAATGGCGGCAGCCCAGGCAAGACTGACAGGGAGTTTGCCCGAAGGCAAGGGGCGTTTTTTCTTTTCGGGATGCTTGCGGTCGGCCTCGATGTCGGCAATGTCGTTGATGAGATAAACGACGCTGGAAAGCAGGCAAAACAGAGCAAAGCCCCCCAGCGTGCGCAGGAATGGTTCGAGCTGGAAGAGCTGCTTATCAAAGATGAGCGCAAAGAAGACGAAACCGTTTTTCGTCCATTGGCGCGGGCGCATGGTTTTGAGCAAGGCAGTGAGCATGGGGGGTATTTTAATGCAGAATGCAGAATGATGAATGAGGAATACTCACTGCTCACTGATTACTGCTCACTGATTACTGATCACTGCTCACTGCTCACTGCTCACTGCTCACTGCTCACTGATTACTGCTCACTGCTCACTGCTCACTGATCACTGATCACTGATCACTGATTACTGATTACTGATTACTGATTACTGATTGTCGGGTTACAATGTGAGCATGTCAAAAACGCGATTGGATGTGTTGCTGGTGGAACGTGGGTTGGCTGAAAGCCGGGCCAAAGCCCAGGCGGTGATATTGGCCGGGCAGACGCGGGTGAATGGGCAGGTGGTGGACAGGGCCTCGGCGATGTTTGATGAAGCGGTGATGCTGACGGTGGATTCGGGCCCGCGATTCGTCTCGCGCGGCGGGGAAAAACTGCTGGCTGCGCTGGAAGCGTTTCCCGTTAAAGTTGAAGGAGTGACGGCGGCGGACGTGGGCGCTTCGACAGGCGGGTTTACCGATTGCCTGCTGCAACACGGCGCGGCAAAGGTGTATGCGATTGATGTGGGTAAGGGCATTTTACACTGGAAGTTACGCAACGACCCGCGCGTGGTGGTGATGGAGGAGACCAACGCCCGCTATGTTGAATCCCTGCCGGAGCCGGTGCAGCTGGTGGTGTGCGATGCTTCATTTATTTCGCTGAAAATTTTGCTGCCGGTGATGCTGGGGTGGCTACTTTCCTCACCCCCATCTCCTTTCCCGGCGGGAGAGGAGCGCAGGGGTGAGGGAGTGATTACCCTCATCAAACCCCAATTCGAGGCCGGGCGCAAAGATACCGCGCGGGGGGAGGGTGTTATTCGTGACCCGGCAGTACATCGGCGGGTGCTGCGCGAGGTGCTGGAATTTGCGGTCGAAACGGGATTCGGGGTTAGGGGACTGGTCCGCTCGCCCTTGCTGGGGCCGAAGGGGAATGTCGAGTTCCTGGCCTGGCTGAATTTAAGTCCAACCAGCGCAGATATCGCTGCGCTGGTGAATGGGGCGGTTGGTTAATGTCTTATCCGTGAAATTAAGGAATGGACCACGAGGGCAACGACGGAACACGACGTAAGAGGTTTTAAGTTTTTCCTTTGTATCCCTTGATGTCCTTTGTGGTGAAAAGATTTTGCTGTTCCGGCTTGTCCGGGTCAGGGATTGGAATTTTCGTCCACCAAAACCGGCTTGCGCGATTCGGCCAGGATGTCGTCCACCGTCATCGGCAGGCCGGGTTTGGCCGGGTGGTAGTGGACGTGCACCCGGCTAACGTTGGCGAGTTCCTTACAGACCAGGGCTTCTACCCGATGGGCAATCTGGTTTCCCTCGCGTACGCTCATGCTTCCCTCTACGCCGATGGTCAGGTTGACAACGATGTGAGGTCCAAACCGATGGGCCTGCATCTCTTCCAATTGCAAGACGCCGGGAACGTTTTGGAGCAGTTGGCAGGTTTGTTCGGCCAATTGGCGGCTGGGGACGGCGTCCATCAGGTCAACCGACGATTCGCGCAGGATGTAAATGCCCGTGCGCAAAATGAGCAGGGCCACCAGCGCGCCCGCCAGCGGGTCTACCCAGGGCAGGCCGCGCTGCCCGAGGAAAATGCCCAGCGAAGCAGCCGAGGCAGAAAAAAGGTCGTTGCGATGGTCATAGGCCAGCGCTTCCACCACGGGATTTTTGGTTTCGCGGCCCAATTTGCGAACGTAAACAGTCAGGCCCAGTTTGATAACCACCGTGAGAAGCGCAATCCACAGGGCTATATCTAACGCGCCATCCGAGTCTGCGCTACCACTGAGAATGTCCCACATCTTGTCGAGCGAACCCCAAAAGACGGCGACAGCCGTTGTAACAATGAACGAGCCAACAACCAGCGCGGCGATACTTTCCAGTTGGCGGTGCCCATAGGGGTGTTCGTCATCCGCCGGTTTGTTTGCCATGCGGACAAAAATGCTCGCCACCACATAGTAGGCGACATCCGAGGTGGAATTGATCCCCTCAGCCAGCAGGGCCGGGCTATGACCAACAATGCCAAAGATGGTTTTGAGGGCGGCCAACCCAACATTGACACCCAATCCCAGGTTGACGGCCAGCAGGCTTTTCTGATCGCGTTCGTGTGACATTCCTTGATTGTATCGCCTTCCTTGCCTGCCTGGAATGGACAAAACTCATGTTTTTAATCGGTGACATGGAATGTTGCAGATTGACAAATCAAGTAACTGCCTACCTCACCCCGCCATGCGCCTTACGACACGCTTCGCCGCCCCAACCCCTTGGCGAGGGCAAGCGGGAGAGGGAAACGGAAAGAAAAAACGGATTGAGTTGCCAAAAACGAGACCCCACCTCCCGCCCATCGCTTGCCAGGACGCGTGCCACGAAGTGGTAGAGGGGCGGGGCGTGAGGGTAGGCAGTTACGTAATTTCAACGAGGGTATTGACTCTCATATTTATTTGTTATACAATTAACTCGCGTTAGTAACTCGCGTTAATTAGTGGAAAAACTCATGGTGAGTGTCAAAACCAAACGCATTACCAGCCAGGACGTTGCCAACCTCGCGGGCGTTTCGCGCACGACGGTCTCCTTTGTGTTGAACAATGTGGATGGATTTCAAATCAGCCCAGAGACGCGCCAAAAAGTGCTGGATGCCGCCGCCCAACTAGGCTACGTTCCCGATTCCGCTGCCCAAACTCTGGCCAGCCGCCGGGCCCGCGCCATCGGGCTGGTAATGACGCGCAGTCCGCATCACATTGCCAGCGACTCTTTCCTCCCCCAAATTATTAGCGGTTTGCTGAAAGTCACCAAAACTCAAAACCTGCGCCTGATGATAGAGCAAGTGGATGCCGAACACCAGAGCCAGGCCTACCTGGAACTGGCGCGCGCCAAACGTATCGACGGCATGATTTTGCTCACCCCGCGCATGGATGACGAGGCCTTGCTCTCTTTAGAAAAGGCTGAAATCCCTGCTGTCTTGATGGGACACTTGGAAAACTCGAATCTGTATTCGGTGGACGTAGACAACCGCGCCGCCACCAAGCAGGCGGTTCGCCATCTCATTGCGCTTGGTCATCGCCAGATTGCCTGTATCACCAATGCGCCAGCAACATACACTGCCGCGCCGCAGCGCGTACAGGGCTATCTCGATGCGCTTTTTGCCGCCGGAATCACCCCAAACCCCGACCTGATTCGGTATGCGGATTTTGACCCGGAGAGCGGCTACGAGCGCATGAAGTCGCTCCTGGAGGGCGGCGCGCCCTTTACTGCCGTCTTTGTTGCCAGCGATAACGTCGCCATCGGCGCGAAGGCGGCCATCCGCGAGGCGGGCCTGCGCGTGCCAGACGATATTTCGATGATGGGTTTCGACGACATCCCATGGTCGCATTATTCCGATCCGCCGCTTAGCACAGTTCACCTGCCGGCCGAGGCGCTGGCACAGCAAGCCTGCGTGGTGTTGCTCGATTTGATTCAAGGACAATCGCCGCCGGTCAAGCACCTTAATTTAGAAACTGAATTGATTGTACGCAAATCCTGCCGTGCCATTGCCTGAAAGGAGGTGATTTTTCCCGCGCAGAAAAGTTTTCACACCTGGCATTCCGAGTAAGACGACTTTTTCAACTGTACGACAAGAAGAGGAGAAAGGAAAAAGATGAAAACCAACCGTATTTTCTGGTCCCTGACCAGCCTGCTTGTCTTGGCTTCGCTGATTTTAAGCGCCTGCGGCAGCGCAACCGCCACCCCGGCGCCCGTGGCTGAACCGACCAAACCTGCCGAAGCCCCCAAGGTAGAAGCCCCTACCGCGGAAGCCCCTAAAGCCGAAATTCCCGCCAACCTGCCGCCCGCCGGTCCCGAGCTAGGCGAGGCCTACGCAAGCAAGTTCAAGGGGACGGTCGTCACAATGGCAGGCCCCTTCGTAGATAACGACGCTGTCAAGTTCGAGCAATCGGTTGCCGAATTCGAAAAAGCCACCGGCATTGATATCCAATACTCTGGCTCGAAGGAATTCGAGGCTTCCATTCGTATTTCCATCGAGGGTGGCAGCGCGCCCGATATTGTAGACTTCCCACAGCCCGGCTTGCTGGCGAATTTCGTTAAGGAAGGCCGCGTTGTTGACCTGAACGGCGTTATCAACCCCGAATGGCTGAAGCAAAATTACAGCCAGGCCTGGCTCGAAATGGGCACCATGCAAGGCCCAAATGGCCCTGTTACCGCCGGTATTTGGGCGCGCGCCAACGGCAAATCGCTGGTCTGGTATCCCAAGAAAGCTTTCGAAGAAGCCGGTTACAAAATCCCCGAAACCTGGGATGAACTGATTGCCCTGAGTGACGAAATTGCGGCTGATGGCGATGCCCCGTGGTGCGTGGGTATCGAATCGGGCGCGGCCACCGGTTGGGCGATGACGGACTGGATTGAAGAGACCATGCTCCGCACCACCTCACTGGAAAACTACGACAAGTGGGTTACCGGCGAGCTAAAGTTCGACTCTCCTGAAGTTCGCAACGCGCTCAAGTACGTGACCGACATCTGGTTCAAGGACGGCTATGTCTATGGTGGACGCGCCTCCATCGCCACCACCTCCTTTGGCGACGCCCCCAAACCCATGTTCGAGAATCCTCCCAAGTGCTGGCTGCACAAGCAGGGTAACTTCATCACCACCTTCTTCCCCGAAGGTCTCGTAGCAGGCGAAGACTATGACTTCTTCTACTTGCCGCCCATCGACCCGGCATACGGCAAACCTGTTCTCGGCGCAGGCGATATCTATGCCATGTTCAACGACCGCCCCGAAGTCCGCGCTGTCATTCAATACTTCTCGACCGGCGCTTCGGTGGAGGGTTGGGTGAAGGCGGGCGGCGCCATCTCCCCGCACAAAGATGCCAGCCTCGATTGGTACCAAGACCCGGTCAGCCGCAAGGTGGCTGAGGTGTTGCAGAACGCCACAGCCTTCCGCTTCGACGGTTCGGACCTGATGCCTGGTGAAGTTGGCGCAGGCTCCTTCTGGAAGTCAATGACATCCTATGTAACCGGTGCAATCGACGAGGATACGGCGCTGAAAGAAATCGACGCCTCCTGGCCGAAGTAAGCAGACCGCATCACAGACCCTGAAGGTTTACAATCTGAAAAAGAGCGAAATCTTCAGGGTTTTTTCTTAACGTCCCGAAGGTTGCTTTCAGGCAACCCAATTGCTTGAGATTAACCTTCGGGACACCGCATCGATTGGATTTCAGAAGGAGCGGCTGATATGCAAAAGAGCGTTCTCCCTGATAGCCCCTTTTCCTGGCTGACGACCAATCTGGGTCGTATTCTGATTTCATTGATTGTACCCATTGTCACCTTCCTGGGTCTTTGGCAGGGTTTTATCTTCTTGCGTGATAGCAATGCGCCACAATTGGTTATCGTCCTGATTGCCATCCTGTGGGGCGTGGGCGGCGTGGCCGTTTTATACACCGTCTCCAATTGGCTGGTAGAACAACTTCCCACGCAGTGGGTTTCCCGGCTTCAGCCATTTGTTTTTGTTGGTCCGGCATTGACGATTCTGTTCTGGTTCCTGGCGTTGCCTGCCCTGCGCACCTTTGATTTGAGCCTGAAAGACGCCACCGGTCAGCGCTACATTGGCCTGCAGAATTACATTTTCGCCCTCACCGACCGAGTCATGCTCGAAGCCTTTCGCAATAACTTGCTCTGGATGGTCTTTGGCACGCTGTTTTGCGTCGGATTGGGGTTGATTATCGCCGTGCTGGCCGACCGCAGCCGCTTTGAAAACATATATAAGGCGATTATTTTCATGCCGATGGCGATTTCCTTTGTAGGGGCAGGGGTCATCTGGAAGTTCGTTTATACCTACAAGGGCGAAGGCGCAGGTATTTCGGAAATCGGCCTGCTCAATGCAATTGTGTTGACGCTTGGAGGCCAGTCACAGCCGTGGCTGCAACTTCCACCCTGGAACAACTTCTTTCTCATCATCATCATGGTCTGGCTTCAGACCGGCTTTGCGATGGTCGTCATTTCATCAGCCATCAAAGGTATTTCTAGCGAAGTGTTGGAAGCCGCCCGCGTAGATGGCGCCAACGAGTTCCAGGTCTTTTGGCATATCATCATTCCATCCATTCAAGGTACGCTGCTCACAGTGACCACCACCATTGTCATCTTCAGTTTGAAGCTGTTTGACATTGTGCGCGTAATGACAGGTGGTAACAATGGCACGAATGTCATTGCCAACGAATTTTATCTCCAGCGATTTACCTATGGGAATGCCGGGCGCGCTTCGGCCATCGCCATCGTCTTGCTCATTGCAGTTATCCCGGTCATGATTTACAACTTGCGACAATTCCGCGAAAGGAGGGCGTTCTAATGTCTGCCCGTGCCAGTTTCAAACGCGCAAAGCGCATATCGAGTTTCTTGGTTAACCTGGTTCTCACGCTCATTTGCCTGGCCTGGCTGGCGCCTACTTTTGGCGTATTTATCACCTCCTTCCGCAACAGCGAAGACATATTCAAAACCGGCTGGTGGACGGTTTTCCCCCACAAAACCGATGTAAAGGTCGGGGAAATTAAACTGCCTGCGGACATGGATGTAAATGCCGTGATGACCATTGAAGGCGCGCAGGCCACTTTCGAAGAACTACGCCAGGGCGTCACATTGCCCGATGGCCGCAAACTGGTTTGGTATGGCAACAAGCGCACCCGCCTGGTGGAAGTTTTTGAAAAGCGTTGGGTGGGCTTTAGCGCAAATATGACCTTGGAAAACTACCAAAACGTGCTTTCCGGGCAGGAAATCCGATTCAAGGGCGCAGATGGCAAGGAAATCTTGCGCATGGGCAACAACCTGGGCTATGCGTTCCTTAACTCGATTGCCGTCGCCGTCCCGGCCACCATCATCCCCATTCTGATAGCCGCCTTTGCCGCTTACGCCTTTGCATGGATGAATTTTCCGGGACGCAAAATGTTCTTCATTGGCGTAGTCGCTCTGCTGGTCGTGCCGCTTCAAATTGCGCTCGTTCCCATCTTGCAAGATTACACCCGCCTGAACCTGAACGGCACGTACCTGGCAATTTGGCTAGCGCATACTGGCTTTGGCCTGCCGCTGGCAATTTACCTGCTGTTTAACTACATCGGCCAACTGCCGCGCGAGACCCTCGAGGCAGCCTTTATCGACGGCGCGTCACACTTCACCATCTTTACGCAGCTCATTTTGCCGCTTTCCGTTCCAGCGCTGGCTTCTTTTGCCATCTTCCAGTTCTTGTGGGTCTGGAACGATTACCTGGTGGCGCTGGTCTTCCTGGGCGATAAAACCCGCGTTGTCACCAGCGCGCTGGCCGCCATGGTCGGTGAAAAAGGGCAAGATTGGCACCTGCTTACCTCGGGCGCATTTATCAGCATGTTGCTGCCCCTGGCTGTATTTTTTGCCTTACAACGCTACTTTGTGCGCGGCCTGCTGGCCGGCTCAGTAAAAGGCTAACGAAAGGTTTTAAGACACAGATTTTAAGAGAACGCGCGGAAATACGGGTTTTATAAAAGCCTTTGGCTTTCTTCCTGTCTATTTATGAAATCCGCATCTCGCTCTAGGTCTTGGCTTATTCTCTGACAAATTCTCGCTATGACTGACATCCACTGGTACAAAGACGCCATCTTTTACGAACTCAATGTGCGCACCTTTCAAGATAGCAACGGCGACGGCATTGGCGATTTGCCCGGCCTGCTCATGCGCCTCGATTACCTGCAGAACCTGGGCGTAGATTGCATCTGGCTCCTGCCAATCTACCCCTCGCCCCTGCGCGATGACGGCTACGACATTGCTGATTTTCGGAACATTCATCCCGATTATGGCACGCTCGAAGATTTCAAACGCCTGGTAAACGCCGTTCACGCGCGCGGAATGCGCCTCATCACCGACCTGGTGCTGAATCACACCTCCGACCAGCATCCCTGGTTCCAGGCCGCCCGCGCCGACAAGAATTCTCCCTATCGTGATTATTATGCCTGGAGCGACACCGGCCAGGAATACGCCCAAACTCGCATCATCTTCCTCGATACCGAACCATCCAACTGGACCTGGGACGAGCAAGCCGGGCAATACTACTGGCACCGCTTCTACGCACACCAGCCCGACCTGAACTACGACAATCCCGCCGTTCGCCAAGAGATGCTGGCTGTTGTTAAATTCTGGCTAGACCTGGGCGTAGATGGATTCCGCGTCGATGCGGTTCCCTACCTGTTCGAGCGGGAAGGAACAAATTGCGAAAACCTGCCAGAAACACACGCCTATTTGAAAGAGCTGCGCGCGTTTGTGGATACAAATTACCCGGGGCGCATGTTGTTGTGTGAAGCCAACCAGTGGCCCGAAGACCTGCGCCCCTATTTTGGCGAAGGCGACGAATTCCACATGGGCTTTCACTTCCCCCTCATGCCGCGTATCTTCATGGCGCTCAAAAAAGGCCGCGTTGAAGACCTTGTTTCCATCCTCAAGCGCACGCCTGCCATCCCACCTTCCTGTCAGTGGGCCACCTTCCTGCGCAACCACGATGAACTGAGCCTCGAAATGGTCACACCCCAAGAGCGCGCCTGGATGTGGGAGCAATATGCCCCCCACCCGCGCATGAGAATCAACCTCGGCATCCGCCGCCGCCTGGCCCCTCTGCTCGACGGCAACCAATGCAAAATCGAACTGGCACACTCATTGCTTCTCACCCTGCCCGGCTCCCCGGTGCTTTATTATGGCGATGAAATTGGTATGGGTGAAAACCTGCACCTGCCCGACCGCAATGGCGTGCGCACCCCCATGCAATGGGATGATAGCCCTACCGCCGGTTTCTCTCCAGTTACTCCCTACGCACCCTTCCCCGAAGGTGACTACGCCCCGGTGCGGGTCAATGCCGCTGCTCAACAGAATGACCCTCGCTCGCTTTTTCAACGCCTGCGGCACATGCTCGCCATCCGCAAGCGGAATCACGTTTTTGGGCGCGGCGGCCTCAACTGGCTGGAGGATATTCAAAATCCTTCGGTTGCGGCGTACACCCGCACCCTGGCCGATGAAACCGTTCTCGTTCTGCAAAACTTGAGCGATTCGCCCCAGTCACTTGCTATCGCGCCCAACCTGCGCGGCGCGGCGCACGACCTGCTTACCGGCCAGGTCCACCTTCTGCGAGCCTCTTTCATCCTAGCACCCTATCAATTCCTCTGGCTCAGTCTCGAAGAATAATCGCTCACGCCGCAATTCTCCGTCTCCACTTCCCCTATGTCAGAAGCATCCCGTTCTCTTCGCCGCATCCTGCCTCGTCTCGAATATGCCCTTGCTGCCGAAATTGCCGCCAACCCAGCCGCCTGGCACGCCTTTCGGCAGCGCCTCGAAACGCGCTTTGCCGCGCTCTTCGACCTGTATTACAACCTTTACCACACCCGTTACGACTTCTTCTACCATCTCGAAGACCTGCTCCTGACCCTGGCGCGCGCCTGGTTCGAGCGTCCCGCCGACCTGCGCGCCCTCGATGAAGCCCGCGAACAAAACCTGTCCTGGTTCCAATCTCACCACATGCTGGGCGGTGTGATTTATGTAGATTTATTCGCCCATGACCTGCAAGGCGTGCGCGCCAAAATCCCTTACTTCCAGGAACTCGGCCTCACCTACCTGCACATCATGCCCTTCTTCAAAATGCCAGAGGGTGAAAACGACGGCGGCTACGCCGTCAGCGACTACCGGCAAGTCCACCCGCCGCTTGGCACCATGCAACAGATTGCTGACCTCTCCCGCGACTTGCGCACCGCCGGAATCAGCCTAGTGGCCGACCTGGTGTTCAACCACACATCCAACGAACATCGCTGGGCGCAGGCAGCCCTGACCGGGGATGAAGATGCCCGCGAGCTGTACTTCATCTTCCCCGACCGGGCGATGCCCGACCAATACGAACGCACCCTGCGCGAAATCTTTCCCGATGAACACCCCGGCACCTTCTCCCCTCTCCCATCGGGAGAGGAATTAAGGGAAGCCCCGCAAGGCGGAGTGAGGGCAACCGGCTGGGTCTGGACTACCTTCCATGCTTACCAGTGGGACCTCAACTACGCCAACCCCGCCACCTTCAACCGCATGGCTGGCGAAATGCTTTTCCTCGCCAACCAGGGAGTCGAAGTCATCCGGCTCGATGCGGTGGCTTTCATTTGGAAGGAAATGGGCACCACTTGTGAAAATCTGCCGCAAGCCCATGCCCTGATTCGCGCCTTTAACGCCGTCGCGCGGATTGCCGCCCCAGCCCTGCTCTTCAAATCCGAAGCCATCGTTCACCCCGATGAAGTGGCCCGCTACATTGACCCTGCCGAATGTCAGATATCCTACAACCCACTTTTGATGGCGCTCTTGTGGAACTCGCTCGCTACTCGAAAAGCACGCCTGCTCTACCAGGCTCTGGCTACCCGCTTTCAAATTCATCCCCAAACTGCCTGGGTCAACTATGTGCGCTGCCATGACGATATTGGCTGGACTTTTGCCGATGAAGACGCAGCCATCCTGGGCGTCAACGGCTTTGACCATCGCCGCTTCCTCAACGAATTCTACCGCGGGCGATTTCCAGGCAGTTTTGCGCGCGGCCTGCCCTTTCAGGAAAACCCCAAAACCGGCGACTGCCGAATTAGCGGGACCTGCGCCTCGTTGGCGGGACTGGAAAAAGCCCTCAGCGAGGAAGGCCCCGCCGAAGTGGAACTCGCCATCCGCCGCATCCTGCTCATTCACGGCCTCATCCTCACTGTTGGCGGCATCCCGCTGCTCTACCTGGGCGATGAAATCGGCACGCTCAACGATTATTCTTACCAGGACGACCCCGCCAAAGCCCACGACAGCCGCTGGGTTCACCGCCCCAAAACCGACTGGGAACGTTATGCCCGCCGCCATGACCCCCAAACCATCGAAGGACGCGTCTATCACGGCCTGCGGCAACTCATCCAACTACGTAAAGAAAACGAAGTCTTCTCTGGCCACGACCTGCGCGTGCTAGAGACCGATAATGTCCACGCCCTGGGCTTCGAGCGTCGTTTCGAGAGTCGCCGCGCCCTGGTGTTTGCCAATTTCTCGGAGCAGGAACAAACCCTTCCCCCGCACGTGTTGATTCAGGCTGGCGGCCGTGCCTTGCACGCCCTTTACGGGCAACCGGCCATCTCCGAGACGGGCGCGCTCACCCTGCCGCCCCTGGGGTTCGTTGTATTTTTGTAACCGCCTATCCTCCCCTGCCCTCCGCCTTACGGCAAGGGAAAAGGAAAGAAAAAATGGATGCGAGACCTCAAACCCTTGGCGTTCTTCGCGGTCTTGGCGGTCAAAAATTCAAATGCGAGATCCCCCCCTGCGGGGGCAATCTCTCGCGGTACGCGATTGCTTGATAAATTTGTCAATCTGCAAAATCTAGCGCTGCCGCGTAAGGTGAGAGTATAATACTCCCGTTTTCTCCAGAACGAAGTTGCGATGATTTGCCCCAAATGCCGCGCCACGCTGACAAAAAAATACTACAAAGGGATGATGGAAGTAGACTATTGCCCTCATTGCCGTGGCATGTGGCTTGATTTTCACGAACTCGACCAACTGGAAGATGTGGCCTTTGACCAAGACCACTACAAAGGCTCCCTGATTCACCGTGAATGCCAAGTGGAATGCCCATGCCCGGTGTGCGAAGCCCCCATGCTAGAATTTCAATATCGGCTCTATGACCTGAAATTGGATGTTTGTTCACAAAAACATGGCTTCTGGCTGGATTCAGGCGAAGACGAGCATGTGCTGGATGTGATGCGCAGGCGGGCGGGCGAAATTCGCCGCAAGACCGAAGCAGAAGCGGAATGGAAAAAAGTGCTAAAGGGTTTGCGTGCGTTTTTCAAAGAAGGAATGTAGCCATTACTCCTTTCGCCAGTATGCCCCTCCGCCCCCTTCGCGTTGCATCAAATTCGCCCCCACCAGTTCGCGGCGCAGTGTGGCAGTGTCGTGATAAAAGCGCGCCAGGATTTCGTTGACTTGTTTCTCGCTATAGCGGACCCCCGGCTCGAAGGCGTTAACGATATGCCGCAAGAGGGCCTCCAGCTTTTTGCGCTGGGCTGGGAGGGTTTTCAGGCTTCCATCAGGACGTGAGAAATCGGCCACCACTTTGCGGTCGTAGGCATTCAGGTCAATATCGGCGGCAGCACCAGATATTTCTTCACGGGAGAAAATGCGCCGGGTGGTCTCTTCGAGGACAGATTTTTCAAGAGAATAGATGTTGTAATAACTTTCGGCGCGGGCGCTCACCAGCCCTACCTGGCTCAGTCGCGCCAGATGATGAGAAACCGTAGAGGGCCTGAGGTTGAGCAGGGCGGCCAGTTGTTCCACGCTGTAAGGCTGCTGGGCGAGCAAGCCAACAATTTTCAGGCGGTTGGAATCAGCCAGGGCTTTGAACATAGAAACAAGTGCGGGGTTTTCGGTCATGCTGCCTCCGGCGCGGGCCGCCAGTATTGCGAGCCGTCGCTTTTGCGTTCTAACATGCCCTGGTCTACCAGATATCGGCGCAACGCGGCGGTATCAACGTGAAAGCGGCGTATCAGCAGGTTAATTTCCTTTTCTGAATAAATCAGGCCGGGCGTAACGGCTTCTAGCACATATTCAAGGATAATTTGCAATTTGGCCAGCTGAGAGGGGATTTGTTTGAGCGAGCCATCTGTATTGAGATAAGCCTTCAGCACCTTACGGCGTTGTTCGCTTAAATCGGGCGCAGGCATATAGGTTTCACGCGGCTGGCCCGCAAACTGTCGGCGCGCCAGAGCATCTACGCCATCCGGGTTCAAGCGGTAAAGGCCGTTTTCTTTGCGCACCACTTCGAGATATTCAAAAAATGACAAATGTTCAAACACCTCCCGCAAGGGCAGGTTGAGGCTTTCTGCCAGCTCCTGCATGGTTGCAGCCTGACGGGTAGTGAGTGCGCCAATGATTCGCAGCCGGTCGGCGTGCGAGAGTGCTTTTACAAAGTCGAGCATTGGGTTGTGCATGATCTCTCCTTTTTGTCTATTTAATTTTACAAGCGTCGAATTAATTTTACAAGAACCTGCCAATCTGTCAAGTTTTTGCTAAGGTCCAACGACTCTTTGAACTCTAAACTTAAGGAGATTGTCGAGACGTTCGTTGATCCGTTGTTAAGGTGCTTCCTGGTTCGGTTTCGCTCACAAGGTTTGTTGAGTTTGTCTAAAGTCCAATTGGTAAACAAAGCGGCGCAAGCGAGAATGAGAAAGCCATGTCGGGTATAATCTTTTTGGCAAAAAAAATCACTTGGAGGAAACAATGGAACAACATGCGTTTTTTGAGGGTAAGATTGTCCCGTTCAATGAGGCAAAAGTGAGTATTGCCACGCACGGGTTGAACTACGGCACAGCCGCTTTTGGCGGCCTGCGCGCTTACTGGAACACAGAAGATGAAAAACTGTTCATCTTCCGCCCGCAAGACCACTACCGGCGTTTCCTTAACTCGTCCAAAATCCTGTGCATGGAATTTCCCCACACGGCCGAAAACCTGACTCAAATTACGATTGACCTGCTCAAGGCCGATGGCTGGCAGCAAGACGTTTACATCCGCCCGCTGGCCTACAAAGCCGATGCCGGAATTGGCGTGCGCCTGCACGACCTGCGCGATGAAATTTCCATCTTTGCGCTACCCTTTGGCGCGTATGGTAAAAACGAGGACAATGCCCACGTGACCATCTCTTCTTGGCGGCGGGTGGATGATAACATCATCCCAGCGCGCGGAAAAATCAGCGGCGCGTATGCCAACTCGGCGCTCATCAAAACCGACGCGGTGCGAGCCGGGTTCGACGAAGCGCTGGTTCTCGACCAAAACGGACACATCTCTGAAGGCACGGCCATGAACGTCTTCCTGGTGCGTGATGGGGTGCTGATCACTCCCCCAGTTTGGGATAACATCCTGGAAGGAATCACCCGCCGCTCGGTCATCGAACTGGCCAAGAACGAACTGGGGCTGGAGGTCGTAGAACGTTCCGTGGACCGCACCGAAGCCTTTCTCTGTGACGAACTGTTCATGACCGGCACCGCTGCCCAGGTGACGGTGGTGACCAGAGTGGACCACCGGCCCGTAGGAGACGGAAAAATAGGCCCGGTGACCTCGCAATTGCGCGCCTTATTCAATGATGTCGTGCGCGGGCGTCATCCCAAATATCGCCACTGGAACGTGGCTGTGGAATAAAAAACGTCCCGAAGATAAAACCTTCGGGACGTTTACCTGTTGCTGTTTGCACTTGCTCACCTATTTCTGCGTAAACCGAACGTAAATGAGATTTCGGCTACACTCTGCATAAGTCGTCAGATAAATTTGCTCCGACATGGGCGCATTGGCCTGGTCGAATAGTTGCACCCAAAGGGTGTTTTTAGAAGCCACCGGCGCAACACCCAGGTCGAACTCAAACCCGCCCGGCCCATACGCAAGGGCAATGCCCGTCAGGGTGGTTTCATTAAACGATTTGCCCGGCACGTTGCCGCCCAGTTTGACAATCAGGCCCATGGCCGGGTTATTTTTCGTATCCAGTGCCTGCCCCGCGACATACATAGTAGCGCAACTGGTATCTGCGCGGTAAATGCTGCTTTCTACGGCGTTGACCGCTACCCCATAGGGCAGGCCGGTTGGTTTGGGCGTGCGGGTGGGCGAAACAACCGGCGTTGCGCTGGGCCGAGGGGTGGCGGTCGCCAGGCGGAAGGGCGTAAAGGTTGGTTCAAGGGTGATGGTGGGGCGCGGTGTATTGGTTTCGGTGGGGGGTAAGGTCGGTTCGGGGGTCCAGGTTGGGTCGAAACGAATCGGCGTCCAGGTGGGAGTTAAGCTGGGCGGGATGGGCGTGGGGGGTTGTAAGGGATTGAGCGCCGAATAAGGATTAGTGAAGATGTTGAAGAAGAAAACGCAACTGCACAGGGTCATGAGCAGCATGACCACTGTCAAGGCGTTCCAGAGCGAGTCACGGCCGGCCTTTTTTTTCTTTTTCGCCGGGGCAGCCGGGCGTGGTGTGTCGTTGAGAAAATCATCGTAGTTCGTCATTCGTTCATCTCCAGGCGTGGAGTGATGTGCACCGTGGCAATCAAAAGATTATTTTATGGTTATCGTAATCGCGCTTTGCTGGCGGCGTTGGGCCAGCCAGTCGTTCACGGCGCGATTTTGCAGGGTCAGCAACGCATCGGGGCTAAGGGGGCGCTCAGCCTGCGTTTCTAAAACTTTGATAATATGATACCCGGCTTCGCTTTGGATAATTTCGCTCACCCCGCCCACTGGCAGGCTGAAAGCGGCTTCTTCTACTTCTCGGCTTGCAAGGTAATTGCGTGGGAACCAGCCAATATCGCCGCGTGTCACCGGGTCTACCCGAATAGCCAGTTCGTCAAAATCGGCCCCGGCTTTCCATTGTTCATAATAATTTTTGGCAACGTCTTCATTATAGAGCAAAATTTGACGAACATGTACCTGCTGGGCGGTATAGGAGACAGACGAAATGATTTTGTCACGCATCCAGGCGGCTGCAATGGCCCGCCGCAGAGTCACGCGGAATTCGGATTCGCTGTACCCTTTGGCTTGCATCCAGGCTTGGAGCGAATCTGCTCCGCCAACCTGGGCCGAGAGGGTCTCGATACGGGCTTGCAAAGCGGAATCATCAACCGTAAACCCAGCCTCTGCCGCGCCCTGGGCCAGCAACACCTGCAAAATCAGGTCTTCCAGCACAATTTGGCGGGCCTGCTCCTCAGTAACGGGGATTGCCAGCGCAGCCTGGGCCGCTTTGTATCGTTCCAATTCGGCAGTGAACTCGTCGAGGGTGATGGATTCGCCGTTGACAGTCGCCGCCAGCGGGACAGGAGTCTCAGTGGGTGGAGGCAGGGTCTCGGTCAACCGCACAGGGGTTGGGGAGGCTATAACCGCACCATTTTCACGGGAACAAGCGCCTGGCACAAATGCGAACAGGAAAATCACAAAAAGCAAAAAAGGATGGTTGAGTTTCAAAGCAGGCATTTTACCGATTATACCGGAAAACACACCGCCCAAATTTAGCCCGTGTTCCGCCCTCCCCAGCATGGCTTTCTCAAAATCTGGTTTCAGGCGAAAAACAAACCGGATGGGCAGGGTGTTGAGGATGAGCCGAGCGAAAAGCAGAGGGAAAACATCCTGTTTATCCTGTCTATCCTGTTAAACAAAGCGGCCCCAGCGATCATGAGAAAACCATGCCATCCCTGCCTGAGGAGGGGCTCACAAACATGCTGCCGTGCCACGAAGTGGTAGAGGGGACAACAGGGGGAGGCGGGCAGGTCGTTACGAAAAGTCGGAGAATTCGGTCAATTTAACAAATACGCCACAATCCACTTCGTGGTATCCACCAGCGCATCGGTATGGGTGCGTTCGTAATTATGGGATGCATCTACACCTGGGCCGAGGAGCGCCACAGCCACGTCGCCGCCCGCCCGCCAAAAGGCTTCGCCATCTGATCCGTAGTAGGGATAAATATCGACCTTGTACTCAATGCCGTGCTGTTCGGCCAGGCGGCGCAATTTCTGGCTCAAGCCGTGATGATAGGGGCCGCCGCTGTCTTTGACGCAGAGGGTGGCGTGGTACTCGTCCGAGGCCTGTCCCTGCCCAATGGCGGCCATATCCACCGAAAGCAGTTCGTGAACCTCGCCAGGAATGCCCGCTGCTGCGCCATGACCGACTTCCTCGTAGTTACTGATGTGAAAGTAGGTGGTTTGGGCAGGCTGTAAATGCGCATCGTGCAAGGCTTTGATGGCAGCCACAAGGCTGGCAACACAGGCTTTATCATCCAAAAAGCGTGAGCGAATAAAGCCTTCGGTCATTTCAACGCGCGGGTCGAAGGCCACAAAATCGCCGACCTGAATACCCAGGGCGCGGGTTTCCTCATCAGAGGTGGTACGCGCATCCAGCCGAACTTCCATGTTGTCTTCTGTGCGGCGGGTTTCATTTACTTTGGCCCCATGCACGTGGGCCGAGGCGTCCTCAAACAAGTAGGAGCCGCGCACCTTGCGACCGTCGTTACACAGCACCCAGCAGCCTTCGGTCTCCACGCCATTGAGAGTCAGGCCGCCAATGCGGGTCAGTTTGAGCCGCCCGTCGGGTTTGATTTCCTTGACCATTGCACCGAGTGTATCCACATGCGCGGTCAGCGCACGGGGCGAATCATCTGAAAGTCCCTGCCAGCGGGCCACCAGCGCGCCTTTGCGCGTGCGGGCGAGTTGCAGGGGGAAAGCCGCCAGTTCTTGCTCTACGAAGGCAATCGCTTCTTCGGTGTAACCAGTAGGAGAGGGAATGTTGAGCAGGCGGGTCAGGAAGTTGAGCATGTGGGGGGTATCTATTGGCGGAAGGGCAGTCATGGAGAATCCTTTCTGGTTTGACCAGTGATCAGTGTTCAGTGGTCAGCATCGAGGTGTTCAAAACGCGAGATTTTCTCCCGCCACGCAATAGGAATAGGGATAGTGGCGTGAGTTTGGTAGTCGAAGGTGACGATGGCGGTTGAGCCGGTGGCGTAGAGCGTGCCTTGGTCATCGGTCATTTCGTAGTCCATCGTCATTGATTTCGTCCCCAGGCGGCTAACCCGCGCCCCAACACGCGCTTGCGCGCCAAAATAGACCGGCGCCTTGAAGGTGATGGTGGCCTCGGCGAGGATGATGCCGATTTCGAGGAACGATTGTTGCTTCGAGAACAGTCCCAGGTGAATCAAATAATGGACTCGCGCCTGCTCGAAGTAGGTAAGAAAACGGGCGTTGTTGACGTGTCCCTGCGGGTCCAGGTCGGCGTAGCGGATTTCGATGGGATGATGGAAGCGGAAAGGATGCATGGGGAGATTATAAGGCGGAAGTTGGTAATTGGTAATTGGTGATTGGTAATTTGGGCAGACAAAAAAATCGAGGGCGCGTCTTCCTGCGCCCTCGGTAAACCTGAACACCGGTTACTGAATACTCACTACGGCAAATCGCGGAAGGAGCCAAGCACGCGCATGTAGTTGGCGCGCTCGAAGGCGGCTGGTTCACGCACAGCTTTCTGGCTCATGCTGCCCTGCATTTGCTGGATGGACTCGTATTCGTGTTCTTCCATCCAGGCAGCCATGTTGGCAAGCATATCGGGAATGCGGCCATAGCCGTTCTTGAGGATTTCAGAGGCAATCATTACAACCTGCGCGCCGGCCATCATCGCTTTCAATGCGTCGGCGGCAGTATGGACGCCGGTTGTGAGTGCCAGGTCGGCTTTGATTCGCCCGTAGAGGATAGAGACCCAGCGTAAAGGCAGGCGCAGTTCGTCAGAAGTGGAAAGAACCAGAGTGTGCTGTACTTCCAGGTTGTCGAGGTCGAAATCAGGCTGGTAAAAGCGGTTGAACAAGACCAGGCCGTCGGCCCCGGCTTCGACCAGGCGCCTGGCAAAATTGGGCAGCGAGGTGGCGAAGGGGCTGAGTTTGACCGCCACCGGAATGTTGACCGAGGACTTAACATCGGCCACCAGTTCTACCTGGGCATTTTCGAGTTCCTGGCCGGTCAGTTCGGGGTCGGTGGAGAGGTAGTACAGGTTGAGTTCAATCGCGTCAGCCCCAGCCTCCTGCATATAACGGGCGTAGCGCGTCCAACCGCCGGTAGAAACGCCGTTGAGCGAGCCAATCACCGGCACGCTGACCGATTTTTTGACGGCGGTCAGGTGGTCAAGATATTTCCCAGGCCCCATGGCGTAGAAGCCGGTATCGGGCAGGTAGGTTTGGGCTTCGGCAAACGAATCGACACCGCGATTCAGGTAGTGGTCAAGTTCCAGGCTTTCCTGGATGATTTGCTCCTCAAAGAGCGAGTACATTACAATCGCGCCCACGCCCGCCTCGTCTAGTTTCTTGGCGGTTTCAAGTTTTTTGGTCAGGGGAGAGGCGGAGGCGACGATGGGGTTTTTGAGCGTGAGACCCAGGTAACGGGTGGTTAAGTCGGTCATGGCGATTTTCCTTCACTTTTTTATAGGAGCGTCCCGAAGGCTTTTCAATGTAGTGCTGACCACTTCAAGATAACCTTCGGGACGTTTTTTTAATTAGTCGTTCCCATTTCCATTGCCGTTGCCATAGTGCATGGCGGCCATCTGCTTGTAGTATTCCCAGCGCTTCTTGACATCAGACTGGGCGTTCTTGAGCAGCAGTTCGGCGCGCGCTTCATCGGCCTGCACCAGCATGCGGTAGCGGGTCTCGTTGTAAACGTACTGTTCGAGCGGGATGGAGGGTTCTTTCGAGTCAATCGTCAAGGGATTTTGGCCCTGGGCAATCAGGTCGGGATTGTAGCGGTACAGCGGCCAGTGACCAGACTGGACGGCCAGTTTCTGCTGGTCGAGTCCTTTGGCCATATCAATGCCGTGCGCAATGCAGTGCGAGTAGGCAATAATGAGCGAGGGGCCATCGTAGGCTTCGGCTTCGAGGAAGGCGCGCAGGGTCTGTTGGTCGCTAGAGCCCATGGCAACATGCGCCACATAGACGTAGCCGTAGGACATGGCAATCAGGCCCAGGTCTTTCTTAGAAATGCCCTTGCCGCTCATGGCAAATTTGGCAACCGCGCCACGCGGGGTGGCTTTAGATGCCTGGCCGCCAGTGTTAGAGTACACTTCGGTATCCAGCACCAGGATATTGACATTGCGCCCGGAGGCCAGGACGTGGTCGAGGCCGCCGTAGCCGATATCGTAGGCCCAGCCGTCCCCGCCGATAATCCAAACCGATTTTTTGACCAAGACATCAGCAATCGCCAGAAGGTCTCGTGATTTCGGGTCGGTCTTACCAGCCAGCTTCTCTTTCAAGACAGCCACGCGCTCGCGCTGAGCCTTGATTCCGGCTTCGGTGGACTGGTCGGCAGTGAGCAGTTCTTCGGCCAGCACGCCAAGTTCCGCCGCCATGCCTTTGAGCAAGAATTGGGCATATTCGTTCTGCTTGTCGAGCGAGAGGCGCATGCCCAGGCCAAATTCGGCGTTATCTTCAAAGAGCGAGTTGCTCCAGGCGGGGCCGCGTCCGTCTTTGTTGAAGGACCAGGGCGTGGTGGGCAGGTTTCCGCCGTAGATGGAAGAGCAACCAGTGGCATTGGCTATCAAGGCGCGGTCACCGAACAGTTGCGAGACCAGTTTGACATACGGCGTCTCGCCACAGCCAGCGCACGCACCGGAGAACTCGAACAACGGTTGGAGCAATTGTGAATTCTTGACGGTGTTGGGGTTGAAGGCCGTGCGGTCAACTTCAGGGATTTCGAGGAAGAAGTCCCAGTTCCTGGCTTCGGTTTGGCGCAGCGGAGGTTGAGCAGCCATGTTGATGGCGCGGCGGCCCACCTGGGTCTTGTCTTTCACCGGGCAGGCTTCCACGCACAGGGTACAGCCAGTGCAGTCTTCGGGCGCGACTTGAACAGTGTAAGCCATGCCAGGGAATTCCTTAAACTTCGACTCAGCGTGTTTGAAGGTGGCTGGAGCCTCAGCCAGGAGAGCTTTATCGTAGACTTTGTGGCGGATGACGGCGTGCGGGCAGACGAAGACGCATTTGCCGCACTGGATGCACAAATCTGGCTCCCAAACGGGAATTTCGAGCGCAATGTTACGCTTTTCCCACTGGGTCGTGCCGGTCGGGAAAGTTCCATCAACGGGCATGGCCGAGACGGGGACTTCCTCGCCCTCGAGGGCAATGATGGGCGCGAGGGTCTTCTTGACGAAATCGGGCGCGGAATCCGGCACGCGGGTGCGCATGGAGAACTTGCTGGTGGCCTTTTCAGGCACAGGGATTTCGTGCAGATGCGCCAGGGCCTGGTCAACCGCCTCGAAATTCTTCTTGACGACCGCTTCGCCGCGTTTACCGTAGGTCTTTTCGATGGAGTGCTTGATTTCAGCAATCGCCTGTTCGCGCGGCAGCACGCCGGAGATGGCGAAGAAGCAAGTCTGCATAATGGTGTTCACGCGGCTGCCCATGCCGGTCTTTTCGGCCACTTCATAGGCATTAATGTTGTAGAACTTGAGTTTTTTATCAATAATGGCCTGTTGCACTTCAATGGGCAGGTGTTCCCACACATCATCTTTGGTGTAAATGCTGTTGAGCAGGAACACGCCGCCGGGCTGGGCAAACTTAACCACATCGTAGCGCTCAAGGAACGAGAACTGGTGGCAGGCCACAAAATTGGCGGTGTTATTGGCAATCAGGTACGGCGCGCGAATGGGCTTGGGGCCAAAGCGCAGGTGCGACTGGGTCAACGTGCCAGATTTCTTGGAGTCATAGACGAAGTAGCCTTGGGCACTGTTATCGGTCTCTTCGCCAATGATTTTGATGGAGTTCTTGTTGGCGCCGACAGTGCCATCCGCGCCCAGACCAATGAAGACGCAGCGTACGGTTTCAGGGTCCTCGATACTGAAGGAATGGTCCACATCCAGGCTGGTGTGAGTTACGTCGTCGTTAATGCCAACCGTAAAGTGATTCTTGGGAGCCAATTTATTCAGCTCGTCGAATACAGATTTGGTCATCGCCGGGGTAAATTCCTTCGAGGACAGGCCATAACGTCCGCCAATGACCTTGATGTCGGTGCGGCCAGTCTCGAACAGGGCGTTCAACACATCCTGATACATCGGCTCGCCCGCTGAGCCGGGTTCTTTGGTGCGGTCGAGGACAGCCAGCGATTTGACCGTCTTCGGCATGGATTCGACAAAGGCCTTGACATCGAAGGGCCGGAAGAGCCGCACACGCACCACGCCAACTTTCTCGCCTTTCTCGGCCAGGAAACGGGCTGTCTCCTCGGCAGTCTCGCCGCCCGAACCCATAATAATCATAATGCGCTCGGCTTCGGGATGGCCAGAATAATCAAACAGGTGATACTGGCGGCCGGTCAGTTTGGCGAACTGATCCATCGTCTCTTGCACCAGCGCCGGCGTGGCAATGTAATATTTGTTGACCGTTTCACGACCCTGGAAGTAGACATCTGGGTTCTGGGCAGTGCCGCGCAGCACAGGCCGGTCGGGGGTCATGGCCCGGTCACGATGAGCCTGCACCAGTTCCATATCAATCATCTCGCGCAGCTCATCATCGCTCAACAGCGCAATTTTGTTGACCTCGTGCGATGTCCGAAAGCCGTCGAAGAAATGCAGAAACGGCACGCGCGTCTTGAGGGTGGCTGAGTGGGCAATGGCGGCCATATCGTGGGCTTCTTGTACCGAACCCGAGGAGAGCATGGCCCAGCCAGTCTGGCGGCAGGCCATCACGTCCTGGTGGTCGCCATAAATCGAAAGCCCCTGGGCGGCAATCGCGCGCGCAGCAATGTGGAAGACGGTGCTGGTCAGTTCTCCGGCAATCTTATACATGTTCGGAATCATCAGCAGCAGGCCCTGGCTGGCAGTAAAAGTGGTGGAGAGCGCCCCGGCTTGCAGCGCGCCATGCACTGCGCCCGCCGCGCCGCCTTCTGATTGCATTTCGATAACGTGCGGCGGGTTGCCCCAAATATTGGGCTTGCCCTTGGCCGCCCATTCATCCGAAAATTCGCCCATATTCGATGAAGGGGTAATCGGGTAAATGGCGATAACCTCGCTTACCCGATAGGCCACCGAAGCGGTGGCTTCGTTGCCATCAATCGTGATGATGTTTTTCTTAGACATCCGTTAACTCCTTTAAGAGAGAATAAGGTCTGTTTGTGAAATTTTACTCAAACTTTTTGATTATACTCGAACTGCCGGAAGATTTCGGCATTAATTTTTGACTCCACTGCAAAGACCATGATTTCACCACGAAGATGAAAAAACCTTTTCTTACCACGAAGTTTTTAAGTTATCTTGCGCCACACTTCAAGATTCGTATTCTGCCTTTCAGAATTCCTTTGTGCACTTCGTGTCATTTGCGGTGATGGGTCCTTTTGCAGTGAACTCATTATTTCAAGCAACAAGCGGGGGCGAGGCGCAATTGCAACATCCCTGCAAGTTTAGCCGCTCTGAGTGGGCAAGAAAAGTCATAAATGTCATCTTAAAGGCCGAATCTTGTCATAAATTTCGGACAAATTTAGGGGAATTTCGTGAGGCAGGTCGTTAACCTGCCCAAAACCTTCGATTTGCGCGACAAGTCAGAGACTCGCTCTACATCTGTGGTACGATTCCACCAGGAACAACTCTATGGGCAATAAACTCGTCCCCAAAATTATCCTTGAAGGCACGCGTCTGACCTTCAAAACCGACATCGCGTTTGCGCTCAATGAACACCCTCGTATTGTGGGGCCGCGTAAATACCGCTACCACTCCCCGCTCATCTCCGGCGAGTGGTGCGCCTTCACCAACTTCCCCTGGGGGCGCGGGCTGATTAACTTCGCGCCGCAAGAAGAAGCCCTGGCAATGGAAACCTACCAAACCTGGGCGCGGCTGTTCGAGCTGCAGCGCTACTACTCGTGGATAGTAGACCGCTTCCACATCTCAACACGCGCCTATCAGTTGCAAACCTATGGGCGTGATTACGATTTTCGCTGGCTGGAAGAGCGTCTCGTTCCGTTGGGCTTTCGGCTGGTCTTTATGAACCGCTCGCCCCAATCGTTTGCCGCCGCGCGCGAAGAGCGGCTCAAAGTCTCAGGCAAGCCCGACCAGTACAACGACCTGAACCGCTTCGTGGATGAGCAAGCGCTGATGCGCCGCCTGGTGGCCGAATCAACCCTGCCCAAACTGGAAGTGGACATCTCTGACAATGAGATTCCCGCCGCCGTGGAGAAAATTGCCAACTGGATGGAAGCAACCGGCGGCCTGTACCTGCACGATTGACTGTTTGATTAAGACAGACACTGCATTTCATTCTTGCGAGGCTTGCAATGAGAAAAACATCTCTCTTTCTTTGGGCGATTTTTTCCCTGCTCACTTCTTGCCAGGCAATGCCGGGTATACCCTTGGGCGCTTCTGCCGAGGTGGTGACGGCAACCGAAACCCCCAGCCCAACCATCAACCCCGAAATTCCGCCAGAATATCTCACCCAGGCCGCGCTGCCCCGCACCATTCCGCCCGCCCCCACCGATATTCCCACCGAAACGCCCGTTCCTACCCTCACCCCCTCACCAACGCCCTCCATTACACCCAGCCCCACGCGCACGCCCCGGGTCTTCACCCCCGCAGCGGCCGGGACTCCGGTCATCGACATAGGGTTTCTGCCTATCGAACTCGAAACCGTCCCACAATTGGCCCCGGTCTGGCAGGCCATGAAACCCGTCATTCGCCAGGCCGTGCCAAGCGGCAACGGGCAGAAGTTATTCATCAGCACCAGCAATGGCCTGTTCGTGTTCGACAAATCCGGTGAACAACTAACGCACTGGCGCGATATTCTTACTCGTTCGATTCCTTGCCAGAACTGTCTCTCAGTCAACCAAGATGGCACTCTCTTCGCCGTCCTGACTCGCAATGCCGGGCGATGGGAAGCGCAAGTGTATGAAACGCAAGATTTCAAATGGAAAGCCCTACGCCTGAACATCCCGCTCGAAGAAACCTACCGGGGCCGGGAAAACGAGGGGCTGGTTGTCCTATCGCCTGACGGCAGGTTCCTGGCCTATGCCGTCGGAGACTCGACCCTGCGCGTCTTCAACCTGCAAAATGGGCGGCAGGTGCTGAGCAGCGAAAAACCACTGCGCGACCTGCAATTCAGCGCAGATAGCGCCCTGTTCGCCGTCCGCAATGGCCGCAGCCTGCTGGTTTATGACACGCAAACCTGGGAATTCACCAGCCTTCTGTTGCCCGCCAATAACACGCCCTTTGCCCTTTCACCAGATGCCCGCTCGCTGGCCATCACCTTCAGCAACCGCCTGCGCATTTACAGCCTGCCAGGCTTCAAACTCACCCGCGAAGTGACCCAACCCGGCAGCAAAGCACGTCAGTGGGAACTTTCTTTTGTGGACGAAAGCACGCTGCGAGGCGTCAGCACCTCCTGGAATGCAAACCGAACCCAGGCAACGCAAATCACCGCCGAGTGGAATATCCAATCCGGCGAGAACCTGCGGCTGGATACGGTAGAAACCGACTCGCTTTCACCTCTCCCGCCATCATGGCAACAAGAGTTTGCCCTGGAAGATTCGACCAACAACCTGGCCATAGGCGAGTACAACGGGTTTCGCTATATCAGTAGCGAAATTCTTCTCATCAGCACTTCAAACAGCGTGTGCTGGGTGAAAATCTTCGTTGGCGAGCAAAATTGTTTCGAGGAGCCAGGGGCCAGCCTGTTCAGTTCCGACACCATCACATTCAAAGAAACTGTGAAAGATAACCGCACCCTTTTGCAAAACTGGCGCGGAGAGACCATTCTGGACGTGTTTGGCGATTATCGCGTAAAAGCGGTTGACCGGAGCGGAGAGTGGGTTCTCATTGATGTGCGCGGCGCGGCAACAGACCTGTACGCCAAAGGACGGCCGCGCGCTTCAGAGTCAGTCGGCGGCGCGTTCCAGGCTTTTGCCGAAACGCGCACACTGTTTGCCTATACCACCCAGCAAAAGTCGAGAACCTTTGTCATCACGGTTTTCGACAAAACCAGCGGCAAAACCCTGGCCCAAAAACGGGATATTTTTCTGCTCAAACCCCTCCTCATGAACCGACAAGGCACGCTCTTGCTGCTCAGACGCGACGTGGGAAATGGTCTGACGATTGTCCAAAAAATGGAGCCGCCCCGTTACGACATCCGCGAAGTCAAACGACTTTCCCTCCAGGCCGAGAGTATGAGCATGGCGTATTCCACCCAAGAAGACCTGCTGGCCTTTGCCCTCTCAGACGGCTCGGTGATGGTGTATTCCGCTGATTTCGAGCTGCGCCAGGCCTTTCAGGCCTTCGACAGCCCGGTGACGGCCCTTGCCTTCAGTCCTGATGACCGCTTCCTGGCCGCCGCCTCGCGCGAGGGAATTAAGGTGTTTGTGGTCAGGCCTTAACAAAAATACCCAATGCCTACCTGCAATTTCTCATCAACAGGAGCAAAGATGACCACCCCTAAAGTTCTCTTATCCGTTTTAGCCCATCCCGATGATGAGTCCTTCGGCATGGGCGGTACCCTTGCGCTCTATGCCCAACAAGGTTGGGATGTATATCTCGTCTGCGCCACGCGCGGTGAAGCCGGGACAGTTGACCCGCACCACCTGGAGGGCTTTAACTCGATTGCCGAACTGCGCGAGGGCGAACTGCGCTGCGCCGCTCAGCATCTCGGCTTGAAAGATGTTTTTTTCCTCGGCTACCACGATTCAGGCATGCCGGGCATGGAAGCCAACCAACATCCCCAGGCGCAAATCAACGCCCCAATCGAGGAAGTCGCCGCGAAGGTGGTCAAATACATCCGCGAACTCAAGCCCGAAATTATGGTGACTTTTGACCCCATTGGCGGCTACCGCCACCCCGATCACATCCACATCCACCAGGCCACGGTACTGGCCTTTGAAAAAGCCTCCGACGCCTCCTTCCACCCGGAAGCCGGGTCGCCGTTCCAGCCGGGTAAACTCTACTTCCACACCATCCCGCGCGGATTCTTGAAATTCGCTGTCCGCCTGATACGTCTCTTTGGCGGCGACCCAACCAAATGGGGCCGCAACAAAGATATCGACCTGGCCTCGCTGGCTGATGTCAATTTTCCAACCCACGCGCGCATCGATTACACCAAAGTCGCAGAGAAAAAGACCCTCGCCAGCGCCTGCCACGCCTCGCAAGGCGGCAGCCAGATGCGGCGCGGCGTGATTGGTTGGGTGTTCCGCTTGCTTGGGGAGCACGATACTTACATGCGGGCCTATCCGCCCATCCAACCAGGCGAAAAAGTGGCCACAGAACTCTAAAAACTGTCCCGAAGGTTCAAAACCCTTCGGGACGCTCTTTTCAGGAACAAAATCCGCCGCCCGGACGTCTGAAAAGATAGCCATCAAATGGTGATACAATCCCGCTAAAGGTTCAGGTTCAGTAAAACAGATAACAATGGATGAATCAGTTTCCATCCCACCCTCGCCAACCCCAAAGCATTTCGATTTCAAACGCCTGCTTTCGTTTCCATTCCAACCGCACAAACAGTTTGAGCAAATGACCGCCCAAGAAACTTCTTGGTGGCAAATGCCCATGCTGGCGCTCAGCCTGATGTTAATTTTGCGTCTGGTGGTCAGCGGATTCTTTCAGGCCCGCGCCGCCGCAATGGGCGAAACGCCCCTGCCGCCCGATTGGCAATGGTGGACGCCCGAAATGCAAAACAACTACATGCAGGCCATGGCGCAGACCCAGGGCCCGGTCTTCGTTTACGTCATCCCGATTGTCATGGGACTGGCTGGCCTGTGGCTCGGTTGGCCCATTTTGAGCGGGCTGTTGCACCTGACCTCCACCCTGTTTGGCGGGCGCGGCAAAATGGGAACCGCCCTGAGCCTGGTGGCCTGGGCCAGCATCCCCTTCGCCCTGCGCGACCTGCTGCGGGTGGTCTTTATGCTGATTGCCGGACGAACCATCTCCAGCCCTGGGCTTTCAGGATTCATTACGGCAACCGAACCGGGGATGATTTTCCTGGAGCAGATTCTTGCCAACGTGGATATTTTCTTCCTCTGGCACATCGTCCTGCTCATCTTCGGCTTCCGCCTGGCCGATGCCTTGCCCGCCGTTAAAGCGGCAGCGGGCGTGCTGATTGTGATGGCGCTTTCCTTGCTCGCCCAAGCCGGACTGGGAACGCTGGCCTCGCAACTGAGCGGGCTGATGATTACGCGCCAATTCTGAGTATGGAATCCCCCTTTATCCGCATTATCAATCTCAAAAAACACTTCCAAATGGGCAAAACCACTGTGCGCGCCCTGGATGGCGTGGATATTGAGATTCCTGAAAAGACCTTTACGGTGGTCATGGGGCCATCCGGCTCCGGCAAAAGCACCCTGCTCTACCTGCTCGGCGGGTTAGACAGGCCCTCCGCCGGGCAAATCGAAATCAACGGCGCGCGGCTCGACCAAATGGATGAAAACCAACTGGCGCTCTTTCGCCGCCAAACGGTGGGGTTCATCTTTCAGTCGTTCAACCTGATTCAGAGCATGACCGCGCACGAAAACGTCGGCTTCCCCATGCAGTTTGCGGGCATCCCCAACAAAGAACGCGCCCAACGCTCGCTGCAATTGCTGGCACGGGTGGGGCTGGCAGACCGCAGTGGACACAAGCCCAACGAGCTTTCGGGCGGCCAGCAGCAACGCGTGGCCGTGGCCCGCGCCCTGGTCAACAACCCGGCCCTGATATTGGCTGATGAGCCGACCGGCAACCTGGATACCTCCAGCGGCATCAGCATCATGCACCTGCTCTCGGAACTGCACGAGCAGGGGCGCACCGTGCTGGTGGTCACCCACGACCCACGCATGACGCGCTTCGCCACTCACAAGATTTTCTTGCTGGATGGAAAAGTGGTCAGCGAAAATGAATACCAGCAGGCTGTTCTAGAGTAAGACGAGATTTTATCTCGTGCGACAAAATGGGAGCAAACATGACCCTCAGAGCAAAAATTTTTTCCCTCTCCGCCATTTTAGGTGTGCTTTTCGCATCGCTGGCGCTGCCTGGCCCGGCGTATGCCCTGGATATTACCGGCATTTCACCGGCTGCCGTGACAGCCGGGGTTGCATCCACCATTACAATCACCGGCACAGGCTTCGAGGCGGATATTGTCGTCACCTTGAGCGGGTATCCCAATCCGCTTGTGATTACATCCTGGAGCACCACTGAACTGACAGTGACTGTCCCGGCAGATGTGCCTGCTGGTGTGTATACCATTACTGCATCTAGCTTGCTCTCGCCGCCCGCCGATTCGTTTTCCTCCCTCACCGTGCTGGCCCCCACTGCCGCCCCCCAGCCCACAAATACTCCCGGCCCCTTTGGCCGTCCGCAGTTGGCCGTTAAATCCTATCGCACCAATGTGGGCGAAATTCGTTACGGGCAAGACTTTAACCTGGTGGTACGCATGGAAAACGCCGGACAATACCGCGCATATAACATCCAGGCCGTTTTCACATCCAGCGACCTGGTGCCGCTGAAAACCGGCGGGGTTGCCGTGGTAGGCGATGTGGCGGAGAATACCAGCTTCGATGTCGGCCAGCAAATGCGGCTCAAAGAACCGCTCTACGGCAAAACCAGCGTGCTTGTTGAGATGACTGTCACTTATTACGATGCCAAAGCCACGCAATATAGCGAAAAATTTACGCTTAACGTGCCGGTGGTTGCCAGCAATTACGTCCCGGCCAACACACCCACCCCCACCGGCGTGGCGCGCTCGCAGCTGGTCATCACTTCGTATGAAACCGACCTGCAACCGCTCCAGCCAGGCGCGCAGTTCGCGCTCCAATTGACCATTCAGAACATGGGCAACGCCGACGCCAAAAACGTGACCATGATTGTGGGTGGCGGCTCAACCGGTTCCGGCAGCGGCGGCACGCCCCAGCCAGGCGGTGTTTCGGGCGGGGGCGGCGAATTTACCAACTTCGCGCCGGTTGGGTCTTCGAATGTTCAATCGCTTGGCGATATTCCCAGCGGCGGCACGCTGAAGGCCGAACAGAATCTCATCGTCAACGTCTCCACCAACCCAGGCGCGTACCCGCTCAAAATTACGCTTTCATATACCGATAGCAAGAACACCGTCATCAACGACGAGCAAGTCATCACCCTGCTGGTTTATCAGTTGCCGGTGCTCGAACTGAGCTTCTACCAGCCGGTCTTCAGCCTGACGGCTGGCATGCCCAACCCCCTACCGCTACAGATTACCAATCTAGGCAAAAAAGCGGCCGTGCTGGGCAGCCTGAAAATCACCTCCAGCAACGGGATGATTGAAAACGATACCACGCTGGTCGGCAACATCGAAGCCGGTGGCTTCTTCACCTTCGACTCGACCGCCATCCCTGAAACGCCCGGCCCGCTCGAACTGACTGTGACCATCGATTACACCGACGATTTCAACCAGGCGCGCAGCATCACCAAGACCATGCAGCTCGAAGTGATGGAAATGCCCCTTGAGCCAACACCCGACCCCAACATGCCCGGCGGCGGCAGCGGTGAGTTCCCCATGCCGGGCGGGGAGGAAACCTTCTGGCAAAAGGCCTGGCGCTTCATCCTCGGCCTGTTCGGGCTGGATAGCGGCGTTCCGCAACAACAGCCCATCCAGCCGCCGATGGAAGAACCAATCCCCGCGCCGGGTGGGGGTGGAGGCTTCAAGGGCTGATGAAGACGCTTGATCTGTTCCGGCTGATTTTTGGTAATCTCAACCGCCGTAAGGCGCGCGTGGCGCTGACTGCGATTGGCGTGGTGATTGGCACGGCAGCGGTGGTCATCCTCGTCTCACTGGCGATTGGCCTGCAGCGCAACGCCAATGAGCAGTTATACGGCATCGGCGACCTGCGCCAGATTCAGGTGTATCCCACCTTTGGCGGCGGCGAAGGCGGCCCGTTTCCCAGGCCGGGAGGCGCAGGGCAGACTGAAACGAAACTGCTCACGCTCAAGGCCCTAGATGAGATACGCTCCATTCCGGGCGTGGCAAAAGTCATCCCACGCGATTACATGATGGCAAACGTCATGCTGCGTTTCAATAAGTTGGATGGCTATTCCAACGTTATCGCCATCGGCACCAATGACCTCGCGGAGCTGGGACTGGTGGCGCAGCAGGGCGACCTGCAACTCCAGCGCAACACCGTGGTCATCGGCCCGATGGTAGCCAATAGTTTTTACAATCCGCGCCTGCGCCCGGGGCAAGAATCACCTCCGCCACCAGATTTGTACGGACAGACCATCCAGTTTGTCTTCATCAAGTATGACAACGAAGGCAAGGAAATCCGCAAATCGGCCCTCTACAAGGTTGTCGGTGTCTTGAAGGAAACCCGCGGCGAGTCAGACTGGTCGATGTATATGCGCCTGGACGAGGCCAAAGCCTTCAACGAATGGGCCATGGGCCGCCGCATCAATTACAACAAGGACGGCTACGGCCAGGCGGTGGTGGTGGTTCAAGATGTTGAAAAAGTACTCGACATCAACAAACAAATCGTTGACCTGGGCTTCCAGGCCTTCACGCCACAATCGTACCTGCAAGGCATCAACAATTTCTACATGATTTTGCAAGTCATCTTTGGCGGCGTGGGCGCCATTGCCTTGCTGGTAGCCGCAATTGGCATCGCCAACACCATGACCATGGCCATCCTCGAGCGAACCCGCGAAATTGGCCTGATGAAAGCGATTGGGGCAACCAACCGCGATGTGCTGGCAATTTTCCTGGGCGAGGCCGCAGGGATTGGCTTTGTGGGCGGGCTGGGCGGCGTGATGATTGGCTGGCTGGCCGGGCAGGGCATCAACGTGGTGGCCATTGTCTACCTCGCCAATCAGACCGCCCAACAAGGCGGCATGCCGCCCAGCGTAGCGGTTTATACCCCGCTCTGGCTGCCAGCCTTTGCCCTGGCATTTGCCACGCTCATCGGGCTGATTTCTGGCCTCTACCCGGCCCTGCGCGCGGCAACGATGATTCCGGTGCTGGCGCTGAAGTATGAGTGATTTGGAATCTAAAAGTTTCAGATTTTTGGAGTTCTACAAACCGTCCCGAAGGTTCAAAAAACCTTGGGGACGGTTTCTTATCATACGGTATTTCCATTGAATTTGTTCATGGCCGTGTTCAGGCCTTCCAGCACCCAGGTCAGGGCAGCGTCAGCAGCGCGGTCGAGGGTTTCTGAGACCGTGAGCAGTTCTTTGGGGGTGAATTCTTGCAAAACGTAGGCGGCGGCGTCCATCCGCCCGGGTGGACGGTCAATTCCCAGGCGCAGACGGGCAAATTCGGGCGTTCCCAACTGGTCAATGATTGATTTGACGCCTTTCTGACCACCTGGGCCGCCGCCGGGTCTCATGCGGATGGCGCAGAAGGGCAAATCGAGGTCGTCGTGAGCGACGAGAACGTGTTGCAACGGCAATTTGTAAAAGCGCACCAACCCCTGCACGGCCTGACCAGAGAGGTTCATGTAGGTTTGCGGCTTGGCAAGGATAAGTTTGCGGCCTTCGTATTGGGCGGTAATGACAATTGCTTTGGACTGGACTTTCATGCCGCGCGCGCTCAGGCGCACGGTGAGCCGGTCAATGAGCATGAATCCGAAGTTGTGGCGGGTTTGGGCATATTCACGACCCGGGTTGCCCAAGCCCACAATCAGGTAGGGGGGAGTTTCAGTCATGGTATGTGATTGGAACAGGGAAAAAGGCCAATGTTCAGTCATCAGTCCAGTATAACGTGTTCGGTCTTCTGCGGCGAGCCGGTGGACGTATCAGGAGCGAAGTTTGCGGCTGAGGGTGAGGAACAAGCCAAAGAAGGCAAACACAGCGGCAACGGCCAGCGCGCCTTGGCCAAAGTGCAGGCCAATTTGAGAAGGCTGCAAAACCGCGGGGTTGGTTGGCAACGGAGTGGGCGGTGGGGCAGGGGTGTAGGTGACGGTGGGTGTGGCGCTCGGCAGGGGAGTGATGCTGGCGGTGGCGGTGGGGGTCGGCGTTCCGGCGGGAGTGGGCGTTTCAGTGGGCGAGTAGTTGCGGATGCGAATGTCTTGCAGGTAATCCTGGAACGAATCGGCGGCGAGGATGCGCAGGCGCAAGGTGTAGAGGCCGTCGGTGATGAGGGTGGTATCCCAGGCGGGGAGCAGGTCGCCGGTGAGGGGGTTGGGTGAGGCGGCGAGCGGGAACCAGGTTCCGGTCGGGTTGTCACGGTAGGCGAAGGCCAGTTCCCAGGCAGCGGGGGCGGAACCGCTGATGGTCACGAGTCCGCTGAGGGTGGAATCGGCCAGGGGTGCGGTGATGCCGGGGGGAGCAGGAGACAGGCTCGTGACCGGGCCGCTCTCGCCGGGCGTGAGGGTGATTGCCTGGGGCGTGGAAGGGGCGCCCTGCGCGGCTCCAGGTTGGGGCCAGGTCATCCAAAACAAAAGCAGGAGCAGCGCAGGCAGGATGTTGCGCATTAGAAGCCGAATTTTAACCAGTCGGTGCCAAACAGGACGGAGAGGGTGAGCAGGCAGGAGAGGAGGAGCAGGAGGGTGCCACAGCCACAGCCGCAGCAGCCGCCGCGCCCATAGCCAAATTTGTCCTGAAAGAAGTCGAAGAGGGCATCGAGGAGGAAGAGTTTGAGCAGGCCAGAGAGACATCCGGGACGGTCGTTCATTGTGTTCTCCTTTTGAGCAAGGGTTAAAAAGTTTAACATGAAATACGCAGTTTGGCGAATGGGGTTGCCCGCCGGGAGGATACAGTATAATTTCACACGGTGGAATCATCCCAGATTACAGGATACTATGTCTGGCATTGCGGGTTTTTACAACACTGCTGTTTCGCAATTGCAAGGTGAGGCAGAAATTATCCTGCGCCGCATGGTCGATTCAATTCGCCATCGCGGGCCAGATGATTCGGGGATTTGGCATGACACCCGGCACGGTGTTGGGCTGGGGTTTCGCCGCCTGGCCGTGCGCGATTTTTCGGCCAGCGGGCACCAGCCGATGGTTTCAGCAGATGGCAGGTATGTCATCGTCTTTGATGGCAGGGTGTATAACTACGCCAATTTGCGCGAGGAATTGCTGGGGCTGGGCCAATCTTTGATAACCACAAAGTGGTTGCATTTGCCTGGAGCCTGCCGCTGGGCATAAAAATATGGAACGGGCAAGGAAATTGGGTTTTGCGCCAACTGTTGCAAAAGGCTGCGCCGCGCTTGCGGGTTGCGCAATTTAGGACGGAAGCATAAGCGCCCCTTGCTGCCTGGCTGCGCGGGGACTTGCGCGAAGGGGCCGAGGGGTTGTTGGATGAAGAACGCCTGGGCCGCGAGGGCTTCTTCCAAAGAGCATCTCTCCGGCCAGCGGGACTGCGGGCAGGAGTTATGGCCTGTCTTGATGTTCCAGGCCTGGCTGGTTGAGAAATAACCACCGATGGACGGAGGAGGTACGATGATTCGATTTGAGCCAATGAGCGACGAAGATTTTGCTGCTTTTTTGCGAAAATCGGTCCCTGAATACGCTTATGACCAGACACGGGCTGGCAACTGGACTTCACAGGAGGCCATGGGTAAAGCGCGCGCCGAATTCCAGCAGATGCTGCCCAACGGGCCCCAAACCCCCAACCAGCACCTGCGCATCATGCTCGATGACAAAGGCCGCAAGGTTGGCATGGTGTGGTATTTTGTGGATACGCGCGGCGAACGCCCGAAGGCCTTTCTGATCGATTTTTTCTTCTTCTCGGAAGACCGGCATAAGGGCTATGAAAAAGAAGCCTTTGAGACGCTGGAGGCCGAGCTGCTGGCACTCGGCGTGCAGCGGGTGGAGTTGCAGGTCTTTTCGCACAAAACCGATGAAGTGGCGCTCTACCAGAAGAACGGTTTCGCGCAAGTCAGCATCTTTTTTGCAAAAGACTTGGGCGAAAAAAGCGCCTGACCCCAGATTTTCTTGCAGAGCGGGCCGCCGTTGGGTGAAGTGAAGTCTGCGCCGGGTTGGTGGCCAGGGCAGAGAGCGTCGCGTTGACTCCGTAACAACGCCCACAACCGCCACATCTGGTGTTCGAACCATACCTGCCCCAAAGAATCGGCAGGTTTGTTAAGGCATAACAAACATCCTTTGATATAATTTGTAGGTAGTTTTCATCACGAACTCTCTATTCTCCGGTGTTTCTGGATGACTCTTGAACAAGGAACGTTGCTTAACGGGCGTTATCGCATTGTAGATATTTTGGGCCAGGGGGGGATGGGCTCTGTTTACCGCGCCTTAGATGAAAACCTGGGCGTGGAAGTTGCTGTTAAAGAAAATCTGTTTACCACCGATGAATATTCGCGCCAATTCCGCCTTGAAGCGGTGATCCTGGCAAGTTTGCGCCACCAGAACTTACCGCGCGTGACTGACCATTTTGTGATGGAAGGATATGGGCAGTATCTGGTAATGGATTACATCGAAGGCGAGGACTTGCGCCAGCGCATGGAGCGGCTAAACACCATTCCAGAAGAAGATGCCATCCTGATCGGCGCAGCGGTCTGCGACGCGCTCTCTTACCTTCATACGCGCCGTCCGCCGGTCTTGCACCGCGATATTAAGCCCGGCAACATCAAAATTACCCCCGATGGGCGGGTGTATCTGGTAGATTTTGGCCTGGCGAAACTGATTCAGGGCAGCCAAACCACCACCACCGGCGCACGCGCCATGACGCCCGGTTACTCGCCGCCTGAGCAATACGGCACAGCCCGCACTGACCCGCGTTCGGATATTTATTCGCTTGGCGCAACGCTGTATGCCGCGCTGACAAGCGTCATCCCTGAAGATGGCCTGGCGCGGGTGATGGATAACGCCCAACTGACGCCCATCCGCAAGCATAACCCCAAAATTTCGCGCCGTCTGTCTTCAGTGATAGAAAAGGCGATGGAAGCCTACCCGGATGACCGCTACCAAACGGCGGAGGAATTCCGGCGCGGGTTGCTTAACTCCAGTTCTAAGACGCAGCGATTTACCGAACTTGACCTGAACATCAGCGTGCCGCCTCCACCAGAAGATGAAGAGGCGCAAGGCTTCAAAAATGCGAACCTTTCTCCGTCCACCCCGGCCAAAGCGGTGATGGATGTGGTCACCTCGATGACCAGCCGCATGCGCCGCCGCGCGCGCCGCGAGGCGGCCTTTGGAATTTGGGGCGGAGCCGTTTTGTTGCTGCTAGCCGTCTTGCTATTCTGGAACACTAGCCCACCCTTTCGCCAGGGAATGGCGGGCTTCTTCTCCATTTCAACCCCAGAACTGACTGCACCCCAGGCAACACCCACCTCTACGCTGGCGGTGATTGCCGCCTTGCAAGAAGAGCCGACTCCCACGCCCTCCCCCTTGCCCCCCACCGACACGCCGCCACCCTCGCCAACGGCAACTCCGATTGGCGGCGGCACGGGGCAGATTGCCTTTGCATCTGCCCGCACAGGGTTTCCGCAAATTCACATCATGAATGTAGATGGAACCGGGCTTCGACAAATCACCAATGAACAAGAAGGCGCCTGCCAGCCCGATTGGTCGCCAGATGGCAAACGCCTGGTCTATGTTTCGCCCTGCAAACAAAAATTAGATGTTTATAAAGGTTCAAGTCTCTACTTGATTGATGCCAACGGAGAGAATCGCACCGCGCTGCCAACCAGCCTGGGCGGCGATTTTGAACCGGCCTGGTCGCCTGATGGCAAACGGATTGCGTTTACCTCATTGCGCGACGGGTACATGGAAATTTACATGATTAACCTTGAAAACAACGTGGTCACGCGCCTGACTCGCGCTCAAGACATCACCAGGGGAGTTCACGCGCGGATGCCGGCCTGGAACCCGATTGGGTTCCAGATTGCATACGTTCTCAAACGCTCTGGCACCACCCAAATTTGGGTGACAACCGATGGCGATGTTTATTCTCCCAAACCCAATGAGTTGCTTGCGCAAACCGGCAACAACACCAACGACTTCCTACCAGTTTGGACCCGCGATGGGCAGTTCATCCTGTTCAGCCAGACCAATTTTGAAGGCACGGTCCCGGCCTGGTTGATGAGCATCCGTTACGAAGACCGGCAGACCAAACAGGCGGTGCGCCTTCCCATTGAACCGCTCCCGATTGTGGATGTCAACATTTCACCCGACGGGTTCTGGATGGTGTTCGAGAGTTGGCCCGATTCACTCAATCACGATATTTATATTTCCACTCTGACAGGAGCCAACCGCACGCGGTTAACAACCGACCCCGGTTTCGATTTCGACCCGGCCTGGCGGCCTATCAAAAATGAATAGTTTAACTTGATTACAAGATGAAAGCCTCTCCGGTGAGAGGGGCTTTTTTGTTTTATAATCACCTTCATCGTTGTCCCTTCAAAGGCAAGCGGATTTTCTATGAGTTTGGGTCAAGGAAACCTTCTCAATAATCGTTATCGCATCGTCGAAATTCTTGGCCGTGGCGGCATGGGGGCGGTCTATCGCGCCGTTGACGAGAGTCTCGGCGTAGATGTTGCCGTAAAGGAAAACCTATTCACCACAGATGATTACGCGCGCCAGTTTCGCATGGAAGCGATTATCCTGGCGGGGATTCGGCATCCCAATCTGCCCAGGGTAACCGACCACTTCGTGTTGGAAGAGCAAGGGCAATACCTGGTGATGGATTACATCGAAGGCAATGACCTGCGCCAGCACATCGAAAAACATGGCACCCTCAAAGAGGCTGAAGCGATTCGAATCGGCGCAGCCGTTTGCGATGCGCTCACGTATCTGCACACCCGCAAGCCGCCCATTCTGCATCGTGATATTAAACTAGGAAATGTGAAGCTCACCCCCGATGGCAACGTGGTCCTGGTTGATTTTGGGCTTGCCAAACAAGCCTGGGAACACGAAGAAACCATGACCGGAGCGCGCGCCATGACGCCCGGCTACTCCCCGCCGGAGCAATATGGCTCGGCGCGCACCGACGCCCGGTCTGATGTCTATTCGCTCGGTGCCACCCTCTATGCGGCCATCACCGGCGTTGTTCCCGAAGACAGCCTGATGAGGGCCGTGGATGGGATAGAATTAACTCCCTTAAGAAAACACAAACCATCCATTACTCCCCGCCTGGCAGCGGTTATCGAAAAAGCGATGGAGACTATCCCCGCCAATCGCTACCAGTCTGCCGCTGAATTCAAAGCCGCCCTGCTCGGCATAGAAGAAGACACCGGACGCCTGGAAGAAAGTGAACCAGCATCCCCCAAAAAAACGCCGCAAGAAACCGAATCTGAACCTGCCCCGCCGCGCAAAAAAAAGGGCGGCTACTTTAGCCTGTTCCTGCTCGTATTGTTATTGACGCTGTCCGTGAGCGCATTGGTCGTATTCGACCCCAAAAATAGACAGTTCGTTCTGTCATTCCTCCAAACAGAAACGTTCACGCCAACCATTCCTCCCACAATTCCAGCGACACCGACACTGACGCCTGAATTGACTGGTGAGGCCCCGATTGAACCAAGTGCCACCCCACAGGCCACCAATACCGCCACTCCTACAAGGACCTCTTTGCCGTCACCCACCCCTAGCGCTACAAAAGAGGTTTCGGCGGTTGTCACCCTCTCGCCCACCCCCATTGGAGGCACCGGCGAAATTGCTTATGCGATGGTCGAAAACAGGATTGCCCAAATTTACCTGACGAATGCCGATGGTACGAACATCCGGCAACTCACCAACGACGCTAACGGAGCCTGCAATTTCGATTGGTCGCCTGACGGCAAGCAGTTGGTTTACGTTTCACCGTGCAGCGCCAAAGCCTGGCAATACCCTGGCGCCGAATTGCGTATCTTTGACCTCGAAACCGGTAACAGCAGGTCATTGCTGGAGACGTCAAGGGGCGAATTTGACCCGGCCTGGTCTCCAGATGGGAAAAAAATTGCCTTCACTTCCTTGCGCGATGAAACCTGGCAAATCTATGTCATTGACCTGGAAACGTCGGTCCTCACCCAGTTGACAAGCTACGAAGAAACGGTTCAATCACGGGCAAAAAACCAGTCACGCCACCCGGTTTGGTCGCCAGATGGGAAACGACTGATTTATGTCGCTCGCAGAGGCACGGAATACCAACTCTGGATAATGAACGCTGCCGATGGAAGCGAGAAAACCCGCCTGGTCTATACTGTTCCCACCGTCTCAGATTACCTGCCCGCCTGGTCACCAGATGGAACTTTTATTCTGTTCAGCCAGGCCAACCTCAACCTGACATCCCCTTCCGTACTGATGCGCCTGAATGTCGGAATGCAGCGCGCAGAGCAGTTGATTGCAGCAGGCGCTCCGGTTGTTGATGTTAATTTCTCGCCCGATGGCTTCTGGGTTGCCTACGAAAGCACAGACACAAATAACCAGGATGTTTTCCTATTCAACCTGCTCACCGATGAAAAAATCCGCCTGACAAATTCCCCGAATGTCGAATTCGACCCGGCCTGGAGGCCGTGAAGCGGAAGTCATTCTATAAATGCAAAACGTCCTGCAAGTTGAAAAACCTGCAGGACGTTTGTTTCAATCCTTTTCCTGCAATCCAGCCAAAATTTTGGGATGCAAGCCAGGGTTGGCAGCCACAATTGATTGGGGCGGACTTAAATAATCTGCCTCGCCCAAAGCGTTCGTCACCAGCGCGCCCGCTTCCTCGGCAATCAACCCGCCAGCGGCCACGTCCCAGGGCTTGAGAGAGATTTCCCAAAAGCCGTCGAAGCGACCGGCGGCCACATAACACAGGTCAATGGCGGCAGACCCCAGCCTGCGCACTCCCTGACTCCTTTTGGCAAAACGGACAAAATTGGCAAAGTTATCTTGCGCGGAGTTCCAGGCATCGTAAGGAAATCCGGTAACCAGCAGGCTTCTTTGCATTTCCGATTGCGATGAAGCGCGCAGCCGCCGCGTTCCATTGAGATACGAACCTTTGCCGCGTTCGGCAGTGAACATCTCGTCGCGCATCGGGTCATAGATGGCGGCCAGAACAACCTGCCCCTGATGGGCATAGGCAATTGACACGCAAAACATCGGGATGCCGTGCGCATAGTTCACTGTTCCGTCCAACGGGTCAATGTACCAGAGATGTTCTGCGGCGCCGTTCGATGTCAGTCCCGATTCTTCGGCCAAGACGTTGTGACCAGGGAAAAGACGGCTAATTTCAGCGAGCAGGAATGCTTCCGAAGCACGGTCAACATCCGTCACCAAGTCAATGATGCCTTTGTAATCAATGTGGTTATCTTTTTCATAACCATCAGACAAAATTCGACCGGCCTGGCGCGCCATCCGATCCAGGTCGGTCAGGGTGGGTCTATTCATGGTTACTTTCCTGTTGCTTTGATTTCTTCGAGAGCGCGGTAGATTTCATCCAACTCAGACTGGATGTTCTCGCGGTCGTTTTTAGCCTGCTGGAGCATGGCCTCGAAGGCCGGGCGTTGTTCTGGCGGCAGGGTGGGGATTAATCGCTCGGTGCGGGCAATTTGGGTGCTCTTGTGGCGCAGTTTGTTTTCCAACCGGTCGCGATAACCCTGGTAAAAGTCCTTCGGATTAAGCGGTTCGGGGCCGGTAACCGGTTCCTGGGTCATAATCTCAGCAATGGTGAGCAAGAAATCTTCGGTGTCTATGGGTTTTTCGATAAAGCGCGTTGCGCCCAGGATGAGGGCAAATTTTTTATCTTCGGGGGTAACGTAGGTCGCCGAGAGAAAAATCACCGGAATTCGGCGGGTGGCCGGGTTGATGCGCAGTTTTTGTACGAAGGCATAGCCGTCCATTTTGGGCATCAGAATGTCAGTAATAATCAAGACCGGCTTGACCTTTTCGACCATTTCCAGGCCTTCCAGGCCGTTACGGGCGCTGGCGACTTCATACCCCTTGAAACGCAGGGTAACTTCGAGTAATTCCAGGACGTTGGCAACGTCTTCAACAACAAGGATGGGGCCGTTTCTCATGCGCTTATTTTACTCCGATTGTGAACAATCGTGATTAACGTTCCCGTTAACCCGACCAAACCCTGCGCCCCAGGGCCGACACGGCCAACTCGACCGATAACACGGCGGTTGCGTTCTGCGCATCGAGGATGGGGTTGACTTCGACCAAGTCGAGGCCGATGAGGCTTCCCGTCTCGGCGACCAGCTCGCAGATCAGGTGAGCTTCGCGGTAGGTCAGGCCGCCAGGGACGGGGGTTCCGACGCCAGGGGCATGACGCGGGTCGAGCGAATCCATGTCAAAGGAAAGAAAAATCCCATCCACCTCACGCGAGACGCGCTCAATGGCTTTTTCCAGCGCCTGCACCATGCCCAGGCGGTCAATTTGCTCCATGCCCATCACCATCACACCGGCCTGTTTCAAATTACGCTTCTCGCCGGGGTCGAGGTCACGTGCGCCGATGACGGCCACGCGTTGCGGGTTGATAACTGGCACAGGCTCGTTCCACAGCGCGGTCAGGCGCGGGTCGCCCAGCCCGCACAGAGCGGCCAGCGGCATGCCGTGAATATTGCCAGAAGGGGTGGTTTCAGCGGTGTTGAAATCGGCATGGGCATCAACCCAGATGACGCCCAATTTGCGGCCCCTGGCGGCCCCATGAATGGAGCCGAGCGCTACGCTGTGGTCGCCGCCCAAAACAAGTGGGAAGTGGCCTGTTTGAAGCGAGGTCGCCACTGCCCCGGCCACCCGCCGCGCCATTGGCACAATGCATTCAATGTATTTCAGTTTTGGCTCGCTGATTTTGCACATTTCTGCAATGGGGACTTCGATGTTGCCTTTATCTTCCACCGTGTAGCCAAGCGATTCAATCTTTTGCTGCAAGTGAGCGTAGCGGATGGCGCTGGGGCCCATATCTACGCCGCGCCGGTCTGCGCCCAGGTCAATGGGAACGCCGATAATGTCAATTTGCATGGGTTCTCCTGTAAAAAAAAGTGGCATAGCGCAAGATAATATTGTAGCGCAAGATAATATCTTGCGCTACACTGTTTGATAAAAAGTGGCGCGGCGCAAGATAATATCTTGCGCTGCGCCATCTGATAAAAAGCGGCGCAACAATTCTCTTGTGCTACGCCGTCCGGTAATACCCCACATCCACCGAGTAGACACGCCCCTTTTTGATGACCTGCCGCACCAGGTTCGTGCCAAAGCGATAGCCCAGGTGACGGTAATCGGGAACAGACAGGATGAGCAGGTCGGCCTGTTTGCCGGGTTCAAGCGACCCGACCTTGTTCGCCATGCGAATGGCGTAAGCCGAGTTGATGGTGGAGGCGGCAATCGCCTGGGCGGGGGTGAGTTTCATCATGCGACAGGCCAGGGCAATCACGAATTGCATCGATTCGTTCCAGGTCGTGCCGGGATTGCAATCGGTTGCCAAGGCCAGGATGGCATTCGCCTCGATGAGTTTGTGGGCGGGGGTGTATTCGTGTTCGGCCAGCCCAAAGGGCGTGCAGGGCAGCGAAACGGCGACCGTTTCGGAGCGGCCCAAGGCTTCGATGTCGGCATCCGAGGTCTTGACGAGATGGTCGGCAGAGACTGCGCCCAATTCGACCGCCAGCGAGGCCCCACCCAGGTTGTCGAACTCGTCGGCGTGGATTTTAAGTGGGAAGCCCAGGCTGCGGGCTTTTTGTAATATCTGGCGCGATTGGGCCAGGTTAAAGGCTTTGTTTTCGCAGAAAACATCCACAAACGGCAGGCGGCGGCCCGGCGCGTGCGTCTCCCACCATTGGCGCAAAATCGGGAGCATAGTCTCGCAAACCAGGTCGGTGTAGCCCTGCGGGTCATCTTTGAACTCTGGAGCGATGGCGTGCGCGCCCAGGAAGGTGGGGGCGATGTCCATGCGGCTTTCGTCTTCGAGCGAGAGCAGGGCTTTGAGTTGGCGCAGTTCGGTGGCGGTTTGCAGGCCATAGCCGGTCTTTGCTTCGACGGTAGTGGTGCCGTGCGCAAACATGCGAAAAATGCGCGGACGAGCCTGCGCCACCAGGGTTTCGATGCTGGCCGTGCGCGTCTGACGGACCGTGGAAAGGATGCCGCCACCTGCCGCGAGGATGTCGAGGTAAGGCATACCGGCCATTTTCATTTCAAACTCGGCGGCCCGGTCGCCGCCCCAAACGAGGTGGGTGTGCGGGTCCACAAAACCGGGCATGACCACGCAGCCGTAGGCATCGAGCAGCGGTTCGCCGGGGTAGGCGGCACGCAAGTCGGAAGTTTTGCCAGTTGCGACGATTTTTTCATCCCGAATCAGGACCGCGCCATCCTCAATGAGGCCGAGTCTGCCGAGGTCGCGGCCACGCTGCGGGCCGCCCGCAATGGTCAGGAGTTGGGAGGCGGAGTGGATAAGCATATTCCAATGTTAGTCCAGATGGTTATTCAGGCCAGAGGCTCGTCAAAGCGCTGAATTTCAAGTAAATACCCGTTGGGGTCTTTGAAAAAGAAGTGATAAATGCCGTATTGGGGGTTGTGAGCAGGCGGTTTTACAATTTCTACGCCCTGCGCTTTCAGCCGTTCATGCCAACCCTCCACATCGTTCGTGACCAGAGTGGCGATTACGCCCTGTGGGCTGGCCGGTTCGAGGTGGGCGCAAAAACCGAGGTAGCCATTGGCGCTGATTTTGTAGATGCGACAGACGGCCTGGTTGCGTGCCAGCGGCAGAGATAAGATGCGTTCATAGAACGCAGCAGTCGCTGCCAGGTCGGCGGTATGCAGGAAGATGACGAACTGCTCGAAAGGCGGATTCATCGTTTGTCGAGTGACAGGAACCAGCGGGTCAGGAAAAAGGCGGACAGCAGGACGAGAAGGTTGAGAATAACGAAGAACGAAATGACGCCCGTCAATCCTGAGTTGAAAATCGGCGAGGGCGGCGGGTGCATGATATAAGCGGCATTCGAGAAGGCATAGCGCAGAACGATGATGAAAAGTGCGTTGGAGGCAGCCGTATAGGGTGGACGGTTGATGAGCCACAGGCCGATTTGCAACAGGACGCCGACAACGGCAAAGGTCAGCGCCAACCGAAAGCGCGGCTCGGCCAGGAACAGCCCGTTCCAGTTGGTCTGCATGGCAAGCAGGGAAAGCGGCAGATAGGTGACCCAAAAGACCATGCCGCTGCGCCCGAGCGCGGTTGACCAGCGATAAAACACGGGGTTGTTGTTGAGCAGGGCCAGAAAACCGGTGAGGCCCGCCAAGACCAGCGCGGCTTCGGCGGCCAGCACCCAGGCGCCATGAATGTAGACGTAGCGCACATTCGCGCCGAGCGACTTCTCTTCGGGGCCCAATAGAGCGGCAAGGCCAATGACTGCAAGGGTGAGAAAGAAAAATAAGAGAGGAGATTTTTTCATGGGGAAATTATACCCCCACCAGTTTGCCGGGCAGTTCGTTAAGCGTCCCAGCCCCGGCGCAGAACATGGTGACCTGAAGTTGCCGCCGGGTGAGTTTCATCATCGCAACAGCATTTTCGGTGGAGATGGCGGCTGCCTTGAGGAATTGCCCGGCCATGCCGCCTAACGAGGCCCCCAGGGCCAGGCATTTGGCAATCTCCAGGCCATCTTTGAGGCCGCCGCTGGCGAAAATGGTCATGTTTGGGGCTGCCTTGCGAACCAGGCCAATCGATTCAGCCGTAGGGATGCCCCAGCCGACGAAGGTGGCTGCCAGATTGCGGAGGAATTCATCGGGCGCGCGATACATTTCAACCTGCGACCAACTCGTTCCGCCTGCCCCGGCCACGTCAATAGCTGCCACGCCGCATTCGGCCAGGATTTTGGCTGTCCGCTCAGAAATGCCCCAGCCGACTTCTTTGGCAATGACTGGCACGTCCAGTTTTTTGCACACCTGTTCGATTTTTTTTGCCAGCCCCTTCCAGTTTACATCGCCGCCGTGCTGTACGGCTTCTTGAAGGGGGTTCAGGTGCAGGTAAAGTGCGTCGGCTTCAATCATCTCTACGGCGCGCTGGCACTGCTCGAGCCCGTAACCATAATTGAGTTGTACCGCGCCCAGGTTGGCAAACAGCAGGATGTCGGGAGCAACTTTCCGTACGCGGAACGAATCGGCCTGCTCGGGGTGTTCAATGGCGGCCCGCTGGCTGCCCACGCCCATTGCCAGGCCGCATTCTTGGGCTGCTTCGGCCAGGCGCATGTTAATCGAACCGGCATCCTTTGTCCCGCCGGTCATGGAGCTGACCAGGATGGGAGCCTGTAATTGCTTGCCAAACAGGCTGAGGCGGGTATCTACCTCGTCCAAATCTAATTCGGGTAAGGCCTCGTGGATGAAATACACATTCTCCAGCCCGGTGGTCAATGCCGAGCGCACATTCCGCTCCAAATTGATTTTGATGTGGTCGTCTTTTCGTTCGGTAATTGGCGCAACTTTTGACATGGGTTTGTGTTCCTGTGTAGTGAAATGCGTGGTGGCAAAGGCATCCGAAGTGGTGTAAAATGTCCCCTGCGTAAAAAAACGTTGAACCCTACAGGAGGAAGTTATGTCTGACACTTATTCTGAAATCAAGGCTATCATCGTTGATTTGCTCGGTGTGGATGAGAGCAAGGTCACGATGGAAGCCCGTTTCCGCGAAGACCTGGAAGCCGATTCGCTCGACCTGGTGGAACTCATCATGGCTTTTGAGGACAAATTCGGCGCGGAAATCTCTGATGAAGACGCCCAGAAGATTACCACCGTGGGCGAGGCTGTCAAGTACATCGAAAGCCACAAGTAATCTGGAGGTATTATACATTGTAGGACAGGTCTGAGACCTGTCCTACGCGTTTGTATTAAGGAAAGACAGGTCTGAGACCTGTCCTTCTTATTTATTTTAGCAACGACGGGATTTCTTCGGGATGTTTGGCGACTTTGACACCAGCCGCCTCAAGCGCTTTGATTTTGGCTTCGGCTGTCCCCTCGCCGCCTTCGACGATGGCCCCGGCGTGGCCCATGCGCTTGCCTGGGGGCGCGGTTTGCCCGGCGATGAAGCCAACGACGGGTTTGGTCATCTTGGTGGCGATGAATTCGGCCGCTTTCTCCTCGTCCGTGCCGCCGATTTCGCCAATCATGACCACTTTATCAGTGTGAGGGTCATCTTCGAACATTTGCAGCACGTCAATGTGATTCGTGCCATTGACCGGGTCGCCGCCGATGCCCACGCAGGTACTTGCGCCCATGCCCATCTGCTTGAGCGCGTATAACACTTCGTAAGTCAGCGTGCCAGAGCGCGAGACGATGCCCACGTTGCCGGGGATGGCGATGTTGCCGGGGATGATGCCCACTTTGGCTTCACCAGGGGTCAGCAGGCCAGGGCAGTTTGGGCCGAGCAGGCGCACGCCCTTCTGGTCAATGTAGTTACGCACGCGCATCATATCGCTGACCGGGATGCCCTCGGTGATGCAGACGATGAAGGGGATGCCGGCATCAGCGGCCTCGAAGATGGAATCAGCGGCGAAGCGCGCCGGGACGAAGATGATGCTGGTATTTGCGCCGGTGGCTTCGGCGGCAATTTTGACCGAGTCGAAGACCGGAATTTTGTCATCCACCCACTGGCCACCTTTGCCAGGCGTGACGCCGGCCACCACATTGGTGCCGTAGGCAACCATTTGACGGGTGTGGAAGAGGCCTTCGCTTCCGGTAATGCCCTGCACGAGCAGGCGGGTATCTTTGTTGACCAGGATGCTCATGGGATTAAGCTCCTTTCGCAGCGGCGACGGCCTTTTGGGCAGCATCAGCCAGGGTTTCGGCGGTGATCATGTTGGCGTTTGCCAGCAGGGCGCGGCCTTCTTCGTAATTTGTGCCAACCAGGCGCACTACCATTGGCACGCTGGGTTTGACTTCTTCCATGGCAGTAATCAGGCCACGGGCCACTTCGTCACAGCGCGTGATGCCGCCAAAGATGTTGATGAGAATGGCTCTCACGTTGGGGTCGGCCAGGATGATGCGCATGGCTGCGGCGACTTTTTCGGCACCCGCGCCGCCGCCAATATCGAGAAAATTGGCCGGTTCGCCGCCGAAGAATTTCAGGATGTCCATGGAGGCCATCGCCAGGCCGGCGCCATTGACCATGCAGCCAATGTTGCCATCCAGTTTGATGAAGGTCAGGCCGTATTTGCGGGCTTCCACTTCAGAGGGGGCGTCTTCGTCGGTATCGCGCATTTCCGAAAGGTCAGGATGGCGGAAGAGGGCGTTATCATCAATGAGCATTTTGCCGTCGAGCGCCACCAAGCGTTTATCTTTGCTGATGATGAGCGGGTTGATTTCGGACAGGGTAGCGTCGTTGTCAACGTAGGCCTGCCATAGGCCTTTGAGGATTTCACCAAAGGATTTCCAGTATTCGCGCGGCAGGTCAATTCCGGCGGCGATGTCACGAGTCTGATAATCTTTGATGCCTAGCAAGGGGTTGACGTGAACTTTGATGATTTTTTCGGGATTGGTGCGGGCAACTTCTTCGATTTCTACGCCCCCAGCGGCGGAACACATGATGACGGGTTTTTTGGCGGCCCGGTCGTTGGTGATGCCGAGGTAAATTTCCTGTTCGATGGCGGCGGCTTCATCTACTAATACTTTGCGCACTGGCAGCCCTTTGATTTCCATGGACAGAATTTGGGTGGCAAGCAGTTCGGCTTCTTGCGGGTCTTTGGCGACTTTAATGCCGCCGGCTTTGCCGCGTCCGCCAACCAACACCTGCGATTTAATAACAACGCGGCCACCGAGCTCTTCAGCAATATGCCTTGCCTCGCTTGCGGTCGCCGCCACTCTCCCTTTGGGGATGGGTATCCCATAGCGGGAGAAAATCTGTTTGGACTGATATTCGTGGAGCTTCATGCGGGTCACTCTCCCAGATGATAAGTTTTAGTAACTCCCAGTCTTGCGGCAAAATTATACCACCAACGAAAAATGTCCCAAAGGTTGAAACTCTTCGGGACGATGGCTTTCTCCAAATCCAATTTCGAGATAAAAAACAAACAGGACCGCAGGATTTAAGGATGACAGCCCAGAAAGCGGGGGAAAACATCCTTTTATCCTGTATATCCTGTTATGCCAGGAAACAAAGCAATCATGAGAAGCCTTGCCGTTTGGGTTTGCGTTTAAGGCAGGCTGAAACGCATCACCCGCCCATTGCCTGCATCAGTCACCCAGATGTGGCCGTCCTTGTCAATGGCGATACCACTCGCCAAGCCAAAATTCTCCGGCCCGACGCCAAAGGTGCCCCACAACTGGACAAACTCACCGTTCGATTCGAACTGGATAACGCGGTAGCCTTCGGGGTCGGTGATGAAGACGTTGCCATCTTTGGAGATAGCGATGTAGGGTTTGTTTTCCAGGTTTTGGCTCTTCCAGCCGCGCACCGGCCATTGCAAGACGGGGATGTAGGTCACATCATCTTCGAGCGGGCTGAAGACCTGCACGCGCTGGTTCCAGGTGTCGGTGACATAGACATTTCCTTTTGCGTCCAGTTTCACATCAACGGGTTCGTTGAATTGCCCTGGCTGCAAGCCCGTGTCGCCAAACGCGCCCAGGATGTTGCCGTTTGAGTCGTAAATGACGATGCGCTTGTTGCCGGTGTCGGCCACAAAGACCCGCCCTTTGGCATCCACTGTGATTCCGCGCGGGCCATAGAGCGCGCCGGGGGTATCAGTCAGCCCAAGCACACCCCAGGCTGTGAGCGGTTGGCCGTCTTTGGTGAATTTCTGCACGCGATGATTCCAGGTATCGGTGACGTAGACGCTGCCATCCGGGCCGACGGCCACGCCCCAGGGTTCGTTGAAGGTTCCCAGGGGGGCTTCGCCGCTGTTCAGGTCGCCGAACGTGCCAAAGGTGTTGAGCAGCTGCCCATCGGGCGAGAAGTGTTGAATGCGGTGATTGCGCGAATCGGCCACATAGAGCGTGCCATCAGGAGCAAAGGCCAAGCCACGCGGGGCATTGAACTGACCGGGTTCGATGCCGGGCTCCCCGAAGATAATATCCGCTGCGAGGGTGGTCATGCCCTCGGCATACGGGTCGGGTTTCATATCGGCAGCTTTAATGCCATAGTTCCAGACCAGGTCGGCCACATCTTTGCGGATGTAAAGCCGCATTCGGTCGGAGGGGTCCCAGTTGGAATCAACCAGCCCGGTTTTGCCGGTCAACTGGGCGTAGCGGGTGTAGTCACGGTTGAGCCAGATGTCGAAGATGGCGGCGCGCATGGCCGGGTCGCCGATGGCGTTGCAGAGGCGGGAATAGTCGCGGTTGCGAATCAGTTTGAAGACGCTCAGAAGGCCAGTGCAGGGATAATCTTCGGGGAACGGCTCATCGGGGTAGAAACGCTCACTCACCAGGTTGAAGTAATCCTGGTTGGGCCAGACCATGCGGATGTAGTCGAACCGGAAGTAGTCTTCCCCAACCACAGGTTCGATTTTGGAGAAGTTGTTATCGCCAACGATGATGGCTGGCACGTCGCGCAGCGACATATCGGGGTTGCTGCCGTAGAAGCGGGAATTGGGGTAATGGATCATGTACCACGACATGGGCCAGGAGACGTCGTCGTCATAGGCAACGACGATCTCGTAGGGCGTGCCAACGGTGCGCAGCGAGAGGGCCTGTACTTCGCGTAAGACATCTTTAACGCCGGTGTAACTATGGGCGTAGACGAGGTATTCTTGCCCGCTATCGTAATTGAGGTAAGCGGCGCGGAAGGAGGTGCGGATGGTGAGCAGGGTAAATATGCCGAAGAAGGCCAACAGCGCCAGGTAAGCGGCCTGCTTTACGTCCCACTCATCGAGCAGACGGATTAAGCCGTAGCCGCTGGCTAGCGCGCCAAACACGGCAAACAGGAAGGTGGTTGTGGCTTGCAACTGGCCCAGTTCCATACCCTCGAAGGGGCGGGGGCTGCCCAACAGCGAGGCAAACGCTGCCAGCGCGCTGGAGACGAACACGACGACCAACGCCAGGACGAGCAGGGCGTTGCGGCGGCGCAGTTCGGCCCAATCCACCCGCTCGATGACCGCGCCGATGGCCCAGCCGCCAAACAGGACGAAGGGTAGTGCGATGTGGATGGTGAGCCAGGGCATGCGTTCCCCGGCAATGCTAAAGGCCGCCAGATTGCCGACCGACCACCAGCCAAGCAGGGAGTAGGTGTTGAGCAGGTTGACTGAGACGAGGTCGGTTTTCTGTTGAGCTTGCTTGAGCCAGCGCGCGCCCACGATGAATGCAAAGAGGACTGCCAGGGCTGGCAGGTATTCGTAAACGGGAACCTGTATCAGCGCGTAATAGTAAAGCGGCTGGCTGCCTCGTTCTACCCCGTGCTGTTCAATCCAATAACCAAGCGAACCTATCAATCCAGTGAAAAAGCCCGCGCCGTTAGTAAACATGGTGGTATAGAAGACGGTGAAAATCGAATAGAATACGAGCGCAATCTTCCACCACAGGTGACGATTCCAGAACAGGCCCAGGAAAACCGCCAGCGCAACGAAAACGACCAGGATGAAGGACATCAAGACGATGCTTGAGATTGTGAAGGTTTGCAAATCCGACGCATTAATGGGGATGGCAACCGGTATGCCCCACCATTTTTGGGTGAGCGGCGAGAGATATTCCATTGGGAAGGCGGCCAGCATGGGCAAAACGAGCGTGCCGGTGACCATTGCCAAGTCGAAGGCGCGTTCCTTGCGGATGTTCTCCATGCCATAGCCGCGAATGCCGAAAAAGATGGTCGCGCCAATGGCCGCAATTCCGATGATTCCCAGGACATATTCCGGGGCAAGGCCGGTTTCGGGGGGCGCAAGTGGGGAATCGACCTGCCCCGGCACCGAGGGCGGGGCCGTCATGGCGGGGTCGAGCGTCGGTTTGCCCTCCGACATGCGCCACAAGAGCGCCCCGCCCAGGAACAGCGCGCCAATCATCAGGCTGACCAGAAAAGCGCGGAACTCTTGGATCGCATTTTGCCAGGGGCGGCGCGTAATGCGGACAATCAGGTATACCGCCAGGAAAATGAGCAGGAGCGCATCGTAAATGAACGCGGTTTCTTTGACGGTAAAGTGCATGACCTGGGCAACGGCCAGGATGTAAAGGTAACGCGCTTCGCCCACTTCCAGGTAGCGCAGGACCGCATAGAGCATGACCATGCCATACAGAACGGCAAATACGTCCTCACGCACATAGCGCCCATAAAAAAGCATGTAGGGTGAAAACAGCATGAGGATACCCGCCGCAATCACCCCGACGCGACCCAGGTAACGCCGCCAGGGCCACAGCAGCCAGACCATGGCGATGCTGAACAAGACTGAGGGAATGCGCGCGGTGAAATCATTCGCGCCAAATATAAAATAGGACAGCGCAATAAAATGATACATGCTCGTCCCATGCATCATTGGGTTATGCAAATAGCCGCGCCCTTCGGCCAGTTCGTTTGAGAAATAGGTGTGCAGGCTCTCGTCGTGGCTCATGACGCGCGTTTCCAGGTCGTAAAAGCGCGTGAAAATGGTGAGCAGGACGATGACGGCAAAGACCAGGACTTCGATGGTCAGCCAGGGAAGGGCGGGGATGGGGGTTTTATCCAACCAGGTTCGTTTTTCGTCGCTCATACGTCTCTCTTGTCAAGGGAATGCGTGACTTATACATCAATGTCGTTGTTCTGGCAAGTTTCAGACTCGTGACGCCAACTGTCCGCAACCGGCCTGAATATCAATGCCGCGCCGAACACGAACGGTGCATGGGATGCCGTTCTGCTGCAGCACTTGCTTGAAGGCTTCAGCGCGCTCGCGGGTGGTGGTCTGCCCGGTGTAGCCGGTGGTGGGGTTGAGCGGGATGGCGTTGACGTGGCAGAGCATCCCTTTAAGTAGGGCAGCGAGTTTGGCGGCCACTTCGGGAGTGTCGTTCACGCCCTGAATCAGCGCCCACTCAAAGGTAATGCGGCGGTTGGTGGCGGCCACGTATTCGCGGCAGGCAGACATGAGTTCGGCGATGGGATAGCGTTTGTTAACCGGCATCATGGCCGAGCGGGCCTCATCTTCAACGGCATGAAGCGAAACGGCCAGGTTCACTTGGCGCTTTTCCTCGGCAAAGCGGCGGATGGCGGGGACCAGGCCGGAGGTGGAAATAGTAAAGCGCCGCGCGCCAAAGTTGTAGCCTTCAGGGTCGTTCAGCCGGTCAATGGCAGACAGGGTGTTATCGTAATTGTGAAAAGGCTCGCCCATGCCCATCAGCACCACATTCGTCACCGACTCGCCGCACTCGCGCAGCATTCGGGCATAATACATCACCTGGGCCACGATTTCGCCGCTCGAAAGGTGGCGCTTGAAACCCATTTGCCCGGTGGCACAAAAGGTACAGCCCATGGCGCAGCCCACCTGGGTGGAGATGCACAGCGTTCGGCGAGTGCGGCCCTGAAATGTATCTGGGTCGTAACGCATTAAGACGGCTTCGATTTGGCGGCCATCGGGCAGTTGGAAGAGCGTTTTGCGGGTTTGGCCGTCACGCGAATCGAGTTTGGCGGTGGGGGTCAAAATCTGCCAATCAAATTCTGTCTGCAGCTGCTCGCGCAGGGCCTGGGGCAGAGTGCTGAATTCTTCGGGGGTATTCCAAAGATTTTTATAAAGGCCCTGCCAGATTTGCCAGGCACGGTAGGCTGGCTGCCCCCAGCCGGTTACCAGTTCGGTCAGGGCAGGCAGGTCGAGATCGTAAATGGTTTTGCGAGTCATCATGGCCTGATTCTAACACCTCCTTCCCATTCAGCGCTGACGCGGCTATGCTATAATTTCCGTTCTGAAAGGCCAATTATGCTCTCAAAATTCATTAAACTTGTCGGGGGCAACCCCCACCAACGTGAAATTGAAAAATACGCCGCCATTGCGCGCCAAATTAACGCGCTGGAAGCAAAATACGAAACCTTCTCTGCCGAAGCCTTGCGTGCAAAAACAGACGAATTCAAAGCCCAAATTGCCGCCTCTCTTCAAGGCATTGAGGACGAGAACGAACGCAGACAGGCCGAGCAAGTCGCGCTCGACCAAATTTTGCCCGATGCGTTTGCCATTGTGCGCGAAGCCGCCAAACGCACCATCGGCCAGCGTCATTATGACGTGCAATTGATAGGCGGGCTGGCCCTGCATCACAACACAATCGCTGAAATGCGCACCGGCGAAGGCAAAACGCTGGTTGCAACCCTGCCGCTCTATCTCAACGCCCTCACCGGGCGCGGCACCCACCTCATCACCGTCAATGACTACCTGGCGCGTTACCAGGCGCGCTGGATGGCGCAAATTTACAACTTCCTGGGCCTGTCGGTAGGCCTGCTTCAGATGGCCTCCAGCACCGAAAACGGAAAAAAGGCTTACCTGGTTGATTTGTCGAAAGAATCGCCCCGCGAGGACCAGCACCAGATACGGTTAGTTGACCGCCGCGAAGCCTACGCCGCCGACATCACCTACGGCACCAATGCCGAATTCGGTTTCGACTACCTGCGCGATAACATGGTTTACCAGCGAGAAGATAAAGTTCAGCGCGGACATTACTTCGCCATTGTAGATGAAGTGGACAATGTGCTGATTGATGAAGCCCGTACCCCGCTCATCATCTCTGGCCCGGCTTCTGGCGAGTTGGATACTTACTACCAGATGGCGCAGGTCGTCAAACAATTAAACCCCGAAGATTACGAGACGAACGAAAAAGACCGCTCCATCGCACTCACCGACCTGGGCATAGCGCATGTCGAACAAATCCTCGGCCAACCTTTGCGCGACCCCGACCGGCCCGAAGATGTAACCCCCGAACAGGCGCGGCTGCTCGGCTTTTTAGAGCAAGCCCTGCGCGCCCAATACCTCTTTCACCGCAATAAAGATTACCTAGTGCAAGGCGGCAAAGTGGTCATTGTGGACGAATTCACCGGGCGGCTCATGCCGGGCCGCCGCTGGAGCGATGGCCTGCACCAGGCCATAGAAGCCAAAGAAGGGGTTAAAGTTGAGCCGGAAAACGTTACCTACGCCACCATCACCCTGCAAAACTACTTCCGCATGTACCAAAAGTTAGCAGGCATGACTGGCACGGCCCTGACCGAATCGGAAGAATTTCACAAAATTTACAAACTCGAAGTCCTGCCCATCCCCACCCACCTGGAATACCAGGCTACCCTGTCCGGAAAAGACTCGCCGTTAATTGAAGTAAAAGGCAAAGACGAAAATGGCTACCAGATTGCCTGGTTCGCGCGGCGCGGCGACCCGGAGAAACTACCCATCTACTGGCGGCGCACCGACTACCCAGACTCGGTCTATCGTACCGTAGAGGCCAAGCTGCGCGCCATCGTCAGCGAAATCGTCCGCGACCATGTATCAGGGCGCCCCGTGCTGGTTGGAACCACCTCAGTGGAATCCTCTGATCGGCTCTCAGGCCGCCTGCGGGCCGAGGCCGTGCGCCGCCTGCTGCAAGTCAAACTGTTGCGGCAACTCTGGTTTGAGCAAAACAACCGTGAAGAAGATGGCCGGCTGGCCCCCGAACTGGAACCGCTCTACAAACCACTCGACCAATTAGAACCCAGCTTTTTGCGCACCTTTGCCAAACCACTCAATGCATCCATCAACCTCGAAGAACAAGATAACCTGAACAAACTGCTCCATATCCTGCACCTCAACCCCACTGATAGCGAACGGCTTAAAGCCGTTGTGCAAGGCGGGGTACCGCATCAGGTCTTAAACGCCCGTAAACACACCGAAGAAAGCCAGATTATCGCCGGAGCCGGCGCGTTTGGCGCAGTCACCATCGCCACCAACATGGCCGGGCGCGGCGTGGACATCAAACTCGGCGGCGAACTGGCCGAAGAAATCATCGCGGTCATCAACCGCCTCTTGCGCCGGGCCGGATACGACCCCTACAACATGCGGCTCGAAGAACAGCGCCAGGCTATCCTCAAACTCTCCCCCGAAGACTACGGCATTTACGATGCAGAAGTCAAATTCTTCTTGAAATACTTCGAGGACATGGAACAAGTGCGCCGGCTGGGCGGCCTGCACGTCATCGGCACCGAACGCCACGAAGCCCGCCGCATAGACAACCAATTGCGCGGACGCGCCGCCCGTCAGGGCGACCCCGGTTCCTCTCGTTTCTATTTATCACTGCAAGACGACCTCATGCGCCTCTTCGGCGGGCAGCAGGTGGAGGGGCTAATGACCCGCTTTCGGCTGGATGATGACTTCCCGCTCGAAAACCGGATGGTCAGCAACCTCATCGAAAGCTCGCAACACCGCGTAGAGGGCGCCAACTTCGACGTTCGCAAGCACCTGCTCGAATACGACGATGTGCTGAACAAACAGCGCACCATCATCTACGCCCAACGCGACAAGGTGATGACCAAAGATGACCTGACCGATGACGTAGCCGCGCTGCTGAAAGATGAAATTGCCGCCCGCGTGCCAGAGGCCCTGAAAGACCCAGAAGAAGGATTGTGGAAACTACTGGCCTGGTTAGAGCAAACCCAACCGACCTTTATATACGGCGACAACCGCGTTTTTCCTTCATTCACCTATCGCCTGCTGCTCGACGAAATTGATGAGAACGACCCGCGCGGAGACATCCTGTCTCTCACCCGGCACGCTATCGAAGCTGAAGAAGCCCATCTTCTCAAGACCCTCATGCAAACCATCCAGCGCACTTCCGAAAGCCTGGATACCCAAATCGAAGAACGCTTTGAGGCCCTCGAGGCCTTTCTGGAGGGGGTGCGCGAGAGCCAGGAGCAAAAACGCGCCTCCGAATTGCTGACCGAACTGAAAGCGGCCATCCACATCGAGCCGCGCCTGAACAGTGAACAGCTCAAACTGCTTGCCAACAATCCCGCCAGCCTCGAAGAGCCGCTCAAAGAACAAATTGACCTGGCGCTCACCTCCACTGCCCTCAGCCGCCTGCTGGCAAGCATCGAATTTCGCCTGATGGAGCCGCTTGGTCTCAAGGCCGACGAACTGGCGCACATGGATTGGAATGAAGCCGCCGCAAAAATCACCCAGGCAGCCGAAAACCTGCTCATAAAACGACGCGAACGGCTGATCGGCGCCGAAGGCCAAATGGCCAAAGAACTGGACGCCTTGCTCGCCCGACACCCCCACCGAGATCAGACCACCCTCATTCGTATCCTCTCCACCCTGGCAATGGGCCGCCGCATGGGCATGAACCTGAAAACGCGCAAAGTGGAGGCCATCGAATACCAGCGCGTCAACTATTTCCATGCCGCTGCCAAAATCCTCACTGCGCGCAAGGCCGAGACCGTTGACCTGGATGTGCTGGAACACCTGCAAAACGCCGCTGCAACACTGTCCGAAGGCTGGGGCGAGTCGGAATATGCCCGCCTCACACAAAATGCTTCCCGATTAAGTGATTTTGGCTTTGACGTGGAAGAACTGGACCTTGACCCGAACACCTCGCTGGCTTCCTTGAGTGAAAAGCAGCGTGCCAGCCTGAAAGCCGAACTGGGCCGCCGCCGCATGACCGAAATTTACCGCTCCACCCTACTTGGAGTCATCACAGAACTGTGGGTAGATTACCTGACCCGCGTGGAGGCATTAAGGGTTTCGATTGGCCTGGAGGCTTACGGACAACGCGACCCGCTGGTACAATACAAGTCAAAAGCATCCGATATGTTCCAGTCACTGCTGAGCGAGGTCCGTTCAGGCGTCATTGACCGCGTCTTTCGCTACCTGCCGCGCCCGGTGGCAGCAGCCGAAGCCTCAACAGAAAGCGCCTCCCCGCTTACCTCAACCCCAGTTACTGATGCGGTCGAACGAGTCGGACGCAAACGACACAAAAAACGATAAGACAGAACCACTTTCGCACCCCTCTCTCTGTCGAAGGTACCCCATGTCAAACCTATTTAGCCCCGCCCCCGATGAATTTCGGCGTCTTCCCAAGGTGGAATTACACCGCCACCTGGAAGGTTCACTGCGCCTGCAAACCATGCTCGATGTGGCGCGCAAACACGGCATGACCATGCCAGCCAACGTGGTGCGCCTCTCGCGGCTGGTGCAAGTGCAAGATGAAGATAACTTCACCTTCGACAACTTCCTGTCCAAATTCAACACCCTGCGCATGTTCTACCGCTCCCCCGAAGTGATTGACCGAATTACCCACGAAGCGGTGGAAGATGCTGCCAAAGACAATATCCGCTACCTCGAACTACGCTTTACCCCGGTGGCGCTCAGCCGCGCCGAGCGCTTCCCGCTCGAAAACGTGACCGATTGGGTCTGTAAAGCCGCCAAAGACGCCGAAAAAAAATACAAAGTGACTGTGCGCCTGATTGCTTCAGTCAACCGCCATGAACCGCTTGAACTGGCCGAACAGGTGGCCTGGATAGCCGTCGAAAAGGGGCGCGAAAACATCGTTGGCCTCGACCTGGCCGGGAACGAAGCCGAGTACCCAGCCACACCGTTCATCCCGTTGTTCAACGAAGCGCGCCAGGCCGGGCTAAAAATTACCATGCACGCTGGCGAATGGGCTGGCCCACAAAACGTGCGCGAAGCCATCGAAAAATTCTCCGCCGACCGCATCGGCCACGGCGTGCGCATTTTGGAAGATGATTACACCACCGCCCTGGCACGTGAACTCGGCACAGCCTTCGAGGTCTGCATCACCAGTAATTACCAGACCGGGGCAATCAAGTCGCTTCCTAAACACCCCCTGCCACAGATGATTGAGAAAAAACTCAACGTGACCATCAATACCGATGACCCCTCCATCTCACAGATTACACTTTCCAACGAATACCGCGTAGCGGTCGAAGACCTGAAAATCGCGCGCGAAGTTCTCAAAGAACGCATCCTGGCGGCAGCCCAGGCCTCCTTCCTGCCCGATGGCGAGAAGAAGAAACTGGTCGAGTCGCTCAAGAAAGAACTCAGCAAATCGTAACACAGAGCTTATTCCGCGCTTTATCTGGCAAGAGAAAGGCGAGAACAATGTTTTCTGAACAAAACATGGAACAAAAAATTGTACGCGGCATCAGCCAATCGCTTGCCGATGGCGCCGGCTGGATGAAATTCCTCGGCGTGCTTTCAATTTTAGCTGGGGTTTCACAGGTCTTGAGCATTGTGGGGTTGCTTTCTGGTGGGATTCAAATCTGGATGGGCGTTTTATTGTTCCAGGCAGCCAGTTCAGTTGAGCAAGCCCGTGCCACCGGCGATGCCTACGCGCTCAGCTCGGCCCTGGGCAATGTCAAAACCTTTTTCATGCTAAACGGCATTTTCGCGCTGATTGGCATCTTGCTGCTCTGCGCAATGCTGTGCTTCCTGGTGCTCCTACCAATGTTGGGCGTGATTCCATTTTTGATTGACCCTGGCAACTTCAACAATTTTTAACTCATCTTACGCACTTTTGCCGTAGCGCGACATTCATGCCGCTTGAAAATGCGAGGGATTGCGCTTTCCCAAATTATTCTAGCAATCCAGAGATAGGGTTTCGTACCACGATCCATCGCCCCCGCATGGGGATACATCTTGCCCCCATATCTTGGATGCCTGCGCCAAAAGCGAGATAAATCTCGCGCTACGCGATTGCTCGATTAATTGTTAATTGCTCAATCTCGCGTCACTGCGTAAGGTGAGTTTTTAATTCAACAATTCCAAATCTCAAATCGGGAATTTTCAAATTCAGGTGCTTTGAGCCGCCAACCACCCACGCATCGGTCACGAATACGTGAATTTTCGTTTCAGCATTCGTTCAGTCGTAAGAACCGTTAACTTCGCCAGAAACTCTCTTCGCATACTTCGTGTTCGTTGTGTTTATTTTTGCAGTAGGCTCAGATTTGGAATCGCTGTTTTTAATTGCAATTGCATTCCGCCAAATTTTGTTGTATATTAAGACCCAACAACCCAATTTACCGTTACCCAACAGAGGACGACAAAGGCGCACCTTTGAGTTCTTTGTGACCCTGGCGAGATTCCTTTAACTCGTATCGGCACAAAGCACCAAAGGTGTTTTATTATTCACAACCTGCAGCAAAATAACATTTTGCGCCACGCCCAAGGAGTATGTTATGAAAGACTTTTTTAACGCCAAAGATACATTAACCATCGGCAGCAAGGACTTCACCTACTACCGCCTCGCCGCCCTCGAAAACGCGCGACTGACAACCCTCAGCCGCCTGCCGTTTTCCATCCGCATCTTGCTCGAAGCCGCCCTGCGCCAGTGCAACGATGTGGAAATCACGCAGGATGACGTCAAAAACATCGCCGCGTGGACCGCCAAAGGCGAGCGCCCCGGCATTCCCCTGCTCCCTGCCCGGGTGGTGATGCAAGATTTCACTGGCGTCCCGGCGGTGGTAGATTTGGCCGCCATGCGCTCGGCAGTGGCCCGCCTGGGCGGCGACCCAAAAAAAATCAACCCGCTCGTGCCGGTGGATTTGGTGATTGACCACTCGGTGCAGGTGGATTTCTTCGCTACGCAAGACGCGCTCCAGCGCAACACCGAAGTCGAATTTCAGCGCAACCGCGAACGCTACGAGTTCCTCAAATGGGGACAAAAAGCCTTCAAAAACTTCCGCGTCGTGCCGCCCATGACCGGCATTGTCCATCAGGTCAACCTCGAATATCTCGCCGAAGTGGTGATGGAAAAAGACGGCGTGCTGTTGCCCGATTCGCTGGTTGGCACCGACTCGCACACCACCATGATTAACGGCCTGGGCGTGCTGGGCTGGGGCGTGGGCGGCATCGAAGCCGAAGCCGTTATGCTCGGCCAGCCGATGGACATGCTCCTGCCCGATGTGATTGGCTTCAAACTGTATGGCAAACTGCGTGATGGCGTGACCGCCACCGACCTCGTTCTCACCGTCACTCAAATGCTGCGCAAGAAGGGCGTGGTTGAAAAATTTGTCGAATTTTACGGCCCCGGGCTGGATAACATGTCCCTGCCCGACCGCGCCACCATCGCCAATATGGCCCCGGAATATGGCGCAACGATGGGTTTCTTCCCGGTGGATGCCGAAACCCTGCGCTACATGAAACTGACCGGCCGCCCGCAAGCCGTGATTGACCGCGCCGAAGCCTACTGCCGCGCCCAGGGCCTGTTCCGCGATACCAACACCCCCGACCCCGAATTTACCGACACGCTCGAACTCGACCTCGGCTCGGTGGTCCCCTCGCTGGCAGGCCCCAAACGCCCACAAGACCGCGTGGCACTCTCAGACATGAAAACCACCTTCCAAAAGGCGCTGACCGCCCCGGTAAAGGAACGCGGCTACGAGTTAAGCGGCGAAGCCCTCAGCCGCGAAGCCACCTTCGGGACGAATGGCTCCTCCCAAACGATGAAGCACGGCGCAGTTGTCATCGCCGCTATCACCTCCTGCACCAACACCAGCAACCCCTCGGTGATGGTCGCCGCCGGGCTGGTGGCCAAAAAAGCCGCCGAAAAAGGCCTGAGCGTGAAACCCTACGTCAAAACCAGCCTGGCCCCCGGCTCACGCGTGGTGACGGAATACCTGAAAGCCGCCAACCTGCTCGACCCGCTGGCGCAGATGGGCTTTAACGTGGTCGGCTACGGGTGTACGACCTGTATCGGCAACAGCGGCCCGCTTCCGGGCGAGGTGGCCAAAGCGGTGACAGGCAGCGACCTGGTGGCGGCGGCGGTCATTTCGGGCAACCGCAACTTCGAGGGGCGCGTTCATCCGCTCGTTAAAGCCAACTATCTCGCTTCCCCGCCACTCGTGGTCGCCTACGCCCTCGCTGGCACGGTAGATATTGACCTCGAAAACGAACCCCTCGGTCAAGACAAAGACGGCACCCCGGTTTATCTGCGCGACATCTGGCCCAGCGCGCAGGAAGTGGCGGATGTGGTCGCTACCAGCCTGCACACGAGGATGTTTGAAGAACGCTACGCCAGCGTCTTTGCAGGCTCGGAAATGTGGCAGGAAGTGAAAGCCCCCGAAGGTGAACTGTTCGAGTGGAGCGAGGAATCGACCTACATTCACCACCCGCCCTACTTCCAACAACTGACCCTCGAAACCGGCCCGGTGAGCGATATTCGCGGCGCGCGCGTGCTGGCGTTATTTGGCGATTCGATTACCACCGACCACATCTCCCCGGCAGGTAACATTGCCGCCGATAGCCCGGCAGGCAAGTACCTGCAAGAGCGCGGCGTTGCCCCCAAAGACTTCAACTCTTACGGCGCGCGGCGCGGCAACGACCTGGTGATGGCGCGCGGCACGTTTGCCAACATCCGCCTGAAGAACTTGTTGGTTGCGCCCAAAGAGGGCAATTGGACGAAATACGAAGGTCAAGAAATGCCTATCTTTGAGGCGGCCATGAAATACAAAGAGGCGGGCGTTCCAACGATTGTCATCGCGGGCAAGGAATACGGCACTGGCTCCAGCCGTGATTGGGCCGCCAAAGGCCCCATGCTCCAGGGCGTCAAAGCCGTCATCGCCGAGTCGTTCGAGCGCATTCACCGCTCCAACCTGGTGGGCATGGGCGTCCTGCCCCTGCGCTTCCTGGAGGGCCAAAACGCCGAATCGCTTGGGCTGGATGGCTCAGAGACCTTCGACATCCTCGGCCTGAGCGCCGATATGGCCCCGCAAAGCCTCGTCACTGTCCGCGCCGCCACAGCCGATGGTTCGGTCATCGAATTTCAGGCCAAAGCCCTGCTGAATACCCCGGTTGAGGTCAATTACTACCGCAACGGCGGCATTTTGCACACGGTATTGCGGAATTTAGTCAGGTAGTTTGCGTGAAAAAAGTGACTGCTATCGCGCAGATGACAGTCGCTTGATGGAAAAATCAACAGCGAGGCCGGTGATGAGCTGGTCTCGCTGTTTTTATCCTCCTGGCGTCATTGACCCAATTACCATAAACGAGAAAATCAAGACATCCTGCCAAAAGTGGATAAACCAGGCCCAAAACAGGCCGCGTGTTTCGAGCATGGATTTCCCCAACAGCCAGCCAAAAAAACCGGCCATCAACACCCCAACGACGCCATACGGCACACCGTAATAATGCCCCAACCCAAAATAAGCAGCCATGAGCAAAAGCGCCTGCCCGCGCCCGGCTGGCCCTTCGAGTACGGAGAGAAACGAGGCCTTGTAGGTCATCTCCTCGTTCAAGGCGTTGAGCGCGGCGGCCAGCAGCACCGCTGGAAGAAAAGGAAGCGCCCGCAGGACGATATCCAGGGGCGGGCGTCCTGCCATCACCAGGAAGGCCAGCGTCCCCAGGCTGATAAAAAAGGTAAAATTGCGTCCAAAGGTGTTCCAGCGCTCCCCCGGTTTGGCCCCCAGCCATTTCACCGGCTCTACCGGCGCAGCCGTATCCCCTTTGCCGAGGAAGAAAGCCGAGGCTTTTTTGTGCAACACAAACAGCGCGGCGATAATGACCAGGGTTACCATCAGCCGCAACGATTGCTGCGCCAGCATGGAGACGTTGAAGGAAGGGTTGTTGAGCCAGGCTTGATAAACCGGCAGCCCTCCAATTTGGCGGTAGACCAGCCACTCCACCGCCACCAGGGCCAGGAGCAGACCAAAAAACGAACGCAAGGGACGCGCCCCTGCCAGGCAAAGCCCAACCCCAGCCCGGCCAGGGAAATCAGCGCCACCATTGCCGCTTGTTGGTCAGCAGAAAGCGGATATTGAAAAAGTTCCTGTAAAATGATTTTCGGCAGCGAAACCAGCAGAATGGTCAGCCAGGCGGCGGTGAGCAGGGCTTTGGCAGGATGTTGGGTCCCAGAAAAAAGGAACACCAACCACCTGTTGACGCGAGAAACGATTAAGAGCCTGTCCGAGAAATATTCTTGCGCCATTCCGCCCGAACATTAATGTCCGGGCTATTCATCCAAAGCCGTCTGAACACGGCTAAACCCCGGCTATTCAGTCCGCTTTACCGCTGCGCGGCACAGGGAGCGGACTTTGTACTGGCAGCCCAGAGATTTATCTCCGGGCGGAACCGACATGGCGCGAATTTTCGGATAGATTCTAAGGTAAACTTGCCCCAACCCGACCGCTCATCCCCCATCAGGAGTTACCCATGCCCACTGCTATCCTTTCTGTCCATGATAAAACCGGCCTTGTGGAATTTGCCCAGGGCCTGGCTGCCCTCGGCTGGAGGCTGCTCGCTTCTGGCGGGACGGCCAAACTGCTGCGCGAAAACGGCCTGACCGTCACCGAAGTGGCGGATTACACCGGCTCGCCCGAAATTTTAGGCGGGCGGGTGAAAACCCTGCACCCGGCCATTCACGGCGGCCTGCTGGCACGTCCAACGGAGGCCGACCACCAGGAATTGCTCGCCCTCGGCTGGGATTATCTTGACATGGTGGCCGTCAATCTCTACCCCTTCGAGGCGACGATTGCAAAAGCGGATGTTTCGTATGATGAAGTTATTGAAAATATTGACATTGGCGGGGTCACGCTGATTCGCGCTGCCGCCAAGAATCACGCCCGGGTAACGCTGGTCTGTGACCCGGCAGATTACCTTTCGGTTCTGGATGCGCTAAAGGGAGGGGCCATTCCATTTGAGATGCGCAAACGCCTGGCTGTGAAGGGCTTCCAATCAACGGCGCATTATGACACGGTGATTTCGGCGTACCTGGCGGGGCGCGAAGCGTAAAAACCATGAATCGCCGCTGGTCGAGTAGAACGCCGTTGTTTGGCGTCCATATCGAGACCAGCGGCGATTCGCTTCCAATAAGATGCAGGTTTAGTAAATCGGCAAATTTTGGTCCACTTCCCGCGCCCAGGCGTTGATGCCGCCTTGCAGATTTTTAACGCGCTTGAAGCCGGCGCTGACCAGCAGTTCGAGCGCGCGGGCCGAGCGTGTGCCAGCCTTACAAAACACCACCATCTCACGGGCCGAATCTAACTCCGAAAGGCGTGCGGCCAGCGTCCCAAGCGGAATGTTGAGCGCGCCCGGCAGGGCCGAAATCTGTAACTCGTGCGGCTCGCGCACATCCAGCAAGAGCGGGGGGGCTGCACTTAAACGGCGGGCCAGTTCGGGCGCGGAAATATCCCAATCGGCTCCGGCAGAGCCGGTTTCGTGGTCATGGCCCGGCACGCCGCAAAACTCCTCGTAGTCAATTAATTCCTTAATATCTGCGTTCGGCCCGCACACCCGGCATTTGGGATTCTTGCGCAGGTTGACGAAATCGAAGGACATATCGAGCGCGTTGTAAAGCAGCAGGCGTCCGATAAGCGAATCACCGATGCCGAGCAAGAGTTTGAGCGCTTCGGTAGCCTGAATGCTGCCGATGGTGCCGGGCAAAATGCCCAGCACGCCGCCTTCGGCACAGGTCGGAACCATGCCGGGCGGGGGCGGTTCGGGGAAGAGGCAGCGATAACAGGGGCCTTCCTTAGCGTAAAAGACACTGGCCTGCCCGTCGAAGCGAAAAATGGAGCCGTAGACGTTGGGCTTGCCCAGAAAGACGGCCACATCGTTGCTCAGGTAGCGGGTGGGGAAGTTGTCGGTGCCGTCAATGATGATGTCGTAGGGGGCGGCAATCTCCAGCGCGTTGGCCGAGGTGAACGGGGCGTTGTAGGCATCCACCTGAATCATCGGGTTCAAATCCAGCAGGCGGGCGCGCGCGCTTTCGACCTTCAACTTGCCGACGGTGGATGTGCCATGAACGACCTGCCGCTGGAGGTTGGTGGAATCGACCACGTCGTAATCCACCAGCCCAATCCGCCCAACGCCAGCCGCCGCCAAATAGAGCGAAACCGGCGAGCCAAGTCCGCCCGTGCCGATGACCAGCGCGGAGGCGGCTTTGAGTTTTTTCTGCCCTTCCAGCCCCACTTCGGGGATGAGCAGGTGGCGCGAGTAGCGCAGGATTTCGTCTCTTGTTAGTTCCATGGTGAGTATTCAGTTATCAGTTATCAGTTGTCAGTTCAGTTGTCAGTTGTCAGTTTTCAGTTGTCAGTTCAGTTGTCAGTTTTCAGTTCAGTTGTCAGTTGTCAGTGAGCAATGTTCGCTTCTCGGATTCATCCGTTGTCCAATCCGTTTTTCCGCTTCACAATCCGTTGTCCAATCCGTTGTCCAATTCGTTCCCCTACCCGCCAGTTACCGAGGGCAGGACTTTGATGACATCATTTTCCTTAACTGCCGTTTCCAGCCCGTTCAAATCGCGGATGTTCTCGGCGTTGACGAACAGATTGATATGGCGGCGGACTTTGCCGCTGCTATCGAACAGGTGAGGTTGAATGGCAGGGTATTGCCTGGTCAGGTCGGCCAGGGCTTCGGCCACCGTCTGGCCGCTGACGGTCACTGCGGTCTGACCGTTGAGATAATATTTAAGCAGGGTTGGGACGCGCAAGGTGGTCATGCCGAAAGTATACACGGAAAACGGAAACAGGGAAATATCATGCCGTAAACCTACGCGCAAACCGCCTGTTTTTTGGGAAAAACGCCGCTTGTGCTATACTCATAATGTAGAATTGCATTCCGCAACAAAAGAACCGATTGCTTTGCCCTCCAGGCGTTCCTCTATCGGAGAAGCGGCTTTATGTCTCAGGACCAGCGCGCAGTATTAGAGTTACTTTACAAAGTGAGCCGGGAATTTGCCTCGGCGCTCGATTTGCGCACCGTCCTGACGCGTGTCTTGTTCGCGGCCCTGAGCAACGTGGGCGGCGAACGCGGCACCATCATTGTAATGGATGACAATGGCCGCGCCATCGACTCGGCCATTGCCTACGGCAACCAACTGCGCGAAGGCACCACCCTGCAACTGCGCGACACAGTCGAGCGCGGCCTGGCTGGATGGGTGGTGCGCAAACGCCAGGCAGCGCTGGTTTCTGACACCAGCAAAGACGAGCGCTGGCTGCGACGCGAAGATGACGCCCTGGACCGCTCCGGGGCCAAATCGGCCATCTGCGCGCCGCTTATGGCGCGCGAGAAGGTGGTCGGCGTGCTGACCATCGTCCACGCGATGCCCCAAGCCTACAACGAAGAACACCTTGAACTAATGCAGTCCATCGCCGACCAGGCCGGGATTGCGGTCTTGAACGCCCGCCTGTTCTCCGAAAGCCAGCGCCAGGCGCGAGTGATGACCGTGCTGGCCGAAGGCGCCGCTAGCCTGAGCATGTCGGTGCGCATGGAAGATATCTTCGAGGCCATCCTCTCTCAGGTCAAGCAAGCGCTTCAGGTAGAAATAGCCGCCCTGGCCCTGCTTGATAACGGCGAACTCATTTTCCGCGCCGCCAGCGGCTTGCGCAGCGAGGGGCTCATCCTGCGGCGCGTCAAAATGGGCGATGGGATTGCCGGGCTGGTGGCACGCGAGGCGCGGGGGGTTGTCATCCCGGCAGTCGTCTCAGACACCCTGCTCTCTGGCGCGGAAAAAATTCCCGGCGTGCATGTGCGCGCCCTGGCCTGCGCCCCAATCCACTTTCAAGGCAAAGTCATCGGTGTCATCGAAGCCTTTAATCCCATCAACAAGATATTCGACCCCGATTCCCTGCTCGTGCTGACCGGCCTGGGTTCCCTGGCCGGAACCGCCATCCAAAACGGAGAACTGTTCCAACGCCTCGACCTGGCCCGTAAACGCTACCTCGACCTGTTCGACGATAGCATTGACCCAATTGTCATCACCGACCTCAGCGGGAAAATCCTGGAGGCCAACCGCCAGGCGTCGCGTTTTTCCGGTCACTCCATTAAAGACTTGCAGCATTTTCTCATTGGGCAAATGCACGACATCAACTTTGAAAAAACCGGCCAGTCTTTTGAAAAAATCAGCGAGACGGCCCTGCATTATGAATCCACACTATACAGCCAGCAAGGAACAACCTACCCGGTGAGCGTACACGTCCGCAAAGTCACCTTTGATGGGGAGGAAGCCATCCAGTGGATACTGCGCGACATCCGCGAACGCAAAGACCTCGATGCCCTGCGTGAAGACCTGGCAGCCATGATTTACCACGACCTGCGTTCGCCGCTGGGCAATATCCTTTCCAGCGTAGAAATGCTCGGCGCAAGCATCCCTGAGACAGAAAAAGAAGCCGCGGCGCCCTTTCTGAAGATTGCCCGCCATTCGATTGCGCGCATCGAGCGCCTCATTAATTCCCTGCTCGACCTGAACCGCCTGGAACAAAACCAGCCCGTCACCGAACGGCAGGTCATAACGCTGGAGTCGCTGTTTGAAGAGGTGCTGGAAACCGCCCGGCCTGCGCTGGATGGCCGCAGCCAGAGTATCGAAACCAAACTGGAATCCAACCTGCGAAATCTATACGTAGATGTAGACATGATTCGGCGCGTCCTCATCAACCTGGTCGAAAATGCCGCCAAATACACCCCACTCAACGGGCATATCGTTTTAGGCGCCGAGCCAGCCTCCGATTCCAATTTCGTGCAAATTTATATTCAAGATGATGGACCTGGCATTCCCGAAGCCGACCGTGAGCGCATTTTTGATAAATTCACCCGGCTTAAGAACAAAACCGGCGCGCGCGGCCTGGGCGTGGGGCTGGCCTTCTGCAAACTGGCCGTTCAGGGGCATGGCGGCAAAATTTGGGTCGAAGACGCCCCAGAACATGGCGCAAAATTTGTTTTTACCCTGCCTACCACGTAGAGCAAGAGAGTATCTTGCCTGCAATAGTATTTTTCAACAGGAGACCTATGCAGACCCTTGCACCCCAGGTTTTTATCGAAGAATCTTATCCCGGCGTAACGTTGGGGGCGATTGCCCTGCCACACGGCCTGATTCAAATTGACGCGCCACCCTCGCCCGAAGATGGACGCTCGTGGCGCGCCGCCTTGCTCAGCCTGAACAGCGGCGTAGAACGCCTGCTCGTCAATCTCGACGCACATCCTGACCGGACGCTAGGCGCGCGCTCGATGGATTGCACCATCATCGCCCACGAAAACACCGCGCGCGCCTTCCGTAACCGTCCTAACACCTTCAAGGCACAGGGCGATGAAACTGGCGCGGATTGGGAATCAGTGACCGGGCTGGGCAGCATCCGCTGGGCGCCACCCGAAATCTCGTTTACCGCCCGCATGGCCATCGAGTGGAGCAACTTCCCGGTCATCCTCGAAAGCCATCCCGGCCCAGGTATCGGGGCTTCGTGGGCCATCCTGCCCGAGGCAAGCATCATCTTTGTGGGCGACCTGGTGCTAAAGAACCAGCCGCCCTTCCTGGCACAGGCCAGGCTGCCAGAGTGGCTGGAGTCGCTCAAGGTTTTGATGACGGAATATAAAAACCACACCATCGTCAGCGGGCGCGGCGGCGTCGTGCCGTATGCGATGATACAGACCCAATACGACCATCTGGCGAAAATTCACGACAACCTGGAAGCCCTATCGAAACAGCAAGCGGGACCAGATGCCGTGGAAAGCCTGGTGGAGCCATTCATCACGGAGCTGAAAGCGCCGTCGCACCGCCAAAAGCAATACGCTCAGCGGCTGGCTTACGGTTTGCGTCAATATTACCTGCGCTATTACCTTTCGGCAGGCTCCCCGGACGTCTTCGATGAATAACACCTTCAATCCATACCAACCCATTTTTGAACTGACGCGCGGCGAAATTGTCGAATCCGTCCATTTTGGCGCGTTTGCGGTGGTCGATTCGCACGGCAGATTGCTCGCCTCGGCGGGCGACCCCAACCTGGTCACCTTCCTGCGCTCCAGCGCCAAGCCTTTCCAGGCCTTGCCCTTCATTGAGCGTGGCGGACACAAGCAGTTTGGCTTCACCCCCAAAGAAATTGCCCTGATGTGCGCCTCGCACTCTGGCACCGACGAGCATGTTGAAACCATTCGGGGTATGCAGTCCAAAATTGGGGTCAGCGTCGAGGACCTGTTGTGCGGGATGCACGACCCCATGCACCAGGCCACCCGCGATGCAATGCTGCTGCGCGGCGAACAGACCTCCCCCTATCGCCATAACTGCTCTGGCAAACATACCGGCATGTTAGCGCACGCCCGCCTGCGCAATCTGCCAACCGCAAACTACCTCGATTTCGACCATCCCGTCCAACAAGCCATCCTGCAAGCCTTTGCAGAGATGTGCGACATCCCGGCAGAAAAGATAGAACTGGGCATTGATGGCTGCTCCGCGCCCAATTTTGCCATCCCACTCTACAACGCCGCCTACGGCTTTGCCCGTTTGTGCGACCCCTTTGCCCTGCAATCGAAGCGGGCCGAGGCCTGCCGCGTCATTACCTCGGCCATGATGTCTCACCCAGAGATGGTGGCCGGCCCCGACCGATTCGATACGCTGCTGATGCAGGCGGCAGCCGGTCACATCGTTGCCAAAGGCGGCGCCGAGGGCTACCAGGCGGTTGGTGTGCTGCCCGGCGTATTAGCAGCAGAATCTCCTGGCATTGGCATTGCCATCAAAATCAGCGACGGCGACAGCAACGACCGCGCCCGAACCGGGGTTGCCCTGTCTATTCTCAAGACGCTCGGCGCGCTGGATGACGCCCAACTGACCCAACTGGCAGCCTTTGGCCCCGTAAAACAAATTTACAATTATCGTAAACTGCATACCGGCAAAAGCCGCCCAACGCTGTAGCGCAAAATGACACTTTGCGCCGCAAATGGAGACGCGAATGGATTTACCCGCCAAAGCCCTCGCCATTCACCAGGCCCTGCTCACCTTCTACGGAGAACCTGTTTGGCGCAACCCTCTGCCCGCCATTGACGAACTGGTTTCGACCATCCTCTCGCAGAACACCAACGATATCAATCGTGATAAGGCCTTTAACGCCCTGCGCAGGCGATTCCCGACCTGGGAGGCGGTGCGGGATGCGGACCCGGCTGAAGTGATGGAAGCAGTGCGCGTGGCAGGGCTGGCAAACCAAAAGGGGCCAAGAATCCAACAGGTGCTGCGCGAAATCACCCGCGAGCGGGGCAACCTCGATTTATCGTTCCTGAACGATTTGCCGCTCGAAGAAGCCCGCGCCTGGCTGATGAAATTTAACGGGGTGGGGCCGAAAACCGCTGCCATCGTGTTGTGCTTTTCGCTTAACCGGCCCGCCTTCCCGGTGGATACGCACGTCTACCGCGTCACCGGACGTTTGGGACTGCGCCCGGAAAAAATGTCGGTAGAAGACGCCCATCCACATCTCGAATCGCTCCTTCCGCCCGAAACCTATTATGCCGCGCACCTGAATATCATCCGCCTGGGGCGCGAAATTTGCCAGGCCCGCAAACCGAACTGCCCGGCCTGTCCGCTGCGGTCCCTGTGCGATTTCGCAATGAAACCGACAGGCAAGTGACCCGAAAACCATGCGACCTGTTCTTCCCGAATATCAATAATATGCTAGAATTATTAACGCTCTCATTTCACTTTACGTATTCTACCAATACGTAAGAGGTATTTATGGACATCCTGCATCTCGTCGACCGTCTCGAAGAACTCTTCAACGAAGCCCGCGCCGTTCCTTTTACCCGCAATGTCGTTGTGGATGAAGATAAAATGCTGGACATCATCGACCAGATGCGCGTCACCATCCCCGAAGAAGTCAAAAAAGCCCAACAACTGGTGGCGCAACGCGACCGAATCATCGCCCAGGCGCAAGAAGAAGCCAGCCGCATCGTGACCCTCGCTAAAGAGAAGGCTGAGCAAATTGTGGAACGCGAAGCCATCGTCAAGAGCGCCCAAACCCGCGCCAGCCAGATTGTGACCCAGGCACGCGAAGACGCCGCCGCCACCCGCCGCGACGCCGATGCTTACGTCGTCGATTCCCTTCAGTTACTGGAAGAAGAAATCAGCCGCTTGCTAACCCAGGTGCGGAACGGCATCCGCAAAGTGGAAGAAGACCGCCTGCGCGGGCCTTCTCTGTCTGTGGGAGAGCCAAAGACCGAACCACCCCTGGCGCCGCAAAAAGAAACCGCCGATTAAAAAATATCCCCGCCGCCTGGCGGGGAGTTCGCTTGTAAAACCGGAGACGTATGCCCTCACCCAACGGAATTCGAGCCATTTTTTATGACCTGGACGGCACCCTGCGCGCCAGCGTCCCCTTGGGCCGCGAGATATTCGCCCAACAGGCCGCCGCGCTTGGGCTAGAAACCAGCGCCGAGGCTGTTCGCCGCGCCGCCATCTGGGAACATCGCTATTTCGCCGAATCGCCCGAAATCATCAGCGACCGCGAGATATTTCATGACGACAGCCAGGCATTCTGGCTCAATTACTGCTTCCGCCAGTTGCAGGTGCTGGGCGCAACGCCCGAACAGGCACGCGAACTGGCCCCGCAACTCAACGCCTACATGGGCGAACACTTCAAGCCAAAAGACATTATCTTCGAGGATGTCCATGAAACCCTGCAGACGCTGCGCAAAAGCGGATTCTTTCTTGGCGTAATGTCTAATCGCTTTGAACCATACACCGACTACCTGCACGAACACGGACTGGGTCAGCTGTTCAACCTGGTGGTCCATGCAGGCGAGGCCGGAATTCGCAAGCCCAACCCCAAAATCTTTCAATTCATGCTCGATAAAGCCGGGTTTTCCCCGTCAGAATCGGTTTATGTGGGCGATAACTATTTCGCCGATGTAATTGGCGCGCGTAATGCCGGTATGTTGGGAATTTTGTATGACCATCAAAGACTATTCGAGAATCCAGATTGCCCGGTCATGACCACCCATGCGCAAATTTTGGAACTGCTGGCAGGGAGGAACTGATGGTCTGGGAACGAAAAATCAGCCGCACCGTACGCGTGCGCAACGAACAAACCCTGGGACAACTGGCCCGCCTGCTCTCGGTCATCTCCGATGCAGGAGGCGGCGTGGGCGATATTCACTTACTCACCGAAACTTCGCGCCATGTGGTGCGCGACATCATCATCTATGCCGACAATCTCGACCAGATAAACAGCATCATCCAAGCCATCAAAACCATCCCCGGCTCAAAGGTGATGGATGTACGCGATGAAGTGCTGGAACTGCACCAAAAGGGCAAAATCGCCATTCGATCACGCTATCCCATCGATTCGCTCGCCACCCTGCGGCGAGTTTATACCCCTGGCGTGGCCGAAGTCTGCCTGAAAATTGCCGAAAACCCCTCGCTGGCGCGGCTCTACACCAGCACCAGCCACATGGTCGCCATCGTCACCGATGGAACCGCCGTGCTGGGCCTGGGCGACATCGGCCCGCTGGCCGGTATGCCAGTGATGGAAGGCAAAGCCATGCTTATGGAAACCCTGGTGGGGCTTTCGGGCATCCCGATTTTGCTCGATACGCACGACACCGACCAAATTGTCGAAACGGTGGCCGCCATTGCCCCAACCTTTGCTGCCATCCAACTGGAGGATATTTCGGCCCCACGCTGCTTTGAAATTGAAGAACGCCTGCAACAGCGGCTCGACATCCCGGTCATGCACGACGACCAGCACGGGACGGCCGTCGTCACCACCGCCGCGTTGCTGGTTGCCTCGCACCAAACAGGCGTCTATCTCTCGGCGGCTAAAATCGGGCAAATCGGATTGGGTGCGGCTGGATTCGCCACCGCCCAAATGCTGATGCGGCTGACCGGCAACCCGGTTTGGGGAGCAGACCTGAACCCCGATGCACTCAAACGGCTGGAACGATCTGGAGGGCGGCCATCCAACCTGCGCGAGGTCATGTCAAATTGCGACATCGTCATCTCCACCACCGGCGCGGCAGGACTCATCAGGCCAGAGATGGTGCGCAAGGGCCAAATCATCCTGGCGCTCTCCAACCCCAATCCCGAAATTGACCCGGAGACGGCCCTGGCGCAAGGTGCGCTCTTCGCAGCAGACGGCAAATCGGTCAACAACGTGCTGGGCTTCCCCGGCATTTTCCGCGGCGCCGTTGATGCCAACGCCCCGCGCATTACCCACGAGATGCTGTTGGCCGCCGCCCAAACGATTGCCAACCTGACCCCGCCCGGCGAACTGGTCCCCAACCCGCTCGATAAACAGGTTCACCTGGCAGTAGCGCGGGCCGTCGCCCAAAGGGCCTTCGACCAGGGCATTGCCCGGGCCGAGTACGTGCCGTATGTGGAAGAATGAGTGACGAACCATAGACGACGGACACAGCGAACAAGAGTAAATGAAACGACAGCGGCCACACCCAAAAGCATGTGGCCGCTGTTTACGGTCTGTGTTCCGCCATCGAACTCAATCGTACAAATGCTTCTGCCGGGCGTTCTTCGCCACTTCATCGCGCAGCAGCAAGCCCAGGCGGGTGATGCCCTCGCGGATGACTTCGGGCTTGGAGTAGGAGAAGTTGATGCGCATGGTGTTGTTCCCGCCGCCCGTGGGGTGGAAAGCCGCGCCAGGCACAAAGGCGACTTTTTTATCAATGGCCTTTTTAAGAAGTTCGGAGGCATCCATGTACTCGGGCAGGATGCCCCACAGAAACATGCCGCCCTGCGGCCTGGTCCAGCGCACTTCACGCGGGAAAATCTCATCCATCGTTTCGAGCATCACATCGCGGCGTTCTTTGTATGTGGCCCGAATAACCTTGACATGCTCATCCAGAAAGCCGCCCTTAGCGACCTCGTAAGCTACAATTTGGTTGAAGGTGGCAGTGTGCAAATCGGCGGCCTGTTTAGTCATCACAATTTTGCGTATGACCTGTTCGGGCGCAATCACCCAGGCCAGGCGCAGGCCGGGCGCCAGGAGTTTGGAGAAGGTACTTAGGTAGATAACGTTGCCGGTGTATGTGCCGTTGTCCTTGCGATATTGGCTATCGAGCAGCGCTACTGAAGGCAGGTGTTCGCCCTCGAAGCGCAGTTGGCCGTAGGGGTCATCCTCAATAATTGGTACGCCGTAGTGGTCGGCAATTTCCACCAGTTTCTGGCGGCGTTCCAACGTCATGGTCGAGCCGCTTGGGTTCTGGAAATTAGGCAGGACGTAGATAAACTTCGGCCCGATGCGCAGGGCTTTTTCCAGCTCATCCACAATCATCCCATTTTCGTCGGACGGCACGGAGATGTATTGCGCGCCGTAGGCGTTCCAGGCCTGAAGCGCGCCCAAATAGGTGGGCGATTCGACCACGATGTAATCACCCCGGTTCAAAAACAGGCGTCCCATAAAATCGAGCGCCTGCTGCGAGCCAGAAGTGATGGCGATGTTGCTGGCATTGACCTTGATGCCATAGCGGCCAGTATGGCGGGCAATCATCTCCCGCAGCGGAGTATAGCCTTCGGTTGTACCGTATTGAAGGGCTTGCGCTCCCATCGTTTCAAGGACGATATTGCAGGCTTCCTTGAATTCCTTGACCGGAAAAACCTCGGGCGCTGGCAAGCCGCCGCCAAACGAGATGATGTCGGGCTGCTCCGTCAGTTTGAGCAGTTCGCGGATAACCGAACTTCCCATTTTTTGCATTCGGTGGGCGTAGCGGTATTCCCAGGGTGTCTGCATTCGTGCTCCTTTAGGTAGGGTTTGAAATTTTAGAAGATAGCAGCGTTAAGGGATAAAAAAAGCCTGGCAGGTATGCTTGACCTGTCAGGCTGGCCTGATTTATGGCAGGAAGATGCCGGGAAGGAAGGATATTCCATAAGCGTCAGCATCGTCTCATTATCTTAATCCCATCTCTCCATTTCCACAACCGACAAAAAATCTGTTATTGGTATGACACTTGTCAGGTTTTCACCACCCAAACGATGGGCGCTGTCAGTGGCCGTCTTCGCATCGTCACCTTCACAGGTCACTCACGTTAGCCAATACGAAATTATTTTGCCTATCTTCGCACCAAACCAGGCGTTCATACTGGTTGGCATTTTTTCTCAGACCTCCACTTGCATCTCCAGCACCCGGTCGAGCCGAAAACTGCGCTCGTCGTTGCGCAGGTGGCAGTAGGCTTGCAGGTAGATGTAATCGGAAAGACCAATCACTTGCCTGGGGGTAATGGTGCGCACCGTGCGCTCTCCGTTTTTATCGGCATAGATAATTTTGATGCGTCTGCCGCTAGCAATGGCTTCATTCCATTCAACCGGCAGGCGGATTCCATCATTGGGCCAGGCCGGGGAATTATACAAGCCGATAAAATCATCGAGCGTCTTTCCAGTCGTCTTGAGCGATTCCATCAAGGCGAAAAAGACGCTTTTAACGGTCAGTGCATCGGTCAGGGCGCGGTGTGCTTCGGGGTTCTGAATGCCAAACTCGGCGGCGATGTTGGTGAGGGTGTTCGAGCGGAAATCGAAATGCTCACGGGCGATGTGCAGGGTATCAATTAAGTTGGGAATTTCAATCTGCCGGCCCAAGCGGCGGAATTCACTATCCAAAAATTGCAGGTCAAACTGGGCGTTGTGGCAAACCACCACCGAATCTTGCAAAAATGCCCCAATTTTAGGGGCAATCTCTGCAAAAAGCGGCGCGCCGGTGAGCATTTCATTATTTAGGCCATTGGCGCTGGCTGCGCCAAGCGAGAGCGCGCGCTGCGGGTTGACCAGCAACTGGAAGGTCTCTTTGATGCGTTTGCCCTCGGTCAGCACAATGCCCACTTCACAAATGCGGTCGCCGAACCAGGGCGAAAGACCGGTCGTTTCGAGGTCGAGGAAGGCAAAGCGGCAGTTGGAGAGGTCGAAGGTTGGCATGCTTAAATCTTAACGCCGTTTCGCGTTTTGGGCAAGATATTAGAACGGATGTTTGAAGTATTTATCCGCCAATCTGGTTCATCACCCGGTTGAGCGGAATGATGCCGTCCTCCAGCCCATGCCCCCAGGGTTTGTTCCACACACCATCCAGAATGATGCGGCGCAGCTCTTCATCACTCGCGCCATCACGCATGGGTGAGAGCAAATCCAATTCTTTTTCACGCAGCAGGCACATTCGCAGTACGCCATCGGCGGTGAGACGGGCGCGGGTGCAAGCCGAGCAAAACGGGACGGTCACCGAGGAGATGAATCCCAACTCACCCTTTGCGCCGCGAATGCGATAAATGCGCGCCTCGCCGTCGTATTTGCCACTGGCCTCCAGCGGGCCAAATTCCGATTCGATTTTGGCCTGAATCTGCGCCGCGGTCACCACCTGCCCGGTCTGCACATCGGTCACACCAGCAAAAGGCATCATCTCAATAAACCGCATTTGCCAGGGACGGTTGAGGGTGAGTGCGGCCAGGTCAATCACATCCTCTTCGTTGTGGCCCTTCACCACCACTCCATTCAACTTAACCGGCGTCAGCCCGGCTTCTTCGGCGGCCAGAATGCCCTCCCAAACCTGCTCTAACTTGCCCCAGCGCGTTAAACGGCGGAACTTATCGGGGTCGAGGGTGTCAATGGACACGTTTACCCGTTGCAGCCCGGCCTCCTTGAGCGGTTTCGCCAGTTTCGAGAGCAGAATCCCGTTGGTCGTCATCGAAAGTGAGCGGATGCCGGGCGTAGACGCGATGGCGCGCACCAGTTCCACCAGGTGCGCCCGCACCGTTGGCTCGCCGCCGGTCAGCCGGATTTTGTCGAAGCCCAGGCTGGAAAACAGACGCACCAGCCGCAGGATTTCGTCATCTTGCAACAGGTCTGCATTGGGCCGGAAGGTCTGGTCTTCGGGCATGCAGTAAATACAGCGTAAATTGCAGTGGTCGGTCAGAGAAATGCGCAGGTAATGGATATTCCTGCCAAAGCGGTCAATTGCCATAGTCACCTCGCAAAAGTTGTACCGTTAAGTACCCCTATTATACAGCCTCCGGCAAGTACGCGCCAAAGCGGGGGCGCAGCCAGGCGGCCTGGCAGGTCAGTGAGTCCAATTGGGTGGCGGAAGCAGCCACAGGAAAGGTTCACCAACCCGGACAAATCCACCACTATGCGGGTGTTTCCATGCCTGGGCAGCGCGCCGTGCGAAAGCACCGCGCTATCCTTACCAAGCCGGGTAAATCCGGCTGAATGCCCAAATCTCCCGGTTTGAGAGTCCGTGCCTGGCAATTGAAGTACAATAGCGGCACGATGAATCCCCCCCACCTGGCGCTACTCGTACTGACCCTCGCGGCCCTGGCTTGCCGTCCTATAATTGCGATTGGCTGGGGCGAAGTATTCATCCTCGCGTTATTGTTCCTGCTTTTGTTCGGCCTGCCCGTTTGGCGCTTTTGGAAGAAATGGCGGGCGTTTCAAAAGAGAAACCAGCGGAAAAAAGATTGACCGATTCTTATGGTGAGATTCTCCCCCCACCCCCGGCAGATTGCCAGCCTTGTCGTTCTCTTACTCTTTTTGACCTCATGCCTGTCTCCCGTCATCGCGGCAGTTCCCGCGCCGACGGCGGTAGTCGAGCCTGTCGAGACCTGGCTCCCAGCGCAAACGCGCGCGCCGACCTCCACGTTGACCCCTTCGGCGACTCCACGCCCCACCTGGACTCTCGAACCGACCCACACCCCCGTCCCCAGCCTAACGCCGAGGCCGCTCATTCGGCGCGTGCTGATTGTCAGCTTCGATGGCCTGCGCCCGGATGCCATCGAACTGGCCCCCATGCCCAATCTCCAGGCGCTCATACAGACTGGCGCCTATTCGCTCACCGCCCAAACCACCTTTCCCAGCGCTACCCTGCCCGCGCACGCTTCTATGCTGATGGGGATGTGTCCACAAAAGCACGGTGTTACCTGGAACGACTACAACCTGGCGCAAGGTTATGCTCAAGGCACCGATATTTTCGACCTGGCCCACGCCGCCGGGCTGAAAACCGTAATGCTGGTGGGCAAACAAAAACTGCTCCAATTAATTGAACCGGGCAGCCTGAATGTCTATAAATATATCAACGACCGCGACCTGGTGATTGCCGATTGGATTTTGCAAAACTTCCCAGCAGATTTCGGCCTGATGTTCGTCCATTTCCCCACCATTGATTTTATGGGACACGCACACGGCTGGCTCTCGTGGGAGCAACTCAGCGTGGCGCGGCGCGCCGACGAGGCCCTCGGCAAACTGCTGGCAACCCTCGATGAGCGCGGCATCCGGCAGGAAACTATCATCATCATTACCTCCGACCATGGCGGACATGAGCAAAGTCATGGCTCGCGCAACCCGCTCGATATGACCATTCCCTGGGTCATCTCTGGCCCAGGCATCCGCCCTGGCGAGTTGGTTTCGCAAGTTCAAACAACCGACACCGCTGCAACCGCCGCCTGGGCGCTCCAACTGCCCATCCCGCCCGAATGGGACGGCGTTCCGATCATCGAAGCGTTTGGTTCTCCTGTCCAGCCGCGTCCCATTCCCCTTTGCCCGTAAGATTGGTTCGGGTCTCGATGTGCCGCTGCGCGGTTACTCGACCCTCGCATTGCACATTCTATTCCACGCAAGGATAAAAACAACATGCTCGAAGGTCTCGATTTCCTCTTCATCGGCCTGGCGGCGCTGGCAGCCGGGGCCATCAACGCCTTGGCGGGCGGCGGCACGCTGATAACCTTCCCGGTGCTGATTGCAGTCGGCGTGCCTGCGGTGGCTTCCAATGTCACCAACACAGTCGCGCTGCTACCCGGCTATCTGGGCGGCACGCTGGCGCAGTGGAAAGATTTGAAAGAACAATCTGCCCGCCTGTGGTACATCCTGCCAGCCAGCGTCTTCGGCGGCCTGTTGGGCGGGATTTTGCTCTTGTACAGCGGTGAAAAAGTCTTCCGGCAGATTGTCCCTTATCTCATCCTGCTGGCCTCGATCTTGCTAGCAGTGCAGGACCCGGTGCGCAAGTGGCTGGTTCGGCGGGCCGAAAAGCACAGCGAGGGCAAGGTCTCCGATTTGTGGAGCACTCTGCCGATAGGGCTGGCGGCCATCTACGGCGGTTACTTTGGGGCCGGGCTGAGTGTCATTGTGCTGGCCGCGCTCGGCCTGACGATGGATGAATCGCTGACCAAATTGAACGCGCTCAAACAGGGCATTGCCTTCAGCGTTAATGTGGCGGCGGCGGTCTTTTTCGTTTTTTCGGGACTGGTGGTGTGGCAAGTGGTGCTGGTCATGGCCGTCTGTGCGCTGCTAGGCGGTTGGCTGGGCGGCAAACTGGCCGGGTCGGTCCAACCCGCCACCCTGCGCTGGATGGTGGTCACGATTGGCGTCGTCGTAGCGATAATTTACATCGCGCGCGGCTGAAATTCACATGCGCTACTGAAGGAAAATCTCACAACCTGAGTGGCAGCCTCAAATCTAGCCGCATGGCGCGCTTAGGCGGCGAATTTGCCATGCTCATGCTGGTCTGCCTGCCCAGACAAGCCTTCGACAGCCTGGAGCGACCCTGCGCGCGGAAGGCTACCATAGCCTCGTGCTGGGCGCCGTAAACAGCCACGCCGAGAAATTCAAAGGCTGGCTGCCTTACGAACCCTTGTTCAGCATACAGGCAATTGTCTTGGCCCCACCCCAACGGCCCTTCCCAAAATGGAGTGAAGCCCTCGAAGAAATCAGCGACCGGCTAAACGTCAATATCGAGGTAGGGATAGTGAAAGACCAGTAACCATCGAAGCAGGCCGAAAGCAAAAAAGCGTGGAACCTTCCGCGCTTTTTTGCTTCAACCAGGCAGAGTTTCCAGTTGAGACTGGATTTGGTCCAAAATCCCGGCAAATTCTCCCGCCGGGTGCTTGCGCAGGATGGCTTTTCGGGCCTCACGCTCCAGGCGGTGCAAACCGAGATATTGCATGGCGTGTTTGCGAAACAGCCGCTCACCGTCTTCTTCCCCGTAGAAAGCGATGTTTTTCTCAATGTGGCGGCGCATGGTAATGCGAATTTGTTCGGGCGAGACCTGCTCTCGGTCCAGGCGGGAGAAAATCCAGGGGTTGGCAATCGCACCGCGCCCAATCATCACCGCGTCGCAGCCGGTAAGTTCCTTCATGCGTCCAATATCCTCCACCCGCCGCACATCCCCGTTGCCAATCACCGGGATTTTGACCAGCGATTTGACCTCGGCGATGGCATTCCAATCGGCCTGGCCGCCATAGCCCTGCTGCTTTGTCCGCCCGTGAACGGCAATCAGCGCCGCGCCGTTGTCCTCCGCGATTTTGGCAATTTCCTTGTAGTTCAGGCAGTCATCCCAGCCCAGGCGCATCTTGCCGGTGACGGGAACGCGCAAGCGGGCGGTAAGCGCGGCAAAAATCTGCCCCACTTTTTGCGGCACGCGCATCAGACCCACCCCGCATCCGCGATGCGCCACGCTCTTGGCCGGGCAGCCCATGTTGATATCAATAATATCGGGGCCTAAATCCTGCGCAATCAACGCGGCTTCGAGTAATACGCCGGGGTCATCGCCATAAATCTGGAAGACGACCGGGCGTTCGCTCTCATCATAGGTCAGTTTGGCCCTGACGCGCCGAAAATTTCGGGCAATGTCTTCGGCTTTGATAAACTCGGTATAACTCATGGCCGAGCCAAGCGACCGGCACAGCGACCGAAACGGCCAATCAGAATAGCCATCCATGGGCGCAAGAATCGCGTCGCCATAAACAGGAATGTCGCGGACAAAAAAGGACGGTTCTGTCATGGCTGAAATCATATCATTGTTTATGGTATGATAAAAGAGCCTCAGGCGGGTCGGGCGGTCGCGGCCTCGCGAGTTCGAGGTCGAGGAAAGTCCGCACTCCACAGAGCACGGCGTCGGATAATACCCGGGGCGGGGCAATCCCTCATTCGTGGGGGGCCAACCTGCCGGACAGGGCCACAGAAAACAGGTAGCCCCTCACCCCAACCCTCTTCCACCGGGAGAGGGAGACGGGCGGGGTGATAGTGAAAAGGTGGTGTAAGAGACCACCGGTGTCCGTAGTAATACGGGCGGCCTGGTAACCCCCGCCGGGAGCAAGGTCAAGCAGGGACGAAGTGGTCCGAGGACCAACGGGAAATGCGCTCGTTTCCCTATGCGCCTCCTGTTCAGGAGGTCAGTCCCGGGTAGGCTGCTAGAGCGGCGTGGTGACACACCGCCAAGAAAGATGACCGCCCAGGCACGGAGGAACCTCTCCGCTGCTGGACAGAATGCGGCTTATAGACCGGCCTGAGGCAAACTTTTTATTTCAGATGCGGCCTGTCCCCATTGCAGGGGCGCTCAAAAACGTGAGTTCGGGTTAGGCAACCAAGGCGGGCAGGGTGCCCAGGCGGAGAGAAGGTTTCTTGGGCTGACGACAATAAGCAATCACGCCGCAAAGCAGATTGAACAGGAAGTTGATTGGACTTCAGTGACGCGAATGCTCAATCTGCGAAATGTTCTTGAGTTGGTCAAGGATGGTTTCGACACCACCAGAAAAATTCCTTTGAGATTTGCAAACTTTACGGTATAATGGCCTGCCGCTCAAGTCATTGAACGGCACACTTTTTGTTTTGTCTATGCCACTCACCGGAAACACCCATCAGGGTAAAATTTCCATAAGAAGCACTCCCGTGAGTTGTATTCAATCACAAGCAAGCGGTATCATCTTCTGCACAATGAGGTAAAAAGAATGGCCACCAAGCGTACATATCAACCCAAAATTCGCCGCCGGGTTCGCGTTCACGGCTTTCGCTCGCGCAACGCCACCGCCGACGGGCGCGAAGTGTTGCGCCGCCGCCGCCAGCGCGGACGGTATAAACTGACGGTGAAGTCCAATAACCACGTCAAACGGGTTCGCTGGTAGGGCGTCGCGGGGCAGCCTGCTCCAGCGCGCTCGCCAGCCATTACGCGAGTCACCGGTGAAGCGTCGCTTTCGCCTGACCCGGTCCACCGATTTCAAGCGGGTGCGAAGTGAAGGAAAATCTTACGCGCACCCGCTTGTTGTGTTAGTAGCTTCCCGTTCGGATGAAGATTTAACACGGGTCGGCGTAAGCGCAAGCCGTTCGATGGGTGGGGCAGTGCAAAGAAACCGGGCCAAGCGTGTCTTGCGCGAATCAGTGCGCCCTATCTTTCCAACCATCCCCGCTGGTTGGGACATCCTCTTGATTGCCCGCGCCCCCCTGCTCCAAGCCCACTTCCAAGATGTCAAAGCCGCCGTGCATAGGCTCTTGCGACGGGCAGGCTTATCGAAAACGGAACCACCTGACGATGTGCGCTGACCATTACCTTCCCAACGAATACCCCAATGAGCCGGCCCTGCGCGACCTGCCCCGCAGTATTGGAAACTGGCCGCGCATCTCGTTGCTGGCGATAATTCGGCTATACCAGATGACCCTCTCGAAGGCCATGCCGCCCAACACCTGTCGGTTTTACCCGTCCTGCTCTCATTATGGCTACCAGGCAATCTATAAATACGGCGCGCTCAAAGGCGGACTAATGGCAACTTGGCGCATCCTGCGCTGCAACCCGTTCAATCCGGGCGGGATTGACCCCGTCCCTTAGGAGTTTTGATGAAGTTCAATCGCCTGTTCTTGTTCGCGCTTCTGGCTACACTGACCCTCGCGCTAAGCGCGTGCGGTGCGCCACCCGCCACCAACTGGCCTGGGATGTCCACCGATGGAGAATTGATATACCTTTCCAGCAACAGTCATGTCTATATCGTCAACGCCCAAAACGGGACAGAATTAACTGCCAACCTCGCCGGAAAAATCACCCCTTTGCGCTTCCCACTGGAATTCGACGCGAAAATGAGTTTTTACGCGCCCCCCGCGTTAAGCCGCGACGGATTAATGGTCATTGGGAGTGCAGCACATGACGGACACGCCCTTTACATCACAGAAACATCTACCGGCAACGTCCGTTGGACTTTCGACAGCACCAAACCCTGGCTGGGGGGAGCCTTAATCCTGGATGATGCAATTTTCGCTCCATCGGGAGACGGCACGCTCTACGCCTTCAACATATCAGGCAGCAAACGCTGGGAAAAAAACCTCTCCACGCACGCCCTTTGGACAACGCCTGTCAGCGATGGAAAATACATCTACCTTGCCACGCTCGACCATCAACTATATTCCCTGGACCCCAATTCTGGCAATATCGTGTGGAATAAAGAACTGGATAACGGCATGATTGGCTCCCCAGCCATTGTAGACGGCGTCCTCTACGTCGGCACGCTGTACGGCAACTTCTACTCCATCGACGCTTCCAACGGGAACACCAATTGGGTCAAGTCACTGGAAGGCAGCATCTGGGGAACACCTGGATTCAGCGAAGGCACCCTCTATATTGGCACCGTGTTTGGCCGGGCTGGAAAATTCTACGCACTCGACGCGGCAACTGGCGCGGTGAAATGGTTCCGAGACGAAGAAGGCTCGATTGTCGCTGGGCCGCTCATCGCCAATCAGCAAGTCATTTATGTCACCGAACTGGGGCGCATTCAATCGCTCGACTTATCCGGCACACCCAAGTGGCAAGATAGCTTCGAAAAGAACAAAATCTACACCACGCCCCTGCTGGTCCAGGATACGATTGTTGTTGCCCCAATGGGGTCGCAGTTCCTGATGGTTGCCTATGACCTGAGCGGCGCCAAAAAGTGGACCTTTACCCCCGCCAAATAGGATAAAAATCATGTGGGACTTACTGATTGTCAACCCGTTTACGAATATCTTGCTCCTCATCTACGCGATTGTCGGGAATTTCGGAGTTTCAATTATCCTGTTCACCATTCTCATTCGTATTGCCACCCATCCCATCATGGCAAAACAGATAAAATCGGGCGCGGCCATGCAAGAATTGATGGCCTCAGAAGAATGGAAGAAAATTCAGGAAAAATACAAAAACGATAAAGAGAAACTGGCTCAAGAGCAAATGCGCATTTATCAGGAGCGCGGCATCAACCCCTTTGGTTCCTGCCTGCCCACCCTGATTCAGTTCCCTATCCTGATTGGCTTCTACCAGAGCATCGTGCGTGCCATCTCAGCCACCCCCATGCAGATGATTGACCTGGTGCGGGGAATCTACCCCTGGCTCGAAAATATCACTGCCAAAGCCAGCCTGTCGGCGCTCATCCCCATCAACAGCCAATTCCTGTGGATGGACCTGGGACAGCCGGAGCGCGTCATCATCCCTGGCCTGGCCTTCGGCATTCCGGTGCTTGCGATCATCGTTGGGCTGACGACCTTCGTCCAAACCAAATTGACCATGACCCCCTCGGCCAGCCCCAACGACCAGACGGCGATGATGAACCAACAGATGAGCATCATGATGCCACTCATGTTGTTCTACTTCTCCCTAAACTTTGCTTCGGGCCTGGCGGTGTACTTCATCACCAGCAACCTGGTTGGCATCCTGCAATATGCTGCGCTGGGGAAAGTCAACTGGAACAACCTGTTGGTGTTTGGCGAAAAAAAACAACTCTCCGCCCCTACAAAAAAAACGGGTAAATAAAGAGGATTTATGGAACGGACAACCCTGGAAATCATCGCTCCGTCAATAGAAGAAGCAGTCGCGCGCGGCGTGGAACAATTGGGCATTTCACCGGATATGGTAGACGTGGACATCCTTGACGAAGGCGCCAAAGGCTTCCTGGGATTCGGCTCCCGCCAGGTGCGGGTACGGCTGACGCTAAAGGCGGCTGAGACACCCCCTGCAACCCAAGCCGCCGCCTCTGTTCCCGCAACAACCGATGACCACCTGCTCCATTTTGCCGCCCAAACCACGCGCGACTTGCTCACCAGGATGAAAATCAACGCCCGGGTCGAAACCCGCTACGGAGAAGTAGATGCCGATGGCGAAATCCCCCTCCTCGTAGATATTCGCGGCGACGACCTGAGCATCTTAATTGGCCGCCGTGCCGAAACCCTTAACGCCCTGCAATACATCCTGGCGCTCATCGTTAGCAAAGAAGCCGATAAATGGGTGCAAGTCGTGGTAGATGTAGAAGGCTACCGCGCCCGGCGCGAACGCCAACTGCGCCAACTGGCCCGCCGCATGGCCGAACAGGCCATCCGCACTGGCAAACGCCAGCTGCTAGAGCCGATGTCCTCCGCCGAGCGGCGCATCATCCACCTGGAACTGCGCGACCATCCCGATGTCACCAGCGAATCGATTGGCGATGAGCCAAACCGCAAAGTGACTATCTTGCTGAAAAAATAGCCAACGTACCGCAGGCTTCAGCCTGCATCGGTACAACTCCGAAGACAATGCGGCGCAAAGGTGTGGAGTCTCATCCTTTGCGCCGTTTTCTGTTGAAAGATTAATATGGACCCGAAAACACTGAACGTTCTCGAATACCCCAAAGTGCTAGAGTGCCTGGCCGCACACTGCGACTTTTCCGCATCGAAAGAACTGGCCCGCGCCCTCGAGCCGACCACGTCCTACGACCTCGCCCTGGCGCGCTTACAAGAAACGACCGAAGCCCGTCACCTGCTCTCAGTGCATGACGTCGGAATCGGCGGAGCGCACGACATCCGCGAAAAAGTGGAACTGGCCCGGCGCGGCGGCGTGCTGGAACCAGTTGACCTGCTTGATGTCAAATCTACGCTCATCGCCTGCCGCCAACTGAAGAAAACACTCGAAAAATTTGGCAAAGGCGCAAGCGAGGCGGTGCCAGAGCGCGAAAAACGCCCGAAACAGGGCAATCAGGGCAGGTCACAAACCCGCCCCTCCGAAACACAATCGTACGTTTACCCGCACCTGGCCGAACTGGCCCTGGCCCTGCCTGCCACCCTTGGCATTGTAGACGCCATCTCGCGCACCATCAGCGACCGGGGCGAAGTGCTGGATTCAGCCTCGCCCAAGCTGGCCGCCATCCGCAAAGAACTACACATCGCCCATGAGCGCCTGATGAGCCGCCTGCAAAAATACATCACCGATTCCAGCACCATCCCCATGCTGCAAGATACCCTCATCACCCAGCGCGAGGGACGATACGTCATCCCGCTGCGGGCAGAATTTAAGGGACAAATTAAAGCCATCGTCCACGACCAATCATCCAGCGGGGCAACCCTGTTCGTTGAGCCGCTGGCGGTTGTCGAATTAAACAACGAATATCGTGAAAAGCAGCTCGCAGAGCGCAACGAAATCATCCGCGTGCTGGCCGAGGTCTCGGCACAAGTGGGCGCGGCGGCGGAAGAAATTTTGCCGGGCATCAAAGCCCTGGCCCAAATTGACCTGGCCTTTGCCAAAGCCAAATATGCCGAAGAACTTGACGCCGCAGAACCCATCCTTCACCCCATTAAAAACCACAAATCACCAGCCATACAGGGTGAAAAGCCCACTGTCGCATCCATCATCAAACTATATAAGGCCCGCCACCCGCTCCTCGACCAGGCAACAGCCGTTCCCAACGAGATTGACCTGCCCCCCGGCACGCGCGCGGTGGTCATCACCGGCCCCAACACCGGCGGCAAGACCGTCTCGCTCAAAACCGTTGGCCTGCTTGTTCTCATGGCGCAGAGCGGCCTGCACATCCCAGCCCAGAGCGGCTCCGAATTAAGCACCTTTCAGGACGTATTCGCCGACATCGGCGACGAGCAATCCATCGAGCAGTCGCTTTCGACCTTCAGCGGCCATATCACCAACATTATCCGCATTCTGAAGAAAATCAACCCGCACTCACTGGTGATTTTCGATGAACTGGGCGCCGGCACCGACCCGCAAGAAGGTGCAGCCCTGGCGCGCGCCATCCTGCAACACCTGCTCGAAAGCGGCTGCACAACCTTCGTCGCCACACACTACCCGGAATTGAAAAGTTTCGCACATGGCACCGAAGGCGTAGTCAACGCCTCGCTCGAATTCGATATAGCGACATTGCGCCCCACCTACCAGTTGACCATTGGTCTGCCAGGCCGCTCTAACGCCCTGGCAATCGCCAGCCGCCTCGGCCTCCCCGAAACCATTGTGAGCGCAGCCCGAAACGCCGTTCACCCCGACGAGTTGCGCACCGACCAACTACTGGATGACATTCGCAAAGAGCGCAACCGCTCCAGCCGTGAGCGCGAAAAAGCCGAAAAAGCCCGCCAGCGCACCGAAGAACTCAACCGCGAACTGACCCTGCGTCTCGAAAAAATTGAAGAAGAGCGCCGCGCAGTGATTGCCCAGGCCAAAGCCGAAGCCGAACTGGAAGTGGAAGTACTGAAGCGCAACCTGGCCCGCCTGAAAGCCGAGATGAAAAAACTGCGTCAGCCGGTAGATGCCCTGCAAAAGTTGGAAGAAAAAGTGCAGGCCGTTGAAACCCAAGCCACAGCACCGGTGGAAAGACGACCACAAACTACTGATTTTCAACCCTCCCCAGGCATCCATCGCCCCTGGTCCCTCGGCGAAAAGGTCCTCCTGCGCACGCTCGGCAGCGAGGGCGTCATCACCTCCCTGAGCGAATCGGAGGCCGAAGTGCAGGTTGGCCCGCTGCGCATTCGAGCAAAACTGGGAGAACTGGCGCGCAAAACAGATGATTCGACCACCGAGGCCAAACCGCAAACCACAAAACGACGCAAAACCAGCCCTGCAGCCCCTCCCCTGCAACGTCCATCGGCGCTACTTACACCCTCCCCTGGCATAGAACTGGACCTGCGCGGCCAGCGCGCCGAGGACGCCCTCACCCTGCTCGAAAACCACCTCGAAAAAGCCTACCTGGCTGGCCTGCCCTTTGTGCGCATCATTCACGGCAAAGGGACAGGCGTGCTGCGCCAACAAGTGCGCGCCGCGCTCAAAGGCCACCAATACGTTGCCTCCTTTGAGGAAGGCCATCCCAGCGAAGGCGGCGATGGGGTAACGGTAGCCAAAGTCATTCAAGGATAAAAACTTTCATGGAGCGCCTGATGCGCGCCATTCATTTTCTACCCCAAAAATTATCTAACCGGCAGCGGGCGGCGCTTGTTTTTGATGAGCAGGTTATAAACATCCCTGACCACCTCAATCCCACCCACAATGACAGCAATTGCCAGGGCAATCGTCACAACCTGCTGAATCAGATTAACCAACACGCCCGCCGCGCCTGGTTCAAACCCGGCCTGAACCAATCGCGCGGCGTCCAACGCCAGAACGGACGGCCCTCGCAGCAGCAGGTAGGCAATCACAATCCCGGCCACCTTCAGGGCAATCTCGAACCAGCGCAGCAACGGAGTCCAGCGGCCCTCGCGCAGCAGCCAGGCTTGCAAGCCAATCCCCAGAATCCAGGTGACGTTAATCCACGGCAACATGCGGAAGAAAGCCTCCGAAAGAGCCGGGAGAAAGACCGTAACCTCATCCGAGAAGAAGTAGATGCCCAAGACCTGCGGGTAGAAGTTAAGCAGAGCCAATCCCAGCGCGGTAAGAGCAATCGTCACGATTGGTTCCCAGGGGCGAACTTCATCCGGATCGGGTTCCCTGGTCAGCGCTTCAGGGCTCCATTCCTCCTCCGTGATTTCGGCCTTGAAGTTCTTCCCCGCATTGACCCATTGCAGAATGGCAAAGACCAGCACAATATTGCCAAAGGCCGAAATCAGGCCGCCCATCCATTGCAGGATATGCGTTCCAAGCAGCCCGCCAAAGGACTGGATGGTCAAGTCGCTTGTCGCTACACGCACGCCGAACAGGATGAGCCAAATTACACCCAGCACAGTGAACACGATTTTGACAATCAGCGCAAAGATTGGGTACAGTTCCGGCCCAATCAGGTACTGCGTTGGCAAATACGATTCGGCCACTTTAGCAGGCGCGCCGTATTCCTTGAGCAATTCCTTCACCATTACATCATCCGCCGGGCGGCCAGCCCTGGCCGAGCGCTCCTCGAGCATATCTTCCAGCGTCGAGCGGATTTCGGTTTCGATATCGGCCCGCGATTTGCGCGGCAGTTGCTTGCCGATTTCAGAAACATAACGTTCGATGAGATTCATATTCTTAACCTTTCATCCTAAGGGGTGGTCGAGTAGGCGGCGTGGTTTCGATACGCAAAGAACACTACTCAACCGCCGCCGTATCGAGACCCACCCTAAATAATGTTATTTGAGCATCTTTTCCATCATGGACACAATCTTGGTCCATTCATCCTTCAGCCGGGGGAGCATTTCACGCCCCGCCTCGCTGATGACGTAGTACCGGCGTGGGCGGGCTTCTTCCAGCTTCCAGACCGATTGGAGCAGTCCCTGGCTTTCGAGCCGCCGCAAGAGAGGGTAGAGCGTGCCCTGGTCCAGTTCCAGCCCCTGGTCGGAGAGCAGTTTCAGCAGCGAATAGCCGTACTGTTCCTGGCCCAACTGACTGAGCACCGCCAGCACAATCACCCCACGCCTGAGTTCGAGCATGGTGTTTTGAAGTAGTTCGTTATCCATAGGCTTTTTATCCTTAGAAACGCGGAATCAAGAATATTCAAATTCGACGCAAGATAACTTAAAAAACGTCGTACCCTTTGTGCCCTTCGTGGTAAGAACAGGTTTTTTAGCGCAGCCAGTCGTTTACCATGGAAATTCGCAGACAGTTTGAGAAAACCTGAACCGTAACGCCTGACAGCGTCAGAAACTTTGAACAGGGAATGGCCGGAATTTCAAGATAAGCCACACAAAAAACACCCTTTTATCCTTCTATCCTGTTACACAAATTGGCGATTTCAGATTTGGAATCGCTGACCCTGGTACACTTGGGTGACGCGATTTGTTAAGATTCGAGTATAATTAAAAGACGGCCCGCTCAACGCTGGCCCCAGGTGAGATTGCGTTGCCCGCCGTGGACTTGATCCCCTGGCAGGTAGTGAGGAGAATGACGAACGCCACTGTGTTAATGGTTGAAGGAAAGAAAGCCGACCGACCTTCTTTTGCAGCCCAATTGCAGAAGAAGGGTTTTACTGTTGTTTCAGTGCCAAACGGGGCCCAGGCGATTGCCCGCCTGCCCGAACTTGGCCCCGACCTGGCGGTGGTCAACGCAGCCTCGATGGGTTCGACCGGGGTGCGAATTTGCCAATCTATCCGCGACCGGCACAAAGACCACCTGCCTATTGTGCTGATTGTTGACGCCGATAAAACCGTCGAAAAATCGGCGGCCGATGTTGTTATTCACCTGCCGTTCACGGTCCAGAAACTGGTCAACCGCCTCAAGCCGCTCTTGCCCGGCGACGGGAGCAACATCATTCATGCCGGTCCCATCCGACTCGACCTGGAGCATCGCCGCGTCAAGTGTTTGGCGCGCAACTCTCGCCTGACGCCCCGCCTGGCAGCCCTGCTCCAGGTTTTGCTGCAGCATCGTGGCGAGGTTATCGAGCGTGAAGAACTATTCAAAACAGTGTGGGATACGAACTACACTGGCGACACGCGCACTCTGGATGTCCACATTTCTTGGCTGCGCCGCGCCATTGAGATGGACCCCGACCATCCGCGTTTCCTTCACACCGTTCGCGGCGTCGGCTACCGATTGGATGTTTAATCACTTCGGGTATAATTCCCCTTTATGCAACCAAATATTGTTGGAATCCGCTTTAGCAAAGTAGGTAAAATTTACCATTTCGACTCATCCCCCGTTCCTGATTTACAAGTGGGAGAGCATGTCGTTGTAGATACCGCCCGCGGGCGGCAGATTGGCGAGGTCATCCAGCGCGTTGAAAACCCCGCGCCTCCGCCCGATGGAACGTGGAAACTGATTGAGCGGCGCGCCACTGCCGCCGACCTGTTATTGCGCCAGCAATGGCAGCAGAAACAAACCGTCGCACTGATTGAGTGCCGCGCCCGGGCTGCTGAATTAAACCTGGAAGGCGTGAAAATCATTGCTGCGGAGTATTCCTTTGATGGCGCGCGCCTGGCGCTCATGTTCAGCGCCGAGACGGAAGATAAAGTTGACTTGAAATCGCTGCGTAAAGACATGCAGCTCATGTTTCCTGAATCGCAGGTTGAAATGCGTCAGATTGGCCCGCGCGATGTGGCGAAACTGTTGGGTGGGATGGGCGCCTGCGGCCTCGAAACGCGCTGTTGCTCCAAATTCCTGACCGAATTCAGCCCCATCTCTATCAAAATGGCAAAGGAGCAGGGGATTTCGCTCACCCCCAGTGAAATTACCGGCATGTGCGGACGCCTGCGTTGCTGCCTCATCTACGAATACGAGCAGTACGTGGCGGCCCGCAAGGAACTGCCCAAGCGTAATAAGCGCGTCGTCACGCCCGATGGCGAGGGGAAGGTGCTGGATGTCTTTCCGCTGCGCAACGTCATTTTGGTTGAACTCGACCCCAAGCCCAGCGACCGTCCACAAGACCGCCCAGAACGCCCCGTCTGGCGTGAATTTCACCGCGACCAGGTCGAACCCTGGGACGAATTGGAAGCCCTGCGGCGCAAATCGGAAGCCCCGTGCGATAAGCACGAAGGCGGTGGCTGCGATTGCGGGAAAAATACGAAGAGTGAAGAGACCGGGCAGGATGACCAGGCTGCATCACAATCCAAAACTCAAAAAGAAGCCAAAATTTTGGACGAACGGCCTCGAGGAGACCAGCGCCCTGCCGAATCAGAATCTGAATCTCGAAAACAATCTGGAACTCGAAACCCGAAAAACAACAACCGGCAATCGAAATTCGACCATCGAAAATCAAAATTCCAAAATCGTCAATCATAAATCGTATGGAAACCCCCGGCATCTGGGACACTCCCCAACGCATCCTGGTCATTCTGGCGCACCCGGATGACCCGGAATTTTTTTGCGGTGCAACCCTGGCAAAATGGGCGCAGGCAGGTCATGAAATTATCTACTATCTGCTGACCTGTGGCGATAAAGGCCGCAACGACCACAACCGGCACATCTCCGGCGATGAATTGTGCACCCTGCGTCATACTGAACAACGTGCCGCCGCCCAGGTGATTGGCGTCAAAGAGGTCCACTTCCTGGATAAGCCGGATGGCCACCTCGTTCCAGATTTAGACTTGCGCCGCGATGTGGTGCGTATCATCCGGCAATTCAGGCCCGATGTGCTTGTCACCTGCGACCCACAATACCTGTTCTCACCCTTTGGAATCAACCACCCCGACCACCGCGCCGCCGGACAGGTTGTGCTGGATGCCGTCTTCCCCGCTGCCGGAAACGAACTCTACTTCCCCGAGCTGCTGGCCGAAGGCCTTGCGCCGCATACGCCCAAAGAAGTTTGGGTTTCGTTAACCGGGCAGCCCACCGTCAGCCTGGATGTGACCGAGTTTTGGGAGACAAAAATCCGCGCCTTAAAAGAACATCAAACCCAAATTGGCGACCCGACCAAATTACAAGAGCGCATTCGCAGCCGTCACACTGAAGATTCCACCGCCGAACATCCGCGCTACGAGGAAAAATTCCGAGTTATCAAATATGGATAAGGATTTTCTATGATTGACCTGTGGGCCGAAGCCCAAAAACTGTTTCCCTACACCCAGGCCATGCGCCGCGATTTTCATGCCCATCCCGAGCTCGGCCACCAGGAAGTGCGCACGGCAGGCATTGTGGCCAGGGAACTGCAAGCATTGGGATTGGAAGTGACCACCGGCGTTGGAAAAACCGGCGTGGTGGCGATGATTGAGGGAACGAAGCCCGGCCCCACCGTATTGTTGCGCGCCGATATGGACGCATTGCCCATCCTCGAGCAGACCGGGGCCGAATATGCCTCGCAGACCCCGGGCGTGATGCACGCCTGCGGCCACGATGCCCACACGGCCATTCTGCTGACGGTTGCCAAACTACTCAACGAGATGCGGAATGACCTGCCCGGTTCCGTTAAACTCGTCTTTCAGCCCGCCGAAGAAGGCATGGGTGGCGCTGAGGGCATGATTGCCGATGGCGTGTTGGATAACCCCAAAGTGGATGTCACCCTCGGCCTGCACGTCTGGAACGAGCAGCCGGTTGGCTGGCTGGGGCTGGCGGTTGGCCCGACGATGGCAGGAACTGAAATTTTTAAAGTGCGCATTCAGGGCAAGGGCGGTCATGGCGCGATCCCGAACCTCGCCGCTGACCCCATTTTGGCCGGGGCGCAGGTCGTCAGTGCGTTGCAAAGCATTGTCTCGCGGAACACCCCTCCGCTCAAGGGCGCAGTTGTCAGCGTAACTACCTTCCACGGCGGCGAAGCCTTCAACGTCATCCCGCCACAGGTCGAACTGACCGGCACCATCCGCACCTTCGACCTCGATGTGCGCGAGATGGTGCTGCGCCGTTTTAACGAAATTGTGCATGGCGTGGCAGGTGGCCTGGGCTGCACGGCAGAAATTGAGCATACCCGTATGACCCCCGCGCTCATCAACGATGCTCAAACAACCCAGGTGGCGCAAGAAGTGGCAAAACGCCTTCTTCCCGATAGTCACATAGACACGGTGGGGCCGTTCACCATGGGTGGCGAAGATTTTGCGTTCATGATGGAAAAGGTTCCCGGCTTGTTCATGTTCGTCGGCTCGGCCAACCACGAGAAGGGGTTGGATTATGGCCACCACCACCCCAAATTCGACATTGATGAAGCCGCGCTGCCCCGTGCTGCGGCTCTGATGGCTGCAACGGCAGTGGAATTGCTGCACCGTTGATGAAGGCATCTATGTGGCGAATGGTTTCGATCTGAACTCAAAAAGCGCACTTGGCCCCAAAAGTGGGCTGATGCAACCAAAAAGGTCGGCCACTCTAACGTGGTCGGCCCTTTTTGTTCGCCTACTTTTTACATCCCTGAACCGTTTGCGTGTATCGCACCGACACACCTACATCATTAAATGATTCGATTTCGTAAAGATATTCAGCAGCCAGCGGTGGAAAATCAACATATTCGGTTAAATCTGCCCGTAGTTTCATAATTTGGATGCCGTTGCGGTAGATGGTATAGCCGGTTTCACCGATTACATCCGACCAACGCAGGGTGATAGCCGTTCGCCCGGTACATTGCAATTGAGCGACGGTCAGGCGCGAGGGGGCTTCGGGCAGTGGCGTAAATGCGATGACCGGCAGAAAGGCGAACTCAATGGGGTCTTTAAGGGTAGCGACCTTAATCCAGCAATTTCCGGCAGGGCTTTTGACCCACAGCCAGGAACTATCCAGGTTTCGGCCTTCGGCAATTGTTGAGCGGTCTTTGAGAAAATTGGTGATTTGATTGTGGTTGGTAGATGGCCCCAGGCGGCAGTTCGCATTGGTGCTAAAGACGACGGTTGGAAAAGTGATTGGCGTTGGAGAAATCGTTGGGGTGCTGGTCAGGGTTTCAGTTGGCAGCCGGGTTGCTGTGGGTGGAACGGACGTAGCGGTCGGCGTGCTGAGAAGCGGGGCTGGCGTGAGAATCGGCGTAACCGTAGGGGAAGGTGGTTCGATTGTTGGGGTTGCGGTTGATAAGGGCAATCCGGGCGTGGGAGGCAACAGGTTCTGAAGCGTTGTGCACGATGCCAATAGAAACAGAAATGCCAATTGAGCCAAATGGAATTTTTTGGTTTTCATAGCGACTCCGGTCATCAGAATTGCCGGGTTTTGTTCCAGCAACGGTAAGTATAACTGGTCTGTTCAGTTTTTGCGCTTGCTGATAGTGCAGATGGATGCGCAGTGAATCAGCCTTGAGCGCAGAGGCGGGCTGGTTAAGCACAAGTTTGAAGGCCGGTTGATTAATTTGCGCAGAAAAAAACGCAAAACCGCCGAGAGCCTTGCCCCGGCGGTGCAGATTCTTGGTGAAATGACCGCTTAGCCCGCCTTGCGCCCGCCCTTGAGCGAGGCTTGCAGCCTTTGCAGCCCTTCGGTATCGCCCTGGGCCGCCAGCGCGGCCTGTTCTACCCAACCGGCGGGTTCCATGTAGTTGTACCCGGCGCCATCCAGCGTTTGGCGCAGTTTTGTCAGGTCGGCCTCGGCCAGTTGTTGGAAGGAGGTGATTCCAATGCTTTCAAGCAATTTGGCCACCTTCGGCCCGATGCCTTCGAGGGTGGTCAGGTCATCGGGTTGATTTGCGGCTGGGGCTGGTTCAGTGTGGGTGTGTTCCTCTTCATGCACCGGATGTTCATGACTGTGTTCTTCATGAATCGGTTCTGGCTCTTGTTTGAGCCAGCCATTCTTTGAAACCCACCAGCCCAGCAAAACCATCACGAAGAAAACGGCCAGGGCCACCCATGCCGCCCAGCCCATTCCGTTTTGGCCCGCGCCTTCTGCAAAAAGTGCGATTGAATACATACTTGCCTCCTTTTTGGGATGATATTGGTATTGTATCCCAAGATTGTTTTTTCGCGCTACTTCTATGGTATATTCGCCGCCATGAGCGACCTGCCACCTGTTTCCAAAACGTTGAACGCTCTTGGGCTGCCGCATCGCGTCTTTCGGCATTCTGGGCAAGTGATTTCGCTAGAGCAAGCCGCCCGTGAGCGCGGGCAGATTGCCGGTCAGGTCGTGCGCAGTATCCTTTTTCGATTGGGCGAAGGCAAGTTCGTCATGGTTCTGGCAGCGGGGCAGAGACAGGTCTCCTGGCCGGCCCTGCGGGAGTATCTGGGACAATCGCGGCTGACGCTGGCGACAGAAGCGGAAGTTTTGGCTGTCACTGGCTACCGCATCGGGACGGTGTCTCCGCTGGGGCTTCCATCGCCCTTGCGCATTCTGGCCGATGAAAATGTCTTTCAACAGGATGAAATCTCGCTTGGCTCCGGTGAGAGGAATGTGGCGATTATCATGAAATCTGCCGACCTGCGCCGGGCGTTGAATGGGTTGGAAGTAGGGAAATTTGTTCAGGAGCGTTCGGCTTCGAGCAGGGCTTTGACTTCGGAATAGTCAGCCATTTCTAAGGCTTGTGCGGCCAATTGCATACAGGCTTGGGTGTTGCAGGTGCGTATGACGGCCTTTGCGTGAGGAATAAGTGCCGGGGCCATGCTGAATTCGTCTAACCCCATGCCAAGTAAAAGAGGAATGGCACGCTCATCTCCGGCCATTTCGCCACACATACCAATCCATATTCCTGCTTTGTGGCCTTCTTTGATGACCTGGGCGATAAGCCGCAAGATAGCCGGGTCGAGCGCATGGGCAAGGTGTGCCAGGCGCTTGTTGGTGCGTTCTGCGGCCAGGGTATATTGAGTCAGGTCATTGGTTCCAATGCTGAAGAAATCGACCACCTTGGCCAGCTGGTCGGCCATGATGGCGGCAGATGGCACTTCAATCATGATTCCGATTTGAATATGTTCTCCGATGGGTATGTGAGCGCGTTTGAGCTCAGAGCGGGCTTCTTCGAGCAGCGCGCGTGCCTGTTTCACTTCGCGCATTGTGGCAATCATGGGGAACATGATGCGGATGTCATGCCCAACAGCAGCGCGTAAGATGGCGCGCATCTGGGTTTTGAAAAAGTCAGGGTTGTCGAGGCACATCCGTATGGCACGCCAACCTAAGAAGGGGTTTTCTTCCTGCCCTAAGTTGATGTAGGGCAGTTCTTTGTCGCCCCCCACGTCGAGGGTGCGAATGACAACGGGTTTATTGCCCATGATTTCAAAGATGGCCCGGTAGGCCTGAAATTGTTCTTCTTCATCTGGTTCGGTTTGACGTTCAAGGTAGAGAAATTCTGTTCTGAGCAGGCCAATGCCTTCGGCGCCAAGGGCAACGGCTGTTCGGGCGTCATCGAGATTGCCAACGTTGGCGGCCACTTCTACTTTTTTCCCGTCTTGGGTGATAGCCGGTTGATGGGCCAGGGCGCGTTCTTGCCCAGCGCGGTCTTTTGCTGCTGCTTGGGTCTGCTTAAATTGGGACAATACTTCTGACGCTGGTTGGAGGATGACCTGTCCTTGATTGGCGTTAAGTATGAGTATTTCCCCTTCGCGGGCAGAGAAGATTTCTGCTCCAGCGCCAACCACGGCGGGGATGCCCAGTGATTTTGCCAGAATGGCTGTGTGCGAGGTTGGGCCCCCTTCGGCGGTGCAAAAGCCAAGCAGGCGGGTTTTATCGAGCGAGACGGTGTCGGAGGGGGTCAGGTCTGTGGCAACGAGGATGGATGCTTGTTGCAGGGTCACTTTGAGTTGTGGCTTGCCCAGTAAAATCCGCAAGCATCGGCGGGTAATATCGCGTATATCGGCAGCGCGCGCGCGGAAGTATTCATCGTCCAGGGCTTCCAGTTGCAGGGCATATTGTTCGGCGCTTTCGGTGAGGGCACTTTCTGCGTTTTTGCCATCATGCAAAATTGCGTTTTGAATGGCTGTTTGTAGGTCTGGGTCTTGCAACATTTGCAAATGGGCTTCAAAAATCGCCGATTGTTCGCTGGCGAGTTCATTTTGGGCGTGGGCGTAGATTTCTTGCAATTGCGATTGCGCTGTTTGCAGGGCGTGGGTCATGCGTTGCCATTCAGCCTGTCGGTCCTTGACCAGGGAGGTTGAAAAATGCAGGTCTTCTGGCTCGAAGCGATAGGCTGGCCCAATGGCAATTCCGGGAGAGGCGCCAATGCCCTGAATGGTTTTCATAGGATTATTCAGGTTCTCCAAAATTGAGGTTGATTAATGTTTGCAAGGCTTGCAAGGCGGCGCTTGCGTCTGGGCCGTTGGCCTGCAGGGTGATTTGTGCTCCTTGTGTAACGCCTAAAGCCAGTACGCTGAGAATGCTTTTGGCGTTTGCTCGTTTTTCGCCATAAGCGATGCTGATGTCGGATTGAAATTGGGTCGCCTCACGCACAAAGAGACTGGCTGGACGGGCATGTAACCCAACTTTGTTTTGAATGGTGAGAGTCAGTTCAGGCATAGGACAGACGGTATGTTGCTGTGAATATGGTTTTGTTGCATGCGAAAAACAGGTTGTGCATGAGCGTATCTTGATTTTTACGTAAAAGTGGCACGAGATTATTTTTGTCGTGCCAATGTACCAGGTTGGTTATATGACCTTGGGCGTTGGACTTCTTACAGTCTTTTTTTGTCTGGCTTGCCTTTGGTTTGTTTTTCTTGCGTCACTTGTGGTTGGGTGATTGCCTCGGCTATGGTTTCAGGCCCAAAGAACTTTTTGAGGGTGGCTTCTGTGTTGGCATATAGGCGAATGCTGTTAGGGGGTGAAATTACTGGAAAACGAGTATTGCACAGCGCTTTTTGCCAGGGTAAAGAGATATGAGAGAGAAAGCGGGTCATTTGCTGTTTGTTTTTTCCCTTTAACTGCCTGGCGTGTTGTGTTTCAAGATGAGTAAGAAAAAATAGCAGCGTTTTTTTGAAGTTGCACCGCGCCAGGGCAACCAGAAGGGCATAGGTTAAGATCAGGCCGTTAATCCACAGGGCGTTTGCAATGTACTGGTCTAATAACCAGTTGCCCCATGAACCAATCATTGAGCGTAAGATGGCATTAATCATCGCTGTCTATGAATACGCCGGGGCAGTGCATAGAAGTGCTTTGTCTGCCCCGGCGTAAATCAGGAGAAAAAGATGGCGCAATCTGAGTTATTTTCCAGCCGGAGCGCCGGCAGCCACTTCCCAGGCATGAGAGTTCTTGAGGTAGAAGAACATGGCGATGGCTAAAATTGCAACCAGCGCAATCAGGCCGCCCACGTTGAGCCATTCGGTTAACTTGGTGAACAAGAAACCCGGCCACAAAAAGCCATCTGCGATGCTGGTAATGCGCACGGCATTTTCAGGAATTGCAAAGTTGGCACTGCGGGCGGTGGCAGTAAAGAAATCGGCCAGCCCTGTGGCAATGTAAAAGCCTACGGCTAACTCCAGCGTGCCTGCAATCACCATGCGAACGATGTTGCCACGCATGAGAGGAGCAAAGAGGGCCACCACAAAGGGAATCACTGCCAGGTCGGCAAACAAGATGACACGGTTGCCTGGTAAGATGATGGAGAGCAGGATGGCGATGGGAACCAGGATGAGCGAGGAGGAGATGGCCGCTGGGTGTCCAACCAGGATGGCGGAATCGAGACCGATGTAGATTTCACGCCCTGCAGCGCGTTTTTGCATGAACTCACGTGCGGCTTCTGAAACTGGAATGAGACCTTCCATCAAGATTTGGACCATGCGCGGTAAGAGCAACATAACGGCTGCCAGGTTCATGCCGGTTTGCAGCACTTTAGTGATGAAGGTGGTTCTATCGTCAATGTTGTAAAAGGCCAGTAGGCCAAGCACGATTCCGATGACAAGCCCCAAAATGACCGGTTCGCCCATCACCCCCCAATTTTTGCGGATGGTTTCGGGGTCGGCTTCAACATCTTTGAGACCAGGGATACGGTCTACAATCCAGTTGGTGACGATTGCAAACGGGACACCTGGAGTAGAGGTAAGATGCGGAATGGAAATGCCCGGCGTGCCGTAAAACGATTGTACTGCTTTGGCGGTCCAGTCACCCAAGAAGAGCGCCAGGGCGGCAGCAATGGCTGCGGCAATCAGCCCATAGAGCAGGTTGTTTGTGGCTGATAATACCAGTGACCCCAAGAAGGCAAAGTGCCAGTAATTCCAAACGTCAATGTTGATGGTTTTGGTCAGGCGAAGTGCCAGCAAGATGATGTTGACCAGGATGGCAATGGGAATGACCCACAAACCCACTGGGCTGCCGAATGCAATCGCGGCGGCTGAGGGCCAGCCCATATCCATGACATCGCGTTGAATCCCAAGATTGGTGACGATTGCCTGTCCAACGTCGGTCAAATTGCCCCACATCAGGCCAATGACCAGGTTGATGCCAATGAAGGCAATACCGATGGTTACCGCTGCGCGAAAGGCCCGCCCCGGTTTGGCACCCATCACTGCTGCAATGATGAAAATAATGATGGGTAGCAATACGGTTGCGCCAAGCGCATCAATAATCGCTTTTAGACCCGAAAGAAAACCTTCCATACTGTGTCACTCCTTTTTTTGAAGGTGATAAGTTGCATGAAAGTAACCAAATTAAGTCGGGACGAGGGGTTATTTTTGGCTAAGCGCTTTGACAATTTGATCAATAACGGCCTCCTTTCCAATGCCTGTCAGAAAAGCAAGCGTTTGAATGACCGGTACGCCTAAATTGGTAGGGACGGGAGTGGTTGTGACCACCAGATCCATCCCTTGTACCAAACTGGGGACTTCGCTTGCCTTGCATTGACGGGTGATGACTTCGATGCCGCGTTCGTGCATTGCGTCTTCGATTGCTTTGGCTACGACGGTTGATGTGGCAATGGCTGTCCCGCAGGCGACTAAAATTCGTTTGGGTTGTGGCATCGTGTTTTCTCCTGAGGAAGAGTTGCTTGCAGGTCTGCGCTAAAAACAAAACGCAACCTGGCTCTCATGAGCCTGGATGCGTCAGGCATTTCGTAAGGCTTCGCGTACCTGGAACAGGTTGCGAGACTTCATGAGATGTTCAACCAGTTCAGATTTTTGTAAAACTTGCGAAACTTGCTGCAACATTTCAAGCTGTGACTTGGGCTGGTCGAGCGCCAGCAGAAAGACAAGTTGTACCGGCACTTCATTATCGGGAATGACCATGTTCCGAAACGTTACCGGATGGGAGAGGGTGGCCATGGCAATGCCGGGTTTAATCACATGATCAACATCTGTATGAGGGATGGCTGCATTGTATTTTCCATTCAGGGGCAAACCGGTTGGCTGGCTATGTTCTCGTTTTAATACGCCTTCTACAAACGAACTGCGCACATAGCCTGCATACATCAATTTGCCTGCCAGGTTACGAATCACCTCTTCTGAATTTTCGGCATCCATGCCAAAGATGAGCGCTTCTGGAACAAGATAGGCTTGCAGGGTTATTGCCATAAGAGCATCTCCGATGGGGTTTCCAGTGCTTTGCGAACATCTGCCATGAAACATGCTGCTATTGCGCCATCTACAGCCCGATGGTCGGCGGAAAGACGGATATTTACTGTGGAATGTAACACCGGCTGGTTAAATTCGTTAGCAAGAAACGTCTTTTTGAGCGCGCTTATTGCCAAAATTGCAACTTGTGGTGGGTTAATTATAGCCGTAAAACGGTCAATTCCAAACATTCCAAGATTGGAAATTGTGAATGTTGCCGATTGCATATCAGAAAGGCGCAGTTGATTGTTGCGGGCGCGGGCAGAGAGGTCATTAATTTCTTCAGCAATCTGCAAAATTCCTTTGCGGTCGGGGTGATGCAACACCGGCACAATCAGCCCGTCTTCCAGGGCAACGGCCATGCCCAAATGAACTTCTTTCCATTCTCGCAGTATATCGCTTTCCAGGTGAGCGTTGAGGCGCGGGTTGCGTCGCAATGCCCACCCAACTGCCTTGAAGAAAATAGCGGTGAGCGATATTTTGCGCTCGCCGGCACGCGCTTGAGCGGTTTGCAATAAAGCTAGGCTGGCTTCCATGTCGGCGTCAATTTCCAGGTGAATGGTGGGGATGTGCTGCCAGGCATGTAGCATATTGGCGGCAATCGTCTTTCTCATGCCTTGCAGTGAAATTTCGCGGAAGGCGCTGGCGGGGGATGGCGCTTCTGCGGCTGGTTGAGGGGCTGGTGGAGCGGAGGTTATTGGGGCAGGTTGGGCGGCCCGACGGATGTCTGCTGCCTGGATTCTGCCGCGCGGCCCGCTGCCAGAGAGCTCAGACAGGTTAACACCCAGGCTTCGCGCTAGCCGACGGGCAGCAGGCGTGGCGCGTGGCTTGCGGTTCTGTTGTTGTAGATGGGCGTAGCGTTCCACATCGGCACGGGTGATTCGGCCTGCCGGGCCGGTTCCTGAGATGTTATTCAGGTTTAGGCCCAGGTCGGCTGCCAGGCGGGCGGCAACTGGCGTGGATTGAAGATGCGGCGCGGCGGTGATTGGGGCGGGTGTTGTGAGGAGGGGGCTATCGGCTGGTTGAGCGTTTGTTGCGCGGGGGGATGAGTCAGTGGGGAGTGATTCTCCTGGCTGCAGGATATATGCAATGACTTCTGTCACCCGTACAATGGCTCCTTGTGGATGCCGAATGCCATCTACAATCCCTGTTTCGGGGGCTTCCACCTCCATGCTCACCTTGTCGGTAGAGACAACGGCCAGCGGGTCGCCTTGTTCGACGCGCTCGCCGTTTTTAACTTTCCACTCTAAAATTTCGCTTTCCTCTTGGGTGAAGCCGAATTTGGGCATAATAACGGCTTTCATGGTCAATACTCGCCTTTTGCAAGTTTGCGGGCTTCGGCAACAATATCTTCCACTTGTGGTACGGTGTGGTATTCGAGGGTGCGGTTGTAGGGGATGGGGGTTTCGCGCCCGGCCAGGCGGCGGATGGGCGCTTCGAGATAGTCGAAGGCTTCGTGTTCGGCAATGCGGGCGGCCACTTCGGCCCCAAAACCACCCGTTTTGACGGCTTCGTGTACGATGAGCAGTTTGCCCGTCTTTTTAACCGATTCGGCAATGGTTTCGATATCTAACGGGCGCAAGGTGCGTGGGTCAATGATTTCTATTTCAATGCCCTCGGAGGCCAGGATGTGCGCGGCTTGCTCAGCGCGCAAGACCTCGATGGAGGTGGCAACGAGTGTTAGATGTTGCCCCTGGCGCGCAAGGCGGGCTTTGCCGATGGGAAGTGTGTACCAGTCGGTTGGCACTTCGCCTTTGGTTTTGTAGAGCAGTTTGTGTTCAACGAAGATAACCGGGTTGCCATCATAAAGCGCTGCCAGAAGCAGGCCTTTGGCATCATAGGGAGTGGCGGGCATTAATACTTTGAGGCCAGGGATGTGGGTAAACCAGGCTTCGAGGCTTTGGGAGTGTTGGGCCGCTGCGCCGGTGCCAGAGCCGCCCGGCAGGCGCATGACCATGGGGACGCTGGCTTTGCCCCCAAACATGAAGCGCACCTTGGCGGCCTGCAAGACGAGTTGTTCCATCGCCAGGGTGACGAAGTCGGAAAATTGCATTTCGCCAATGGGACGCATTCCAGTAAGGGCCGCGCCAATGCACGCTCCGGCAATGCCGGCTTCTGAAATGGGGGTGTCAATGATGCGCTCGGCTCCAAATTCTTCAATGAGACCAGCGGTAACTCCAAACGCGCCGCCATAAACGCCGATGTCTTCGCCGATGACAAACACGGTTGGGTCTTTTTGCATGGCGAGGCGCATGGCATTGCGCAGGGCTTCGGCGTACGTCATTTCAGGCATACACGCCCTCCTCGATGGTTTCGAGCAAGGGGTCGGGGCTTGCTTCGGCAAAGGCAACTGCGGCCTGAATTTTTTCTTTGGCACGTTGGCGGCGTTCTTCGAGAGCGGAGTCATCGAACCCCATTTGGGCCGCAAAGCGGCGAATGGGGTCTTTTGCCATCCATGTTTTCACTTCTTCGCGGGTGCGGTAGGCCTGTTTGTCGCTTTTGGAGTGTCCTTTCCAGCGATAGGTGAGGAGTTCGAGCAGGTAGGGGCCGTTTCCGGCACGAATTTGTTCGGCGGCCTGGTGAACGGCCTGGTAAACCGCGGGCAGGTCATTGCCATCAATGGTTTTGCCGGGGATGCCATAGGCGCAAGCGCGTTGACTGATTGGGGCAATGTTCATAGACTTTTGCACTGGCATGGACATGGCGTAGGCATTGTTCTCGCACAGATATAAGATGGGCAGTTTCCAAATCGAGGCCATGTTGAGCGATTCGTGAAATGCGCCTTCGTTGGCGGCGCCATCGCCAAACAGGCATAACACAACCTGGTCGGTTTTGCGTGCTTTGATGCTCAGCCCAACGCCTACGGCCATCGGCATATTGCCAGCCACAATGCCATTGGCGCCTAAGTTGTTGGTTGCTATATCTGCAATGTGCATGGAGCCGCCGCGCCCACGACAGTAGCCCGTCTCTTTGCCCATAAATTCGGCCATCATGCGGTTGACATCGCCTCCCCAGGCCAAAAAGTGACCGTGTCCACGGTGTACGTTGAGCAGGTAATCGTGACCGGCGCGCAGAGCGCTGGCGGTTCCTACGGCAGCGGCCTCTTGCCCAATCGAAAGGTGCATGGTGCCATGCACTTTGCCAAGCGCATACATTTCTTCGGCGTTTTCCTCAAAGGCGCGAATCAACAACATTGTGTCGAGCAAGGTCAGGGCTTGCTCATGAGAGAAGGGAAAGGAAGTTTGGGGTAACATGAGAGAAATCTTAATAAGCGCACAGGGTGGTCGTATCTTAATTTTTGTGCCAAAACAGGGCGCGAGAAATCTCGCGCTACAAATTAACACTACAAGTTTATTTGTAACTATTCAGCCTAACGAGAATTCCGACAAAATTCTACTATAAATTATACAAACATCTGGGATACTTGCGTTCAATGACACCAAACCAATT
>DAOUBQ010000047.1:0-23056 GCA_034432755.1 Anaerolineales bacterium
ACCGAAGTCCAATCAACTTCCTGGTCAATCTGCTTTGCGGCGTGATAGCGTATTGTCGTCAGCCCAAGAAACCTTCTCTCGGCTTGGGCACCCTGCCCGCTTTGCTCGCCTAACCCGAACTCACGTACCTTACCCATCGAAATTCAATCTGAATATCTTGCCTTAATCGTATCTATTCAGCCTGGCGCAAAATTGCGTCATTTTCCCTCACCCCAACCCCTCTCCCAATGGGAGATGGGCTTTGCGCTGGCGATTCTTGGAAATTCCCTCCCCCATCAGGGGAGGGCGGAGGGTGAGGGCTGAATAGTTACCCTTAATCCACAAACACAAGCAATGGAAGGGTTAAAAAGCATCGTTCGCATTATTTTGCACAGGCAAATCAATGAGAAAACTGCCAAAAGCGGCATTCATGCCAAACGCTTACAGGCTGCATGGAACAATGACTACTTGCTCTCCGTTCTCCAATGTTGAAATGCGATTGCCCTATCATTCCTCTTGATTTTTTCTTATATAAACAATATAATAACTATGCCTTACGTTTTTGTAAGGGTTTGTATCAGGGCGGCTTTGCAGAAAAAGTCTCTCCAGATTTCTGTGAATTATAAACACAAGCATAAGCAATTTATCATCACTGTTAATTTCAGGCGGCATTCTGGCGCTATCAGTTCTTTTTGATTGCTTTCAGGGAGGAAACATGGTTCGCACACAGTCTCTTAAATCAAAAGCATCGCACCAAACCCAAACCATCGAAAACCCAAACATATCAGTACTGGTTCGAGATGCAACCAAACGGCTCTTCGATATTGTCATGTCACTGATTGGCATGATTTTACTGGCACCGATTGGGATTGTGATTGCCATTCTCATCAAACACGATTCACCCGGCCCGGTGTTCTACCGCGGCCTGCGGGCAGGCAAAGATGGCAAACCTTTCCACATTCTCAAGTTTCGCACCATGTTCGAGCGACCTGAAAGCTACGCCGGGCCGCGCGTGACCGCCCAGGGCGATAGCCGAATCACCCCGCTAGGCGCCTGGCTGCGTTACACCAAAATTAACGAATTCCCGCAATTGTGGAATGTCCTCAAGGGAGAGATGAGCCTGGTCGGTCCCCGCCCTGAAGACGTGGAAATTGCCAAAGCCTGGCCCGAAGACGCCAAACGCGAGATTCTCTCCGCCCGCCCTGGCATCACCAGCCCGGCCAGCGTGCTATACCACGATGAGGAAAAACTGCTCTCCTCCGACAACCTGATGGAGGACTACTTCCAAAGCATCCTACCCAACAAAATGCGTCTGGACCAGTTATACGTCCGCTATCATTCCTTCTGGACCGACATAGACATCATTTTCTGGACGGTTGCCATCCTCATCCCACGCATTACCGGGGCCAAAATTCCCGAAGGCCACCTGTTTGCGGGGCCGTTCTCGCGGCTGACGCGTCTGCATGTCAACTGGTTCATTGCCGATTTCCTGGTTGCCCTGGCTGCCATTGAAGTTTCCAGCCTGGTCTTCAAGCCGCTCGATGCCCCTTTCTGGACCTGGCGCGCCATCCTTCTGCTCTCGTTCTTGCTCACCTTCCTGTTCAGCAGTCTCAACCTGTTTTCGGGGCAAAACCGGGTCTTGTGGTCGCGCTCAACCTCTGAAGACGGGCTAGGGTTGCTGGCCTCCGGCTTTCTTTCGCTCGTGCTTTTTCTCTTACTTGAAACCTTTCCTCCTTTTACGCAATGGCTTGGGCTTCCCACCGCCCATTGGGGCATGATCATCCTGGCGGGTATGATGGCGCAGGTTGGGTTTGTGGCCGTCCGATACCGCTTACGCCTGTTTTCGGGCATTGCAAACCGCTGGCTAAACTGGCGGCAAAACCAGATGACGCTCGGCGAGCGCGTCCTTATCATCGGCGGCGGCGAAGGCAGCCAAATTGCCGGTTGGCTGCTCAAACGACGGATGTTCCGCTCGGCTTTCTCCATCGTGGGGGTGGTAGATGATTCCAACCCCACCATTCACGGAATGCGGGTGGGAGGCTACTGGATGATGGGCGGCTTCACTGACCTGCCAGAGCTGGTAGATAAGCACGATATCGGCGTTATCGTATCCACCGTTCCCGCCACGAACCCCAAACTCGATGAATACATCTTCGATTTCTGCCGCGCCTATGACATTCGCCTGGTTTTTCTGGATGACCTGCTGCGCATGGTAGATAAACAAGTCACCCAGCCGGTGCGCGATAAGGAAGGTGTGATTTGGCGCGCCGACCACCTGGAGTTTAAAGCCGTTCACGACCTGACCACCCAACTGCCCAACCGTTACCTGCTGCAAGACCGCCTGCGACACTCCCTGGCCTATTCGCGGCGTTACAACACCCATGTCGCCATCCTGTTTATAGACCTGGAAGGCCTACCCGACATCAACAACACCCTGGGCCGCAAATACGGCGACGAGGTGCTGATTCAGGCCGCGCGGCGGCTGGCGCACTGCAAGCGCGATAGCGACACCTTGGCACGCTTTGGCGAGCACCAATTTGCCCTCATCCTGGAACATCTCGCCAGCCTCAAGGAAACCGACATCGTAGCCCGGCGCATTATCAACTCGCTTTCCAAGCCCTATCAAATCAACGGACATCGCTTCAACGTCCAACCGGTGTTGGGTGTCTGCCATGATGGCAACTGCGTAGACAAAACCAACCCCGACATCACCGTCTGCTATAGCAAACGCACAATTCTCGAAATCAACCACTATGAACCCGCTCTGGCATCATAAAAAAGTCCTGGTCACGGGCGCGGGCGGCTTCATCGGAAGCCACCTGGTAGAAAAACTCGTGGCTGAAGGCGCGCAAGTCCGCGCCTTTGTGCGCTACAACTCCCGCGCCGATGTGGGCCTGCTCAAACTGACCGCGCCCGAAATTCGCGCGCAACTCGAAATTATCGGCGGTGACCTGCGCGATGAACACGCCATGCGCAAGGCCGTCGAAGGCTGTCAGATCGTTTTGCACCTGGGCGCGCTCATTTCCATCCCATATTCTTACTACCACCCGGTTGAAGTGGCACAGACAAACGTGAGCGGCACGCTCAACATCTTAAACGCCTGCCGCGAGGCCGGCATAGAGCGGCTGGTGCATACCTCCACCAGCGAAGTCTATGGCACGGCGCGCCAGGTCCCCATCAGCGAGGCGCATCCTTTGCAGGGGCAGTCACCCTATTCAGCCAGCAAAATTGGGGCCGATAAACTGGCCGAAAGTTATCACTGCGCCTTCGGCCTGCCGGTGGTCACCCTGCGCCCCTTTAACACCTATGGGCCGCGCCAATCGGCGCGCGCCGTCATCCCGGCGGTCATCACGCAGGCTCTTACCCAGCCCGTCATCAAGTTAGGCAACGTCAACACCACCCGCGATTTCACCTTCGTACAAGACACCGTGCGAGGGTTCATACTGGCCGCCCAAACCCCTGGAATCGAAGGCAAAACCATCAACCTCGGCACCGGCTCCGAAATTCGCATTGGAGACCTGGTTGAAAAAATCGTCGCCAGGGTAAATCGGCCAGTTCAAATTCAGGTCGAACAAGAACGGCTGCGCCCCGAAGCATCGGAAGTCTATCGCCTGATTTCTGACAACTCCCAGGCGCGCCAAACGCTCGGCTGGCAGCCAGAAACCGACCTGGACAGCGGCCTGGACCACACGATTCAGTGGATTGAACAACATCTCGACCTGTATCGTGTTGGGGTGTACGAATTCTAGTGACTAAACTGCGATTGGAGATGGTGAAACTATGAAAGCAGTTGTGCTTGCGGGCGGCAAAGGAACACGCCTTGCGCCCTACACCAAAATCTTACCCAAACCCCTCATGCCCATTGGGGAAACGCCCATTCTGGAAGTCATCCTGCGGCAAATGAAAATAGCCGGCATAGACCATGTCACTCTCACCGTCGGCCATCTCTCTACCTTGCTGCGCACCTTCTTTCAAGATGGTCAACAATGGGGATTACACATCGAATACAGTTACGAAGAGACACCGCTCGGAACCGCTGGCCCAATTGCACTCATCGAAGGCCTGAACGACACCTTTCTGGTCACCAACGGCGATGTGCTAACCACCCTGCGCTTTGCCGATGTAATTGGCTTTCACCGCGCACAAGGCGCCGCCGCCACCATCGCCGTTCACCAGCGCAAAGTTAAAATAGACTTGGGCGTCATCCAGTGGAACGGTAAACCCGAAATTAACGGGTACATCGAAAAACCCACCTACGATTATTGCGTTAGCATGGGGGTTTATGTCTTTGAGCCGCGCGTGTTGAGATACATTCCCAAAAGACAATATCTCGACTTTCCCGACCTGGTCAAAATCCTGATTGCCGCTGGCGAAAAAGTGGTTGGCTACGAATTCGGCGGCTACTGGCAAGACCTGGGCCGCCCCGATGACTACGAACAGGCAACCCGCGATTTTGAGACCATGCGCAGCCAATTTTTGCCAGAGGAGGTTTCGATATGAACTGGCGCATCCCCCTGGCCGATGTTGACTTCGGCCCCGAAGAATCTGCCGCCGTGCAGGCCGTGCTTGAAAGCAAATGGCTCACAATGGGCGGCGTTACCCAGGCATTTGAGCAAGAATTTGCCGCCTTCAGCGGCGCCAAATACGCCTTAAGTGTTTCTAACGCCACCGCCGCCCTGCACATGGCTTGCCTGGCGCTCGGCATCGGCCCCGGCGATGAAGTGATTGTGCCGTCACTCACTTTTGTTGCCACCGCCAACGCCATCCGCTATGTAGGCGCAATGCCCGTCTTTGCCGATGTAAACGGAGAGGATGACTTTAACATCTCCACCGAGGAAATCGAAAAACGAATCACGCCCCAAACGCGCGCGATTATCGTTGTTCACTATGCCGGCTACCCATGCGACATGCCGCGCATCATAGAGATTGCCGCCAAACACAACCTGGAAATTATCGAAGACAACGCGCACGGAGTCGGCGCAAGCCTCGCGGGGCGACAGCTCGGTACCTGGGGCGCCATTGGTTGTTTCAGCTTCTTCTCCAACAAAAACATGACCACCGGCGAGGGTGGCATGTTGACAACTGACCGCGAAGACCTCTATGAAAAGCTGCGCGTCTTTCGCTCACACGGAATGACCACGCTCACCTGGGACCGGCACAAAGGACACGCCTTCACTTACGATGTCGTCGAACTGGGCTACAACTACCGCATAGACGAAATCCGCGCCGCGCTGGGGCGAGAACAACTCAAAAAACTGCCGCGCAACAACGCCCGCCGGGTCGAACTCACCCAACGATACCGCGAAACCATGCAAGAACTCGCCCCCCAAGTGACGATTCCCTTCAGCAATCACCCCGGCCAGGCCTCCTGCCACATCCTGCCCGCCCTGCTCCCACCCCATGTAGAACGCACGCGCGTCATGGAACATCTCAAAGCCCAGGGCATTCAGGCCAGCATCCACTACCCGCCCATCCACCGTTTCACTGCCTACCATTCCCTGGCCAACGGCCACCACCTGCCGCTCACCGAAGAAATCGCCACACGCGAAATCACCCTGCCGCTTTACCCCATGATGAAAGATGGAGACATTCTCAGCGTCGTTCAAGAAATCCGCGCCATTCTTTCTGGATAAGCAGATATACTACAGGCGTTTGCAGATTGACATAGTAAACCGACCATCGGTGCGCTTCAACTTCACGCCCTTGGCTTCACTGGCCTACCCAACTGTACAGAATCGTCTGTTGCGGCGAGAAACCATCCACAAATACGACCACGAATACGCGAAGCAAGACGCCATGCGTGAATGATTCACTGATGTTACGCAGTTCGTCCATACCGCGACACACCGTCCACGAATGGGGATTCATATCGCCTGAAACCGCGCGAGATTGCACTTTTTCAAATCACTCTAGCAATCCAGATATGGGCTTTCGTAGCGCGACATTTATGTCGCCCCCCATCTCTGGGGTAGTGCAAGATAAATCTCACGCTACGCGATTACGAGGTTAATCTGTCAATCTGCAAAATCTCGCGCTACGGCGTAAGATGAGTGATTCAGTGATTATCATGATAATTTGGACAAAATAAACAGCCTGTTTCTTAAACGAATGACCTTCATTACCCGTAGAAAGCGGTCTTAAAAAACGCCAAATGGAAATCCGAAAATACTTTCTTTTGCTCAAAAAATGGTTCTGGCTGCTCATCATCGGCGGGATATTGGGCGGCCTGGGTGGATTCGTGTTCAGCCGCCTGACCACCCCCACCTATCAGGCCCAAACCAAAATCCTGGTCACCAGCAACCGCCAAGACCCGAACTTTGAGTTCGCCTACTTGAGCGACCAGCAATTATTGGAAACCTACATCGAAATCCTGCAAACCAAACCCATCCTCGATTCCATCATCCAAAAAGTGGGTTTCGAGGTCAAACCGACTCAAATCGCCATCGTGCAAGTGCGGCAAACCCAAATCATCCTGATTGCCGTTGAAGACGAAGACCCCGCGCGCGCAGCGCAAATTGCCAATGCAATGGTCGAAGTGCTCATAGAGCAAAGCGGCAAGTTGCAAGCCGGTAAATACGCTGCGGTTGAGGCCAGTTTACAGGTCCAAATCCGAGATGTCGAAAAGCAAATCGAACAATTGCGCACCGAATTTGACCAGATTTCACAAAAAGAGATACAAGAACAGCTCTCACAAGTCGAGGAACAAATCAAAGTCTTACAAGACGAGGTAACTGGGCTAGAAAAAGAAATTGCCCTACTCGCTACAACCCCAACCAACGAAACCAGAGACCAGGCTGCGCTGCGTCAGGCGCAACTGGCCGAAAAACAAGCCCAATTACAACGCATTCAGCCAATCTTGCTGAATTACCAACAAATCCGCTCCAACCTGCTCTTTTTAGGACAACCCGCGCTAGGGGCAAGCAACCGGACTGATTTCCGCACCCTGCAACTGCAATCCACCCTCAGCCTCTACCAGCAACTTTACCTGAACCTGCTCAACAACCTGGAATCGCTTCAACTCCTGCGCCTGCAATATACCCCGAACATTGACCAGATTGAACCAGCCATCCCACCCGAACGGCCTGTTCGTCCTTCTACCCTGCGCTACCTCATCCTGGGCATCGTGGCCGGCGTAGCCATGCTTGGCGCGATAGCGGTTGCCATCGAATTTCTGGATGACACCATCAAATCGCCTAAAGATGTCATGCAACACCTGGGACTGCACACCATTGCCAGCATTCAGGAATTTAGCAGTAAAAACCTGAAAGATGGAGAAATCTTCACCCTGCAAAACCCCAAATCGCCTATTGCCGATGCCTATCGTTTGTTGCGTACCGGAATCTTGTATGGGCTGAATGGAAACTCAATGAAGACCGTGCTCATCGTCAGCCCCGACCCTAGTGATGGCCGCTCCTCGATATCGCTCAACCTGGCGGCCAGTTTTGCCCTGCTCGGCAGGCGGGTGACCGTTGTGGACGCCAACATCCGCAACCCACGCCTGCACGCCGACCTGGGCATGGAAAACCGGGTTGGACTGGGTGACATCCTGGCCGATAAAGCCGACCTGAGTAACGCTACGCAAATATTAGAAGGACAGCGCAACATTCGCGCTCTCACCGGCGGCCACATGCCCGAAAGCCCCACCGAACTGCTCGAATCAGACCGCCTGGGGCAAATCCTGAACAAATTGACCACCAATGTAGACATGGTCATTCTAGATGGCCCGCCTGTCTTCGTGGCCGATGCCCTGGCTTTTGCCTCGCGGGTCGATGGCGTCTTGCTAGTACTGCGCCCCGGCAAAACCCGCATCGAAACCGCGCGAGCCGCGCTGGAATATCTTCAGCGCTCCGGCGGCAACATCATTGGGGTGGTTCTCAACCGCGTTCCTCGCAACTGGGCCAAATATCACGAAGGCTTTTATTTCAGTTCCGAGGATTTGGCGCGCGCCAAACAATAACCAGGACATCTTCCGCCCCAGCTCAAGCGCCTTTGTTGAAACTTCGGCAAAGGCGCTTCTTTTTGGGTACAATACCCACATGAAATCGCTCGCTCAATTCCTCCTGCTCGGCCTGCTGACGGCGGCTATCGGCGAATGGCAGTTTTCGGTCTTCCTGCGCAATGACTTCGATAACTTCATCGGTTCGCTCTTCTTCAACACGCTCTACCTGATAGGCGTCTATCTCCTCACGCGTCTCCTGCTCACCACCCTGCGCAACCGTCCAAAATTCATCCTGGTCTATACCGGCTTTTTTGGGCTGACCGGCCTCATGGTGGAATGGTTCCTGATTGGCAATTCGCCCTGGGGCAACCCCGATGCCAGCCAGGTTGGGATGTTCGCCTATTGGGCCTGCATGGCGCTCGTCCCGCTTGCCTTCCTGCTCCAAAACCGCCCGCTGCAACATTTCATCCTCCGCTATGGACTGGTCTACCTGGTTTCAATCCTGCTCGGCCAGTTTCTTATCCCCTCCCCCAATTGGCGATTCGCCTTTCATATTTACGCCGTCATCCTGGGCTACCCGGGGCTGATGGTGGGGATGATTTGGAGGTATATTCGCAGCCCAAGGACTGAATGACCGCCCGCTGGCCTTAATCGCCAGCCCCGCTACCACGCTAGAGAAGGCATTGGCTGCCTTAACCTTTTGCGCGCCAAAGATTCGCTCCAGCAGAGCGGTAAACAGCGGAATGCTCGATGAGCCGCCGGTTTTGACAACCGCTTCGATTTGCCCCGGCTCCAGCCCGGCGGCAGACAGCGTTTCGAGCAATACCTTTTCTACCTGACCGACATAATCGAAAATATCGGTCTCGAACTGCGTGCGGGTGTAGAGTTCCCAAAGCACAATGTCTTTATCGTCCAGGCTGATGACGGTCGCGCCCTCGTTGGAGAGCGCGATTTTGGCTGCTTCGACCCGGTTGTAGAAGATGAAAGCAATGAGCGCCTGCCCACGCGAGGCGGCGGATTTGGCTGCATCCACGAACCCGGCCTCGCGCTGAATGACTTTGCCGTTTTGGGTAACGCACAGGATGGTTTGCTCCGGCTGGAGCGTGAAGGCGGCGATGACGTAATCGGTGGCACTGATGCGGATGCGTTCCTCGGCGGAGTAGGACAAGTCGTCCACATCAAGGCCGAACAAGCGGCCTTCGTAAGTGACGAGGGCGTAGCGCTCGCCCTTCTGGCAGAGCAGGGCGTCGAAAGGCTGGTCAGATTTTTGGGTGGTCCCCCCTGCCGAGGTAGTGATTGTCGAGAATAGACTGCGCCAGGGAGGTGAGGGTCTTTTTGACGAAGCCGCGCCGGCTGGCCTGGAGGAAAAAGTCGGCCAGGGGCAAGCGCGAGAGCGGCATGAGGGCGGCCAACCGTTCGCCCGCGTGCGGTTCGTCGGGCTGGGCGGCCATCTCCCAGGCATCGGTGGGCGAGTTCCCCGGGAAGTTTTCCTCGCTGATGCGGCGTTTGAGGATGTCCAATTGACGTTCGAGGTGGGCGATGCGCTTCTGGTATTCCTGGACGCGCGTGCCGTTTTGCAAGGCGATATTCTCGGCCAGCAATTGCTCGTTGCGCTCGGTCAGGTCGCGCAGGCGATTGGCAACCAGTTTGAGTATCAGCAACGCAGACGCGGGCCGCGTTTCGGCTTCTTTTATCCATTCGTCAATTTTGTCATTGAAGGTCATGGGGAGGCTGCCTGTTGAAAATACAATTATCCTCAATGGTCTTTCAGGGATTGATTCGATAGACCGTAAAGCGCCGGTTGTTGAAGATTTCTTGCAGAGTAACACTGGGGCAGGATGTGATTTGCTCCGGCGAAATTTGGCCCACATCGCCGATTTTCTCGTGGATGGCAGCGTAATTGCCCCTGGGCAGGTCTTCGCAGCGGGTGGTCATGAACGAGTCGCGGTCGGTGAACAGGCGCATGGCGCGCGGGCGGACGAAGACGATGACGGCATCGGCGGGCGTTTCGTCGCGGATGAATTCGTACAGGTCGTAACTGAATTCGTCGAAGGGGCCGTTGATTTCACGATTCGCGCTCAGGTTGCCCCAGGCCAAGTACACAGACGTTGCGAAGGAGAGCAGGAGCAGGAGTCCCCAAAAACCGGTCGCGACGCGGGGGGCAAGGCTCTGCCAGTCTGTGGGGAGCCGCTCTATCGCCAGATTTAGGCCGTCGAAGGCAAAAATGAACAGGAAGGGCAGCACAGGGTAAATGAAGCGCAAGCCCTGGCGCTCTGGCCACAGGATGAACAACCCCAGTGTGGCGAGGCTATAGGCATGGATGGCAAGGTCGCGTTTCCAGTGTGTGAATCCGCTGAAGAGCAAGAAAACCGCCAAAATTGGGTAGAAAATTACGCCGCCTGGGATTCCGTTGAAGGTCCAGGAGGGCAGCCACAGGTAGAATAGGAAGTTCCCCCACAGGCGCGGCAGGTTGAACATGGAGAAGTGGCTTAGGTACGAATCCTGCCCGTTGGGGAATATCCAGGCGGCAGCGAGGTATAGCAGGCCGAACACAACCAGCAGCGGGAGGAGTTGCCGCAGGGCAGGTTTCCAATTCGTCCCGTATCGAACCAGGAGCGCAACCGTGAGCGGGATGAAAAGCAGAATTCCGTTGGTGCGCAGGAAGGTGGCGGAGAAGATGGTCAGGCCGATTGCCAACCCCAATAAAAAATCGGGAGACTTTTTACTCCAGCGGTCAATCAGCAAAACCCCCAGCGTGGAGACGACCAGGAAGGGGATGTCGGAGAGAATCAAGTCGTTGGCCTGTAATAGCATCGGGTTGACGGCCAGGACGCCCAACAGGAGAAACGATTCGTTCTCTGCCAGGCGGGTGCGGGCAAGCAGGAAGAAAACGACCAGGAACAGGGCGTAGAAGGCCACCCCGACCAGTTTGAGCGCCAGCGGGTGAATTCCGAACAGCGCCACAACCGGCGCAAGCAACAGCGGGTAGCCCCAGGGATAGGCAACCGGCCCCGGCGGGTAGGAGGAGTTCTGGACGGTGAAGGCGTTGCGGCGGACGAATTCGTCCATATCCCCGTTCAGGATGGCGCGGGCCTGCATGACGTAGGATGCGAAGTCGTCCCACCAGGGATGGCCGCGCGTCAGCATGGTAAAACTGAGCAAGGCGGCGGTTAAGACGATGAGAATCAAAATGAAAAGATGGCGTTTGGTCATCAGAGAGTTTACGGTCTCACGCCAAGCGAAGATGTTCCGGCGGGCGGCAGAACGACCCGGATGGTCGTCCCTTTGCCCAGGCCCTCGCTCTCGGCCCAGATGCGCCCACCCTGAGTTTCGATGAGTCCCTTGGCAATCGTCAGGCCGATGCCCAGGCCGCCGAAATGACGGGTGGTATGCGGCTCGACCTGGTAGAACTCCTGGAAAATTTTGGGCAGGTTCTCTGGGGCAATGCCGATTCCGGTATCTGTAACCCAGGCCAGGATGTTGCCGCCCCGGTTCGTGGCGCTGATGGTGATTTCGCCGCCGGCCGGGGTGAAGCGGATGGCGTTGTTGATGATGTTGACGAAGGCCGGGGTCAGTTTATCGGGGTCGGCGGTGACGAGCAGCGATTGGGGCGGTAATTGCAGGGCCACCGAGTGGCGCATTTCCTCGGCGATGGGACGCATCTCCTCGTAGGCGGCGCGCAATACCTGCTGGACTGGCACAACGCGCGGCTTGAAGGTCAGCCCGCGCGCCTGGAGCAGGTGCAGGCTGGTCATCGATTCGATAATGGAACGCATTTGGGTTGCCGCCGATAGCACCCGTTCGGCGTTGTCGGTCACGTCGGGCAGGTTCGATTCCTGCAAAAACGAAGCGTAGCCGATGATGATGCCGAGCGGGGTGCGCAGTTCGTGGGAGGCCAGTGCCAGGAAGTTCGATTTCAGGCGGTCGGTCTCGCTGATGTCTTCGTAGGCTTTTTGCAGGGCGCGGATGAGTCGGGCGTTGTGGATGGCGATGGCGGCGTGGGATGCAACTACGCTGAGCAGGCGGGCATCCTCCTCGCTGAATTCGCCCTGCCGTTTGTTGAGCGCTTCCAACACCCCCACGCCCCGCTCCTTGATTCGCATTGGCACGCCAAGCAGGGAGCGCGGCTGAAAGTCAATTTGCTCGCCAACCGCGCCGTAGTGACGCGGGTCCTGGGTCACGTCGTTCAGGATGATGGTCTTGTCATCGCGAAAGATGTTTCCGGCCAGCGAACCATCCAGCGGGACGGGTATCTGGGCCAGTTTTTTGGGGTCCGAGCCGGTGGCGGCGGCGAAGAACAGGCGGTTGCGCTTCTCATCGTGCAGCAAAATGGAAGCCGCTTCGCACTGCAAAATCTCGGTGGCGGTCTGAATGATGGATTGGAGCAGTTCGTCGAGGTTCTGGGTCGAGTTGAGCGTCAGGCTGACTTCAACCAGTTTTTCTAACTGCTTCAGGCGTTTTTCGGGTTCGGGCGGGGTGTCCATGCTTATAGTGTATTCGGTTTTGGGGCAGAGGGCAACAGGGAGAGGGGTTTTGGCTCACCCGCCAGATAGAGCGCGCCGAACGGCTTACGCGCGTTCGGTCTGGTACGCACGCAAGAAGTCAACCAGGGGGGCGGCGTTGTCAACATACCAGCCGGGCCGGGGCGCTACCGACAGAAAGATAAGTCGGCGCGGCAGACGACGGAGTTGAAGAGAGATTATTTTACCGTTCCTGGGGCCAATCCATCAGCGTCACCTCGGCCAGCAGACGGGCGTTGACGCTTTTTTCTAAGCGTTCGATGGCCTGTTGACATTGTTCGGTCAGGCGGCGTGCTTCGGAGAGAGAGAGCCGCTCACCCAGGCGCGCCACCTCCTCGGCCCGGTCGAGATTGGTCAGCAGCGAGTTGCTTGTCTCGATAGGTGTGACAACCAGGCCCGCCGCCCGCAAGAGTACATCGCGCCAGAACGACAGCCAAATGAACAATGCTTGCCGGAAGGTATCTTTATCCTTGGCCAGTTTTTCGGCATAGGCAAAGCGCGCCCGACGGTTAGAAGAGAGCAGTTCGCGCAAGTCGTCCAGTTTTTCGGCGCGAAAGGCCAGCGCCTTTTCGTCGGCGGCCAGCCGCAGGGCGTAACCGGGCCGCCCACCCGAAAGATGCCCTAGCAGGCGCGCTTTTTCGGCCTGCATGCCCTGCGAGGCCAGGAAATCCGTCACCGCGTTCACCGCTGCCGGGCGCAGGCGCAGCACCTCGCAGCGTGAAACAATCGTCGGCAGGAGTTGTTCGGCGTTATCGGCGGTCAGCAGCAGCAAGGCATAGGGCGGGGCATCCTCCAACGTCTTCAGCAACGCGTTCTGTGCGCTGGCGTTGGCTTCTTGGAAGCGCAGGAAAAGCACGACTTTGAAGGGGGATGCGTAGGGTTTGAGCGAGAGGAACTTCGTCACCTCCCGCACCTGTTCCACCTTGAGCGTTCCGCCCTCGGCTTCAGCCTGTACGACCATTAAATCAATCGATTGCCCGGCCTCGATTTGCTTGCAAACCCGGCAGGTTTGACACGGAATTCCGGGCGCGAACGGCGTCTGACATTGGACGGCCTGTACCAGGCGAGTTGCCAGCGAGCGGCGGCCAACTCCTGCAGGGCCGGTAAACAGGTAGGCATGGCGCAGCGCGTTGTGTTGAATATGCTGCCGCAGCATTTCGACTGCCCAATCGTGACCGAAAATGTTCCAGGGGTTCATTCAATCCTTTTATGGCGTGGTTCGCTCAAAGTTGGGGATTTATTCTTGCCCGGTCTTGAGGCGCAGGTAGGAATCGTAGCGTTCGCGCCGCACTCGTCCGTCTTGCACTGCCGCCAATACAGCGCAGCCTGGTTCGTGGGCGTGGGTACAGTCGCTAAACTGGCATTCGGCCACCAGGCCGCGCAGTTCGGGAAAGTAGGCATCCATTTCTTCGGGTTCGGTATCCCACAGGGCCAGCGACTTCCAGCCGGGCGCGTCGGCGACCCAGCCGCCGACTTGCAGCCGGTGCAGTTGACGGAAGTTGGTGGTATGGGTTCCTTTTTTTATAGATTGAGAGACTTCTCCAACCGCAATTCCCAGCCCAGGCTGAATGGCGTTGAGCAGGCTCGATTTGCCCACCCCCGAAGGCCCCGCCAGGGCCGAGAGTTTGTCGCGCAGGGCTTCGTGCAGTTCTTCCAACCCCAGGGCTTGTTTAACGGAGGTGTAAATCACCCGGTAGCCCAGGGTGGGATACAGCCCAAACCATTCTTGCGCCGCACGGATGCCGACCAAATCTACCTTGTTTGCCACAATCATGGCCGGAATTTGTTGTTTCTCGGCAATTACCAGAAAGCGGTCGAGCATACGCAATTTGGGGGCGGGGTGTGCGCAGGCAAAGACGAACACGGCCTGGTCGGGGTTGGCGAGCAAGATTTGCCGGTATGCGCCCTGTGGGCGTGGGTCGAGGCGCACGATTTCTGATTTGCGCGGTAAGATTTCTTCGATGATGCCGCTGCCATCGGGCAGGAGCGTGAAGGCAACGGTATCGCCTACGGCGGCGATGTCGCCCTCGCGGCGGCCTTGTTTCAGGCGTCCGCGCAGCTGACAGGTGACAGACGAGTTTGAATCGGCGTTTAGGACAGTGAAAAATCCCGATTGGGCGCGAATGATGAGGCCGGTGAGCAGTTTGGGAGCAGACATCCCCACGATTTTACCTTGAACAGGACAGCGTCCCGAAGGGTTTGAGCCTTCGGGACGATTTGAGGTTACGGATTTTGTTGTGCTTCTCTGGTGGCTGTTCCCTCGAAGCCGAAGGGCGTGGGCGTGCGGGTAATGCCAATGTTCGATTCCCACCAGAATACGCTGCGCGGCTGACCGGTGAAGTAGATTTCGACGATACGCCGGAAGATGGGCGTGGCATACTCGGAACCTTCGCCCATGTTTTCAACCACCACTGCGATGGCAATATCGGGCAGGTCGGGGTTTTGGGCGTCGGTGTACCCGGCAAACCAGGAGTGGGGCAAGCCAGAGCCAGATTCGGCAGTGCCGGTCTTGCCGTAGATGGGGGTTTGCATGTTGCGAAAGCGGTGTGCTGCCGTGCCGCGCGGGTTGATGATGACCTCGCGCATGGCCTGACGCAAGGCAGCCAGGGTTTCGGGCTTAAGCGGCAGGGTGCCCATGGCTTCAGGCCTGAAGAGGGTCGTTTGCGTGCCATCGGATGCGATGATTTTTTCAATCAGTTGCGGGCGGTAGAGTGTACCGCCATTGCCAATGGCGGCCATGAAGCGCGCCACTTGCAGCGGTGTGACCAGTACGTCGCCTTGGCCAATGGATTGGTTGACGGCTTCCACTTCGCCGGCCGGGTTGGTGATGTTACCCGCGCCTTCATCAATGACTCCGATTCCGGTTGGTTGGCCCAGCCCAAAGGCGCGCGCCATGTCGGCGATGGCCGTCACACGCCCCTGGCGATACAGGTCGAGGCCGATGTGCCAGAACCAGGGGTTGCACGAACGCATCAGGCCCTGGCTGAGAGTCAGCTCGCCCGAGGGCCGGGTGGTACAGGTTCCGGTGGCGGCCAGTTCTTTTTGGCAGCGCTCCCAGGTCCAGTCGTAACGGATTTTGTCAGAAAGGCCGTTCCATTCGTAATCGCATTGTAGTTTCAGGTCGGGGGTGTAGGTTCCGCTTTCGAGGGCGGCGGCAAAGGTGATCACTTTGAAAACCGAGCCGAGCGGCAGCTGACCCTGCGCGGCACGGTTGACCAGCGGGCGGTTGCTGTCGTTAAAAAGGTTTTGAATGCCATCGGGACTGTTGGCGTTGTTTGGTTCAAAGAGATTCGGGTCAAATTTGGGTGAGGAGGCCATGGCCAGTACGCGCCCGGTGTCGCGCTCCATCACCACAATGGCGCCGCGAAAGCCTTCGAGGGCGCGCTGCACCTGTGCCTGAAAGTCGCGGTCAATCGTCAGTTGAATATCTGAAGCAGGCTGGCCCTCGGCCTGGGCAAATTGCGTGAGCGAGCCATCGGGTTTGACCACATAAAGCGTACCGCCGGTTTTGCCAGCCAGGTATGCTTCGCCCCATTGTTCAATGCCGGCCCGCCCAACGCGCGCGGCGGGTGAAGTGCCGTTGCGCACGTATTTATCAACTTCCTCGGCAGGAACGGCAGAGACGTAGCCGATGGTTTGGGGGGCAATGCCGTTACCATAGTAGAAGCGAGCGGTGTAGGGGGTGAGGACCAGGCCGCTGATGCTCGAAAGGCGGCCCCAGCGGCGGTTGATTTCTTCAGCGGGGGCTTCACCGACCGGGATGTACCAATACACATCGCGCCGGTCATTGTAAATGGGTAAAACCTGAATAGGGTACAGCCCCAAGAGGATGCCCAGTTCGCTTAACAGGGTGGGTTCTTGCTCTGGCAAGATATTGGTCGGCACCAGGCCGATGGCGTAGGCATCGGTTTGAGTGACAAAGGGTTGACTTTGCTTTTCGGCGCGCAAGGGGCGGTCATAGATAACGCCGCGCGCCGGCGCCTGATAGTCCATCGAAAAGCGGTTGCCCCCCGCCAGTTCGGGCAGGATGAGACCGTCATTCCAATTGACTCTCCAGAGGCCTGAAACCATCTCAAAAGAAACCTGCATCTCGCGCTGAAACTCGCCGAACAATTTCGTCTTATAGGTGATTCGGAAAGCAGCCTGCGAATTGGAGGGGGAGAGCAAGTTGACCGATAAAATTTCGTAGTTCAATGCGGTCAGCGTCAGCGCGTTCATGGCACTGCGATATTTTTTGTCAAAGTCTTCTAGGCTGATGGCCTGCTGGCTTTGGGGAGTGAGTAAGCCATACATCGAGGCGTAGTCGTCGGCTTTCCAGGCTTCGAGGAAGCCACGCAGCGTGCCATCGGCCTGGGGCGCAGCGGTGACGTGGACAATGGGTGTGGGTAGGGTGTTGGTGGGAAGTGTTTGCGTGCCTGAACCGTTTCCGCCTGACCCAACACACCCGGCCAGCAAGGCCAACGCCAGGAACAGGGCCAGGAGACAAAGAAGATTTCGATTGTGTTTCATGCTGTGTTTTTTAACCTTTTCAAGAGGCGCAATTTTTTGATGTACGCAGATACGTCAGAAACCTGTGCCATTGCTTTCCAGCCGCAGCGGTGAGCGGCAACGATAAGCCAGTGTTGCCTGGCAATTTGCGGCCACATCGCTACCCGGCGAGATGCCAAGACGCCTCAGCAGCCGCGCCAGGCTGCAGAGGGGCAAGCCCATCACCGAAGCGTAACAGCCTTTCATGTTTTCTACTGGCTGGAAAGCGGGGTTTTGGATTCCGTAGGCCCCGGCTTTATCGAGCGGGTCGCCGGATTGGATGTAGCGCTCCATTTCATCCTGGCTATAAGCGCGCATTGGAACGTCGGTCAGGACGACATCGCTCAGCAGTTCGCCATCTTCCAGGCGCAGGGCGGCGATGCCGGTGTAAACCTGGTGAATGCGCCCGCGCAGCCTGGTAAGCATAAGGCGGGCTTCGGCGGCATCCGCCGGTTTGCCCAAAATCTCGCCATCAATGACAACCGTCGTATCTGCCCCAATGATAACCGCTCCCGAAGGGGAACGCACTGCAATCGCGCATACTTTTTCACGTGCCAGCCGCTCCACATAATTGCGGGGTGATTCTGCGGGCCAAACCGATTCGTCAATATCGGCCACATGCACGTCAAAAGTCCAGCCGCCCAATGCCAATAGTTGGCGGCGGCGCGGGGAGTTAGAGGCGAGAATCAGTGTGGACAGGGTACTCATCAGAATCAGAGTCAGATTCTAACACACCCGCCGGGCTACTTTTGCCATGCTCATCTGCCCTTCAGCAATTCTTAAACAGGTTGAGGTTCCTGCCTGAGGCCTTTGGGGCGGTCTGCCACGCATCAGAGTTATGGTAAACTGACCACATGACCACCTTTCATTCCGGTTTTATCGCCGTTATCGGACGCCCCAACGTGGGCAAGTCCACCCTGATTAATGCCTTCCTGGGCCAAAAAGTGGCGGCCGTTTCGCCGCGCGCTCAAACCACCCGCCGCCGCCAGATGGGCATTCTCACCACCGATACATACCAAATCGTCTTTGTGGATACGCCCGGCCTGCACCAGGCGCGCCATAAATTGGGTGAATATCTCAACCAGGAAGCCGAAGAAGCCCTCCACGGGGTGGATGTCATTCTCTGGATGATAGATGCCTCGGTTGGCCCGCACGAAGAAGAGAAACAAATCGCCGCGTTATTGGCGCGGATGCGAAAACGCCCCCCGCTGGTTGTTGCCCTCAACAAAATTGACCTGATTCCGGCTGAACAGGTTCCCGTTAAACTCCAAGCCTGGGCCGAACTCGTTACCCAGGCCGAAATCTTCCCGATCAGCGCCACCAGCGGGGCCGGACGCGCAGAACTGCTCGATTGGCTTATTGCCCGGCTGCCAGAACGCGAACCACAGTTCGACGAGGAGCAGGTCACCGATTTCTACGAGCGCGAAATTGCCGCCGATTTAATCCGCGAGGCCTGCCTGCGCCACCTGCGCGAGGAGATTCCGCACGGGGTCAACATCCGCATTGATGAGTTTACCGAGCGCGGCGAGCGCGGCGCCTATATTGCTGCGACTGTTTTCGTCGAGCGCGAGTCGCACAAGGGGATTGTGATTGGCGAGGGTGGGGCCATGCTCAAGAAAATCGGCAGCGCGGCCCGGGCGGAGATTGAATCGATGAGCGGGCGTAAAGTCTTCCTCGAGTTGCGCGTCAAGGTCGAAAAAGACTGGCGCGACGACGAAAACATCCTGCGCCGCTTTGGCTACAAAATTGAGAAAAAGAAAAAGCGCAAATAGTTTCAGGTGACAGTCACTTTAGAAGCGACTGTCACCTGTTCCATGCAGCCGGTTGGCGCGGCGGATGAGCGGTAGGGCTGGCGCGAGCAACAACCCGGCAAATGCAATTGCCGCTTGCACACTCCACAGGCCGACCAGGCCCGCCAGCGGCCCGGAAGCAATCTGCCCGATGGCGTCCACTTGCCCCGACATGGAGAGTATCGTTGCGCGGGTATCCGAATCCAGTCGCTGGTTGACCCAGGCAGTGTAGAGCGGCCCCAACACGTTGCGGGTGATGCTGACCAGCAGCACGGCGGCCACCGCCACAGCCAGGGCGGGGGCAAAGGCAAAGGTGAGAATTGCCAGGGAGAGCGCACCCGTCAGCACCCACATGCCCCTCGCAATCGAGGGCGCGTGACCCAAGTCGAGGCGTTTTTCCACCTGTTGCGTAACCAAAATCGAAAGCAGTATCCCCAGAGCGCGCATGACCCCAAAGAAAGCCACTTCATTCATTCCGAACAGGGAGGGAAGCGGAAAGGTATCTACCAGGTACTTAACCCACAGCCGGTCCCAGCCTTCGGAATACAACCCGTAGATGAAGCCCACCCCCAACACCGCCTTCAGCGCCGGGCGGGCGCGCACCGCAGCGAAGCCCTTTTTGAAAATATCGCTCATGTGCTGAAGGGTGTTGCGATTTTCGGGCCGTATCGGCGCAAACCGTGTTTCGGGCATGAACAGGGCCAGGAAGATGGCGAATAGCATCAGCCCTGTGCCGCCTGCCAGGATGGGCAGGCCAACGGCCAGATTTCCAAGCGGGAGGGCAAGCAACATGCCAACCAACGCCCCGGCCAGGTCGAACCGGTTGGCGTGCAAGAAAGCGCGATTGGCGGCCTCCTCGCCAATCTCATCAGAAAGCCAGGCTTGCTGCGCCCCGCTGGTAAAGGTATAGCCCAATCCCCACATTCCCGAAGCGAGCAGAATGGCGGCGAAATAGGGAAACAGCCCCTCGATGATGAATCCCAACCCCATGATGACGTAACCGATAACGAGCGAGAGTTTGCGCGAGTAGGCATCTGCTACGATGCCGGTGGGCGCCTCAAAGAGCAGAATAACCACCTCTAGCGTGGTGCCGACCAAGACGAGTTGCAGCCCGCTCAGCCGGGCAACGGTGACCTCGTAAAACGAAGCCGCCACGAAAATGAGGCTGAAGAAGAGCGAAGTCAGGAAAGCCAGAGCCAGGTAAAGCGGATAGGCGGGGAGGTTGGGCATTCATAAATCCAGGCAGATTTCTTACTCGCGATCTGATTTGTCTTCCAGCACACGTTGGCCTTTGAGCGCTTCATCTATCAATTGGTTGTTGCCGTTGCTCCACTGTCTTACCTGCCGCAATCCCGACCAGGCCAGCAGCGGAACACCAACCAGCGTCCCGGCCACCGGGTAGGGGACGCCCGCCACAATTCCCATCACCAGTCCTTTCGCCAGCGATGCGCCCCAATCGTCTTTTGAGATGAAGCGCTGTACCAGCGCAGTGGCCGAAAAACCCAACGCGCCAACCACAAGGGTGGTGATGGGCAGGCTGAAAGCAGCCATCTCAGGAATGCCGAACACTCCATCCAGCGCAATCGTTGCCAGCGCGGCCAAGGCGTGAATGGGCGGGGCGGGAATCGGGGAGGAATAGTTCGGAGGGGTTGGAAGATTGGTCATGGTATGCCTCGGGGGAATACATAAGTATCAGGTTGGCAGGCAAACAGGGAGACAGGTAGGCAGCCTGCTTGTTTCCTTGTTTGCCCGTTTGCTTCTTTACCCGCCTACTCCCATTCAATGGTTGCAGGCGGCTTGCTGGTGATGTCGTAGACCACCCGGTTGATGCCGCGCACTTCGTTGACGATGCGGGTCGAAATTTTTGCCAGCACATCATACGGAATTCTGGCCCAATCGGCGGTCATGAAATCATCGGTGACGACCGCCCGGATGGCGCAGGCATCCTGGTAGGTGCGCTGGTCGCCCATCACGCCGACTGATTTGACCGGCAGGAGGACGATGAAGGCCTGAGAAGTTCCTGCTCCCTTGCCAAGCAAGCCAGCAGCCGCCAGTTCCTGCGTTAGAATGGCATCGGCTTCGCGCAGTTTATTGGCGCGTTCGGGGGTGACTTCGCCCAGGATTCGGACGGTGAGACCCGGCCCCGGAAACGGCTGCCGCCAGACCATTTCGGTCGGCAGCCCAAGCGCTTCACCCACAGCCCGCACCTCGTCCTTGAACAGATACCGGAGCGGCTCCACCAACTGAAAGGTCATATCCTTCGGCAGTCCGCCGACGTTATGGTGCGTCTTGATTTTATCGGCCTTGTTGCGGTCGGGAGCCGAGGATTCGACCACGTCTGGGTAGATTGTGCCTTGTACCAGGAAGGGCGGCTGGCCGAGTGCTTTGGCTTCGCGCTCAAAGATGCGGATGAACTTTTCACCGACGATTTTGCGCTTCTTTTCGGGGTCGGTTTCGCCTGCTAGCGCGGCAAAATATTCATCGGCAGCATCAACGGCCACCAACTCCACGCCGAGCATCTCGCGGAAGGCGCGCACGACCTGTTCCGGCTCGTTCTTGCGCAACAGGCCAGTGTTGACGAAAACCGCCGCCAACTGGTCGCCGATGGCCTTGTGGACGAGCGCAGCAGCAACCGACGAATCGACCCCGCCCGAGACGGCTGCCAGCACCCGCGCATCCCCCACCTGCTTACGAATGCGCGTCACCGACTCGTCAATAATTGATTGCGGCGTCCAATCGGGGGTGATACCCGCGATGTCCACAACAAACCGGCGGATGATTTCGGCCCCGCCGACGGTGTGGTTGACTTCGGGATGGAACTGCAAGCCGTAGTATTTGCGGGCCGGGTGAGCCATGGCAGCGTAGGGGCTGTTGCCCGATTGCGCCAGCGCGGAAAATCCTGGCGGGAGTTCGATGACTTTGTCGCCGTGCGACATCCAGGCCTGGAACGATTCGGCAGGCAGCAAGGGATTGCCGATCGCCGGTTCAACGATTGCGTGACCGTATTCGCGCTGAGCCGATGCGTCCACTTTGCCACCCAGGGCGTGCGTCAGAGCCTGCATTCCGTAGCAAATGCCAAGTATCGGCAACCCGCTTTCGAGAATGAAATCTTGAATGAAAGGCGCGCCCGGTTCGTAAGCCGATTTTGGCCCGCCAGACAAGATGAAGGCTTTGGGCTGAATGGACAGGATGTTTTCGCGCGGCGCGTCCCAAGGGAAGAGTTCGCAGTACACCTGTGCCTCGCGTACACGGCGGGCAATCAGTTGGGCGTATTGAGAACCAAAATCGAGAATGGCGATGGAATTTTTCATTACGCAAAAACGATTTTGTCATCACCCAGTTCGGTGATGCAGGCCAACGAGAAGACCGGTACGCCCAAGGGGGCCAGAGATTTGCGCCCACCCTCGAAACTTTTCTCTATGAGTGTGCCGATGCCCACAACGCTCGACCCGGCGGTCTGGGTCAGGCGGACAAGACCGAGGATAGTAGCGCCGGAGGCCAGGAAGTCGTCAATGATCAAGATTTTCTCGCCGCCGCCCAGGTGTTCGGGCGAGACAATCAGTTCCACCATGCGGCCTTTGGTGTGGGAGGGGGCCAGGGTCAGGTACACCTGGTCGGGCATGGTAACGGGCTTGGACTTGCGGGCATAGACGACCGGCAGGCCGAGGTGGATGGCGGTCGTGACCGCCGGGGCAATGCCGGAGATTTCGGCAGTCAGGATTTTGGTAGCCCCGATGCCGCTGAACAGACGCGCAAATTCGCGTCCGCAGGCATCCATCAACAGCGGGTCCACCTGGTGATTGATGAACGAATCGACTTTGAGAATACCATTGCCGAGATATTTGCCGTCTTTGAGAATACGTTGTTCAAGTGCTTCCATATCGCTTGTCCTTTGTGGAATTTGTCTGGTCAGGATTGTACAACGTTTGAAACGATGCGACCAGAGGGCTGACCCGCCAATTTGCCAGGCAGACCGTACAAATTTCACAGATTTCGCTGTAGTTTTTTTCGCAATCATGTTGTCAAATTTAAGGGAACGACAAATTGGCGAAGGTATTGCTCTACCGCACATTTTGAATTTTTTACCGCCAAGAGCGCGAAGAACGCCAAGGGTTAAAGGGCGTCTTTGCGTTCTTGCAGGCTGCGCGGTGAATTTTTGGCGTTTTTACGGCAGCAAATTCCACATTTTGGTTCGTTTTTGACGATTTCAGCCCTTTTTGTCGGAGAAATCGGTCAAAATTTTGCTGAAAATCAACCTTAGGTGAGAAGAAAAATATTCATGCACCAAAGCCGACGGTTTG
>DAOUBQ010000048.1:0-9954 GCA_034432755.1 Anaerolineales bacterium
CATCGGCATCGCCGTCCTCGGCAATGACAGCGCCGGCAATTCCGCTCAGGCCATCGGCCCGGACGTGCCGCTTTTGTTCTGCCCGGGATAAAAGCGCATCCCTACTCCATCTGGTATTTTGTGGGGCAAACTCTGATTTGCCCCACAACGCATTAAAAAAAATCCACCATCACTTTCAGGCATGATATGATACTTGTCGGAGGTACTCATGGCAGACGTTCCCTATGTGACAGAACAGGATTTCCAAAGCGAAGTGCTTGATTCTTCCCTGCCCGTGCTGGTAGATTTCACCGCCGCCTGGTGTGGGCCATGCAAGATGATTGCGCCTATTATCGCCCAGTTGCATGTTGAATGGCAGGGGCAGGTCAAGGTCGTCCAATGCGACGCCGACCAGAACCCCGCTGTGCTGATGAAGTATGGCATTTTGGGCATCCCGACCATCATGCTCTTCAAGGCAGGAAAAGTGGCCGAGCGCGTTACCGGCTACCTGCCCAAAGACAAACTGGTCGGCAAAATGTTGCCCCATATTTGAGCCGTCAGCCCATGAACAAGCAAGACGTTCTGACCCTGTTCGATTACAACTACTGGGCCAGCGCCCGCATCTGGCAGGCACTTTTACAGGTGACCTCGGAGCAGTTTGTTGCCAAAAACACCTCCTCCTACGGCAGCCTGCGCGGCACGCTGGTTCACACCTTGTTCGCCGAGATGATTTGGCGGCGTCGCATTCAGGGCGAGCCGCAGCCGGTTGGATTGCCGGTCGAGGCAGATTTCCCCACGCCGCAGTCGCTGGTTGCGTTCTGCCAGGCCGATGAGCAGATTCAGCGGGCTTTTCTGGCCGGTTTAAGCGAGGAATTCCTGCAATCTTGGCTGCAATATCAAAATACCGAAGGCCTCCCCTTCCAAAACGTGGTCTGGAACATCCTGGCGCATGTCGTCAACCATGGCACGCAACACCGCGCCGAGGCCGCCGCCATGCTGACCGATTTCGGTCACTCGCCCGGCGATTTGGATATGATTCTCTACTTCCGCGAGAAAAACGGCTGAAACACCAACCCCATTTCAGAACGGAGAACTGCATGTCGAAAGACGCCATTCGTCAGTTTGTAAACGCGCTTTCTGTTGCGGCGACCATCCTCATGAACCTGCTCGCCAACGCCCTGCCGTTCAACGGGCAAAACACCGGCGAGATTTCCGACCGCTTCCAGGTCTATTTCGTCCCAGCGGGCTATGTCTTTTCCATTTGGGCAGTCATTTACCTTGGCTGGATTGCCTTTGCCCTATACCAGTTCCTACCCGCCCAGCGCGAAAATCCGCGCCTGCAAAAACTGGGCTACTGGTTTGCCTTGAGCGGGGTCTTCAACGCGGCCTGGCTGTTGTGCTGGCACTACAACCTGTTCGGGCTGAGCGTGCTGGTCATGCTGGCCTTGCTCGGCACGTTAGTTGTGAGTTACTTGCGGCTAAACGTTGCCCGCGCACCTGTTTCAGCCGCCGAACGCTGGTGCGTGGATACGCCCGTTAGCGTTTACCTGGGCTGGATTACCGTCGCCACCGTCGCCAATCTCACCGACTGGCTGTTTTCCATCAACTGGAGCGGCTGGGGCATCCCAGCCCCCACCTGGGCGGTCATCATGCTGACCGTTGCGACTGCGCTTGGCCTGCTCATGGCGCTTACCCGCCGCGACGCCGGCTATCTGTTCGTACTGGTTTGGGCTTTTGCCGGAATCGGCGTCAAACAAGCCGCCTTTCCAATCGTCGCCAATAGTGCCTGGGCCGCCTCCGCCGTTGCACTGGGGTTGGCCGTTTACAGCCTCCTCCAGCGGCGCAAGAAGTGAAAAACTCTAAAACCGTGCTATCATTCGTCATACATAGCGCGGAATTCATTCCGCAACCTGAAAGCGACATGAATATCGCCTTACAAAATCTGTGTGGTTGACGTATCTTTCACAGAGCAATACTATACTATAAGCGCGCAAAGCGATATTCGGGCTTCAATGAGCGAATATCGAATATCCAACATCGCAAATCTCAAACTGTCTATCCCATGACCCAAGCCCTCTACCGCAAATGGCGGCCCCTCGCCTGGGACGAAGTCGTCTCACAAGAACACATCATCCAGACCCTCAAAAATGCGGTTGCGGCCGACCGTGTGGCGCACGCCTACCTGTTTAGCGGCCCGCGCGGCACCGGCAAAACCACTGCTGCGCGCCTGCTTGCCAAAGCCGTCAACTGCCTGGCCGAAGACAAAACCCAGCGTCCCTGCAACCAGTGCGCCCACTGCGTAGCCGTCAATGAAAACCGCTTCATGGATTTAATCGAAATTGACGCCGCATCGAACACCTCGGTTGAAGATGTGCGTGACCTGCGCGACAAAATCAACTTTGCGCCCAGCCAGGGCCGTTACAAAGTCTACATCATTGATGAAGTCCACATGCTCTCCACCGCTGCCTTCAACGCCCTGCTCAAAACGCTGGAAGAGCCGCCCCCGCACGCCATCTTTGTCCTCGCCACCACCGAAATTCACAAAATCCCGGCCACGGTGCTTTCACGCTGCCAGCGCCACGAATTCCGGCGCTTTCCGCTCAGCGAAATCACCCGCCGCCTGGCCGATATTTGCAAAGCCGAATCCATAGAAGCCGACCCCGATGCCCTGGCCCTCATCGCCCGCCAATCCGCCGGCGGCATGCGCGATGCCATCTCCCTGCTCGACCAGTTGGCCTCTACCGGCGGCAAAATCACCCTCGAAACCGCCCAGACGGTTCTTGGCACGGCCACCAGCCAATCGGTCATCGCTCTCGTCCAGGCCGTTGTTGAAAAATCGCCCGCCAGCGGTCTTCAGGAAATTCACCGCGCCCTCGATGGCGGCGCCGACCCCCGCGCCCTGGCTCGCCAGGTGGTCGAATACCTGCGTGGGCTGCTGCTCATCCAATTGGGCAACGGCGACCAGGTTGAAGCCACCGCCGACACCCGCGCCCAGATGATGAACCACGCCCGCGCCCTGCCCATCGCCGAAGTCCTGCGCATGATGCGCGCCTTCAACGCTGCCGCCTCCGACCCGCGCGGCGGCTGGTCACCCTCGCTCGGCCTCGAGCTGGCCTTCGCCGAAATGCTGGAACAGCCCACCCCCCTGTCACTCTCTCAAGTTGCGCGAAGTTCAGCGGGAATTGAGGGGAGCGAGGCGGGTGCCAGGTCCCCCGCCGTTTCTCAGCCCGAACCCTCTCCCGCGCGGAGCGGGCCGGTCACAAGCCAGAGTTCCGTTACATCGGCAGAATCCGCATCCCAGGCCTCCGCGGCCTCCTTCGAGAGCGTCGTCAAAGTCTGGAAGCAAGTTGCCCAACGCATCAAGGCCAAAGATGCCAACGTGGCCGCCCTGCTCAACAGCGGCAAGCCACTCGAAATCCGCGAAGGCATCCTGCTCATCGCTTTTGCCAGCGACATCCTCAATGAGAAATTCAATCGCCCCGAAAGTTTGGAACTGACCCGTAATGCGTTGCGTGAAGTTTTAGGGGTAAATTTACCCGTGCAGGGAGTTGTCACTGGCAGCAAAAACGCCCTGCCGCCGCACGTCAAACCCGACGGAATGGTGGCTGCCGCCAGTCAACTGGGCGGTGAAATCGTGGATGTTCAATGAATAGTCTGAACTTTTCTCTTCCTGTCATTTTCCTCTTTGTTTTCTCTGCCCTTTCCATTGGCCTGGCAGTATACATCTTCACCCGCCGCCGCGCCTCCGGTTCAACGGCGTTGGGTGTACTTGCCCTCCTCATCGCCGAATGGTCGATTACCTACGGCTTGGAAATTGCCGCGCCCGATTTGCCTGCTAAAATCACGTGGGGGCAATTGCAATACATCAGTATTGCTTTTATCCCCTTTTCCTGGTTGCTTTTTTCCATCTCCTACACCCGGCAAGGCAATCTAACCCGCCGCCTGAAGTATGTTCACCTGCTGGGCGTCTTCCCACTCATCACGGTTGTGCTGGTCCTAACCAATGGGGCGCATGGTTTCATCTGGCGGGAGACTTTCCTCAAATCTGTTAGCGGAGTGGTTGTACTGGGCGTCCGTTACGGTTTTTGGTTCTGGATTCACTTTGCTTTCTCATACCTGTTCTTGCTGGGCGGCACATTTATCATGCTGCGCAATCTGCGCCGCATGAGGGGCTTATACCGCGCTCAAATTTGGGCGCTGTTCTTTGCTGTCCTGCTTCCCTGGGCGGGTAACCTTCTCTATTTCATTACCCCCATCCCCATCGACCCGACTCCTTTTGCCTTCACCGTTACGGTGGGTTTGCTGGCCTGGGCTATCTTTGGCTACCGCCTGACTGACATCGTCCCCATTGCCCGCGATTTGGTCGTGGATGGCCTGCGCGAGGGTCTGGTGGTGCTAGATATGGATGCCAGGGTAGTGGATGTTAACCCGGCAGCCGCGCGCATGATTGGTCTGCCTGCCAAAGACCTGCTCGGTCAGCCGCTGGTCGAAGTGCTGACTCCATGGCCCGATTTAATTGAACGATTTCGTGACGTTTCAGAAGGGGAGGCTGATTTTTCGGTTGGGCAAGGCGTACTGCTTCGAAATTATCGGGTGCGGTTCACTGTGTTGAGCGATACCCGCGGCAACCCCATTGGCCGGCTGATTAGCCTGCGCGAACTCGATTCACCACCCTCAACCGCGCGTTTGGCTGCGCGTGAGCCGCTTACCCGTCCGATTCGAGAAACCGCCCCAGAAAACGCGCCACAGGCGGCGGCTGCGCCAGGCGTGCCTTCTCCTCACCCGGTTTGGGTTCGGCTCAAAAACTTCTTTCTGCCTGCTGCGCTGGACCAAGCGTTGATGCCGGCAGAGATGAACACCTCTTGGGAGCAGACGATTGAGCGAGCGGTGACCATTGTTGCCCGATTATCTATGCTGTTTGGCTCAATCACGGCCTACATCGTCCTGTCTAAGGTCAATTTTCAGAACAGCCCAGGCTATGTAATTGCCGACCTGCTCCTCTTATCTGGCGTATATTTCGTTGGACTGGTGCGCACAGCCTCCTTTCACCTCCGCGTGCGACTGTTTGTGGCGCTTGCTTATGCCGTTGCGTTGGTTGAGCTGTTAAGATATGGCTTTTCGGCCAACATCTTTGTATATTTTGTGGCCTCAATTGTGTTGGCGCACATGTTGCTGAATTTGCGTGGCGGAATAGGGATGCTGGCTTTGACGGTGGCGACTATGGTGATTTTTGCCTGGGCGGTGTTATCGGGCGTTTTTGTCCCATGGCAGGCCAAAAATACCCCAACTGACCTTGCCTCTGTCATCAACAATATTCTCGCTTATCTCCTCAGTGCGCTGACGATGATAACCGTTGTGAATATGTTCGTCGTCAATCTTAACCAGGCCTGGAAGAAAGAATCTCAAGCGCTGCGTCTTGTGAAGCAAGAGCGTGATTTGCTGGAACAGCGTGTGTATGAACGCACGTCTGAATTGCGCGAAACCCGCGACCTGGCCCTGCAAAGCCGCGATGAATTGCGTACATATTATCAAGCCATCGAGCAAAGCGGTAACAGCATTGTCATTACGGATACACAAGGCCTCATCAAATACGTCAACCCTTTTTTTGAGAAAGTGACCGGCTACACCATTCATGAAGTATTAGGCCGAAATTCCAACATTTTGAGCTCGGGCCGCCAATCGAAAGAATTTTATCGTCGCATGTGGCAGACGATTAGCAACGGCGAAATCTGGCAGGGCGAGTTTCTCAACAAGCGCAAAAACGGCTCACTCTATTGGGAATATGCCACCATCGCCCCCGTCAACGACGAGAACGGCAAGATTCGATATTACGTTGCCATCAAAGAAGATATTACTGCCCAAAAAGAACTGCGCGAAACGTTGGCGCGCCAAAATGAATACCTGTCTGTCTTGCAAAATATCACCTTAGAACTGCTCAACCGCCGCAATCACCAAGAGTTGCTCGATAACATCTTGCAGCGTGCACAAAATGCGCTTGAAGCCCCCTTGGGCGCCATTGCGCTTTGGGAAGGTAATCAACTTATTTTTCGGGCCGTCACGGCAGAACGCCGTGCCTTATATGGTCAGCCTGTTTCGCGTGAGACCATGCCGCTCGTCTGGCGGGCCTTCGAGAAGCGACGTCCGGTTGTGGTGAATGATTACTATCAAAAATATGGCGAGTATCCCATCAATCAGGATGGGCAACTTCTTCATGAGGCCGCCGATTTCCCCATCATCTCAGGTAATCAGGTTTTAGGCGTCATCGCTTTGGGGCGTGCCGAACCTCTGCAACCCTTTACTGATTCGCAACTGGAATTTGGACAGTCTCTGGCGCAAATTGCTGCTCTTGTGTTAGATAATTTCAACCTGTACGATTCCGCCCTGCGCGAGATAGAAGAGCGCAAAAAGATTCAAGCCGCACTCGAAGTGAGCGAACAAGAACAACGCGCCCTGGCTTCTATCTTGCAAATTGGCATGAGTGAAGAACCGCTCGAGGCCATCTTGCTCAACGCGCTCGATAACCTGTTGTCTATTACCTGGCTTGGCCTGGAAGCCAAAGGCGGCATTTTCATCACGGACCCGCAATCGGAGACCCTGCTTTTGATTGCCCAACGCAATCTTTCTGCTGAAATCTGCTCACTCTGTCAGCGGGTGGAGTTTGGCAGGTGCCTGTGTGGGAGCGCCGCCCTCACCCGCCAATTGCAGTTCAGCAGCCATGTGGACGACCGGCACGAAATCACTTACGAGGGCATTCCCGACCATGGACATTACACCGTCCCCATCATGAGCGGCGAGATGGTTTTGGGCGTGGTTGTCCTCTACCTGCCACCCGGCTATGCGTACAACGAGCGCGATGTGCGCTTCTTGCAGTCTTTTGCCAGCACCCTGAGCAACATCATCCGCCGCAAACGCACCGAAGACCTGCTGCGCGAGAGCGAAACCCGCTTCAGGCAGATTGTCGAAAATGCCAGCGACATTATTTACCGCATTGATGAACGCGGGTGCATGATTTACGTCAACCCGGTGGGCCTGCGGTTGATGGGCTACGCACATGAAAACGAAGTGTTGGGTAAGCACTTTGCCGAATTCGCCGCTCCCGCCTGGCGCGCACGGGTGAAGGCGTTTTACAAGCGGCAGGCGCTTTCGCGTCAAAAAAATGCATACTATGAGTTTCAGGCCCTCACCAAAAACCAGCGTCAAATTTGGCTGGGTCAAAACGTGCAAATCATTGAGCAGCCCGATGGCAAAATCGGGTTTCAAGCCGTTGCCCGCGACATCACCGAACTGAAGGAAACCCAAAAAGCGCTGGAAGAAGCCCGAGACCAGGCGCTGGAGGCCAGCCGCTTCAAGAGCCAGCTGGTCTCGCGCGTCAGCCACGAACTGCGCACCCCATTGGGCGGCGTATTAGGGTATGCCGAACTTCTTAACCAGGGCGCCTTTGGTGAGTTAAACGCCGAACAGCAAGAGGCCTCCAGTAACATCGTCGCCAGCGCCAACTATCTGAGCATGATGATTAACGAACTCCTCGACCAGGCCCAAATTGAAGCCCGTGCCGTCAAAATTCATCCCGCGCCTTTTGAACCATCTGTTTTGCTGCAAAGCCTGCATGCCAACATGACGGTGCTGGCCCTCAACAAAGGCTTGCAATTCATCTCCGAACTCGACCCGGCTTTGCCGCCGGCGCTCATTGGCGATGAGCGCCGTTTGCAGCAAGTGTTGATTAATCTTTCGGGCAACGCCATCAAATTTACCCAGCAAGGCGAAGTGCGTGTTTCACTTTTGAAGTGGGACAATTCTCACTGGGCCATGCGCGTGGCCGATACCGGGGCAGGCATTCCAAAAGAAGCCCAGGACTATATTTTCGAGGCCTTCCGCCAGGTGGATAATGCCATCACCCGCGATAACCGCGGCACCGGGCTGGGTTTATCAATCACCAAACAACTGGTAGAATTGATGGGTGGGCGTATCGAACTTGAGAGCGAAGTTGGGCGTGGAAGCACCTTCACCATCATTTTACCTTTGCAAGTACCATAACCTGAACCCTATGCAGCCTTATATTCTCATTCTCGAAGACGACCCCATTTTGGGCAAAGTGGCACTCGAAGCCGCCAAACATGTCGGGTTACAGGCCCAATTAGATAACAACGGCGATAAATACCGAAAATTGATAGACAACCATGGCGTGCCTCAAGCCATCTTACTCGATTTACACCTGCCCTTTGCTTCTGGCAGCGAACTGCTCAAAGAATTTCGCTCTGATTCGCGGATGAAAAACGTTCTTATCCTGGTCATGACCGCCGACATCCTGCGCGCGCGCTCTTTGCAAGAGCAAGGTGAGCGCGTTTTGCTTAAACCAGTCAGCATCATCCGCTTGCAAGAAATTCTCTCTCAACTCCAAGGATAATCTTGTGACTGCTAAACCCCTCGCATTTATCGTCGAAGACGACCAACATCTCAACCACTTGTTTGGGTTGACCCTCCAAGCCGATTTCGACATCGTTCAGGTCTACGATGGCAGCCAGGCGCTGACTCAACTGGAAGGATGTTCTCCGGCGCTCATCGTCCTGGATATGAACCTGCCCGGTGCGCCTGGCGCGAAAATTCTCGAATATGTCCGCGCCGATGAGCGTTTCGCGCAAACTCGCGTCATCCTGGCAACGGCGGATGCCCTGCAAGCCGCTGCCTTGGGCCAACAGGCCGATATCGTCCTGCTCAAACCGGTCAGCCCATCGCAACTCAAAGACCTGGCAAAACGCATACTGCCCAATTCTGCGTAATGCGGAATTCATTCCGCCTGCTTGAAGGCAGACAGGCAGCCTGAAACCTCACGCCATAAGATTTGCGTGTTCAACCCAATCTTTGAATAGTCAATCCCTTCGCCAAAATCGCGTTTTTCCATACTTCTTCAATTTCACCGGAGATGAACAGCAACTTAAGGCACTTATTGGCCCAATGTCAGTTTGAACGGGCTTAAAAACTTGCTTATTCTGGTTCAAATCTTGATAAAAATTGAGGTCGAATTGGGCGAAGGCATTCAGCGGTAATACAAATTTATCAGGAGATTTAAGCATGGCAAAAGGATTCAACAAAATGCCCGCCATCGGCGGGCAGGCTGGGATGATGGCCCAGTTGCAAAAACTCCAGCGGCAGATGGAAGAAGCGCAGGAAAAACTCAAAGCCGAAACCGTCAGCGCTACCTCGGGCGGCGGGGCGATTAAGGTCACGATGACCGGCGACCAGCGCTGTACCGCCGTCGAAATTGACCCTGAATTTCTGAAAGATGCTGACGCTGAGATGCTCAATGACATGGTGTTGACCGCCGTTAACCTGGCGCTCGACAAATCGCGCGAATTGCAAGAGAAGATGATGGGCCCGCTGGCGGGTGGGTTGCCGTTCTGATGTTGCTCCCCGAACCCCTCCAAAATCTCATTACCGCTTTTGAGCGGCTGCCGGGCGTGGGGCCGAAATCGGCCTCGCGGCTGGCGTTTTTCCTGTTGCGCGCCCCCGAAGACATCTCGCAACAATTGGCCGATGCGTTAATTGCCCTCAAGCAGAACACCGCTTTTTGCCCCGAATGCTTCAACATTATGTTGGCCGGGCGCGAGCGCTGCGAAATTTGCGAGAGCCGCGCCCGTGACGAATCCGTGATTTGCGTGGTGGAAGAGCCGCTCGATGTGTTGGCACTCGAACGGATTGGCGCGTACCAGGGCAAATACCATGTTTTGCATGGGGTGCTCTCTCCAATCGAGGGCATTGGGCCTGATGACCTGAAAATTAAGCCGCTCCTGGCGCGCGTAGCCCAGGGAGCCGCAAAAGAAATCATTTTGGCAACCAACCCAAGCATGGAAGGTGACGCGACGGCCCTCTACCTTCGCCAGCAACTGCTGCCCTTGGGCGTTCACGTTACGCGCCTGGCGCGCGGCCTGCCCGTTGGCGGCGACCTGGAATACGCTGACCAGAATACCCTGCTGCGGG
>DAOUBQ010000049.1:0-16669 GCA_034432755.1 Anaerolineales bacterium
CCCGCAGCAGGGTATTCTGGTCAGCGTATTCCAGGTCGCCGCCAACGGGCAGGCCGCGCGCCAGGCGCGTAACGTGAACGCCCAAGGGCAGAAAAGACTGGCAAAAATCATCGACATCACAGAACAACTCGATTAGATTATCCATGAGGGGCTCCTTGGAATGCTTGTTTTGGCAAATCCAAGTTTACACCAGGGAACCCCTCATCCCTAACTCACGTTATATTTATGGAGAAATTGTTCACCGCCGGGGCGCGGGATGTGTTCCTGACGCCGATCCAGATGAAAAAGAATCGCCCCGGCACCCTGCTGGGAGTGATTGCCCTGCGGCGGGATGAGGCCGCCCTGGCGGAACTGCTGCTGCGCGAGACCACCACGCTCGGGCTGAGAGTCCAGCCAATCAGCCGGTACGAGGCCCACAGGGAGTTCAAGAAAATCCAAACCCGCTACGGAAGCCTGACCATCAAGCAGAAAATCCTCAATGGGCAGGTCATCCAATCCATTCCTGAATATGCTGAGTGTCTCAAACTGGCAAACGAGAAAAATGTCAGCCTGGCCGAGATTTATCGCGCCGCCAGCCTGGCCGATGAATAAAATTGCCCAGTCTGGCGCTCTTCGGGAGCAACCCTGGTACAGTTTGGCTTACGGCAATCTGCTTAACAAATAACACAAATAGAGTATGTCAAAGCGGGGCTAGGCAGCAGAGCCGGTGGCAAAGTGAGCTGCTGTAAACTTTGGGGGCAAATTACTTCGCGCCAGCCAGACAGCGCCGAGGGCAGGCTCGGGAACCGGATAAATATCGGTGAAGTGCAAGTCAAGGCTCTGGCAGGCCTGGTGGAATAGGGCGGCGAGGTGGGCGCCGTTCAAGATGACGCCGCCGGTCAGGGCGAGGGGCACGGGAAGATTGCCGAGGCGCCGATAAACAGCCTGTACGGCAAACGCCAGTTCGTGGGCAGCTTCATCCAACAGGGTAATGGCGACGGGGTCATGTTCGCTGGCAGCTTGTTCGACCAGGTCAGAAAGCGCGGCGATTTCAGCGCGAGGAGTTTCTGCCCCATAAATGCTTTTGACCAGTCCCTGTGGGTCGGTGAGAGCACAGCGCTGAAGCACCAGGTCAGTCAGCAGGGTAGGTCGGCCACGACCATCGTAAGCGCGCATAACGGCGCGTAACGCAGCCGCACCGAGGGCAAAGCCGCTGCCTTCATCGCCAAAGAGGTAGCCCCAGCCGCCCGCCCGCAAGAGTTCACCGCTCTCTGTTCGCCCGTAGACAATGGAGCCAGTGCCACAGATTAGCGCCAGGGCGGCGCCAGTCGGTGGGACCGCGTTCAGCAAAATTTCGGCATCGCTGACAACGATGATTTTGGCCTGAGGAAAACGTTGTGCCGCCCAAGCGTGGAAGCGAACGCGGTCAGCGGGACGACCAGCGCCAGCCAGACCAAGACAGAGGCTGGCAACAGATTGGTCAACGGAAGACAGTGCCTGGGTGATGGCCGTTTCGAGGGCGGCGCAGGCGGCCTCGAAGCCAACGGCATTGTAGTTAGAGGCGCCGCCCAGGCCACGGGCGAGGATATTTCCGTTTTCGTCTGCCAGCAGGGCGAGGGTTTTGGTACCGCCGCCATCGAGGCCGAGGAGGTATTTGGTCATGGGAACCTTGGGGAGACAAGGAAACTGGTAGACAGGTATCAGGTAAACAAGTTCCCTGTTTCCTGGTTTACCCTGTGTACCTACTTACGCTCTACCGCCTTGCGCACATATCCGCCGGTTTCGCGCAGACGTTCCCGCGCCATGTCTGGCGAAATCCTGGCCAGTTCGGCCACAATTGCGGTTTTGACTTCGCCCTCGCAAGACTGGAGCAGTTCCCCGGCCTGTTGCAGGTTGAGACCGGTAGCCGAGGCGACAATGCGCAGGGCGCGCTGGCGGAGTTTGAGGTTGGTTGGTTGAACATCCACCATCAAGTTGGAATAGGTTTTTCCCAGGCGAATCATAACCGCGGTGGAAAGCATATTTAGCACCATTTTTTGGGCGGTACCTGCTTTGAGCCGGGTTGAGCCGGAGATGACTTCCGCGCCAACGATGGGGGCAATGCCGATATCAGCAAGTTCCTCGAGCGGTGAGGGCCGGTTGCAAGCCAGACTGACAGTCAACGCACCGCGGCGTTTGGCTTCCTCCAGGCCGCCGATGGCATAGGGGGTGCGTCCGCTGGCGGCAATACCGACCACGCAGTCGTTGGCATTCAGGTCGAGTTCGGCGATTTCCTGCGCGCCACCTACGCGGTCATCCTCCGCGCCTTCGATGGCTTCAGTCAGGGCGGCGGGGCCTCCAGCGATGAGTCCCACCACGAGTTCGGGGAGCGTGCCGAAGGTGGGCGGACACTCCGAAGCGTCGAGCACGCCCAGTCGTCCGGAAGTGCCCGCGCCAATATAAACCAGGCGTCCGCCGCGCTGCATACGCTCGGTAATGGCGTCTACAGCGGCGGCAATCTGGGGCAATTCATCGCGCACGGCCAGCGCTACTTTCTGGTCCTCGGCATTGATGAGAGTCAACATGTCGAAGGTGGGCAGGGTGTCAATGTCGGTGGTGAGAGGGTTGCGTTCCTCGGTTAAGGTTTGTTCCATGAGGCTCCAGGGCAGGTACTCAATATGTGATATTCCCCAGCACCACCGGTTTGCGCGCGCCAGTGGCGACAGGGAGGTTGCCGGGGCGTTTGTGCCAGGTTTCGTAGGCCAGAACGGCAAAAGCGACGGCTTCTTTGGCTTCACTGCCCAAACCGTATTCATCGGAAGTGGTGACACGCGCCGGGGCGAGCCGCTCAGTCAACATGGACATCAACACGCGGTTGCGCGCCCCGCCGCCACTAACGATGACTTCTTCGGGGTAGGCAGGCAAGAAAGTGCGGTAGGCGTGTTCGATGGAGCGGGCGGTTAGCGCCGTGAGGGTGGCAACAATGTCATTGGGGGTAAGTCCGCGCGAGGTGGCTTGCTGCCAGTAGGCAACGGCGCGCTGGCGGCCAAACAATTCGCGCCCGGTGGTGCGCGGCGGCTTCTGCTGGTAATATGGGTCTGAAAGCCATTCGGCCAGCAGGGTTTCGTCCACCTGTCCGAGCGAGGCCAGTGAGCCGTCGCGGTCAAAATCCCAGCGGCCTGCGGTGGACTGCCGGGCGGCTTCGTCAATCAACATGTTGCCGGGGCCAGTGTCGAAGGCCAGCACGCCATTATTCGAACCACCAAGCCCGCCAAGAGCGCTAAGAAATCCTTGTTTTTTTCTTTGCGTGCTTCGCGGCCTTTGTGGTTCGAAATTTTTTCCGGTTGGCGGTAAATAGGTTACATTGGCAATCCCGCCAATGTTTTGGGCGGCGCGGATTTTGGTTGGGTGGGAGAGCAGCAGCCAGTCGGCCAGGGGGACGAGAGGTGCGCCCTGCCCACCGGCGGCCATATCACGAGGGCGGAAGTTGCTGACCACCGGCACACCCGTCAGTTCGGCGATGACCGCCGCTTCGCCCAGTTGCAGGGTTGAACCCGTTTGACCGTTGGCGGGCGGTTCATGCCAGAGCGTCTGACCGTGCGAGCCAATCAGGTCAACCTGATTCATGGACAGGCCCGCTTCGCGGGCAGCCTCCAGAGCTGCCGCGCCAAAGGCTTCTCCGAGGGCAAAATTCAGGCGGCACAGGCGGTCAACGGAACCCGTTTCAGGGCGGAAACAGGCAAATATCTCGGCACGCAGTTCCGGGTTGTGCGCCCGGTGGGTATGCCCGAGCACCTCCCACGCCAAGGCAGGGGGAGCGCCTTCGAGCCGCACCACCGCCGCGTCTATTCCATCCACCGAAGTGCCTGACATCAAACCAATAACAATCATGCCGTGTCCACCGTTTCCACCACCGCTTTATGGATTTGCACCCGCAGGTCGGCAATGCCGCGACCTGTGCGCCCGCCATAAACATCATTGGTCAACAAGGCAACCACCAGTTCGCGCCGCGGGTCAACCCACAAGCAGGTGCCGGTAAAGCCGGTATGGCCATAGGTTTCGGGGCTAAAAGGGTGGCTGCTGGCTTCGGGGGCGGGGCTCCAGAGGGCAAAGCCAATGCCGCGCCGGGTGGCGTTGAAAGCGGCTTGCAGGTGGGTCATCTCGGCGATGGTCTTCGGTTGGAGAAGCGAGGCCTCGAGAAAACTCTGCCCAAAGGCAGCCACTTCGCGGGCGTTGGAAAATATCCCGGCATGACCAGCCACCCCGCCCAGCCGCCAGGCGTTCTCATCGTGGACTTCGCCGCATATCCGCCGCCTGCGCCACTGGCAGAACTCGGTGGGGGCGATGTTTTCAGGTTGAAGGGGAGAGGAAGTGGGGATGAAACGGGTGGAATCCAGCCCCAAGGGGCGGGTAACAAGCTGGTAAATGGTCTCATCCAGCGGACGCCCCGACAGCTTTTCCACCGCCAAACCCAGCAGAATCAACCCGACGTCACTGTAGATAACCCGTTCACCAGTGGGGTAGGAGAAAAACGTTTCCAGTGCCAGCCGCAGGGCAGACTCGCGGTCGGGCTGGTCTTTGAAGGGACGCCAGGCGGGCAGGCCGGAGTTGTGAATGAGCAGGTTGCGGAAGGTGATTTTTCCAGCGTCCACATTGTCGGCCCTCGCTCCCGGCCCCTCTCCCGGCGGGAGAGGGGAGACGCTGACGAATTTGCCCCAATCAAGCGGGTTCTCGTAGGGTTGGATGGGGCGCAGGCCGCTAAACTCGGGCAAAACAGCGCAGACGGGGGTATCAAGCGCGATCTGGCCTTGCTCTACCAGGAGCATGAAGGCGGTGGTGGTGTAGAGCTTGGTGACGGAGGCCAGGTCAAAGAGCGTTTCGGAGTTGGCCGGGCGGGAACGGGTCTCAGGGTCGAGCCAGCCAAGGGCAATCTCATGCACCCGCGCGCCCTGGTGTAAAATCACCATCTGCGCCGCTGGGGTGACGGCGGGGATGGCTTGGGAGAGGATGGAGTCGGCTTTGGAGAAGTTCATGGCGCAAGCGATTTGAATAGGCTGATGTAGTGGTTGTAAAGGGTAAACCCAAACTTGCCGTACAAGTCCACCAGTGAAGTCCAGTCAATTACACAGCCAGCTACACCCAGGGCTTGCAGGTGAAGGGCGGCGGCGTCAATCAGGAGGCCGCCAAGCCCCTGCCCGCGAACAGCTTGCGACAGCCCAAGCGGGCCAAACTGTCCCCAGGGACGCGGCAAACGCTGCGGATAAAACCGTTCGATGGGGCGTTCGGAGTCCTCGAGCGTTAGACGACAAAAGCCTTCCACATTGCCATTGAGCCACAGGAGCAGGAAATCGCTTGCCCGCCCGCCGTTGCGCACAAATTCGCGGGCTTCAATTTCCCAACGGCCGGGGTATTCACGGGCCAGAAAATCTAACAGGATGGGTTCCTGGCCGGGTTGCATGGGAGCAATGGATGCAAGGGTAAATGATGGAACGGATGATGGAACGGATGGAGAAGCGGAGGCACGGATGGCTGTACTGGATAGTGGCTTCAAAATGGAGAACGTTTGAGGGTAGAGGGGCTGGTAGTCCGTCAGGCTGCGGGCGATGTCGTATTCGTAAGGCTGGCTGGCCGGGGATTGGTAACCATGCCGCTCAAAAAATGACAGACTTTCCCGCATGGCGTACGGCAAGCCAGGCAAAAAGGGGCGCAGGTTGCCGCCAATCCGTATCCGCTGGCAACCTTGCTCTTTGAGCCAACCTTCAGCCCACGTCAAAAGCTGTGAGCCAAGCCCCTGGCGATGGGCCGAGGGATGGACAGCCAGGGCGCTGACCCAACCCAGCGGGCTGTTTTCCATTATGCAGGCTAACACAAAGGCAACTGCTTCGCCATTCTGAATCGCCAAGCGGCCGGTAATGATTTCACCGGTAGAGGGGATGGTGTTATAGGCCAGGAAATTCGCATTCAGCGGATAATCGGGATGAGCAGCAGCATTCCAGATGTAAAGCACATCATCAGAATGCGAGGCGGTCAAGGGGATAAAAATCGGCATACAAACTTTTGGCACGATGAAATTTTATGGCAACGTGACAGGCAGCACACCGCTCGGTTGGATTTGACCCGTTAGTGCGGCAGTGATGGCCTCGCGCGTGGGCGGATTAAAACCATAAGAGACGAGGATGGTGACGGTTGGGGGCAATAGAGCTGCGTCAAAGGGGTTACGGTAAAGAATGGCAATGACCGGGTTGCCCGTCCCAAGCAATTCTTTCACCAATTTCACCTGTTTCGAATTGAGGTCCAGGTCATTGAGCAGCACAATCACGGTCCGCCCGCTGCTGACGGCGTGAACCACATCTGCGATTTGGGCATTTGAGGGCTGGGTTTCGACCGCCAGGATGGTGGCATTCAAGTTAAGAAACCGGGTCAGGTCGCGGATGGCCGCCGGTTCGATGATCAACAGGTCTGAGTTGATGTTGATGGGCAGCAAGCCTTGTGAATCGCGTATCAGCGTAATGGATTTGTCGGCCAATTCCCGTGCCAGGGCGAGATGTTCTGCGGTTTTGACAGAAGCCTCGGCTTTTTCAACATTCACCTGGGCTGGTTTCAACAGCCCGAAACGTTCCTTGGTCTGCAAAATGCGCCGTACCGAGGCATCCAACTGTTCGTGAGAGATTTTTCCTTCCCTGACCGCCTGTACCAGGTTGGCAAAGGTTTCGCGGTGCATGGCATGGTCGCGGTTAAAGAGCAGCAGGTCTGCGCCCGCAGCCAACGCCAGCGGCGCGCCAACCGGCGGGGGGTAGCCATTGGCTGCCAGTGCGCCCATTTCGAGCGAATCGGTTACGATGAGACCCTGATACCCCAGCTCCTCGCGCAGCAGGCTGGTCAGCACCGGGCGCGAGAGAGTGGCAGCCAGGCCGGGAGTGGGGTCGATGGCCGGAAAGGTGACGTGCGCTGACATAATTCCGGCGATATCGGCCTGGATGGCGGCTTTAAAGGGGACAAGTTCCACCTGGTCGAGGCGGGCACGCTGGTGCGGAACAAGCGGCAGGTCGATATGGGAATCGATACTGGTATCACCGTGGCCGGGAAAGTGTTTGCCAAAAGCCAATACGCCGTTATCTTGTAAGCCTTTGGCAAAGGCCAGGCCGTATTCGGCCACTTTTTGCGGGTCGGCGCTAAAGGAGCGAATGCCGATGACCGGGTTGGCCGGGTTGTTGTTCACGTCCAGGTCGGGGGCGAAATCGACGTTGATGCCGACGGCGCGCATTTCGGCGGCCATCGCGGCGGCCATGCGGTAGGCGTTGTGGGGGTCGCCGGTGGCGGTGACGGCCATGGCCGAGGGAAATTCGGTAAAGCCTTTGTCCTCGGTCAGGCGGGCTACGCGCCCACCTTCCTGGTCAATGGCAATGAACAGGCCGGGATGTCCGCTTTCGAGGGCGAGGTGTTGCAGTTTGTTGGTTAGCGCGGCCACCTGGCGGGGCGATTCGACATTGCGGGCAAATAAAATCACGCCGCCAATGTGGTAATCGGTAATCATGCGGCGCAGTTCGGCATCGACAGTGGTCCCGTCGAAACCGATAATCATTAGCTGACCGATTTTTTGTTCAAGGGTCAGGGAGTTTTCAGGAGTAGGGGCAACAGCTTGGGTCATAGTCGGCATTATCCGTAAAGGCGCAGGTTTTGAGACGGCAGGTGTAGAACGAACCGTCGGCATGACGAGTGGGGGAGTAGAAAGCGCCGATCCCCGGGCGAAGGCTGGAACTGGTTGAGGGGAAGCAGCCGGTTCTTGAAACGGCGAACAAGCTGCGGGAAGAAGTAAAAGGGATAAAAGCCAAAGGGCAGAGAAGAGGCGCGAGGCGAGAGTCATCAGCCCCCTCCGGGCCTCCCCCAAATTCCGAACAACCTGGAATTTGGGGGAGGAAGAATGTGCGGATTTAGCGCAGGTCGTAGCTCTCGGCGGCTGCCGGGACGTAGGAGGCGTCAGCCCACATGTAGTAGAACAGCGGCGGGTACATGACGTTGTAAGCGGGGTTGCCAGCCAACTGCATCAGGCTGGTGGAGGTGAAGTAGTTCAGGTCGTAGTTCGGCGGCTGCGGGTAGGGATAGACGGTGTGGAAGGTGCCATCGCCGCTTGGGGAAACCTTCAGCTCGCCTTCGAGTAACTGGATGGCGATATACAAGTCAGCCTGGTTGTTCTGGTAAATCGGGTCACTGAAGTCGCGCCAGCCGGTGATGCGGGTGTCTTTATTAATCACATCGGTGGCGTAGCGCTCGAACATGCCGAGCACAGGCAACTGGTCATTGACCAGCAGAGCCAGGGTTTGGATGGCCGGTTTGTGAGCTTCAAAATCAAAGCCAGTGGAGGCTGCTTTGAGCAGGTCGGGGATGTAAACTTCCTTGCCTTCCACGGTTTGCTTCCAGGGGAATTTCATGCCGAACAGGTTATCGGTGGCCTCGGGCGCATTGCGGGGAGTGTTCAGGTAGTAGTTGAAGGAAGTGAAGGGGTGCGGCGGGTTGTAGTAGATGCTCAGGTCAACGAGAATCTGGTACTTGCCTTCCTTCTGGGTGGTGGCGCGCTCGGAGGAGGGATAGCCGCGGACGACCGCGTCGATGCCGAAGGCCTGGAGCTGCTGGGCAGCGTTTTCCGCCGAGGCCAGCCAGTCGAGGAAGTCGGAGGGGACGGAAAGTTCCACCTTGAAGGGTTCGCCGGTATCGGTCAGCCATTTACCGTTGGCATCTTTCTTGAAGCCGGCGCTGGTGAGCAGCTCTTCCGCCTTGGCCCAGTCCTTCTGGTAGGGGTTGAGCTTGGCAATGGTTTCATCGGTCAACCAGGCTTTGACCTGCAAATCGGTGAAACCGGCTTCGTATTCAATGCCCTTGCCAGCTTCACCCATGGCCACTTTGGCGTTCTCAGCGCGGTCGATGATGTAAGCGAAAGCCTGGCGGACTTCTTTTTTGGAAACAGGGGCATAAGCCTGATTGAACCACAGGCCTGGGCCGGTACCGGTCGGGCCGCTGAGCACGCTCAGGTTCGGGATGGCTTTGATGGATTCGACATCCGAGGGGGTGTAGGCATGGGTGCTGTAGTCAACATCGTTGGCAAGCACATAGGGCAGGGAGACCGCAGTTTCACCGTAGTAAACCAGCAGTTTCGTGATGTCGATTTTGCCGGCATTGTAGCCGGTGTCGTTTTTGACCAGTTCCATCTGGGCTTCGGTGACGGAGGCCGGGTCGATGATGAAGGGGCCATAGGCCACGATGGTTTCGGGTTTGAAGGCGTACAGGTCATCGAGGAAGGCCTTGACTTCATCGCCCTTGACATCTTTGCCATCCTTGCGCATCTGGGCGGCCTGGTCCATCCACTTGCCATACTGCGAGTAGGGCGCGGGTTGGTAGGAGCGTAGAATCAAGCGCAGGGCGCGCGGAGCGGGGTTGCTAATCCAAAACTCGACAGTGTAATCATCGACGGCAACCACATCCTTGAGATAGGACCAGGTAGCGTTCTGCTGAGCCCAGTAGATATCATAGGTGCCGACCAGGTCTTTGGCGGTCAGGGGCGTGCCATCGCTCCACTTCAAATCTTTGCGCAACTTGACAGTCAGGATGTTCTTCACGCCTTCAGGCAGGGGCTTGGGTTCAGCTGCCACCGTGGGGGCCGGGGGTTCCGTCGGGGCGACGGTCGGTTCGGCGGGCGCCTCGGTGGGAACAGCGGTCGGCTCAACCGGGGCGGGGGCTTCGGTGGCGGGCGCGCCGCAAGCGGCCAGCGCCAGCGCCAAAAGCACAAACAGGGATACGAGCTTGTAAGTACGCATTTCTTCTCCTTATTAGATTAGAGGGTGAATAGAAAATGGTTGGTCAATGAAAAACTGTTTTGCGAAAGCAACCACCTCCTTTTGGTTACTGATTCGATAATTTGACGATGACCGCTACAATCGTGAGTATCAGCAAGCCCACAATCAGGGCCAGGACGGCCACAAAGAATTCCGCCGTGCCACGCTGTATGAATAACAGGCTGACGAGCGACATTAGCACGAGGAAGGTACCCAGCCGAAACCAGGCCTGTCCGGCATCGGGACTCATGCGGCCTCCGGCTGGTAGCCAACCAGCGGCCCGCGCGTTTTGCGCAGCAAAATCTCATCACAGCCGCTCACCAGGTAATCTTTCAGCACGCCAACTTCGGCGTACCCCAATCGCCGGTAAAATTTTTGCGCGCCCGTGTTGAAGGATGAAACGCACAGGAAAACATTTGGCGACTGCCGAAAAATGAACTCCTCGGCAAAAGACATCAATCTTTCGCCGACGCCTTGGTTCCGCCATAGCGGCGCAACGCACACCGATTGGATGTACCCGCTAAACGCGCCCTGCAGGTTAATCAGCACCACCCCGGCAATTTCGGCCTCCGATTTGGCGAGGAAGGCCTCCCGCGCCGGGTTCTGGAGGGCCTTCAGCAGCGCTTCAGAGCCGCGCCCCAACGTCAGCCAGGGTTCCGAAGCGGCCATCATCCGGGCGCCAAACTCGGCTTCGGCGAGGGTTTCCAGGCGTGAAATGCGTAATTCGGTCATCTTTTAAGCCTGAAGTTCAGCCGCGCGCTGTTTTTGAACAGGATGACAGGCCACGGCCGAGCCATCGCTGAAGTAGGTCAGCTCGGGGATGACTTTTTCGCACGTCTCGCCCTCGAAAAAAGGGCAGCGCGGATGGAAGGCGCAGCCAGTGGGCAGGCGCAGCAGGCTGGGAACATCCATGCTGCGCAGTTCGATGCGTTGCTTGTGTCGGGTGCGCTCCGGGTCGGCCTCGGGGATGGCTGAGAGCAGGACTTTGGTGTAAGGATGCTGGGGCGCTTCGACCAATTGCCGGGCTGGGGCCACTTCTACCAGTTTGCCCAGGTACATCACCCCCACCCGGCCTTCCCAGGCGAAATATTTCGCCAGCGCCAGGTCGTGGGTGATGAAGAGCACTGCCAGCCCCATCTTTTCTTTGAGTTTGAGCAGGGTGTTGAGCAAGCTGATGCGAATGGAGACATCCACCATTGAAACGGCTTCATCGGCCACAATGAAGGACGGATTGACCGTCAGGGCGCGCGCTACCGAAACGCGCTGACGCTGCCCGCCGCTGAGCTGGTGCGGGAATTTGTCGAGAAAGTCCTCCACCGGCGTCAGGTCAACCATCTCCAGCAGTTCCTTGACCCGATGCTTGAGCGCGGTTTCGCCGTTGACATATTTATGGTGACGGAGTGGAGCCGAAAGAATATCGTAAATGGTATGCGATGGGTTAAGCGAGGCGTAAGGGTCCTGGTGCACCATCTGGACGCCCAGGCGATATGTTTCCCAGGCTTTGCCTTCCAGCGTGGTGACATCCTGCCCGTTGTACAGAATCTGCCCTTCGCTCGGTTTGAGCAGCCCGGCTATCATCTTGCCTGTCGTGGTCTTGCCGCAGCCCGATTCACCCACCAGGCAGACAATTTCGCCCTCGCCAATGCGCAGCGAAACATCACTCACAGCAGTGATAAAAACATTGCGTCTGACCTGGAAGTGGCGCGTGAGATGCTTAAGTTCAATCAGGGGTGTGGTCATCATCCGCTCCTATTTTGCGTTAGGCATCAGGGTGGATTTGGCTTCCATCCAGCGCCAGCAGGCGGCCAAATGTTCCGGCCCGCTGGTGGGAACAAGCACCGGTTCCTCCTGGGTGCACTTTTCCATCGCCAGCGGGCAGCGCGGGTGGAATTTACAGCCAGCGGGCAGGTCAATCAAGTCGGGCGGCGAGCCAGGGATGGAGCTGACATTGTCACGGTGCGTGGTCAGGGTTGGGACAGCGTTCATCAACCCGATGGTATAAGGGTGCTGGGGGTTTTGGAAGGTATCGTAAACGTTGCCCAACTCAACAATCCGCCCGGCATAGACGGTGGCAATCCGGTCGGCCAGTTCGGCAGCCAGCGAGAGGTCGTGGGAGATAAAAACCAGCGAGAAGCGCAGTTTGTCGCGCAAGTCTTTCAAGACATCCATGATGTTGCGCTGGGTCAGGATGTCGAGCGCGGTGGTGGGTTCGTCGAGAATCAGCATGGGCGGGTCGAGCAGCAGGCCCAGCGCAATCAGCACCCGCTGGCGCATTCCGCCCGAAAGTTCATGCGGGTACGAATTCCAGACCCGCTCCGGGTCGAGCCGCACCAGCCCAAAGAGTTCATAAGCGCGCTTGCGCAGGGCCTCGCCCTGCAAGTAGCCATGCGCCCGGGCGGTATCGGCAAACTGGGCCTTGATTTTCAGCACCGGGTTGAAAGCATTGAGCGCGGCCTGGAAGACCATCGCGCAGTCCTTCCAGCGGAAGGCGCGCATTTCACTGGGCGAAAGTTTCAGCACATCGAACTCGCTCTTCACCTGCCCGGCCTCGTCGAAACGGCGGAAAGTCAGCGTACCGGAGGTGATTTTGGCGGTTGAAACCAGCAGGCGGACAATGCCCAGCCCAATGGTGGTTTTTCCTGAGCCGCTTTCGCCAATCAGGGCCAGGGCTTCGCTGCGGCGCACATCCAGGTTGATGTTGCGCACGGCCTGCACCGCGCCGCGCTTGGCCTGGTATTCAATGGTCAGGTTGCGAATGGAAAGAGTATCGGCGCTCATGGTTACACTCCGGTGCGCAGGCGCGGGTTGAAAATCTCTTCGAGGGAACGGGAGAACATAATCAGTGAGAGTTGCAGGAGCACAATTCCGCCCATCGGCACGAGCAGGCTCGACATGGCATTGGCGTTGTAGATGGCGTTCTTGGCGTAGGCGAGGCTGAAGAGCACGCCCCAATTGTTGCCAAAAGGCACCAGGCCGAGAAAAACAAGGTAGGTTTGCGAGTAAATTGCGCCCGTCATCGACTCAATCAGGGCAATCAGGATGTAGCTCATCATGTTGGGCAGCATCTCGCGGAAAACAATATGCGGTGTGCCCAGGTGAAGCAACTGCGCCGCTTCGACATATTCCCGTTTTTTGAGCGACAGGAATTGCGAGCGCACCTGTCGCGCCAGCGAGGGCCAGCCAAAAATCGCCAGGAAGAGCGCCAATGCCCAAACATCTTGCAGCGAAACGAAGAAGGCCGTCACCACCAGCAGGATGCCGCGCGGCAGGGCCAGCCAGACATCGGTGATGGTCATAATCAGTTCATCGGCGCGGCCGCCCAGAAAGGCGCTGAAGGCGCCAACCACCACCGCAATGATGGTGGTCATCAACCCGGCCAGGAAAGCCACCGAAATGACCTCCGCGCCGCCATGCACCAGCATGACCCAGTTTTCACGGCCCTGAAAATCAGTCCCCAGGGGATGTTCAAGTGAAGGCGGTTTGTAGATTTGGTTTGTATTGGCGCGCGTTTCGGGCGGCACCACCAGCGGCCCAACGTAAGACATCAGAATCAGAGCCAGGAGCAGGATAAAGCCCAGAAAACCCATCTTGTTGCGTGCAATCAGTTTCAGGGTCTTAACCAGTTCGCGCCAGAACCCCAGCAGTTGGTGAGTAAGAGTGGTCATTTTTACTGCTCCTGTCCACCGCTGATGCGGATACGCGGGTCGAGCCAGCCGTAAAGCAAATCGGCAATCGCGGTTGAAATAATCACGGTAATCGTTGTCACCAGCAGGATGCCCTGCATCACCGGGTAATCACGTTTGGCAATGGCCTGGCTCATCAACAGCCCCACCCCCTGGTAGACAAAAATGAACTCAATGACGGTTGAACCGCCCAGCAGGAACCCAATCGAAATCGCCAGCGCAGTGACCAACGGCAGGCTGGCGTTCCGCCCCACGTATGCGGTGATAATCCGAAAGTCCGGCAGGCCGCGCGCCCGGGCCACCGTCACGTAATCATCGCCCAGCACGCTGACCGTGCTGGAGCGCATCGCCAGCATCCACCCGCCGAGCGTAGTCAGCACATAGACCAGCCCCGGCACAAACCAGTGCTTGAGCACATCCCAAATAAAGGTGATGGTCAACCCCGGCTTGATACCCGGCGAAATCGAGCCGCGCATCAGGTTGAGCGGCACAATTTTCCAGACCACGCCCAGCAGCAACACCAGGATAATCGCCCAGAGCGTATTCGGCACCGCCCCAACCATGGCGCTCAGGTTGGTCAGCGTTTGGTCGAGCAGTGAGTTCCGCCGATAGGCCGAGAGCATCCCCAAAAACATTCCCAGGGTGAAACTAATCAGCAGCGAAGTCCCCACGCTGAACAACGTCCACGGCAGGCGCTGGAAAACGATTTCCGCCACCGGTTTGCCGCGCGCCAGCACATATGAGTCGCCCAGATCGCCGTGCAGCAGGTTGCCCAGGAAGTCGAAATACTGCTTGTACAGCGGCGCATCCAGGTCCAGGCGCAGCAGGCTGGCCGCGCGCGTGCGGGCCTCATCCTCCGAAATCCCCTGGCTGTCCATCAGGTTGAGCACCATGATGTCCACCGGGTTGCCGGGCAGGCCGCGCACAATCAGGAACGAGAAACTCACTACGACCCAGACGATGAGCACCTTTTTGAGAATCGTCTGGAGCACATAGTTTTTCAGGATACGTTCAGCGAGGGGCTTTTCCTGGTTCAAAAGGGCCTCCTGTCACGCGACATTAATTCGCGTTACACATACAGCAAATATTTTTCTCTTTGATGGACAAACCCGGCGCTGGATTCGGCCCAACGGGCCAAAACCTCGCCCACGCCATTTTCCGTTTCCAGAGTAGACCGAACCCAGCCGGAGCCTGCCAGCCGCTCGAAGTGCGGCTTCCACGCCCAGGCCGCACCCGACATTCGCCAGACAGTCGCCATGAGATTCAGAGCCATCCTCACCGAGCGGAAGGTTTCCCGGTTAGTAACATGCACCTGAACACCCTGGCACTCCTGCCCGGCCTGGTTAGAAGCCGAAGGCGTAAACAATATCGGCCGGAAGCGCACCCCCGGTAAATCAAGGGCATTCATCTGCTCCGCCAGGGCATAAGCGTCCAACCAGGGCGCGCCGCAGATTTCAAAGGGCAGGCTGGTGCCGCGTCCGAGTGAAAGATTGCAGCCTTCCAGCAGGCACATACCGGGGTAAAGGATGGCAGTCGAAAGATGCGGCATGGCCGGGGAAGTCGGCACCCAGGGCAGACCAGTCTGGTCAAACCACATCCCGCGCTGCCAATTTTTCATCGTGACGATGTGCAGCTCTGCCCCGAGAGCGTGTTCCGCGTTTAAGAAGTTTGCCAGCTCCCCGAGCGTCATCCCGTGCCGGATGGGCAGGTTGACCACCCCGACAAAAGACTCAAAACCCGGTTCAACAGCACCGCCTTCGAGAATTTCACCCGTCACCGGGTTGGGCCGGTCAAGCAGGTAGACTGGCTTCCCGGCTTTCCCCGCAGCCTTCAGGATGTAAAAGAGCGTGCTCAGGTAGGTGTAAAAACGCACACCCACATCCTGCATGTCAAAAACCAGGGCGTCCACCCGGGCCAGGGCCTGCTCCGAGGGTTCCTTCGTTGCCCCATACAGGCTGTAGATAGGCAATCCGGTGTGCGGGTCGCTGGCATCGGCCACGTGCGCGCCATCTGCCGCCGCGCCGCCAAAACCGTGTTCGGGGCCAAAAAGTGCCGTCAGTTGGTAGCCAGCTTTTCGCAGCGCATCCACCGCGCCGGTGAAATCCGGCAACACCGCCGCCGGGTGCGAGACCAGCCCCAGACGCAGTTTCCCCAGCGCGGGGTCAGGGTTGTTCACCCACTGTTCGAGGCCGGTTTGGACGATTGGAGACATTTTCTCTCAGGCTATTGCAGCGTCAAATGGAATTTATAGCGGTCGCCACGGTAGGCTGAAACCACATATTCGAGCAGGTTATCGTTCTGGTTGTAAGTAAAACGCTCGATACGCAGCACAGAAGCCGGGGCCGTCATCTGCAAAACTTCCAATTCGCGCGGCGTGGCCAGGCTGGCCTCCATTGACTGCTCGGCGCGGACCAGGCGATGCCCATAATCGCGTTGAAAAACGGCATAGAGCGATTCGCGGGCAAAATCATAGTTCAACAAATTGGGACACAGGTAATGGGGGATGTGGGCAACTTCGATGCAGAGCGGGAGTTCATTTGAAAGCCGCAGGCGCGAAAGTTCAACCACTTCGGCTCCCTGCAACAACTTGAGAATAGACGCCAGATGGGCGTTGGCCGGCACCACCTGCGCCGAAAGCACAATGCTGGAAGGGCGCGCGCCGCGATTGCTGATATCCTGGCTGAAACCGGTCAGGTTGCTCAATTGCTGGTCGATTTTTGGCTCGCTGACGAAGGTGCCTTTGCCCACCCGCGAAAACACCAAACCATCGCGCTCCAACTCTTTCAAGGCCTGGCGGGCCGTCATCCGGCTGATGCCGAATTTTTCGCACAATTCGCGCTCGGAGGGCAGCCGCTCGTCCACGCCATATTTTCCTTCCCTGATTTCGGCCTCGAGGGTGTTTTTCACTTGCAGGTAAAGCGGAACCGAAGCATTTTTGCTAAGCGTGTCCATGTTTTGACCTGTCATTGGTGGTATATACCAATCATAACAGGATGTACTTAATTGTCAAGTGTTCTTTGCCACTTTTTTTCGGCATCCTGCCGGCAACGTGGCCAGCACCGGTCCAAATTGGTGGCTGGCACAACAACGCCTCGGCACGGACAATCAAAATAACGTGAGTTCGGGTTAGGCGAGCAAAGCGGGCAGGGTGCCCAAGCCGAGAGAAGGTTTCTTGGGCTGACGACAATACGCTATCACGCC
>DAOUBQ010000050.1:0-71032 GCA_034432755.1 Anaerolineales bacterium
CCTTTGACCTGACTTGTAATCGGGCAAAGCAAGGCTAATCCAACTTTCCCGTTATATGCCTTTGGAGACAAAACCAAGGCTGGTCTGTGCCCAGCCTGCTCATGTCCTGCTTGTGGATTGAACATGATCCAGACAATGTCACCGCTATCGGGAACGTATGCCATAGGCTCACCAAATCTCGTTTCCTACGGCAAATCCTGTATCAACTTCGGTATGAAGATTGTCTTTGGTAATCCCTGCGAGCAAATCATCCAACGTCCAACTCGGCGCTGAAACTGGCGTGACAATAATTTTACCTTTGACAATGCTGATTTCGACGAGAGAATCGTTTTCCAATTGAGCGTCAACAGCAAAGGCTTTGGGAATTCGTAGGGCAAGGCTGTAAAGTTCCTTTGATGTTTGGTTCCAGTCTTCTGTGTGGCTTGTTTTAGGCAATGCGCTGCACCGCAAGGAGCCTTCTGAACCACTAAAAAAACGACCGGCTTTGGGTAAGCCCGGTCGTTTCAATTTACTCCAGGTATGCCAGCAACCGCTGCTGGACTTCGTCCTTTTCAATATCCTGTACTGCCAAAAGTTTATCGCGCCCCGACTGCCCGGCGACGATTTCAATTTTCTTCTCCGGCACGCCCAACACGCCCGCCAAGAAAGTTATCAGCGCAGCGTTGGCTTCGGCTTCTGGGGCAGCCGTAAGGCGCACTTTCACCGTTCCATCTGGCTGGATTTCGGTAATTTCATTGCGACTCGCGCGCGGCGTCACCCGCACAGCCAGCGCAGCCCCTCGACGGCCATCGTGCAAACGAAATTTCCTGGCTTCCATAGTCACCTCATTACAGGGACAGCAGAGATATAAGAACTCGTGCAATTAATTGTACCAGAATTATCAAAATGATTGGGCTGAAATCGAACATACCCACCAAAGGTACCACCCGCCGAATGGGCGCAAGCAGCGGCTCCACCATCCGGTCCACAAATGAACGAATGGGATGATAGGGCGACATGAAATACGAGAGGATAACATGCGCCAAGACCAAAATCACAATAAGTTCCGAAAACCAACTGATGGACTGAGCCAAGATGACGTTCATTCTATCTTCTCCTCTAAAATATTCAACGTTTGGGCGGTCTGGCTCCAAGAATGGCTGTGCCAACCCGCACGATTGTCGCGCCTTCCTCAACCGCTGCTACAAAATCGGCGCTGGTGCCCATGGAAAGTTCATTCCAAGAGATGGCGGGGAATCTGCCGGCCAAAAAATTGCGCAGTTCGCGCAATCGTGCAAAGAACGGACGGGTTTGCTCCGGGTCAGTGTAGAGCGGGGGCATGGTCATCAGGCCGCGCATCTGCAAATGCGGCAGGAGGGCGATTTGCTCTACCTCGCGGCAAAGTAATTCCAGGTCTTGTGCCGTAGAGGCCGGGTAGCCAAACTTGCTGGCCTCGCCGCCAACGTTGCACTCTAACAAAACAGGCAAAGTTCGCCCCGCTTGGGCAGCGAAGCGCTCCAGGCGGTTGGCGAGTTTCAGGCTATCGAGCGAGTGCATCAGGTGAAAATGTCCCGCCACCAGGTCAGCCTTGCGGCTCTGGACATGTCCAATCATGTGCCAGCGCAGTTCTTCAAACGCACCCAATGCGCGGATTTTTTCAACGGCTTCTTCCGCATAGTTCTCGCCAAACTCGCGGATACCGGCCTCGACTGCCGCGCGCACCGTTTCGACGGGGTGGGTCTTGGTGACGACCACGAGCCGCACCGAAGCGGGCTGCCGCTTAACGCGCAAGGCTGCCGCCTCGATTTGGGTGCGAATGGCCTGGTAACGGGAACGGATGACTTCTGCGAGGGATACATCAAGGGAGTTCATGGCAATTTTGCTCACAAGTTTTTCGGGCAATGCGCTGTTTCGGTCTCGATACGCCCAAAACGGGTTGCTGATGCTCAAGCCAGGGCAATCAACGCGCCAAAACGTCCGGTTTTGCCTTTTTGGGCGCGATGCGAAAACCAATCGTCGGGATGGCAGGCAGTACACAGCCCGGCCACTTGCACCTGTTCAACGCCAGCCTGCTCCAGGACGAGCCGGTTGGCTGCCCACAGGTCGAAGTGCGGCTTGGGGCCGTGGTTGCGGTGCAGGAGTAAAGCAGAATCCTTTCCGAAGGCATAATGCACATGTTCTTCCACATCCTGGCCGACTTCGTAGTGGTCTGGGCCAATGGAGGGGCCAATGGCAGCCAGAATATCGGACGGTTTGGAGCCAAAAGCAGCCTGCATGGCCTTAACTGCCTGGCCCGCAGCGCGCCGCACGGTGCCAAGCCAGCCAGCGTGGACAATGCCAACCGCCCGCTTCACCGGGTCGTAGAGAAGAATGGGGGTGCAATCGGCGAAGCGCATGAACAGGGTCACGGCAGGATTGTCGGTGATTATGGCATCGGCCCTGAATTCAGGCGGGTTTTCATAGCGCGGATGGGGGGCGTTGGCGAGGACGACATCCGCGCTATGCACCTGCCAGACATCGAACAGTGAGTCTGGGTTGCGTGCAAGAGCGCGGAAGGAGCGAAAGCGGTTCTCGCGGACGCGGGAGCGCTCATCTCCAACCGTGCCGCCCACGTTGAGGGAATGCCAGGGTTCAGGGCTCAGACCACCCTGGCGGGTGAAAACGGCATGAACCACCTCGGGCGGGAAGATGTCGAAGGTGAGGAATCGGATTCCGTCAGAATTGCGAAATTCCATAACCGCTATTTTTTGACCGGGGTGGCGAATTTTTGGACGAGCGAATCGCGCGTCTCGCGCATTGATTCTTCCACATATGGCAAGCCAAACCAGGCCGTGCCAAATCCGAACAGGAATCCGGTGATGACGCGCAGGGTGGGGGTGGATTCGCGGAACGGCAGCAGGTTATTGATGAACGAAAGTCCCAACTGGCTCAATAATTGCGAAAATCCGTCTAATCCCATCGGCGCAATCGCAATGAACAGCCAGCCAACCCAGTGGAGCGGCTTAATACGCCGTCCAGCGAGAGCGTAGACGAACCCAAACAAGATGATTGCGCCATAAATGGCAATGTCGCGCTGGCACAGAGCAATTTTGTAGCCCACTTGTTCGTTGCCCACAAAGCGGCGGGCTTCAAGCAGGCCGTTGTTGCTTTCGTCTATGCCGGTGGCTTCGCCAAAGGTTTTGACGCCCGGAATGCCGGCGATGGCACGTGGGTAATAAGGCTGTTCGCCAAAAAGGAAGAAGGAACGAAAGCCCAATTGGTGGCAGAGCGGGCTGTAGACGGTGTAAATGAGTTGCGCCGGGGCGGTTACGCCCGATTTCATCAGGACGGGAGCGAGGAAGGGCAGGCCAAGATATAAGATGAATAGGCCAATGACCGTTGCCAGCCAGTGATTGGCAATCCAGTAAGAAAGCCGGTCGGCGCCGGTAATAGCCGCCGGAGAGGGCTTGTTGGCAAGACGCTGTTTTTGGCTGCGGGCATCGCGCGCCGCGCCCAGGGTCATCATTAAATCGGCGCGGGTGAAGGGCGCTTTCAGGCGGTAGACGCCTACTTCAACGACAGGAATCTGGTCGAAATATTTTTTGTGAATGGCCGGGTCGCTCTCAATGTCAATTTCAAACAGGGTATGGGGAATTTCAGGCTGGAGGGATTGCAGGTCGGCTTTGGCCTGTTCGCACAGGTGACAATTGGCGCGGGAAAACAGAGTGACCGTTAACATGGCAGTTCGCTCTTACAGGCCAAAATCGAACCATACGCCATAGCGCGAGAGCAAGTTAAACACGCCGAAGATGAGCATGACGCCGACGATGACGAGCAAAACACCCATGCCAATTTCGACATAGCGCATGACTTTGCCATATTTGCGCAAGGTGGTGGTGACCCATCCGATGCCGAGCGCCGCTATCAGGAAGGGAATTGCCAGCCCAGCGGAATAGGCCGAAAGCAGAGATGCGCCATACGCAACGGAACCGCCGTTCAGCGCGAAGGTCAAAATCGCGCCCAGCACCGGCCCGACGCACGGCGACCAGCCCGCCGAAAAGAAAACGCCCATCAGCGCCGAGGAGAGATAGCCCAGTTTGGGGTCGGGCAGGCTCTGAACGCGGGTATCATATTCTAGCAGCGGGATGCGAAAAACGCCTATCATGTGCAGGCCAAAGAGGATGATGACCAGACCGCCCAGCCGCGCCAGCCAGAGGCGCAAGTCATAAAGCAGCCCCCCCAGCGCCGAAGCAGCAACGCCGAGCAGGACAAAAATTGCGCTAAAGCCCAATACAAAGGCCACGCCATGCGTAAAGGTGATGAAGCGGTTGTTGGCATCCGATTCGCCGCCCGCCGCACGCCCGCCCAGGTAGCCCACGTAGGCGGGAACCAGCGCAAACACGCAGGGAGAGAGAAAAGACGCAATCCCGGCCAGGAAGGCCAGCCCAAACGATACGTTTAATTCCATGCAGCACCTTTCATTGATTAATATTTCTTCTCACGCACATCAACCCGCGTGCCGCCGGGCATGCCGACAGTGACGTCGCCGGGTTCGAGTTCAACCATGGGCGTCGTCCAGCGGAAAATCCATTTGGCGTCTTCGGGCAAGACGTTCAGGCAACCATGTGAGCGGGCTGTGCCAAAGTTGTTGTGCCAGAAGGTCGAATGAATGGCAACCCCGTTGCCCGAAAAGAATACGCTCCACGAGACGCCGGGGGTGTCCCAACCGGCATCCACCGTGCCGCCCGCCATGTGGACGGAAATCATTTTGCGCCAGGTACGGTGTCCATCTCCCAGCGGCGTTGACCAGGTGGCTGTCTCATTGCCCTGGGCATCCACCTTGCGCCCGCTGGAAGTCTTGCAGAAATAGACTTCGGTCTGTCCCTCGTAACAGGAAAGGGTCTGGTAAGTCAGGTTAGCAACGATTTGCTTTTGGGCCGGGTCCACATTGGGGCTGATGGGCGCAATCTCCTCGGCGGTGAGGGGGCGAAATGCAGCGCCTTCGGCCCAGAAAATATCGCCGTAGCTGCCATAACGCTCATTTACGCGGTAGATGATGTTGCCGGTCACTTCGCTGACGCGAATCTGGTCAATCCACATCACCTGGCTGTAGTACAGGCGGGTGGGCTGGCGAAACTCGAGAGCATTCTTGAGCCAGGGGGACGAGGCTACGGGATTTTCCAGGACAAAATCAACATACGGGACGGTTACTTCGGCCCAAAATCCGTTCTGCCCGGCAGGAAGGGCTTGCAAAGGGACGTTTGGGCGATTCTGCACCGGCTGAACATAAGCCGAATACAGGTAGCCCTGCGGCGTCTCAACCCAGCGCTGGTTGATGACCTGCGGGTCATTGGACTGGGCGACCGTCTCGCGCAGCCAGGGGACGACCGTATCGGGATAGAGCCGGCCTACGGAGGGATAATCGGCCCGGGGGGCGGAGGTCAGGTCGAGGGTGGCAACCAGGCGCCCCAGCCGCTCGCCTTGCGGGAATTCCGGCAGGGGCAAAACGCGGCTGAAGGGCCGAAGCGCCAGGTATCCGGCGGTGCCGCCGACAAGTTTGAGGAAATCGCGTCGAGAGAGGGTCATCGGTTTTGCTGCCACCGGCCAGGCGGCGGCTCCCATCAAATTTTACAGGCTCGAAGGATACCCGTAAAGCGGGCATCCGTCAATTCGGAGATTAAGTGTCGCTTAATTAAACCTTGTCAGGGCAGGCCATCGCCAAAAGGAGCGTGCAAATAGGTCTCCAGGGCTGTGAGGCAATCGGCACTGAGTTTGTGGCCGACTTCGCTTTCGCAGTAGGTGACGCTGGCCCCGGCGTTTTGCAGCAGTTGAACGGTGCGCTGCGCCAGGGCAATCGGAACCATCTGGTCTTGCGTGCCGTGCGCCACAAAGACATGCTTGCCTGTTAACGAACCCGGCTGAAGGGTCTCTTCAGCACCTTCGGGGGCAAACCCGGCCAAAATGCCCATCTTGCGCACCCGCTGCGGGTATAACCAGCCCAGCGTAAACGTCATGGCTCCTCCCTGGCTAAAACCAATCACATCAACCACCGACGAATCGAGGTCATAGGCGCGGGCAAACGCATCCAGCAGGTCCATCAGCGACTGGGCGGCAGGCCGCATCAGTTCGATGGTCGGCCAACTGCCACGCGGGGCAGGGGCGCGCCAAGAATAACCGCTTTCGGCAGCCGGGTGTGGCGCGCGCGGAGCGATGAGGGAGTAGTCTTTGGGGAAGTTGCGTGCAAAGACCCACATCGAGTTTTCGTCGCCGGTCCAGCCGTGCAACATGAGCAAAATGCGTTTTCCGCGCGAGGGCAGGATGCGCAAAGTCCAATCTTCAAACGTGAGGAGGGTGGTGTGAAGGTTTGTCATGGGGGCGTGAGGTGTGTGTCGGCTGGTCGAGTTAGTCGCGGTTGAGGCGATTGACCAGTTTATCCAGTCCAAACAACGAGAGCCAGACCAGGCCAATTGGCAAGAGAGCGCCAAGCAAGCACAAGAAGCCCATCACTGCTGCACCAGGGCCGTAGATAGCCCAAATCAGTCCAACCCCAATGGTAAAGAGCAAGAGAAGCGCGCCCACCACAATCCGAAATGTGGTTTGCGAAGCGTATTTGCGCAAATCGGTCATCATTCCTCCATTCGTTGCACTTCTAAATTCATATTCAATTTTCTAAATAAGGATAAGGCTTTGGCGCGCAGGGATGCGGCGCGCTCCTGATTGCCGAGCGCATTTTCAGTCGTAGCCCAGTCACGCAAGGCGCGAGCCTTATCTACTTCGGAGCCAATGCCATCCGCAATGCGGATGCTCTCGCGGTAACACGTCTCTGGCCAGAATTCTTCCGGGAACGCTTGGCCGTACCTGATACGCGTCGCAGCACAGTTGCCTAATACGCGATAGGCCGATGAGACGACATCCGGCTGGCTAGACTCTTGCGCCAACCGCAAACCGGTCTGGGCGGCTTGGCAGGCTTCCTCGCACTTTTCCTGACCCAGTAGGGCCTCGGCCAGGAAAACGTAGGTGAGCGGCAGAAAGTGTGTCATGCCGGCTCCAACGCGCTCCATGCACTCGCGCAGATTGGCCTCGGCAGCCGCAAATTCGCCCAACCCAACCCGCGCCCCGCCGAGGTTGCTGAGGAACATGGCAATCCTGTCTTGTGAACCAATCTCACGTGCCACACGGAGGGCTTCCTCATAACGGGCAACCGCCGTCTGGTAATCACCGCGCACAAAAGCGCCCACGCCCTGGTTGTTGAGCATGGCCGCCTCGCCGCGCCGGTCGCGCAGCGTGCGATACAAATCCAGCGCGCTCTGCTCGTATTGAGCAGATTTCTCTAACTCACCGTGCAGCTCATAGGCCGCGCCAAGCAGCTGACAGGCCTGCGCCATCTCTCGCTGTGATGCGACTTTATCTTCCAGGTTGCGCCCCAGGCGCAGGGCAAGTTCGCCAAGATGAATCGCGCTGTTGGCATCACCCAAGCGGTAGAGCGCCCAGCCCTTGCCATATACCGCGCGAATGAGCAATTCGGGCTTCACGCCCTTATCGGCCAGGCGCAGAGCGTTTTCGGCGCTTTCGAGCGAGAGCGTATTGTTGCCAATATGGTCATGAACATAAGCAACGTTGTACCAGGCACGCGCCCATCCATCCACGCTGGCAACAGAATCGGCAATCGCACGCATCTCCTGGTAGGCGCTGAGGGCTTCATCGTAGCGGGCCAGCGTGAACAGCGACTTTCCTAAAAATTCGTGCCAGTCTAACTGCTCAGCAGCAGGAATACTGCCTTGACGCGCAAATTGCAGGGCTTTTTGATAATATTTCACTGCCGCGCTCGATTCGTACGCTTCGTAGGCCTGCTTGCCAGCCTGCCCATACCACAGCGCAGCCCGATTCCAGTCCTCGGCGGCTTCGAAATGCCCGGCCACTAACGCAGCATATTCGGGGGCGCGCTCACGGATTTGCGCTACCAGCCATTCGGCGGCAGTCAGGTGATAGAGCCGCCGCTGACGCTTTGAGACGCTCTCATAGACCGCCTGGCGCAGAAGGGCATGCTTAAAAACGTACTCGCGCTGGCCGCTGAAGGTCGAATTCTGGCGTGGGTAAATCAGTTCGCGCGCCTCGAGGCTGTCTAAGGCGGTGGAGACCGCGTCCGGGTCGAACCCGGTCAGAGCCGCGAGCGACACATCCCAAAAAACGCGGCCCAGTGCAGAAGCGGCCTGTAAAACGGCGCGTTCAGATTCGGGCAGTCCGTCGAGGCGGGCTTGCAGGATGCCGGTCAACGTGGCAGGCACACGCGCCTGCCCCAGCCGCGATTCATCCACTGTCCAAATTTCGCCGGTCGAAATTACCTGCTCGTCAATAAGCATTTTGATTAATTCTTCGACATAAAATGGATTTCCTTCGGACCCGGTAATGACCAGTTCATCGAGCGCGGGGGGAATTGAGGCAGCTTTTTGCAGGATTTCTCGCAGTAAACAACGGCTGGCCGTTTCATTGAGCGGGTTCAAGTCTAATCGCTGCTGGCCAGGCAGGCGCTGCCACCAATCGGGCAAGCGTTCGAGCAGGCTGGGACGGGTGACGGCCACCAGCAGGACCGGCAGGTGGGCTACTTCGCGCATCAGGTAGGCCAGCAGGTCGAGCGAGGCTTCGTCGGCCCAATGCAGGTCTTCAAGGAGCAACATAACCGGCTGGCGCGAGGCGACGGCAACGATGACCTGCGCCAGGTAGTATCGCGCCCGGTCACGGATTTGGCCGGGGTCGGCAAGGATACCGCTCAATTCGGGGGCAGAGGAGAAATCAAGACCCAGCAAATGCCCAATAAAGCGCGCCTTTTCGAGCGCGGCAGGGTCATTGGGCAGCAGGGTCTGAATGGCGCGCTCCATTTTCTGGCGGGCTAATTCGAGCGGCACATCGCCCGGGATGTTGAGGCGCAACGCAATGGCATCGCGCAACAGAGCATACGGCACAGAAACTGTGCGCTCGGTAGCGCGAGCCTGCACCAGCCAGAACTGGTGGGCGCGCAGTGCGAGCCAGTTCTCGAATTCGTAAAGCAGGCGGCTCTTGCCGATACCGGCCTCGCCTACCACGGTGATGGCGCGCGACTTCCCATCGAACAAAATATCCCGCAGTGCGCCCTGGAGCGCGTTGAGCTCGGATTCGCGCCCAATCATGCGCGTTTCGACGCCCTCCACGCCGCGCGTGTGCGGGCGGAAGGCATACGGGCGCGGACGAAGGACGCGATAGACCGATAAGGGACGCTCGTAGCCAGAGATAGGCAGCTCAGAGCACAGCTCGACATCGAACAAACCGCGCACCAGGCGCAGAGTATCCCGCGAGATGACGACCTCGCCAGGGCGGGCTTCAGCTTCCAAAAGTGAAGCAACCTGCAAAGTGCGCCCGATGGCGGTAAATTCGCGGGTGGTGCCGACCTCGCCCAACATGACCGGCCCGCTGTGAAGGGCGATGTGCATCTGAAAGGGATGGTCGAGAGACAGACCAGGGAGTTCCTGCTGGATTCTGAGCGCGGCGCGCACGGCCTGCTCAGAATCGTCTTCGCGCGCGGCCAACACGCCCCACAACGCAACAACGTTATCGCCCATGTGCTTGTCAATATGACCGCCATGCGCCTGGATAATCAGGTCAATGCGCCCCCAGATGAGGTTGGTCCGTTCGACCAACTCCTCATCGTCCATTTTCTCAGACAGTGCAGTGAAGCCGGAGATGTCGGCCACCATCACTGTGACCATTTTTCGCTGCTCACGGTTCTTTTCCTCGGCCTGGCGGCGCTCCAGCTCGATGAGTTTCTGGCGCAGGACGGCCAGAGCGGCATCCACCACATCTGCGCCGAGGCTAGGACGCAGCGACTCTTGGGCCTGGATGGCGCGTTGCAGGTCTGCAATTTGTTCGCCGAGGTTTTTTTGCATGGCTTGATTATATACAACATCATCCAAAAACAGTCTCCAAGCCATCAGCAATTCCAAATTCAGGTGCTTTGAGCCGCCAACCACCCACCATCTGAACATCCTGTCCATCTTGTCTGGTTTTTAGCCTGAAACCAGACTTTGAAAAAGCCATGTTTTCAATTATTTTCGAGTTGCGCCGTTCTAAAGACAAGTCTATAATTCACCGTGGCGCTGGTTACGGCTCACTGATTACTGGATACTGAAATGTCTTCCATTGATGAAATCAAATCCCGCATTGACATCCTCGACCTCGTGAGCGAAGCCGGGGTAAAACTGCGCCGCAGCGGGCGCAACTATACGGGATTTTGCCCCTTTCATGATAACAAGCACACCCCGGCCTTCGTGGTCTGGCCCGAAAGCGGCACCTGGCGCTGCTTTGGCGAGTGCAACGAGGGCGGCGATATTTTCAAGTTCTTAATGAAGAAAGAGGGCATTGACTTCAAAGAAGCCCTGCAGCGCCTGGCCGAGCGCGCCGGGGTAACCCTGGAGCGACTCCAGCCCGAACGCCCCGAACAGCGCGAGGAATACGAGCGGCTTCGCAGGTTATTAGAAGACGCCGTCCAGTTCTACCGCCATCACCTGCTCAACACGCCCGCCGGCAAAAGCGCGCTCCACTATCTTCTCGAAAAGCGCAAACTGACCTTGCAAACTATCGAAACCTGGGGGCTGGGCTACGCGCCACCGGGCTACGAAACCGCCCTGAAGCATTTCACCGCCAAAGCCTACAGTGAGCAAGATTTGATAGACGCCGGTCTGGTGAGCGTCATCGAAGACGAGGGAAGCCCGCGGCGGGTGTTCGACCGCTTCCGTCACCGAATCATGATTCCCATCCGCGATGAAAACGGGCGGATGGCCGGGTTCGGGGCCAGAATTCACCCGAATGACCCCAAGCCTGACCCCGCTGAACAACGCGGGGCAAGCCAGGCCAAGTTCATCAACACCGCCGAGACGCCAATTTTCAGCAAGGGACGCCTGCTTTATGGCCTCGACCGGGCGCGCAAGCCCATCCGCGCCGCCGACCAGGCGGTGATTGTGGAAGGCTACCTGGATGTGATTGCCCTGCACCAGGCCGGGTTTGAGAACATCATCTCACCGATGGGCACGGCGCTGACCGAAGACCAGTTGCGGCTGTTGAAACGCTTCACCCGCAAAATTGTGCTGGCCCTCGACCCCGACGCCGCCGGGCAGAAAGCCGTCTTGCGCGGGCTGGATGCGGCCCGGGCTTCGATGGACCGGGAAAATGAACGAAGTTTCGATGCGCGAGGCATGTTGCGCCAGGAAGCGCGCTTGCAAGCCGATTTGCGGGTGGCGAACCTGCCTGATGGCCTCGATCCCGATGAAATCGTGGAGCGCGACCGGGAGGAGTGGAAACGGCTCATCGCCGAGTCCAAACCGGTTGTAGAGCATGTCCTCGATACGCTGATGGCCGATAAAAACATCAACGACCCCAAGGTCAAGGCCGAAATTGCCAACCAGGTGCTGCCGCTCATTGAGGATTTGCCCAACCCTATCGAGCGCGATTCGTACCGGCAAATGCTGGCGCGCCGCCTGAAGGTGGATGAACGCTCGTTAAGCGGGAGGCAGGCTCCGGTGAGTCCGCCCCGGCGGGTTACCCCTCGCCGAGAGCCTGTTCAGGAGCAGAAACCTGTTCCAGCGGCGACCCCAATCAGTCGTTCCAAAAACATCGAAACCGCTTGCCTGACCCTGTTGCTGCGCCGTCCCGATTTACTGCCCCGTCTCGACCGTCGGCTGCAAGAATCGGGGCTGAGCGCCCTCTCTACCGCAGATTTCGAGTATACTGATTACCAGTTTCTGCTGGGATTGTTGCAGAAGGCGCTGGAGCAGGATGAAACCGAAATGCACCATTTTGTGCAAACGCGCGTGGAGGAGGGCCTGCGCGATGTTTACGCCAGCCTGGCCGCCCAACCCTCGCCCAAAGGGACCGATAGCCGCCTGCTAGACGAGTTGACCCGCCATGTGTTGCAATTGCGGCGGCAGGCATTAAGTGAAAATTTGAACCACTTGCGCTTTTTGCAAGAAGAAGCCCAGCAAACAGGCGACCAACTTGCAACTACTTACCAGCAGATGGTGTTGCAATATACACGTTCGTTGAATTATCTCGATGCAGCCCGTAAAAAGTTGAGCGAAAACCGCCGGGAGTGAGCCATGCACAACGCCTTGCCGCGAAAACCGAAGGCCGAAATCAAAACCCCCAAAGACCTGATTCCCGACCCCGCCGACCTCAACGGGGAAGACCTGGTTGTAGAAGTGGACGACCCCGAACTGATGGAAGATGAACCGGTCGACATCGATGAGCCGCTCGAATTAATCAAAAACCCGGCGCTGGCCGAGGAACTCTCGGAAGACCCGGTGCGCCTGTATCTGCGCGAAATTGGTCAGGTCAAACTGCTCGACGCCGACAGCGAGTTCCGCCTTTCGACGATGATTGAAGCCTGGCGGCTGCTGGAGGGACTGCGCCAACGCATCGAGCCACGCTCCACGCGCGCCAAGCGGCGAGGGGCAGAGACCCCACCCCAGGCAGGGCAGGTGACAGCCATTTATCGCGCCGCGCTGGATGATATGCTGGTGGCCTGGAAGCGTTTGGAGGAAGACGCCGCGCGCCTGAATGCGCACCTGCCCGAAATGCGGCTGGTGGTGGCCGAAGCCCAGGCGCTGCGCCAGGGCTGGGAAATCAATTCGCCTTCTTATTTACGTGCCTTCCTGGATAACGGCCAGTGGGGGCGCGATTCGCACTGGGACGGCCTGGCAAGCAACGCCTTCAACCTGTTCGTCGGCCTGTACATCCTGCCAACCGCACTGGCAAACTGGCTTTCCAAACACTGCCAGGCGCACGGCTCTGAATGTCCCGCCGCGCGTAGCTTGCAGCGCAACCTGCCCGGCGACGATGACCTGCAATTCGATATCGGAATCATCGAATCGCGGGCCGAGGAGGCCACCCAGGCCCTCATCCGCGCTAACCTGCGATTGGTGGTAAGCGTCGCCAAGCGTTACCTGGGGCGCGGCATCTCATTCCTCGACCTCATCCAGGAAGGCAACCTGGGCTTGCTGCGGGCGGTCAACAAGTTCGACCCGCGCCGCGGCTTCAAGTTCAGCACTTACGCTACATGGTGGATTCGGCAATCCATCAACCGCTCCATTGCCGAACAGGCCCGCACCATCCGCATCCCCGTTCACCTGTTTGAATCCATCACGCGCATCTTGCGCATCCAACGCTCGCTGGTGCAGCAATATGGGCGCGAACCCAACACCGACGAACTGGCCCTCGAAGCAGGGTATCTTTCTGCCGCCGATGTGCAAGCCATCCTGCGCGCCAAAGCGGAAGGGACCGACCTCGACCCGGTCATCCAGCGCCGCTGGGAGACTGCCACCGTCAAAGTAGACCGCATCCTGCGTTCGGCGGAGGAGCCAGTCTCCATTGACGGCCCGGTCGGCGACGAGGACTCCAGTCAGTTGGGTGACTTCATCCCCGACGATGACGCCCTCGAGCCAATGGATGCCGCCGCGCGCGACATGCTGCGCGAACAAGTGCAGCACGCCCTGGCCGCGCTCTCCGAACGCGAGCGGCAGGTATTAGAACTGCGTTTCGGCCTGATTGACGGCAAAGACCACACCCTCGAAGAAGTCAGCCGCTACTTCAACGTCACCCGCGAGCGCATCCGCCAAATCGAAGCCAAAGCACTGCGCAAACTGAGGCACCCCACCCGCAGCAGGCATCTTAAAGATTATTTGGGATAAAGCAGCGCAGGACTTTATCCTGCGTTTTGTTATTATGATGAAAAATGAAGATTCAGAATCTCTCTATCGCACTCTTGACCCTCGTCATCTTCCTGGCTTCCTGCGCTTCCCCGGCGGAACAGCCTCCCCGCAGCCTGCCTGCCGTTACTGAAACATCCGTCCCAACTAAAACGCCCGCCCCCACCGAAACGCAACCCGTGATAAACTCCCTCTCACCCTTCGAGGCCATCCCAAAAATGCAGCGCGGCGTGAATATGGGCAACACGCTCGAAGCGCCGCGCGAGGGCGAATGGGGCTTCACAATCACGCAAGAACACTTTCAACAAATTCGGGTTGCCGGGTTCGACTCGGTACGCATCCCCACCCGCTGGAGCGCCCACGCCCTGACCGAGGACCCCTACACCATCGAGCCAACCTTCTTTGCCCGGCTCGATGAAGTCATCGGCTGGGCGTTAGAGCAGGATTTAATGGTCGTCCTGAACATCCATCACTACGAGGAGATGGCAACCGAACCCGCTGCGCACGAGAAGCGCTTTCTGTCGCTTTGGCAACAGATTGCAGAGCATTACAAAGACTATCCACCCACGCTTATTTTTGAACTCATGAACGAACCCAACAGCGCCCTCACCCCGCGCCTGTGGAACGATTTCATTCAAAAAGGCGTGGCGGTCATCCGCGAGAGCAACCCCACCCGCAACATCATTCTTGGCGGCACATTCTGGAACGCTTATGACCAACTGCGCTATGTCAACTTCCCGCCTGGTGACGGCCACCTGATTGCCACCTTCCACTACTACCTGCCCTTTGAATTCACCCACCAGGGCGCGGAATGGGCCGGGCCAGAAGCCCAAACCTGGCTTGGAACCACCTGGAACGGCACGGACGAGGAAAAAGCCGAAATCAAAAAGCATTTTACGCTCGTGGCGGCCTGGGCAAAACAAAATAACATCCCGGTCTACCTGGGCGAATTTGGCGCCTATAATAGCACAGCCGATATGGATTCTCGTGCGCGCTGGACATCTTACGTCCGCGAGCAAGCCGAAGCGCGCGGCTTTGCCTGGGCCTATTGGGAGTTTGGGGCAGGATTTGGAGTGTACGACCGGGACACACGCCAATGGCGGGATGCACTGCTCAAGGCCTTAATTCCATGAGTTCCACCCTCTCCATTCGCGGCCTGTTGACCGGGCTAGCCGCTGCATCCATTTGGGGCGGCATGTACGTCGTCAGCAAAGTGGTGCTGGAGGTCATTCCGCCCTTTGCCTTGCTCACCACACGCCTGTTGCTCGGATTTCTGGCACTGTGGCTGGTCATCGCCTGGCGGGGCGGCTTCCACCTGAAGCGCCATCAATGGCTGGCCTGTTTCGGCGTTGGGCTGGTTGGGTATGGCGTATCGCTCGGATTACAGTTCGTCGGTACGAAACTCTCCACCGCAGCCAACGGCGCGCTCGTCACCTCGGCCACACCCGCGCTGGTGCTGCCCTTCGCCTTTCTCCTGCTCAAAGAAGCGGTCACGCCCCGCCGATTGCTTGCCACCCTGGTGGCCAGCCTGGGCGTGCTGGCCGTGATTGACGCGCGCACGACAGATTTGTCCTCCGGCTTGTTCCTAGGCAACCTGAGCCTGCTGGGGGCCGCAGTCACCTGGGCGCTCTATTCGGTGTTGGTGCGCAAAATAACTTCTACCGGAACCGACCTGCTCCAAGCCACCGCCATTTTCCTGCTGGGCGGGTTGCCCGTTTCCATTCCGCTCGGAATTTGGGAAGTTTCAACGCAGGGCATGGGCGAAATCACAGCCGGCGTCATCAGCGGAATCCTGTTTCTGGGAATCATCTCCACCGCGATTGCCATGTTCTTGTGGAATTATGCCTTTGCCACGCTGCCATCGGGGGTGGCCGCGCTAACCTTTTTTGCCCAACCGTTGGTCGGCGCTTTACTCGGCTGGTTTTTCTTGGGGGAACAAATCACGCCGCTCTTCGTGCTGGGCGGCGCGTTGATTGGAATCGGGATATTGATTTCAAAATAATAACCAGTGGTTGAGGAGGCAATGTTCTCTGGCGTATCAAACCGCCTTTTGCAAAACGGTCTCGCACGGCCTCGATACAGCGCAAAAACAGCGCCTACGCAACCATCCTAAATCTTCTCTCCCACATTATGCAAATAGGCCATATTCGGCGGGCGCATGGTGTTCACCGGGAAGCCGCTGATGACCACCACCTGCTGGCCGGGTTCGACCCATTTTGCATCCGTCAGTTTACTATCGGCCTGATTAACCATCTCGCGCAACGAGGCAGCCATCGGCACCAAATACGGCATCACGCCCCAGTAAATTGCCATGCGGCCAATCGTTTGCTGAACAGGCGTAAAGGCCAAAATTGGCACGCGCGGGCGGGCTTTCGACATCATCTGCGCAGTGTGACCGGTTTGGGTAAAAACTGCAATTGCCGCCACATTCAAATCGTGCGCCAATTCACGCGCAGCGCGGGTGATAGAAAAAGCATCATCATGAGATTGCAAATTAGGGATGTTAAAATGTCCCCAATCCGCAAAGTTTTCTTCGGCCTGGCGCACGATGCGGTCCATCATCTTAACCGCTTCGAGCGGGTACTGACCCGCTGCCGTCTCGCCGGAGAGCATCACCGCATCCGTCCCGTCGAAAATGGCATTGGCAACATCTGAAGCCTCGGCGCGGGTGGGCAGGGGGTTGTTCATCATTGATTCAAGCATTTGGGTGGCCGTAATGACCAGTTTCCCGTGCCGATTAGCTTCCTGGATGATGTGTTTTTGGGCCATCGGCACGCGCTCCGGCGACATTTCCACGCCCAGGTCGCCGCGCGCCACCATCACGCCATCGGCCACTTTCAAGATTTCATTGAGATTATCGAGCGCTTCGGGTTTTTCCAGCTTGGCAATCAGCAACGGTCGTGCGCCGCCTTCATCTAATTCTTCTATGGCTTTGCGCACGTCCAGCACATCCTGGGCGGTACGCACGAAAGAAATGGCGACGCAATCCACGTTTTGCTCCAAGCCAAAGGCCAGGTCGGCGCGGTCTTTTTCGGTAAAACCGGGAATATTGAGCCGCACGCCGGGCAGGTTAATGCCTTTATTAGAAGAAAGCCTGCCCCCCACGCGCACTTCGGCAATCAGAAATTGCTTTTGGGTTTCGATGACCTGAACAGCCAGGCGGCCATCGTCAAGCAAGACGCGGTCTCCCGCCGCGACGGAATCGAACAACTCGACAAAGGCAACCGGAATGTACTTTGTGCCGTTTTCAGGCGGATTGCTTCCCTCGGCAAACAACGTCACCCGTTCGCCTGGTTCCAGGTCAAGCGGCGGATTCAGCACCCCAACCCTGATTTTCGGACCCTGCAAGTCTTGCAAAATACCAACGGGAACTCCCAATTCTGCGGCGGTTTCTCGCAGGCAACGAATTCGCGCAATATGCTCCTCATGCGTGCCGTGCGAAAAATTCAGGCGCGCGACGTTCATTCCGGCCTGCAGCATGGCACGGAGCATCTCCCGGCTGTTTGAGGCCGGGCCAATGGTGGCAACAATTTTGGCTTTACGATTCATGATAAAAGTCCTGTTCGCAAACTTCGTCCCGAAGGCTGGCTGGTAGAAACCTTCGGGACGTTTCTTCTTACAATTTTACACTGAAAACGGCGGCTCTACTGTTGTTACCAGGAAAACCATTTTTTACCACGCAGGAAAACGACCCGTAAAATCCAGGGCTTTTCCTTCTTTGTGTACTTTATGTCCTTCGTGTTCAGGCGCTTTCCCGTCAATTACGGAAGAGACAAAACGGCTGAGAGCTTATCCGAAAAATATTCTTGCGCCATTCCGCCCGAACATTAATGTCCGGGCTATTCATCCAAAGCCGTCTGAAGACGGCTAAACCCCGGCTATTCCGTCCACTTAAGCGGACTTTTTACTGGTAGCCCGGAGATAAATCTCCGGGCGGAACCGGCATGGCGCGAATTTTCGGATAGATTCTAAAATCAGGCGGCATTAAAGATAGTTTAACGCCCGGGCCTGACGGGTCAATTCTTCGCGAAAATCAGGATGGGCAACGTTAATCAGATTTTGGGCGCGCTGACGGATGGTTTTTCCATACAATTCGGCCACACCGTATTCCGTTACCACAAACCGCACATGGTTACGGGTAGTGACCACGCCAGCGCCCTGCTTAAGCATCGGTGTAATTTTAGAAATAATGGTGCCATCACGCATCACTGAGGTGCTGGGCATGGCAATAATGGGGACGCCGCCTTTCGAGCGCGACGCGCCGTAGATGAAATCCAACTGCCCGCCCACGCCAGAGTAGAGTTTGGGGCCAATCGAATCGGCACACACCTGCCCGGTCAGGTCAATTTCGATAGCAGAGTTAATCGCAACCATGCGGTCGTTCTGGGCAATCACGAAAGGGTCGTTTACATATTCTGTGCGGTGCAATTCAATCAGCGGGTTGTCATCTACCCAAGCATACAGTCGTTTGGAGCCGAGAATGAACCCCGCCACAATTTTACCGGTGTGAATGGTCTTACGGGCATTCGTCAGCACGCCAGCCTCCACCAGGTCAATCACCCCCTCGGCGAACAATTCGGTGTGAATGCCCAGGTCTTTCTTGTGAAAGAGGTACTTCAACACCGCATCAGGAATCGCGCCAATGCCCATCTGCATCGTCGCGCCGTCAGGAATCAGTTCAGCACAGAAACCGGCAATTTTTTCCGTAATTTCGGCGTCGCCTTCCTCGGCCATGTGCAATTCGGCAATCGGATAATCCACCGGGATGATGTGATTCAAGCGGCTGACATGGATGAACGAATCGCCCAGGGTGCGCGGCATCTGTTCGTTGACCTCGGCAATGATGATTTTCGCCGATTCGGCGGCGGACTTGGTCAGGCCCACCTCCACGCCGAGGGAACAGAAACCATGCTCATCGGGCGGGGAGACGTGAATCATGGCGACATCCACCGGCAACACCCCGTTCTTGAACAGGAGCGGGAACTCCGAAAGCAGCACAGGCGTAAAGTCGGCGCGGCCTTCATGCACTGCCTTGCGCACATTCGCGCTGATGAACATCGTATTGACGCGCAGGTGACCTTCCATTTCGGGCGCGACATAATCTGCCGGGCCAACCGTCAGCGCCTGGCAAATTTCCACGTTATGCAGATGAGGGGCATACCGCACGAGAGCGGCAAGTGCCATCTTGGGAACCGAAACGTTGCCAGTCAAAAAAATGCGGTTGCCCGATTGCACTTGTTTGACTGCCTCATCAGGCGTGGTCACCCGAGATTGGTAAATGCTTTGCCAACTCATCGTTCACCTCCCTTTTCCACCGCCCAGCGGTGAACATGACGCAATTCACCCTGGTAGGTATTGACCGCCGCCTCGATGGCCGGAAATTGCTCCATCGCCTTCTCCACGCCGAGCCGCGCTAAATCTCGGATATAGGGCATGGCCGCGTTGACAAAGGCATGCGTAGAAGTGCGCGCTGCCAGGCTGGGAACGTTGGGAACGCAGAAGTGAATCACGCCTTCCTCGATGTAGGTCGGCTGGTCGTGATTGGTCGGGCGCGAAGTCTCGGCGCAACCACCCTGGTCAATGGAAAGGTCAATAAACAGCGAGCGAGGCTTCATGGCCCTGAAATTTTCGCGCGAAAGCACCATCGGCGAGCGTTCTCCGGGAACCAGCACCGCGCCAATGACAACATCGGCATAAGAACACACCCGTTCGATATTGCGCCGCGTGGAAATCATTGTGACTACATTGGGAAAGCGCTCATGGATGCGCTGGAGCGGCTCCAGGTTCTTATCCAGCACGGTGACATGCGCCCCCAAACCCAGAAAAGATTTCGCCGCGCAGGTCCCGGCGGTGCCAGCTCCAATCACCACCACCTCGGCAGGCGGAACACCCGTCACGCCGCCCAGCAGGATACCCTTGCCGCCAAAATTGCTCTGCATCAGGCGCGCCGCCACCTGGGCAGTCATCATGCCGCCTATCTGACTCAGTGAGCGCAACACCGGCATATCGCCATTCGGCTCGCGGATTTCCTCATAAGCGATGGAAGTTATTTTGTTCTTGAGCAGGGCATCAATGCGTTCCTGACGGGTCGAAGCAAGGTGCAGCAAGCCCATCAGGATCGTACCAGGAGTCAGCATTTCGATTTCGTCTTGTTGAGGGCGGGCGATTTTCAGCAACAGGTCGGCCCGCCCAAAGACTTCGTGGGGTGAATACACAATGATTGCGCCGGCATCCTGGTACTCCTTATCGGCAAAACCCGCGCCAACCCCGGCTTCATGCTCAACATATATGGTATGCCCGTACTGGACGAGCATCTCCACCCCAGCAGGGGAAAGCCCAACACGAAATTCATACGGGCGGCGTTCTTTCGGAATGCCAATATTCATAGAACCTCCAGGGAATAAATAAACCCTAAAGGCCGCTGAGACCTTTAGGGTTTTGTTCTCTCAATTCATCTGTAACACTTCGCGAATAGCTGGCAAAGCCCAATCAATCGTTTCTTTATCAATCACCAGCGGCGGCGCAAAGCGGATGACGTGGTCATGCGTCTCTTTAGCGAGGATTCCGCGCTTTTGCAGTTCCACGCAAAAGCGGCGCGCCCCGCCTGCTTCCGGCTTAAGCTCGACGCCGATGAAGAGTCCCCGGCCCCGCACTTCTTTAACGTGCCGGCTGGGAATTTCCTGCAGCTGCTCGAGGAAATACAAACCCAATTCGGCAGAGCGTTCGTCGAGTTTTTCATCGCGCAAAACTGCCAGAGCAGCGCGCCCAATGGCGGCGGCCAACGGGTTACCGCCAAAGGTCGAGCCATGCTCGCCCGGCTGGAAGAGACCCATAATGGGTTTATCTGCCAACACCGCCGAAACCGGGTAAAAACCGCCCGAAAGCGCTTTGCCAATCACGACCATATCAGGGCGCACGCCTTCTTCGTGCTGGTACGCAAAGCGCTTTCCGGTGCGGCACAGCCCGGTCTGAATTTCATCGGCGATGAACAGGATGTTGTGCCGCTTGCAGATTTCGTTCACCTTTTGAAGATACCCCGCCGGGGGGATGACCACCCCCGCCTCGCCCTGAATCGGTTCCACCGAAACGGCAGCCGTGTTCGGCGTGATGGCTTTTTCAATCGCATCGGCGTCACCATACGGAACAGTCACAAATCCGGGAGTGAAAGGCCCAAAATCATCCTTATAAAGCGGCTCGGTGCTGAACGAGATGATGGTCGTAGTGCGCCCGTGGAAATTCCCAGCGACGGTGATGATTTCCGCCTGGTGGCGCGGCACGCCCTTGACACGGTAAGCCCATTTGCGCGCCAGCTTGATAGCGGTTTCGACTGCTTCCGCGCCGGAGTTCATCGGGATGGACATTTCGTAGCCGCTAAACTCGGAGAGTTCCTTGTAAAAGAGCGGTAACTGGTCATTGCGGAAAGCGCGCGAGGTAAGAGTCACCTTTTTGGCCTGTTCCAGCATGGCGTTCAGGATGCGCGGGTGGACATGCCCCTGATTAACGGCGGAATACGATGAGAGACAATCGAGATAGCGGTCGCCCTCCACGTCATACACCCACACACCCTCGGCGCGTTCGATGACCACATCAAGCGGATGATAGTTATGCGCTCCGTACTGTTCTTCGAGCGCAATAAATTCTTGGGTTTTCATGCTATGCCACCTCGAACAAACGCGCCAGAATGGCTTTTTGAGCGTGCAATCGGTTGTGCGCCTGCGGGAAGATGACCGAGTGCGGGCCGTCGGCCACTTCATCGGTCAGTTCATGGTTGCGGTGGGCGGGCAGGCAGTGCATGACGATAACATCGTTACGGGCTTCGCTGACCAGTTTGGCGTTAACCTGGTAGGGCGGGAAGACCGCTTCGCGTTTGGCAGTCTCTTCTTCCTGGCCCATGGAAGTCCAGGTGTCGGTGTAAATAACATGCGCGTCTTTCACGGCTTCGTGCGGGTCGCGCAGATATTCAATCTTCGCGCCCGATTTAGCAGCCAGGTCGGCCCCAATCTTTTTGGCAATCTCTGGCATATCGTAGCCCTCAGGGTTGGCAATGCGGAAGTTCGCGCCGAGCATAACAGCAATGTGCATCAACGAGACAGCCACGTTATTCCCATCACCAACGTAGACCACGTTCAGGCCTTTCATCGCGCCGAATTTTTCGATCATCGTCAGCGCATCGGCCATCGCCTGGCAGGGATGCGAGTAATCACTCAGGCCGTTAATAACCGGCACCGACGACCACTTTGCCAGTTCAACCACATGCTCATGCTCAAAAACGCGCGCCATCATGGCCTGGACGTAGCCAGACATCACGCGGGCGATGTCCGCGATGGATTCACGCTTGCCGAGACCGATTTCGTTGGGGGAAAGATAGAGCGCGTCGCCACCCATGTGACGCATGGCCATATCAAACGAGACGCGGGTACGCAGGCTGGGCTTCTGAAAAATCAACCCAAGCACCTTGCCTTTGAAGAGCGGCTGGTTGCCGCCGGCGAAGTATTCCTTCTTCAACCGGATGGCGAGGTCGAGAATGTCCTGGATTTCTGCGGGAGAGTAATCGGACACATCGAGGAAGTGTTTCATGCTTTCAGTCTCCTTGTGGAAATTGGAAGTAGTGTTTGCCCCGAGCGCCGCGCAGTCGAGAGGCTATTAAATTGTGGCGTGGAAATGCTGACCAGCCACTGGTTAAATTGTATCACAGCGGGGTTTTAAGTTCATCCGGCTTGTGTCATGTTTTGGAAAGATGTTTGTACTGATTCGTTGCGCTAATAAATCCCCGGATGCACCTGGCAACGGCAGCCCATCTTGCAGGTGCAAAGCGGGTTCGGCAGTTCAAAATCATCTCCCAGCCTGAAGCGCATTTTCGACATTTCCCGGCAGGAACGACACACGAAGTCATCCCCCATCGTGCGCACGGTGATATACAAGCCAGGACGCTGACCGGCACGCTCCCTCAGCGCTTCCATCATCATCAAAAAATCGGCGTGCAGCAGGAACATGTTAGGCGCCCAGCGGCTGCCAATGTGCGTGCCGGGGACATGCCCGTTAGCAGGCCGCACGCTCTGCAGCGGCTCTTTTTTGCCCAAAAGATGCCACAGCCCAGCCACCAGCCGCAATTGCTCTAGCGTAGCATCGGGGACCGAGGCCAGAATAGCGGGTTGACGGGCAAATATCAAGTCCAAACGATGCACATCCCTGGCCCAAATTTCGAGCCCGGTTGGAATGGACGGAGCGCTGCGATACCCGTATGTAAACGCCAAATCAACAGCGCGCGTAAAATTCTTCTTTCGCAGCGCCGCCAACATCAGCATTTCGAGCGTTTTCCTATCCATGAGACCGTGCCATCCTCTAAAAGTTGCCCCAACGGTGGCATCTTATCATTCTCTAGCGAACAAAAACCTTTTCGAACCGCAAACCAGGCAAAGAACGCCAGGTTTTTGAAGGTTTCCCGTACTGAAAAAGCAAAAAAAGAGTTTGTTGGCGCACTTTGCGTCCTTTGCGGTTCATGGCTTGATTTTGCTTAATGGAGAATCTTATAATAGCCTTGTACGCCTGTCAATCCCTGGAGCAGCCAAAACCTAAATTCCATGATACAGTAACAGCATGGCAAACAACAATCAAGAAATCGAATCCAAATTCTACGTGCGTAACCTGTCCGCCATCGAAAATCGGCTGCGCGCGCTCGGCGCGGCGTGCCGCGTCTCGCGCGGTTTCGAGTACAACTTGCGCTACGATGACCCCCAAGGCAGTCTCCAAAAAGAGCGTAAGGTCCTGCGCCTGCGAAAATTCGACGACACGCGCCTGACCTTCAAAGGCCCCGCTGAAAATATCGGCGGCGCGCTCTCGCGCGCAGAAATCGAACTCGTCGTGGATGATTTCGAGAACGCCCAACTCCTCCTCGCCGGACTGGGATACCGGGTCGTCATGATTTATGAAAAATACCGCGCCATGTATGAACTCGAAGGTGCGCTCATCACCCTCGACGAACTCCCCTACGGGCAATTCATCGAAATCGAAGCCGAAAGTTTAGAAGAAATCACCACCCTGGCGCGTAAACTCGGCCTGAACCCCCAAGCCGCCATCCCGGCCAGTTACCAGGGCTTGTTCGAGCGGCTCAAGCAAAGGCGCAAACTAGCCATCTCCCATCTCACCTTTGCCGCTTTCGAGGGATTAGAAATTTCGTCGGAGGATTTGGGGGTTCCTGCTGCCGATGGCAGTTAAGATTCCTGGAGATGTCCAACCTGCCACCTGACTCCGCGCACGGGGCCGGGTTGCAGCCCCAAAACGGGCAGCAACGCATCGAAAGAGGCGGGCGCCCCAGAAGTGTAATACCGTATCGGAACGGGTTCATCTCTCAGGCGCAGTCCCCCGGCTGAAGCAAGAACCCGTTTCACCTGCCGCGCCACCGCCGGGGCCGGGTCTATCACCCGCACCGCCTCCCCCACAATCTGCCGAATCAACGGGATGACAAATGGATAATGCGTACATCCCAGCACAACCGTATCAAGGCCCCGTTCCAGCATCGGATGGAGCGCCTTTTCCAAAATCGCGCGCGTTTCCGCTGTGTCGAGCGCCCCGCGCTCAATCTGCCCAACCAGACCGGGGCAGGTATCCTGCAATACAATCACGCCCTGCGCGAAACGCTCCACCACCGAAGCATAAAGCGCCCCCTGAAAGGTGGCCGGAGTTGCCAGCACCCCCACCACCCCGCTTTTGGTTTGCTCCGCCGCCGGTTTAACCGCCGGTTCCATCCCCACGAACGGCACATCTGGAAATTTCGCGCGCAGAGAATGCAGTGCTGCCGCCGAGGCTGTGTTACACGCAACCACAATTAACGTTGCGCCCTGGTCCAGCAAAAAGCGGGTGATTTCCTCCGAAAACGCGCGCACTTCCTCCAACGGACGCGCCCCATACGGCACATGCCCCTGGTCGGCAAAGTAAATTAACGCCTGGCCGGGCAACTGCGCCCCAATTTCGCGCAGCACCGAAAGCCCCCCCACACCCGAATCAAAAATCCCGATACTTCCGTGAGTGTGTTCCATTTGTTATCCAGTTCACCCATTTTCCGGTTTCCGTTTCGCCGCTTCAGCCATAGTCCACATCCGTTCCCCAACCGATAGTCAGCCGCCTGCCACCTTGACCTGATACCCCAATTTGCGCAACACCTCCGCAATTTTCTCGCGCTGCTCGCCCTGGATTTCGATAACGCCCTGCTTGACCGTCCCGCCGCTGCCAACCGCCTGCTTGAGGGTCTTTGCCAGGGCGTTCAGGTCAGATTCGGTCAAAACCAGGTTCTTAATGAGCGTCACGCCTTTGCCGCCGCGTCCTTTCGAATCGCGGTGCAGGTAGGCAATCTGCTGCTGGGGCGGCAGGGAGTGTGCAATGGCGGCTTTTTTCTCAGGCTGGCGGCGCTGGTCGCCCTGTTCCGAAGACCAAACCGTGCGGCTCTCGCGGAGGGACATCTCTTCTCACTTTCGAGCAACTTCGATAAACGCCTGGAACAACCGCCGCGCCGAATCATGTTCCACCAGCCATTCGGGGTGCCACTGCACAGCCAACCCAAACGGATGATCGGGCAATTCTACTGCTTCCACCAGTCCATCCGGCGCGTAAGCAGCGGCTTTCAGGCCGGGTGCCAGGTCTTTAATCCCCTGGTGATGCAGGCTGTTGACGCCTGGCAGCGGGTCGTTAAAAATTTGAGCAAGACGGCTGTCCTCTTCCACCCGCACCCGATGCGCCAGATGTGTGCGCGGGTAGCCCTCGTGCCAGTCGTGCCGAATCGCGCCGGGGAGTTGGTCGGCGATGTCGGTGAACAGCGTCCCGCCCAGGGCCACATTGACCACCTGCAAGCCGCGGCAAATGCCCAAGAAGGGCTTGCCATCTTCAGCGGCGGCGCGTAGCAGCGGCAATTCGAGCGAGTCCCGTTCCGGGTCCACGCCGCCCACCTTCGGGTGGTCGAGGCCGTCGAAAATCCGCGTTTCGATGTCACCGCCGCCGGTAAAGAGGATTCCATCGAATCGCTCATAAAATTCCCGCCATTCGGGTTCGCCCAACAGGTTGGGAATCAAAACCGGCATGCCGCCGGCTTCCAAAATCGCCCGGAGATAATGCGTTGCCAGCGCCACCACCGGGTTGCCGTATTCATTCTTGCTGGTATAAGTTGTCAGGCCAATCAGGGGACGAGAATGGCTCATTCAATGCTCCGTAACACCAAAAATGGGCAATAAAACAAGGTAATTTTACCCTCACTCAAACCGAAAACGCCAGACCCCCACCATAAAAAAGACCGCCGCAAACGCTAACAGCACACCCGCTTCGGGCAAAACATCCACCAGTCCGCGGCCGCGCAGCACCAGGTCGAGTAAGCCCTGCATGGCCCAAGTGGTCGGCAGGATGTGAACGGCCGTCCGCACGGCTTGGGGGAACAGTTCGAGCGGATACCAGCAGCCGCCCAGTAGCGCCATGACCATGCCAAACATAATGCTCAAGCCGTTGGCCTGACTTTCCGATTTGATGAAAGTTCCCATGCTCGTGCCAAGTGCGGCCCCGGCCAGCGCCGCGGCAGTCAGAAGAACCGCCAGTGCCAGCGGGTCGCGCCCCCATTGGAGATTCATCGCAAATATCCCAAACAAGACCAACAGCGACATCTGAAGCAGGGCAAAAGCCACCTGGCCGAGAATCGTCGCCAGCAGGAAGGTGGCTTTGGTGGAGGGCGTAGTCAACAGGCGGCGCAGCGTCCCCTGCTGGCGCTCATAGGCAAACATGGCCGAAATGCCAAAGAGCGGAATGAAAACCCAGGTAATCAACTGCCCGGCAGACGAGTTGGCGCGCGGGTCCCAGTCCACTTGTCGCTCTGGGGTATCCCCTTTAACAATAGTTACGCGCTGCGGAGCATCTGCCTGTAACTGTTGGGCAAGTTTGAGTGATTGCTCGAAGTAGGCTTGCTTTTCGGCCTCGCTTGCAAACGGCATTTGCTTCTCGCGCTGGCGCATGGCGTTGTTGGCCGCGCCCACCGCGCTCGAAACCGAACGGAGCGCCGTCAGGATGGCGCGTTCGGCTACCATCACGTTGAGATTGTTCGGCTGCTGGAGCAGTTCTACCTCGGAAGAACCGGAGTTCAGGGTTGCGACATCTAACCCGGCGGGCAGGATGAACAGCGCCGAGGCGCGCCGCTCGTCGAACTGTTTTTGCCCCTCGGCGCGGGAGACCACTTCGGGGCGCACGGCGGTTGATTTCTCCAACTCGGTCACAATTTGGCGCGAGATGGAATTCCCGGCTTCATCCACCACCAGAAGGCGAATGCGCGGGTCTTGTTGCCCGCGAGGCCCGCCGCCCGCCAACAGGAAGGTGAACACAACCGGCAGAATGATGAAAAACATCCATTCCCACGGGCTGGCAAAGCGGATGACGGCGTCTTTGTAGATGATGGCAAAGATTTTTTTCATAGCCTATCGTTTCATCACATTTGTCCGGCTAAAAATAATCGCCGAAACAACAAAGAGCGACAAACCCATCACCAACAGAGCGGTAATCGGCTCTATCAGTTGCGGCAGCCCGCCGCCCAGCGCAAGCGTGGTAAACCCATCCAATCCCCAGGCGTTGGGCGTAATTTTGCTTACCACACGCACGAAAGGCGGTAACTGCTCAAGGCTGATGAAACTGCCGCCCAGAATGCCGAAAATCAACATGATGGACGAACCGAGTGCGCTGACCTGTCCTGCGCTGCGCCCAATGGCCGTCAGCAGCAGGCCCCAGCCGGTGGCGCCGAAGACGGCAGCCAGGATGAGCAACCCCAGGCCGAGCGGGTCGCCCCAGCGGACGCCAAAGAAAACCCTCGAGGCCAGAATCAGAATTCCAACCTGCGCCACGCCGGTTAGAAACATGCCAAAGACCTTGCCGCCCAAAATCTGGGCAGATGCGGTGGGTGAGATGAGCAGACGCGGCAAGGTCCCCTGGGCCTTTTCGGCCAGGATGGAACGCCCGCCATACGAGACGGTGTACATCAGGAACATGAGCGCCATACCGGGGGACATATAGGCCAGCGGGTCGAACTGAACCGCGTCTGCCCCTTGCGAGGCTTTCTTGAGCGCGATGGCAGTTGAGGAGGGTAAATCGCTTTTATCGTCCTCGAACATGCTCCACGCCAGGGCTTCTATCTGCTTGGAGGGCAGTGTCTGGACTTCGGGAAGGCCCAAAATGGCGGTCATGCCGGTAATGCGGCCTTCTTCCACCCGGCTGAGGAATTCATCCACAATGGCCTGGATGACTCCGGCCGAGGTGGGGCGGGCCGGGTTGCTGTAGATTTCAATTTGGATGGTCTGCTGCGGCGGGAGATTCCCCCTCCTGGCCTGGTCAACCGTCGCCTGGGTGGGGATGATGCTTTCGGTGAACCCGGCGGGGATGATGACGGCTGCCGCAGCCTGGTCCTCGTCAATGAAACGGTAAGCGGATTCAGCCGAGTCGGCCCCGGTTGGCTCTAACAGCGTGGACAAATCTTCGGAATAGAAAACGTCCACCAGGGCATTCCCCAGTTCCCCTTTATCCAGATTCACCAGCACGACCGGGATGTTGGATAAGCCGGAGCCGCCCCCGCCAAAACTGCCGGTGACGAAGCCCAGGCCAATGGTGAGAAGGAAGGGCGCGAGCAGAACAAAGGTCAGCGCCGCACGGTCACGGAACATGAGTTTCAGGTCTTTGAGGCCGATGAGAATTAATTTAAGCATGAGTTTGGACTCCATCAATCGCGCAGCGCTCGCCCGGTAAGGTGCAGAAAGACCGCTTCGAGATTCGGCTCGCGGATGTCTATGGAGCGGATTTTGATGCCACGCTCATTGGCTGCGCCGACCACTGCTGCCAGCACATCTTCGGCTTCGGGTGTGATGATGCTGACTTGATGGTCGGTTGCCTGGGCCTGGAGGACGCCTTCGATGCTGGTGAGGGCGTGGGCCAGGGCGGCCGGGTCGTCGTTTTCGGCGATGTGCAAGACCAGGGTTTCGGTCTGACCGACTTGCTGGGTGAGTTCTTTTTGCGTGCCGAGGGCAATCATCTCGCCATGGTCAATGATGCCAACCCGATTTGAGAGTTCGGCGGCTTCTTCCATGTAGTGAGTGGTGTAGAGAACGGTCATGCCCTGCCGGTTGAGTTGTTTGACCGTATCGAGGATGGCGCGGCGGCTTTGTGGGTCAATGCCAACGGTTGGCTCGTCCATAAAAAGCAGCTGCGGTTTGTGCAGCAAGCCAACACCAATGTTGACGCGCCGCTTCATGCCGCCGCTAAAGGTGCGGACACGGTCTTTGGCGCGCTCGGTGAGTCCGATTTGCTCGAGGACTTCGGCGATGCGGCTGGCGAGGGCTTTGCCGCCCAGGCCGTACATTTGCCCCCAAAATTCGAGGTTTTCGCGGGCGGTCAGGTCTTCGTAGAGCGCCAAATCTTGCGGCACAACACCAATGGCGCGCCGGACGGCCATCGGGTCTTTGCGAATGGAATGCCCGGCAATGGTCGCGTCGCCTTCGGTGGGGCCATACAGGGTGGAGAGCATGGAGATGGTGGTCGTCTTGCCCGCGCCGTTTGGACCAAGCAGGCTGAAGATTTCGCCGTGTTGGATGTCGAACGAGACACCTTTAACGGCGGTGAAATCGCCGTATTTTTTGACCAGGTTGTGGACTTGGAGAATGGGCGGCATAAGGCCTCCTGGGAAAGATCTGCGAGATATAGCGCAATTGGCGTAGGAAAAGTTGCAAAAAGACGCTTTTCGTTTGTGACCTTCGTGTTCTTTGTGTTTGAAAAACGAATTTTTATTAGAGAACCAGAACATCCAAATCAGCCAAGCAGGGCTGGCAAATCAAGGTGAGTAAAATCTGGCACGGCGCGCAGGACGTGGGGTTGACCGGCCACCTCGCGGGCTTCGAGGGTGGTGCAAAGCAGAATGGCATCCATACCGGCGCGGCGTGCGGCCTCGATTCCGGCCAGGGCGTCCTCGAACACCAGGCAGGATTCGGGGGAGGCTCCCAGCGACTCGGCAGCCTTCTGAAAGATTTCTGGGTCGGGTTTGCCGTTTTTGACATCATGCGCGCCTACGACGGCCTGGAAATGCCGTCGCAGGTCGAGTTCATCGAGGATAAACGAGACGTTTTCAGGCGGGGCGGCGGTAGCAACCGCCATTGGGAGGCGAAGGGCATGAGCCTGTTCGAGCAAGTGTAGCAGACCGGGCAGCGGCTCGCGGCAGCAGGCAAAGCGTTCACGGTAAAGGATTTCCTTCCGTTCGCTCCAGTAAGCAAGTTCGGCGTCAGTCAGATGGTCACCAAGCACCATGCGCAAGATTTCAACATTTTTCTTGCCGGTCGTGGCGCGGTTGAATTCATCCAGGTCAATCTGGACGCCAGCCTCGGCCAGCGTATCGCTCCAGGCCTGGTTATGGATGGGCATATTGTGGACGAGGGTGCCGTCCATGTCGAAAAGGAGGGCGTTGTATTTCATGGGGGTATTTTATACCGTTTGGAAGAAGAAATACCAGGCAATAACAAAGCGTTCACAATTCAAAAAACCTTGTTGGCATTTGCGATAAATTAGCCCGGACGGTCATGTCCGGGCAGGATGGGGCAAGAATATTTTTCGGACCGGCTCTTAATGCTCACCGCCGCTTGCCAGGGCCAGTATCTCATCACGCGTTTCATAAACGCGCACCAGTTTGCCATCTCGCATTTGCAGCACACGGTCAACGTATGCGCACATGCGCAGGTCGTGTGTGACCATGATGCCAGCACGGTTGTTCTCATGGATGAGAGCGGCAAAGGTTTGGACGACCTGGAAGGCGCGCTCGGTATCGAGGCTGGCGGTGGGCTCGTCGGCCAACACCACGGTTGGGGAGTGAATCAAGGCCCGGGCAATGGCCACGCGCTGTTGCTGTCCACCCGACATTTGAGCAGGCAGATTGTATAGGCGTTCTCCCAGGCCCAAGCGGGCCAGTAGTTCAGCCGAGCGCACCCGCCCGGCTTTATCGAGGCGGTTGTTGAGGCGCAGCATCAATTCGACGTTTTCGACCGCATTGAGGAATGGAACCAGGTTGTTTGACTGGAAGGTGAAGCCAATTTTCTCACGCCGCAACCGAACGCGCTGCGTTTCGTTCATTTTTGCTAAATCCTGACCATCAATCAGCACCTGTCCGCTGGTGGGTGTGAGCAAAGCGGCCAGGATAGAGAGCATGGTGGTTTTGCCAGAGCCGCTCGGCCCAACCAGGGCAACAAACTCGCCCTGCCGCACCGAAAACGAGACATCGTCTACGGCATTAATCAAACCGGTGTCGGTGGCAAAAGTTTTGACTACGTTGCGCACTTCGAGGGCAACCAGGTGGTTTTCAACAATTTGGTGCATAGATATGTTGTGGGTAGGCGTGTTGACCAATACACTCATTGTTTTTTCCTGTGAAGTGGCGCAAGATACTATCTTGCGCTACGGTGCGGGCAAGATACTATCTTGCGCTACGGTGTGGGCAAGATACTATCTTGCGCTACGGTGTGGGCAAGATACTATCTTGCGCTACGGTGTGGGTAAGATACTATCTTGCGCTACGGTGCGGGCAAGATACTGTCTTGCGCTACGGTGTGGGCAAGATACTGTCTTGCGCTACGGTGTGGGTAAGATACTATCTTGCGCTACGGTGTGGGTAAGATACTATCTTGCGCTACGGTGTGGGTAAGATAACATCTTGCGCTACGATTATGACAGTCGCAAGGCTTTGAGCGGTTCGATTCGCACGGCGTAAATGACCGAGACCAGGCCGCCCAGCGGGCCAATCAAGAGCAGGGCCGCCAAGGCCAAGGCAGAGGCTGTCCCGTTGAAGAACAGCGGCACAGTGGGGGGAAATCCGAGCGAAAACAGGTAGGTCAGGCCTCCGCCTATCGCCACACCAAAGGCCGTCACCAGAGAAATCTGAATGACTGCCGACATGCCAACGACCGGGTTTGAGGCGCCAATCGCCTTAAGCACCCCAATTTGTGCGACTTTCTGCAAAATCTGGATTTGGAAAAAGCCGCCAATGACGAGAATGCCTATCAGCAGGGTGAAGCCGCCTTGGGTCTGCACCGTTCCTTGCTGAGCCGAGTAGCCGGGGATGTTGTTGATGGTGGTTGGAATATCGGCAACCTCGATGTTCTTCACGGCACTGAGTAAATTTGCTTTGACCGATTCAATTTGGGCCGGGTCTTTCACGCGCACGACGATGACGTTGATGGCCGGAACGGTGTTGCCGATTTCCGCGTCCGATTTGGGCCGCACCTTTTCCCAGACCGAGGGCGAGACGAAAATCGCAGGCTGGAAGAAGAAAGCCTGCCCGGTGGTCGTGCCGATGACTTTCAGATCGAAAAATTCGTCCTCCACGCCCTGGGTGGAGCGGATGGTGATGGTATCGCCGATTTTGATATCGGTCCGGTCGAGGACACGCTGATCTACAATCACTTCGCGAGCGGTGGCCGAAAGAAAGGTGCGCCCGGCAGTTAACTGCGGGAAACCGGGGCGGCCAGATTCTACGCCTAGCAGGGAAACTTTGAGGACTTTGTTTTCACTGCCCGGCGAAAGCAAGATGGCCGTATTGGAGGTCGAAACCGGACCGGCGTCGTCCACGCCTTCCACGCGACGCACCGTCCGCAAGGTGGCCTGCCGCAATCGGCTGGCGCTGATGATGTAATCAGATTTCTCCAAAAAGACCACCAACTGCCCGTCCAGTTTCGAGATATACTCGCGGTTATTAGTCCCCAACCCCTCACCCAGGGCGGCGATAAACAAAACCAACAGGGTAATCAGCGCAATCACCAGGCTGACCAGGAAAAAGCGGCCCTTATTGCGCCAAATTTCTTTGAATGCAAGATAAAAAGCCAATCCCATGCTCATTCTGTCTCTCCGGCAATCGGCGCGTCAAGCGGCGTTGCCCAATCCATGCCCATCACGCCGCGCAAGAGCAGATCCACCGGCGGGTGGTCGGCAATATCGTCATAATAGTATGGCAGGCGAATTTTGCCCTCCGGGCCGATGATGAAGGTGCCTGACATTTGCATCGCATCCTGACCAGGAGGCGGCAGCTCGGGCTTCCAACCCTTTTCACGCGCCAGCCGACGGTTCGAGCGAATCACCCGCACCGATAAGATGGACTGCCACCAGTTAGCACGCGCCAGCCCATAAGCCCGGTAGGCTACCCGTTGCGGGTCGGCCAGACAGGTTACGCCCGGCGCGCGCTCTGAGCAAAACGCTTTGGCGGCTTCGGGCGTGCCTTGCGTGACCACTGCCAGGGCGAGTCCGCGGGCGACCATCTCCGGCTTGAAATGGACAAGGTTGTCCATCATCTCTTTGCATTGTGGACAGCCAAAGTGACGGGTGAAAGCCAAGACCAGAACCTTGCCAGCCCATAATGAGGAAAGCTGGATGGGCTGCCCTTCAACCGTTAGCAGCTCAACATCCGGCGCAGAATCATTGAATTTCAGGTGTGCTATCTTTGACATGCTACGGATTGTAACCCCAAGGGGTGTCAAAGTCTATCAAGAAAAATTTATAAGCGCGTCGGCTATCACGAGGCCGAATTTCTGGGCCTGGTCAGGGGGATGTATCTCAATTGTTGTGTAAAAGTGGCGGGAGATTAATCTGGCAGTACGAATTGACACCACATTTGGCATACCACCGGTCAGGGGCTATTTCCAGCGCAATTAAATCGTAGCGTCGAACACGTCTTCCTGAAAGCCAAACGGGCCTTTGCGCGGCAACCCATTCTGAAATATGTAGCGCAGAATTCATTCCGCAACCTGAAAGCGACATAAATATCGCCCTACAAAATCTTCGCGGTTGACGTAGTTTTCACAGAGCAATATGATACAACCGCCCCAGTGAACGAGGTAGATTTCTCTCCAACGCCCAATCAAAAATCACGAAATGCGTTTTCCTCGTAATCGCAGGGAGTTCGATACGACAAAAACCGAGCTGAAAGCCATCGCGCCGGCCGCCAGCATGGGGTTGAGCAGCCCCAGAAAAGCCGCCGGGATGAGCAGGACGTTGTAGAAAAAAGCCCAGAACAGGTTTTGCTTAATCGTGCCAAGCGTCGCACGCGAGAGCAAGATGGCGCGCGCCACGCCGCGCAGGTCGCCGCTCATCAATGTGACGGAGGCAGCGGCCATCGCCACATCCGTCCCCGTGCCAATCGCCAGGCCAACATCCGCCTGCGCCAGGGCTGGGGCATCGTTCACGCCATCGCCAACCATTGCGACAACCATTGGTGACTGGCGATTGGCGATTGGCGATTGCAGGCGTTTAACTTCCGCCGCTTTGCCCTCCGGCAAGATTTCGGCGATAACTTCCTCAATCCCCGCCTGCCTGGCAATCGCTTCGGCGGTTTTCTGATTGTCGCCCGTGAGCATCACCACGCGCAGCCCCATGCGGCGCAGTTGGGCAATCGCCTCCACCGAGCCGTCTTTGATGGTATCGGCAACGGCAATTACGCCCGCGGCCTGACCATCCACCGCCACCAGCATGGCCGTTTTAGCCTCGGCCTGTAAACGGGAGACTTCTTTTTCGAGGCCGTTGAGCAGATAGCCGCGTTTTTCCATCATTCGCAGGCTACCGACTGCCACCCGGCGGCCTTCCACTTCGGCCTCAACGCCCTGCCCGGCCTCAGCCTGAAACCCGGCCGGTTCAACGAGAACCAGCCCCCGCGTGGTGGCCTCGGCCCAAATGGCCTCGCCGAGCGGGTGTTCGGAGCCTTTTTCCACCGAGGCAGCTAAAGCCAGTAACCCGTGTTCAGTCATCAGTGAATCAGCGCCAATCAATGATAACTGATGATTGGTGACGATGTCTGTCACTGCTGGCTGCCCCTTCGTCACCGTTCCGGTTTTATCCAGCACGACCACCGAGACCTTCCCGGCCCGCTCTAGCGCTTCACTGTTGCGGAACAGTATCCCCATCTCAGCACCTTTGCCCGTTCCAACCATAATCGCAGTCGGGGTCGCCAAGCCCAGCGCGCACGGACAGGCTATCACCAATACGGCCACCATGTGAATCAGAGCGCGGGTGAAGGGGTTTGTATCTGCATTGACGGGCAATGGCGGCCCAAAGAAATACCAGCCGACGAAAGCGAGGAAAGCAATTGCAATGACCACCGGAACGAAAATGCTCGAAACCTGGTCGGCCAGTTTTTGGATGGGCGCTTTGCTGCCCTGGGCTTCCTCCACCAGCCGGATAATCTGCGCCAGGGCGGTTTCACGGCCAACTTTGGTGGCCTCGAACTTGAGCAGCCCTTGTTTGTTGATGGTTGCGCCAATCAGCGGGTCGCCGGGTTTCTTCTCCACTGGCAGCGACTCGCCGGTGAGCATGGATTCATCCACTGTGGAGCGGCCCTCGATGACCACCCCATCCACGGGGATTTTCTCACCCGGGCGCACCAGAACCACATCCCCAACCCGCACATCGTCCACCGCTATCTCGGCCTCAACACCCTCTCGCACGACGCGGGCGGTTTTGGCGCGCAGCCCCATCAGTTTTTTGATGGCTTCACTGGTGCGGCCTTTGGCGCGCGCCTCGAGGAACTTGCCCAGTTTGATGAGCGTAATGATGACAGCGGCGGTCTCAAAATAAACATGTCCATCCAACCAGCCAAAGGTGATTGGCAGCGAGTAGAGATACGCCGCCGAGGAACCCATCGCAATCAGCACGTCCATATTGGCCGAGCCGTTGCGCAGGGCTTTATACGCGCCAACGTAATACTGCCAGCCAACGTAAAACTGCACCGGGGTTGCCAGGGCCAGCATGAGCCAATTGAACCACCATGCGCCGGGGTACATGCCCATCATCCGGTACATCTTCTGGTAATCGGGCGCATAGAAAAAAGCCGGAAGCAGGCCAAAATCTTTGCCCATCGAGAGCAGGAACAGTGGGATGGTGAAAAGCAGGCCAATCAGGAGCAAACGCCGCTGGGTTGCGATTTCTCGCTCACGGGCCATGGCCTCAGCGTCTTCTGCCTGGCCGCCCAATTCAAGCGACTCAAACCCGGCCGCGCTCACCGCCCGGCGGATTTCCGCCTGACTGACGATGGTGGGAATATAACGGACGCGCGCCTTCTCGCTGGCATAGGTCACGCTGGCTTCTAAAACACCTTCCAGCCTGGTGAGAGCCTTTTGCAGCCGCCGAGCGTCATTATCATCGGCAAGGCGCTTGATGACCAGTTCGGCCTCGCCTGTCGCAACTCCGTACCCGGCGCGTTCCACCCGTCCAATTAAGTCTGAAAGCGCCAGTTTGGCCGAATCAAATTCCACCATAGCGCGTTCAGAGGAGAGATTCACGACAGCGGTGGAAACGCCGTCCAGTTTTTTCAAATTCCGTTCAACCGCCGCCACGCAATTGGCGCAGGTCATGCCGGTAATGGGTAAAGTTAATTGCCTGGTATCAGACATAGACACTCCAGTAAACTTAAATAGTGATAGTCAAAGCCCAGTCAATTTGCTCACTCTGTCACTTTTTCTTTACACCCTGGCGTAAAGCAACCTGTGCCAGAGCAACCCTGGCACAGAATCCACAAACTTTTGACGTTCGGCACTTAACCTACGAAAGCGCCAACCCCACCACCGGGTAATTAATTTCAGCCAGCAGGGTCTTGATTTTGTCTTCGTCGGCAGGAGATTCAAAAGTGACCGCCACACTCTTAGTCTCGGCGCTGGCGCGCACCTCTTTCACCCCCTCCAATTCAGTCAGTTCGGTCTGGATGGTGTGAACGCAATGTCCGCAAGAAATATTGGGAACAGAATACTTGACAGTCTTCATGAAAAACTCCTTTTTATTTTGTAATTGTCTGATTTTTTGATTGGTGGATTTGGCGACTTGGCGGGTGAAAATCACACAATCACCCATTCTCGAAATCACCCAATTGCTACACTTTGTTCGCCATCTCGAACACCTCGCTGATTTCTTTCAGCACGCGCTCGCGCTCTTTGGGGTCTTCGCCCTGAATGGCAGTGATGACGCATGAGCGCAGATGGTCTTCAAGGATTTGGGAACTGACCTTGTTGAGCGCAGCCTCCACGGCCTGAATCTGACGAATCAGGTCAATGCAATATGCGCCTTCTTCGGCCATGCGGACAATCGCGCGCACATGGCCTTCGATGGTTTTCAGCCGTCTAATGTTGGATTCGCTTGCCATCATCGCTCCTTCCCCACCCCCCTGGGGGGGGGATGGGGCGGTTCGATAATAACAAGTATGAACATGCTTGTCAAGAAGAATTACCCCGCCCACACCTTGCCCGCCGGCACAATTTGCCGCGGAGCAACATCAGCCAACAGAACCGCGCCATTGCCCACCCGCGCGCCCTCGCCAATTTTCAGGCCGATAATCGTCGTCACGCCCATTCCCACCAGCGCGCGCTCGCCCACCTGCACATGACCAGCCAGCAGGCAGCCCGGTGCAAGGTGGGCGTAGCGACCAATTTCGCAATCATGCGAGACAATCGCCCCGCTATTCACCATGCACCTTTCATGCAAAACAGCCGCAGAGCCAACATACGCATTCGCAAAGACCTGAACACCATCTTCAAGACGCGCCGAAGGCTCTACCGTGGCGCGTGGATGGCGCAAAATGGGAAAGGCAAAACCATAATCGGCCAGCAGCTCGAACAATTTGACGCGAATCTCGATGTTGATAATCCCCCCCACGCCATTGGCGGCCAGCAACACGCCGCGCTCCAGCAAGCCCGGCAGCGCAGCGCGCGTCCCCAGCACCGGCACGCCCAACACCGAAGTACCCGTCAGAGCCGGGTTGTCATCCACAATCCCTGCCACGCCAAACGCCCCAATCGCCTGAATCATTTCCAGCACGGCCTTGGCATGTCCACCCGCACCATAGAGCAGGATTTGGGCATTTGGTGATTTGGTGCTTGCAAGATTGTGTGATTGCGTGAGCGATGGATTTTGTGACTGTGTGATTTGTCGAATGAATGATTCGGTAATCAGGCGGCCTGTGGGCAAGGAAGACAGGTCGAGGCCGAGCGACTCTGCCAGGGCGCGGGCCTGTTTCGTCATCCGCAAATCCGACTGATGACTTTTCACTGACGCCTGATTACTGGATGCTGGTAACTGATGACTACTGACTGATTCGTCCGCTGTCTCGGTGATATACGCCAGCACCGCGCCCACCGACAGTGTATCCCCCTCGCTGGCAATCAGGCGCGCGAAACCGCTCTCCGGCGATTCGACATCGCTGGCGGCCTTGGTCGTCTCAATAGTAAAGAGCAGGTCGCCCTTCTGAACAGGTTGTCCATCTTTGACATGGATTTGCACCAGCCGGGCTTCGGGTTCGTTGGCATTCAAAAGCGGCACAAGAACGGGAGTCTGTGGCATATTTTTCCTAATTCCTTAACGTAAACGGCTTGCAATTTTGTATAGTTTAACCCTATAATGGAACATCAACAATAATTCTTGGAGGAGAATGATATGGAATTCGGTCGCGCTTTTACATACATTACACAAGACCCCGACTGGCTCAAAAAAGTCGGCATTGCCGCCGGTTTAATGCTCATCCCTATTTTGGGCTGGATTGTCGTCGGCGGCTGGGGGCTAGAAATCACCCGCCGGGTGATTCAGGATGACCCAACGCCCCTGCCCGATTGGTCTGATTTTGGCAACTTTGCCATGCTGGGACTGAAAGGGTTTGTTGTTGGACTGGTGTTCAACCTGCCTGGCGGCTTGGTCAACACCTGCCAAAGCACAATCACCGCGCTGACCAACAACCCCGATATTCTTCGCGAGTTAGGAAGCGACGCCTCCACCGCGCTGATTTCGGCGGGCGGCATTGTGGCCCTGTGTTGCGGCTGCTTAGGCCTGATACTCAGCCTGGCGGCCACATTCATCAGCCCGGCAGCGCTCGGCAACATGATGGCAAACAATGGACAGCTCGGCGCGGCCTTCCGCTTTGGTGAAATCTTCGGCATGGTGCGCAGCGCCATTGGCCCCTATCTCATGGTTCTGCTCGGAACCCTGGTCGTCGCATTCATCGTGCCATTTGGGTTAATCATCTGCGTTATCGGCATTGCCGCCACGGCAGCCTGGGGCAGCACGGTTCTCTATCACCTCTACGGGCAGGCCTACAAAGCCGCCAAAAGCAACACAGTCGCCCTCTAATCCATGGCTGGCCCTGGCCCCAAAGGTTGAACCTTTGGGGCCTTTTCTTTCGCTCAATTGCAACGTATGAAACTCACTGCATCTCCGCTCACCCTCAACCTGAAGACCACCTTTCGCGTGGCGCACGGCGCAAGCAACCAGCGGCACAACGTCCTGGTGCGCATGGAACATGACGGTTTGATTGGCTATGGCGAGGCCGCCGCTGTGCCGTATTACGGCGATACGCAGGAAAGCCTGATAGCCTACCTGGAGAGCCTGCCACCGCTTGGAGATAACCCCTACGCGTTAGAAGACCTGCTCAATGCCCTGCCAGAAGGCGCGCATGCCGCCCAGGCCGCCGTTGACATTGCCCTGCACGACCTGTGGGGCAAACTGCTCGGCCAGCCGCTCTATCGTCTGCTTGGGCTAACTCCCGCCCCGCTGCCGCAAACCTCCTTCACCATCAGCATCAACTCCCCCGAAGTGATGGCCCGCACGGCCCGTGAAAGCGGTTACCCAATCATCAAAGTCAAACTCGGACCAGATGACCCTGAAAGCGCCATTGCGGCGATTCGCTCCGCGACGAACGCCCGCCTGCGGGTTGATGCCAACGCCGGCTGGACGCCCCAGCAAGCCCTCGACCTGATTCCGCGCCTCGAAAAATACGACCTGGAATTCATCGAGCAGCCACTCCCGGCGAACGATGTCGAATCCTATCGCTGGCTGCACGCAGAGCTCAAACAAAAAGGCGTCAAGTTGCGAATTTTCGCCGATGAAAGCGTCAAAACGGCAGCAGATGTCGCCAAATATGCTGACGCAATAGATGGTGTAGTGGTCAAACTGATGAAAACCGGCGGAATCCGCGAAGCGCTGCGCGCCATCCACACCGCCCGCGCGCATGAGATGGAAATCATGCTCTCGTGTATGGTTGAAAGCTCGGTCGGCGTGACCGCCGCAGCCCATCTCGCCCCCTTATGCGACTATCTCGATCTCGACGGGCCGCTGCTGGTCGCCGACGACCCGTTCATCGGCGTACAATATGATGGCGCAACCCTGACCCTACCCAATGGGCCGGGGTTGGGCATCACGCCGCGCTAAAAAACAAACACTCGTCTATTTGCGCGGCTCATCCTGAAATCATTTCCGGCCTGTTTGCTTTTGAAACCCACAGTCGGAACTTAAGGAAGCCATAAAATCCATGTAGAGAATCATCCCCGGCATTGAGTATAATTCTGCTTAATGAGCATCGCCCTCAACCTATACCGCTTACAACAAATTGATACCCGCCTCGACCAGGTGACATCCCGGCAGGCGGCCATCCAGTCCGCGCTGGAAAATGACGCCGCGCTGAAGGCTGCCCGCCTGCGCCAGGAAAGCGCCGAAGCGGCGCTCAAAGCGTCAGAGCAAGCCCTCAAACAAGCCGAGAACGAAGCCGCCAACCAGCGCATCAAACTCGAACAGGCTGAATCCAGCCTGTATAGCGGGCGCATCCAAAACCCCAAAGAACTCGCCGACTTACAAAACGATGTCGCCGCGCTCAAACGCCACCTCGCCACGCTGGAAGACCGCCAACTGGAGGCCATACTCGCACTGGAAGATGCCCGCGCGGCGCTAGATTCGGCCAAAAAGGAATATCTCCTCACGCAAGGACAGGTTATCAGCCAAAACGCTTCGCTGAAAACCGAACAGGACTTCCTCCAAAAAGAAACAGAAACCCTCACCGCCCAACGCCTGGCTGTATTGCCGATGATAGACAGCCAATCGCTGGCCCGCTACGACACCCTGCGCCAACAGCGGCGCGGCCTGGCCGTCACCACCATCAGCGAGGATGCCTGTAACGCCTGCGGTGCAGCCCTCACACGCGGACACGCCCAATCAGTGCGGTTTTCGCAGCAAATCGTCCACTGCCCATCGTGCGGCAGGATTTTATTTGCCGGCTGAACAGGAATTCAAATCATGCGCAACATATTCGGTTGGCTCAACTTCCCCTCTTTTTTATTTGGCGCAATTGTGGCAACAGTCATCTGGTGGGTGTTGGCGCTGCTTCGACCCACCTTGCGGCAACTCCTAGAATCCATGCGCCAGCAACAGCGCGACCGCGCCCTGCAAGGAAGCTCCGATCTCGAAAATACACATCGCAAAATCATCTTTCGTCAAACCCAGGGAACACACCTGGCCGCCTCACTCTTTGCTCTGGACGAAATTGCGCAAGAAACCCGTCTGCTCGCGCCGCCCGCTTATGCCGAACCCCACACACCCCGCCCGCACAGCGACATCACCGAGCAGGCCATCCCCTACCTGCCCGATTACCCCGAATTTGCGGCAGTGTATCAGGGCGCAACCCTCACCATCCCCGAAGCCATCTCCGGCGGAGTCAACATCATCATTACCGGCCAGCCCGGAACCGGTAAAACGACCGCCCTGGCGCACCTGGCCTCCCAAATTGTTAACCGCCGCCCCGAGGTAGAAGCGCTACATGAGATGATTCCCTTCTTCATCCACGCCGCCGACCTGGGATTGCCGCTCAAAGACCCCAAAAAGCCCACCGACTTCCTGACACCGGTCGTTGAGAAACTCATCGAAACCAGCGGCGCGCTGACGGCAGGCAAACTGCCCGGCTTCGTCGAATACGCCTTCCAGAGCGGGCGCGCCCTGCTCCTGCTAGACGGAGTGGATGAGCTGCCCCCCACCGGCATTCAGGAAGTGAGCGCCTACCTGCGCGTCATCCTGCGCCAGTTTCCACGCACGCACATCATCACCACCGGCGCACCAGAATATGTAGACGGCCTGCTCACGCTGGGGTTCGTCCCTATGGCAATCATGCCCTGGACCGCCCGGCAAAAGCGGGAATTCCTGCAAGTCTGGACGATGCTCTGGCAAAAATACGTCGCGACTGAAGCGTGGGCTCAGACCTCTTTAACCCCGATTGACCCCATCTTACTTAACCGCTGGCTTTCCGAAGACAACCTGGGCCTGACCCCGCTGGAACTGACCCTCAAGGTATGGGGCGCATACGCAGGCGACGTGCGCGGCGCGCGCCCAACCGACGCCATCGAAGCCCACCTGCGGCGCCTGCTCCCGCCCCAGGCGCCCCTCGAAGCCCTGTACGCCATCGGCACGCAAGCCAGCCTGAACGGACTGGCGCTGTTTGAAACAGGACGCGCGAAAGAATGGACAAAATCGTTTGAACCCGCCGCGCCCCTTCCCGTGCCAGAATCCGAAATACTCCCCAACGAGAAAAAACCTGAAACTCAGGCAGCCGGTGGCAAAGACCCATTGAGCGGGAAAAAACAGGCCGCACCTCCCCCACGCCCGGCCAGCCTCGTCTCCCAAATGACCGTATCAGGCATTCTGGCCGCGCACGGTGGCAGTTTGGTGCGCTTTGCGCACCCCGTTTACCTGGGATTCCTGGCCGGCAAGGGTTTAAGTGCCGCCGATGCCGAAACCGTGCTAAAACAACCCCCTTGGGCCGGGCGCACCACCACCCTGCGCTATGCAGCCGCTTTTGGCGACGCAACCAACCTGGTGAACAGCCTGCTCTCCACCGAAGACAACATCCTTCTGCGCCCACGCCTGACCGCCGCGCGTCTGTTACGCGACGCCCCACCCAAAGCTGCCTGGCGTAACGCCGTCATGAGCGCACTGATCCAGATTTTACAAAACGAAGACCATCCCGCCGCCCTGCGCGCACAGGCAATCGCCGCCTTTGCCTTAAGCGGTGACTCCAACGCCGGAGCCTTGTTCCGACAACTGATGCTGTCGCCATCGAACGAACTACGCCGCGTGGCAGCGCTCGGCGCAGGAGTGGTACATGACGGAAAATCAGTCGAGGCGCTCATCCAGGTTCTATCCTCTTCGGCCGGGGCGGCCCGGCAGGCAGCCTGCCTGGCGCTGGTGGAGATTGGCACACCTCAGGCCCTCGAAGCAATCGCTTCAGCGCTTTTGGGTGGAGATGAACAACTCCGCATCGCCGCCGCCGAAGCCCTGGCCAACCACCCCGTCGAAGGCTACGAGACCCTCAAAGACGGCGTCACCAGCCAGGATATCCTGGTGCGCCGTGCAATTGTCTATGGGCTGGCGCGCGTACGCGAGCCATGGGCACAAGAACTGCTGGCACAAATCCCAACCCAAGACGAGCAGTGGGTGGTGCGAAATGCCGCTGTCGAAGTGCTAGAAGCCTTGCAGCGGCCCAACCCACACATTCCCCAGCGCGAACTCGCCCCCGAAAACATGCCCTGGTTAATTGAATTTGCCGGAAAATACGGCATGGGCGTCGTCCCCGGCGAGCCGGCCACCGACCTGCTCCTGCTGGCACTTAAAGACGACAACCCCGAATACCAGCAGGCAGCACTTCATTACCTGCGCCACACCCCCACCGAGGGCGTGCTGGCTGCGCTCTACCCGCACCTGTTCGGCACCGAACCCGAAATGCGCGATGGCGTATTCCGGGTTCTCTCTGAAATGGCAATGGGCGGAGCGCGCCTGCCGGCCCCACAACAATTTGGGCTGGGCTAGGTAGGCCAAATGGACAATTTGCCTTGCCGCACTGCCACGGAGCAATACCATGCTGATTACGAATGCAACACTTGTCACCTGGGAGAAACCGAACCGGGTTTTAACCGGCTGGGGAATTTACATCGAAAACGGTAAGATTGCCGACCTGGGGCCAGATTCCGAGCTAAAAAGCCGCCACCCCAACGCCTCGCTGTTCGACGCGCGCGAACAACTGGTACTGCCCGGAAACATTTGCGCTCACACCCACTACTACGGCGCCTTCTCGCGCGGCATGGCCATCCCCGGCCAGTCGCCCACCCAGTTCTCCGAAATCCTTCAAAAACTGTGGTGGCCGCTCGACCGCTCGCTCACCGAAGAAGACATCCGCTACTCCGCCCTCTTGTGCCTGGCCGACGCCATCCGGCACGGTACAACCACCCTGTTCGACCACCATGCCTCGCCCAACGCCATTGTTGGCTCGCTCGACGTCATCGCCGAGGCAGTGGAAACCGCCGGGGTGCGTTCTTGCCTGTGTTACGAGGTAACGGACCGTGACGGGCCGGAGCGGATGAAAGCCGGGGTGCGAGAAAATGTTCGCTTCCTCGAAAAAGTCCGAAGCGGGCAACATCCCCTCCTTTCCGCCATCTTTGGCCTGCACGCCTCGCTCACCCTCTCCGATTCCACCCTCGACCTGTGCCGCCAGGCCGCGCCGAATGGAACCGGCTTCCACATCCACCTTTCCGAAAGCGAAGACGATGGCCGCGCTGTGCAAGAACGTGCCAGAATGCGCCCGGTGGAATGGCTCGCCAAACACGGCATTCTCGGCCCAAACAGCATCGCTGCGCACTGCGTCCATTTAGACGAGCATGAGCGGGACATCTTGGCTGCTTCGAGAACCTGGGTTACGCATCAGCCGCGTTCAAACATGAACAACGCCGTAGGCGTGGCCCCGGTGGAAGAGTACCTGAACATGGGCATTCCCGTCTGCTTGGGCAACGACGGCTTCTCGAACGCGATGTGGGAGGAGTGGAAGGCGGCCTACCTGCTGCACAAAATCCACCACCGCGACCCACGCCGCATGGGAGGCTACACAGTGGTGGAGATGGCAATTTACAACAACGCCGCCCAGGCCACGCACTTCTTCGGGCAAGAAATCGGCAAACTGACACCTGGCGCCGCCGCCGATTTGATATTGGTGGATTACACCCCCCCCACCCCGCTGACCGAAGACAACCTGCCCTGGCACATCCTGTTCGGCTTCCGCGAAACGATGATTACCACCACCATCGTCAACGGCAAAACCTTAATGAAAGACCGTGAATTGCTCACGCTGGACGAGAAAGAAATCGCCGCAAAAGCCCGCGCGCTGGCGGCCAAGACCTGGAAACGGTACCAGGAAAAATTCTAACATTCACAAGGAGCAACATGTCGGACCTACTCATCACCATCGCCGTTTTGGGCGGCACCGGCAAAGAAGGCAAGGGGCTGGCTTATCGCTGGGCCAAAGCGGGTTACAAAGTGATTATCGGCTCACGCCTGCCCGAAAAAGCGCAAGCCGCTGCTGTTGAACTGAACGAAATGCTCGACCATAAGGCCTCCATCGAAGGTCTCGATAACCTTGCTGCCGCACAAAAAGCCGATATTGCAGTGTTGACCGTCCCGTATTCTGCACACCGCAACACCCTGCTTGGATTGAAAGAGGCCCTGCAGGGCAAAATCCTGGTGGATGTAACCGTGCCGCTCGTCCCACCCAAGGTGACAAAAGTGCAAATGCCGCCCGCCGGGTCCGCCGCACAAGAAGCGGTTGAAATCCTGGGCGAGGGCGTGCAGGTCGTAGATGCCTTCCAGAACATCTCCTTTGAACACCTGATGCACGGCGAGGAAGTTCCCTGCGACGTGCTGGTAACAGGCACGAGTAAGGCCGCGCGCGAAGAAGTGCTGAAACTGGTTAAAGCCGCAGGCCTCACTGGTTGGGACGCCGGGCCAATTGAGAACTCGGTTGTGGTGGAGGGCCTGACTTCGATCTTGATTTACATCAACAAACAATATGGCGCCACCCACACCGGAATCAAATTGACCGGAATCAACGTTCAGTAATCAGTTGCCTGTTAACAGTGGACTCTGTTGGTTATCACTGCTCACTATTCACTGGAAATGCCCCTTACCATCACACCCTTGCCCAACCTGCCACTCATCCAACCCGGCGACGACCTGGCCGGGCTGATTCTCTCTTCGCTTAAACAAGCCGAAATCACCCTGCAAAATGGCGATATCCTGGTTCTGGCGCAAAAGGTGGTCAGCAAAGCCGAAAACCGGCTGGTCAATCTCGCCGATGTGACCCCCTCGCCCCCCGCGTTAGAAGTCGCCCAAAAAACCGGCAAAGACCCGCGCCTGGCGGAATTGTTATTGCGCGAGAGCAGCGAAATCCTGCGGATGCGCACCGGCACGGCGATTGTCGAACACCGCCTGGGATTCGTGTGCGCCAACGCCGGAATTGACCAATCAAACGTCGCCCCACCCCCCTCTGCCACCAGGATGGATGAGAACAACCAGGCAGAGTGGGTGCTGCTCCTGCCAGAAAACCCCGACCAATCTGCTGCCGAAATCCGCACCCGGCTAGAATCAGCCAGCGGAAAACGCCTGGGAGTCCTCATCATTGATTCGCACGGGCGCGCCTGGCGGCTGGGAACGGTGGGCGTTGCCATTGGCCTGAGCGGGCTTCCTGGCCTGATAGATGAACGCGGCTGGAGAGATCTTTTTGGCTACGCGCTAAAAATCACCGTCGTTGGCGTGGCCGATGAGCTGGCCGCGGCTGCCTCGCTGGTGATGGGCCAGGCTGCCGAAGGAAGGCCGATTGTGCATGTGCGCGGATTCCCTTACCCGCTGCGCGAGGGGTCGTTCAAAGAATTACTGCGCCCCAAAGAACAAGATATGTTCAGGTAAAGCGAAACAGCGTTTTGCCGATGTCGTTCTCCATGCTAGCAGCAGATAATCAAAAACCCTCCTGCCAGAGGGTTTTTGATTCGAAAAACTCCTTCCATTCGATGCGAAATCAATGTGCCAGCAGGCCGACCATCTCGTAGTATTCCATGTTCACTTCGCGCTTGCCAGCAATCACTTCTTCGAGCGGGACATATTCGATGCCGCGCCCCTGCAGGCCGGTCATCACCCCGCTCTTGCCCGCCAGAAGCGCTTCCACCGCCTTGACGCCCATGCGCGAGGCCAGCAGGCGGTCGTAGGCGGTCGGCGAACCACCGCGCTGGATGTGTCCCAGGATAGTGACGCGCGTCTGGAAGCCGACATCCATCGCTTCGAGCGCTTTTGCCAGTTCTTCGGTTTTATGGCCAGAGCCTTCAGCGTTGATGATGAAGGCGTGCGTTTTGCCGCGCGTATAAGCGCTTTCGATGGTTTGGGCAATTTCTTCGAGCGTAGTGGCGCGTTCTGGAATCAGGACAATTTCCGCGCCGCAGACGATGCCCGCCATGACGGCCAGGTAGCCAGAACTGCGGCCCATCGTTTCAACCAGAAAAACGCGCCCGTGCGAGGAGGCTGTGTCGCGCAGTTTATCAACGGCATCCATGATGGTGTTCATGGCGGTATCAACCCCAATCGACATGTTGGTGCCCCAAATGTCGTTGTCAATGCTGCCCGGCACGCCGACGACTTTGACTCCCTGCCGGTGCAGGGCCAGCGCGCCAGTGAGCGAACCATCCCCGCCAATGACGACCAGACCATCCATGCCAATTTCATTCATCCGGCGGATGGCCTCGCGCTGCCCGCGCGGCTCGCGAAAGGCCAGCGAGCGCCGGGTTTGCAGAATCGTGCCACCTCGCAGCAAGATGCCGCCCACGTCGCGCGGGCCCAGTTCGCGGAATTCGCCATTCATCAGGCCCTCAAAACCGTTGTTGATGCCAATCACCCGCGCGCCACGTGCCAGGCCACCCCGTACCACCGCGCGGATGCAGGGATTCATCCCCGGGGAGTCCCCGCCCGAGGTGAGTACCCCGATTTTCATTTGTTTCTTATCCAGTGCCATACAATTATTCCCGTTTGATGATGAAATTATCAAAATCGCGCGCAATCACCGTGTTGGGGAAGATGGACTGGGCTTCGGTCAGCACGTCCTTCTCGCGGTAACGGCGCGATATGTGTGTCAAAATCAATTGTTTAACCCCAGCCTGCTTTGCCAGTTCCGCCGCGCCGCGCGCGGTCAGGTGCGAGAACTGGCGCGCCATGTCGGCTTCTTCGTCCAGGTAGGTGGATTCAATCACGAGCGCGTCGGCCTGGCGGGCGACCTCGAGCAGGTCATCGGTGCGGCCCGTATCGCCGACCACCATCAGTTTGGTGCCGCGCTGGAGCGGGCCAAGCACGTCTTCAGGGGAGATGACCCGCCCATCTGCCAGGGTGATGGATTGTCCCTCCACCAGCAGGCGGCGCTCCGGCCCAAAAGGGACGCCCAATTCCGTTGCTCGTTCGTTCAAAAAGGGGCGACGGGCTTTTTCCTCGAACAGGTAGCCCAGGCAATCGGGGCCACGATGCGTGACCGGGAAGGCCGTCACGCTGAAGTTATCGGCCTCGAACACCAGGCCGGGGCCAATTTCGCGAAAGTGCAGCGACATGGGCGGCTTCTGCCCGCGCAAGACGACCTCGTTAATCAGCACGCGCACCCGGTCGAGCGTTGTCCGGCCTCCGAAAATCTCCAGTTCTTCGATGGCTTCCCAGCGCATGAAGGTGGACATCAACCCGCCCAGGCCCAGGATGTGGTCGAGGTGGCCGTGCGTGAGCAGGATGCGGGTCAGTTGCTTGAAACCAATCCCCGATTGGAGAATCTGACGTTGGGTCCCCTCGCCACAGTCAACGAGGAAGCGGTATTCGTCGTGCTTCACAATTTGCGCCGACAGGCCTCGCTTGGCCGACGGCGCCGAGGCAGACGTGCCTAAAAAGAGAATCTCGAACACAAGCAATCCTTAATCTTAGTCCACTGCAAAAAAACCTTTAAACACAAAGAACACATTGGTTTTTGCACGAGAGTCTTAATATTAATTGTCGGGCTATTTTACCCTAAACCCTTCCGTTTGTTTTCCGAAACAGCAATTCCAAGAAAATATCCTTTTATCCTTCCATCCTGTTACCCAAATTGGCGATTTCCGTTAATTGTCGAACAATCGTAGGGGAATCGTAGGTTAATCGTCAAGTAGTTTTTTGGGGTGCGTGATAAATTAAGAGCGTAAGGTGATTTCTCTTCTCCTCCTTTCAATGGAGAGCCGGGGTCGGCGTCCCCGGCTCTCTCGATTCTGGGGGAAACCCTTCCCGCTTCCCAAGTCAAGTTATAATTTAGACTTAATCATTCTATTCTTAATGTGGCGGGCAAGTCCCACCATTTCCTGAGGAGCATGAATTCATGACCGTCCAAATTACCGTCATTGGCTTGGGCCAACTCGGCGCTTCAATTGGCCTGGCCCTGAATGGGCGCGAAAACATCCGCCGCGTGGGGCATGACCGCGAACCGGCGGTGATGAAAAAAGCCAAAGAATTAAACGCATTCGAGGAAACCGTCTTCAACCTGCCCGCCTCGGTCGAAAAAGCCGATGTGGTGGTCTTGTGCCTGCCGCTCGACCAGGTGGAAGACACCCTGAAGTATATCGCTCCCGACCTGCGTGAGGACGCAGTGCTGCTAGATATGTCTCCGCTCAAAAGGGTGGTGGCGGGCTGGTTCGAGAAACACGTCCCGCGCGGCAGGCATTATATCGGTCTGGTGCCGGCTATCAACCCATTGATATTGCTGGATAGCGCGCACGGCATTGAAGCCGCCCGCGCCGACTTGTTCGATAAGTCAACCATTGGCATTACCTCTCCGCGCAATGCCCGCCCCGAAGCCATTAAACTGGCCGAAGACCTGGTGAGAATGCTGGGCGGCGAGCCGCTTTTTCTTGACCTGCTCGAAGCCGACGGGATGATGGCAACTGCCCACATCCTGCCGCAACTCGTCGCGGTTGCCATGCTCAACGCCACCGTTGGTCAGCCCGGCTGGCAAGAGACTCGCCGCTTTGCCGGACGGCCCTACGCCCATGTCGCTGGAATCCTGGGCGGTGACACTCTCGAATCGCTCAAACAATCCCTGTTGCTCAACCCCGAAAAAACCGTCCATTCGCTCGACCTGGTAATTGGCGCGTTGACTCACTTGCGGCAGGCGGTCAACGAAGGGAACAGCCCCGACCTGGAAAGACGCCTGCGCCTGGCTTTTGATGACCACGCCGCCTGGCTGCAAGAGCGCAGCCGCGCCCAATGGGACAAGGAAGACAAAAAGCCCGTCGAAATGGATAACCCCCTCAAACGCCTGTTCACCGGCTCACGCCTCAAAAAATCGTAATCGAACCTTCCGAAGGGAAAGGCCTGCACAATCAGCGCCTTTCCCCTGTGTGTCCACCGTCTCGTTCATGTTTAGACTTTTTCACGCAAATGACGGGAGAGCCTGATTTGGATATGCCTTTCTACTGCTACCTCCTCGAATGCGCCGACGGCACGTTTTACACCGGCTGGACCACCGACCCCGCCCGCCGCGAACGCGAACACAACGCCGGGAACGGCGCGCGCTACACCCGCAACCGTCGCCCAGTGCGCATGGTATATGTGGAGCAATTGCCCGATAAAATCTCGGCCCTCAAGCGCGAACTGGCAATCAAACGCCTGCCCCGCAAAAAGAAACAGGACTTGATTCATGGAGCGCGAGTGTAATCTCGTATTATGAATGAAGACCCCGGCATGGACGCGCATATTTACCTCGCCTTTCGCTTTCACGGCAACTTCTACCACTCCTACCGGGGCGATACGCCCGACGAACTGGGCTTTGGCAAAGACATTCGCATCATCCGCCACATCCTGCGCACCCTCGACGACCTGAACGCGCGTGGCATCCCGGTTTGCGGAACGTGGGACTTTGAAAATCTCTTCTCGCTGCAAGAAATGATGCCCGTCCATGGCCCCGACCTCATCGAGGCCATGCAGCGCCGGGCGCGCTCGGGGCGTGACGAATTTCAACTCATGTCCTACAATAACGGCCTCATCAGCGCGCACACCGCCCACGAGTTCGAGGCCGCCGTGAAGCGCGGCATCAGCAACCCCGCTGGCTCGGGTCTGCGCGACCTGTTCGGCGAGGCCTTTTACCCGATGGTCAGGCCGCAGGAAATGCTCTTCACGCCCATCCACCTACAACTCTACCCAGCCTGCGGCATCCACGCCATCAGCCTGTTCTACTCGGCCCTGCCCTTCAACGGCTTCAGCAACTTCATTCCCCCGCTCTCACTTTCAGAACGCTACAACCCGCTCACGCTCGCCTACCCCGGCATCGAACAGACGATGAGCCTGTTGCCCTGCTACAACACCGGCGACCTGGCCGACCACCTCACCCTGCGCCGCTGGGTAAAGCAAATGCGCCGCGCCCAATTGAAACTGGGCGAGCCGCAAGACCTGCTGCTCTTGATAGACATGGACGCCGACGATGAATTTTGGTTCGGGTTCGACATTCCGCTTCTGAAAGGCCACTTCTCCACCGCCAGCGGCCTGCAAGGGCTGGTGGAAAACGTGGCCGACCTCGATTACGTCCGCTTCACCACGCCGGGCCGCTATCTCGACTCGCACCCGCCGCGCAAGACCATCGTCATCGGGCAGGATACCGCCGACGGCAGTTTCGATGGCATGTCGAGTTGGGCGGAAAAATGGTCAAACCATCAACTGTGGACTCTGCTCGACCGCGCCCGCCTGCTCGAATTGCAAACCCGCCGCCTGGCCGAAAGCGGCCTGACCGCTTCGATGGACAGATTACTGGCTGAATCCTTTGAAACCCGGCTGAAACTGCTCTCCACCACCCATTTTGGCATGTCGGCCCCGGTTATGAACCTCACCCGCGAAAGAATTGCTTTTCAACTGGCCAAGCGCGCCGTTGAGACCGCCGCCGAAGCCTTTCAGCAAGCCCGCGCATCTGTCCCCGCTGGAAATTTCAGCCTGCTCGATTATCCGCGCGGCGTTTCGACGGATTTGATTCACTCCCCGGCGCGGCCCTCGGCTGGGTTATTGCGCCTGCCCCTGGGCAATTCGGCCCCTGCAACATTTTCCCTGCGCGATTCGGATGGCAACCCCATCCCCTCGGCGGTGTTCGCGCGCGAATTGTTCTTTGTGGATCAGTTCGCGCCGTCTGAGCAGCGCAATTACGTCATAGAATCCGGTCAGCCGCCGCATCCGCCCCAAACTCCAGTGAAAGTGACCAAAAGCGGACTCCAAAACGAGTTTTTGCAACTGACCTTCGACCGTGATGGTCATCTCGGCAGCGTCCGCGCCGAGGGGGAGGAGTTTGCTGCGGGGCGGTTTCTCTCCAGCGCGGTGACCTACTCTGGGAAAACCTATCAGGTTCCAGCCTGGGAAGTCCTCGATTCGATAACGGTGGGCGTGGCCGGGTGGATTCGGCAAATGGGCCATCTCACGCTGCCGGGTGGACATCCCGCAAATTATGAGCGGGAAATCCTGCTGGCGGCGGGGTTGCCATACATCTACGTCACCATGCGCGTTCAATATCCAGAGACGCCGCATGTTGGGTTTAGCAGGGGCAAGGCGGCGCGCTTGCAAAGAACCTGGGACAACCGCTGGCGCGAGGTGATGCCTTGCGAGATTCACCCGGCCCTGGCAGGCGACCTGCGGGTGTGGAAGCATAATTATTGCGGCCATGTCAGCACTTATCGCCTGGATTATGGGCAATTCTCGAAAAACACCGAATTGGACAGCGTGAACAATCACGTTACGCACGGCTGGGTGGCGGTTTCGGATGGCGCGCGCGGCTTGTTGGTGGCGCAAACGGCGGGTGTGTTGAGCGGCATGGCCTTTTGCCCGCTGCGCACGCGCCGCGCGCAGGACGGGCTGCGGGTTTTGATGAACCCGTTTGGCAGTTATTGGGGACGTCAATACCGCTATGGCACAGCCGATACCGGGCTGGGCCATTTCATGGCGGTCAGCATGTCGGCTTCGGACCACATCAACCCCTACGCGCCTTCTTACAACGGCCAGGCACAGGAATTTCGCCTGCTGCTTGCGCCTTATGTGGGCGATGCCCCGCCCGAAAATTTACGCTACAACGCCGAGGCGTTTGCCTATCCCTATATTTTGGAGTCAAGCAGCAATTCGCTTGATTTATACCAGGCGGCGAGCCGCTTGACTCTATAAGGAGACCGAATGACCACTCAAACCGCTTCTCCTTCGCTGCGCTGGTACGATTACCTGCCCATCAACATCAACTGGTTCGCCATCACCCTGCGCTCGCAGGTGCTGGCCGGTCTGGTGGTGCCGTTGCTGGTGCAGGATTTCGTCGGCGAAGCCCAGAAAGGCTCCTACTTCGGCACCATCCGCCTGTGGGGGCTGATGGTGGCCTTGCTGGCACAAGCCCTGTTCGGCCTGCTCAGCGACCGCTCGCGGCTGAAATGGGGCCGCCGCCGACCATTTATTTTCGTCGGCGCTACCCTGGAGTCATTCGTCATTCTCGGCCTGGCCTGGATTGCCGGGTTGGAGGGCCTGACCGGTTACGCCATCCTGTTCACGGCCTATATCGCCTCGATGGTATTGGCGAATATGTCCCATGCCGCCACGCAAGGCATTATTCCGGATGTGGTGCCGCCGGAGAAGCGCGGGATAGCCTCAGGCCTGAAAATGTTGCTCGAAATCCCCCTGCCGCTGGTGCTGGTGGGGTTGGTCATTGCGCCAATGGTCAGCCGCGGCAACCTGTTTGCGGCCCTGATTGTGGCGGCGGTTGCGATGTTGGCCTGCATGGGATTGACCATGTTGGTGCGCGAGAAACGGCTCGAAACGACCCCGCCGACACTCGACTGGAAGCCGTTCCTCAGCCTGGTGATGATGACCGGCATCTTCACCGCGATTGTGCTTGGATTGGGCGAAGTGGTCAAACTCTCGATTGCCGCCCTGCCTCAAGCCTCGCACCTGGTCTTTGGCGTAATCGGCGTGACGGCCATGCTGGTTGCGGTGGTGGTGGGCATCTTTGCCAGTCTGTCGGTACATCTCGACCAGACCGTGCGCCAAAGCCGGGCCTTCATCTGGTTTATTATCTCGCGCCTGGCCGCGCTGGTGGCAATCAACAACATTTCCTCGTTCCTGCTGTATTTCTTCCAGGAAAAGTTCGACATGCCTGCCAAACAGGCTGTTTCGCTGGCCGGGCAGATGCCGATGGTGCTGGGCGGGTTCGTCATCCTGTTTGGGCTGGTGGCCGGCTGGCTTTCGGACCGCTTCGACCGCCGACTCTTGACAGCATTGGGCGGCTTAATCGGCGCGCTTGGCGTGGCGGTCATGATTTTCGGGCCGAATATCCCGATGATGTACGTCGCGGCGGCCATCATCGGGTTGGCCTATTCCCTGTTCAACGTGGCCTCGTGGGCGCTGGGGACCGACATTATTCCCAAAGAACGCGCCGGGGAATTCCTGGGCCTGCAAAACCTGGCCGGGGCCGGGGCCGGCGCGATTGGCGCCTATATTGGCGGGCGGGTGGCCGACCAATCGGGCTACGTCTTGATGATGGGCATGTTCGGCGCCATGTTCCTGCTGGCGGCTGGCTCGGCGCTGTTTATTAAAGTGGAAAAATAAACGGGCGGCTCACAAAGAGTCGCCCACCGGTGATTTGTCGGATGGTTGAGAACGGCCTTTTTTGCCCATCGTGAGTGGGCCTGGTTGCGTGGAATTACTTCACTAAATCACTCACGGTCGCATCTATCTCTCGCAGCACCCGTTCTACGGAAACATTCGGAAAAGCCTGAAACAGATACAGGAATCCGTCGGCCAGTACCTTGTTCGCCAATCCCCAATGCGCTGATGGCGGATACCCAACCGCTTGCGTCAGCAAATTCGCCGCTGCGCCTTTTTGCGGGTTGGCGGCATAATCACTCTTCAGCCAATCGAGGGCGGCCATGCTGACCGGGAAGAGTCCGCTGGCCCGCGCCAGCCTGGCCTGGTTCTCCGGCTTCAGCAGCCATTGGAGGAACAGCCAGGCTGCCAGTTCATGCCCGGCATCCGAACGAAAGACCGCCGCATCTAACCCATAAACCGGAACAACCGGCGTTTCACCGGGGAAAGCCATCACCGTCCACTCATCGGCAGACCCCGCCGCCGAAAACGCGGCTCGCTGGTCGGGCAGGTCGCTCAGGCTGCCGCTGATGAACAAGGCCTTGCGCGCCGCCAAATGCTCAAAATTGGTGAGGGTGGAGGGCAGCCAGGCACAGCCCTCGGCCCGCAGTTCCACCAGTTTCTCCAGCGCGGCGGCATTTTGCTCGCTCTCAAAAGCGTATGCGCCCTCCACAAACACCTGCCCACCCAGGGCGCGTAACCAGCCATAAGGGGTTTGCCAGTTCGATGTCACCTCCAGCGCCAGGCCGCCAAGGCCGTCATTCGTTGGGTCGGAGTCAGCTTTCCAGGTTGCGTTGGCAGCGCAGGCCTGCTTGCGGAACTGTTCCCAGGTTTGTGGCGCGGCATTAAAGCCCAGTTCGCGCGCCCAGGTCACATTGTAGAACAGATAACGCCCAGAGCGGATGACCGGCAGGCCATATTGCGCGCCATCCAGCGAGGATTGCTCCCAAAAAGCGGGCGAGATAGCCTCGCGTGCCACGCCAAACTCGGCGTGGGCGGCGTAGGGGGTCAGGTCGAGCAGCGATTCGCGCCAGCCAAGCAGTTGTTCGGGCAGGGCCAGCACAACATCGGGCTGCGAATCGCTCTCCAGCGAAGCGGTAACCGCCCCAGCCAGGAGATTCAAATTCGGGTAGGAAACGAGGGAGATGTTTACGCCCCACGGGTTGCTCTCGTTAAAATTGGCGGTCAACTGCCCCAGGCCGGGGACATCCCCGCTGACCCAGGCTTCCATTTCGAGACCTTTGACCACATCCGGGCTGAGTTGCAGCCCTGGCGTGGGACTAGGGGAGAGGGTGCGAGTCGGCGCGGGCGTGGCGGTGGGCTGCTTGGAGGCAGATTCTGTGGTCGGCGTAGAATCAGGCAGACGGGTAATGAGCGTTATCTCAGGAGAACAGGCGCCAAACAACAGAGCCGCGATGATGAAGATGGGCAGGAGGCGTTGCATGGGTCAGTTTATCCCAACAAAATCATCGGAACAGGCGTAAAGACGAGTAAAAAGATGAATATCATGACCCAGGCCAGGGCGCGCCGCGGGGCATCTAACTCGGTAATCTGGTCGAGCGGTTCGGCAGATTGACGCCCAAATAGGAACAGCAAAAAGACCCACAGCCACCAGCCGCTCCAAAACAGGCCCAAAATACCCATCAAGACGATGATGACCGGAAATGCGTAGCGTAATTTCTTGCCAAACAGGGTGTAAAGGATATGCCCGCCATCCAGTTGTCCAACGGGCAGCAGGTTGAGGGCGGTCACCAAAATTCCCGCCCAGCCCGCCAGCGCCACCGGGGAGATGAATACATCCACCCCGCCATAGGGCGCGGGGGTGCCGGTAAAAAAGTAGCGCAGCCAATATAATACTGGCGGCAGGCTGCCGTAAGTGGCTGGTTCTGGCAGCAGTCGCCCAAAGACGACGAATTTGGCCAGGAGATATAAGATAGAGTTGCCCTCAATGAAACTGCCGGCGCCCGCCTGCACTGGCCCCAAAGTGGAAATGGACAGGCCATAGAGCAGCACCGGAATGGCAACCACCAACCCAGCCAACGGCCCGGCGACCCCCACATCAAACAGAATGCGTTTGTTGCGCGGCAATTCCTTCCACACAATGACAGCGCCCAGCGTGCCGAGAATGGAAAACGGCATGGGGATGAAATAGGGCAGGGTGGCGGCGGTCTTGTGGCGGCGCGCGGCCAGGTAATGCCCAAATTCGTGCGCCAGCAAAATGGAGAGCAGGCTAAGGGCAAACGGCCAGCCAGTCAGGATGTTGCGCAGCAGGAACAGGAGCAAGCCAAGCGTGTCATCGGGCGGGGTTTCCTGAACATCTACGCCCATCAGCATGACGCTGAAGACGGTCAGGACAAACAGGAGGAGATTGATGTTGATATTCGACTTTTTCGGCGCAGGCAGGCTGCGGACAAGGTAAATGACCTGTTGCCCATCTTTTTCCTTGCGGAAGAGCGGGGTCAATCCGTAGGGCTGCAAGCGCTCTGAGAGTTGGTCGAAGGCTTCTATCGAATCGACAAACAATTTGCCGCGAAAGCGGTACAAGTAGTCTTGTTCACCCATCGTCACATCTTGAATATGAAAGACGCGCGAGACGATGGCGGTGAGTATTTCGGGTTCGGGGAGGGACATGACAGTATCCAGTAATCAGAAATCAGGGAGCAGTGAGCAATATATTCGCCAATCCATGAGCGGGAGTGCATGGGAGTCGAACCCACCCTGGAACGCAACACGCCCCAACAACGGTTTTGAAGACCGCGAAGCCCACCGGGACTTATGCACTCCCAGCGGCAAGGATACACGAGGCGGGCGGGATTGGCAAGTGATTTCCGATTTTTAATTTTCGATTGGGGAATTTGCCTATCGTGGAGTTCAACCGCTGTATTACTCTGCCATGCCGGGCAGCCAAAATGCCAACCAGCGTGATTTCTCACGAATACAGAATTGGAAGCCGGGGAACAGCCCTTTGAGCGGCGCGCCAGGGATGGGCGTCAGTTCCTCGCCGGTGGCGGGATGGGTGATACGCCCGTAAATGCGCACCCGAAAATGCGCCAGCCAATCGGGCAATTTCATGGCCCGGCTGGAGTTGACGGCAACAACCGGCCAGATGTAGGCCGAAGGGCCGTGCAAGAGCAGGTAACGCAGGTTGTTCTGGGTCGCTTCATCCATGCCCAAAACGGAGTCCAGGCCATCGAACAAGAGGATGACCGGGGTGGTATCCTGGCGGGCCTGCGCCCGACAGGCCAGGTCGAACAGGAGCGTTTGGGCGCTGCGCTCATGCGAAGGCCAAATTCCTGCCAGGTGTTCAACTTGCTCAAAGCGGCTCCACTCATCCGGGTAGGCGGTCAACACCGCAAAATGCAAACCGCCGGGGCGATTGAGTTGTGAAGCCGCCCATAGCATGGCCTTCAAAAAGGCCGTCTTACCGCTACCCCGGTCGCCCGTCACCAAGATGGGCCCTGGGCGCGGGTCGCGCAGGTGCAGCAAGAGCGGCAGGCCATCCCCGGCAATGCCAAACAGGATGGCGTTGCCAGGGATGCGGCCAACCGCATCCAGCGCGTCAGACAACCCAGGGAAGAGCGGTGTTCCTGGGGCCGGAGCCTGGCCGAGTTCGGCCTGCACTTCTCGCAGCGCGTTGAGCATCAAGACATACTGGTAATTTTCAGGCATGGCACACCTACTCAGAACTCATGTTCTAATTATACATCCGTTTTGTGTGCCTGCAATCCGCCTTCATTGCAAAAAGGTTGCATGGAAAGTTTCGGTTGCAATTTGTTATTTCATCGAAACATGAGTCTTTACATCGAACAGGATATAATAGGCGTATCCATTCATTTGCCTGATGGCCGGTTAGGTTTTAGTGGCAATGTAAAATAGTAAAGGTGAACTATGCCGCGACAAGAGAGCGCAGAGAAAGGCCGCAAAACGGTCGGCGTGTTTGTTGCACAGGTTGGACGGGTATGGGGTCTCGATTATATGTCTGCCATTACCGATGCCGCCGAAGCGCACGACATCAACCTGATTTGTTTTGTAGGAGGGAAACCAACCGCCATCACCACACCGGGACAAATGTCGCCTTCCTACGGGTTGTACGACCTGGCCCAAACGGCTGACCTGGCTGGGATTATCCTTTCAGCCGACTTGGGACACGGCGTTCCCGGCGAAGATATCCGACAGTTTGCCCGGACTTTTCAAAAAGTCCCGATAACAGCCACCGCGCTCGAGGTAGAACAAGCCCCCAACCTGCTGGTAGACAGCGTTGGCGGAATGCGGATGCTGATTCGGCATCTCATCGAAGTACACGGCTACCAGCGAATCGCCTTCATCGGCGGGCCCAAACATCAGATAGAGGCCGAGCAGCGCCTGTTTGCCTACCGCGAGGAACTCAAGGCACACGGCATCGCATACGATGAACGCCTGGTGACGCAGGGTGATTACAGCCCCGAAAGCGGGCGCGCAGCCATCCGAAAACTTTTGGAAGGCCGCAAGGTCAAATTCGATGCGGTGGCTGCCGCCAATGACCGGATGGCCTTTGGCGCAATGGAAATGCTGCGAACGTATGGCCTGAATATCCCCAGCGATGTGGCCGTGACCGGATTCGACGATGTGCGCGAGGCGCGCTCGCTTGGCGTACCGCTGACGACCGTCCGACAGCCGTTTTACGACCTGGGCAAGAAAACCTTTGAAACCCTGCTCAAAATGATAGACGGCGATACTCAACCCACCCTGACGACCATTCCGACCGGAATTGTGGTGCGCTGGTCGTGCGGCTGCCAGCCTGGCTTTATTCAACAGGCCCAAATTTCGCGCGAGGAAGTGGCTCGCACCGGCACACTAGAAAATAAACAAGAGGTCTCCATCCGCGCCATGTTCGAGGCCAGCGGCGCGCCCATGACCTCCAAAACCGCCCTCGCCAAAGTGTATCACCAGGTTTGGGAAACCTTTCTGCTGGCACTGCGCGGCGAACAGGTGGCAGAATCCTTCCTGGCGAGCATCGAACAGGCCATCTTAACCCTGCAAAAATACAACGACGACCCCGGCAACTGGCACAATGTTCTCTCGGTTTTCCGCCGCCACGCACTGGCAGGCATCCTTGATAAAGACACAACATTGCAAGCGGAAAACCTGTTTCAGCAGGCGCGTATGCTGGTGGGCGAACTCTCGCAGCGTTACCAGGCTTATCAGCGCCTCGAATTGGAACAAGAGGAACAGGTTCTGCAAAACTTCAGTTTTGACATGGCCCCCGCCATGAGCCTGCATGAAATTGGCAGCGCCATCCAGAAAAATTTCCCGACAATGGGCATCGAGCGGATGTATGTCATGTTCTACGACAAAATTACCCGACCCCAGTCGGCGCTCATCCCCCCCTCGCAAACTCACCAATTGTTCCTGCAATATGAAGACGGCAAGTGCGACCTGTTCACCGAGCAGCCAAAAATTGCCACCGGGCACTTGATTCCGCGCAACAGCATCCCAACCGACCGGCGTTATACGGCCGTGGTCATGCCCTTGGCCCTGGCACAAAGCCGATTCGGCTTTATGTGGATTGAAACGAAGACCGACGATTGGGAAATCTGCACCCGGGTGCGCAATTTGCTCTCCAGCGCGCTGTTGCGCACCATGCTGGTTGACCAACGCGAGGCAGCCCAGCGCGAGGTGGAGCGGCTGCTCTATGAAGCCAAGCAGCGCGCTGAGGAACTCGACCGCCTATACCAGAACGAACAAGAACGCCGCCGCGAGGCCGACGCCCTCTCCAAAGCCGCCCGCAACCTATCCACCGTCATCAGCGTGGAAGAAGTGCCACAGAAAATCCTGGAACAATTGCAAACGGTTCTGCCCTATGAGCGCGGCGCGCTTTTGATGGAAGAACGCGATGGTACTGTCAGCGTCCTGGCCCAACGCGGCTTTCCCAATGACCAGCGCGCCCAAGATTTGCGCGTTCAAATCAACCCCGGCGGCGTATATGACCAGATTACGCGCACCAGCGAAATCATGGTTGTTGATGATGTCACCCAAGAAAAAGGCTGGACCCAATTGGATTGGCTGCCCGTGCATCACTCCTGGGTGGGCATCCCGTTGTTTGCCAAGAACAAAGTGGTCGGCATGTTATCGCTCACCCGTGTTCCCAAAGCCGCCTTCAGCGCCGATGACCTGTTGCTGGCTTCCACCTTTGCCATGCAGGCTGCCATTGCCTTGCAAAATGCCCGTCTCTATGACGACCAGGCCAAATTTAATGAACTGATGGAACACATGGTGGAACAGCGGGTGGAAGAATTGCACAGCGCGCTCACCACCCTCGAGAAACTCGACAAAAACAAAACCTCCTTCATCCAAGTAGCCGCCCATGAACTGCGCACCCCCATTACCGTCATCAAAGGCAACCTGGGCATTCTCAAAACGATTGAAGCCATTCAAAACAACGAAACGTATAACCAGGTGGCCGAGGGCGCGCTCAAAGGCACCGACCGCCTGCTGCAAATCGTCAACGCCATGCTCGATGTCGCCAAACTCGAAAGTCAGGCCATCACCCCTCACCTGGAGCCGACCATCGTTGGGCTGATTTTGCAGTTGGTGCAAAAAGAGTACAAGAACGACCTGAAAGAACGCAACATCACCCTGACGGTCGAAAGCAGCATCAGCCAGTTACCACAAGTCATGGCCGACCCGCACTTATTACAAAAAGCGCTCGATGCCATTGTGGTCAACGCCATCAAATTCACACCCGATGGCGGCGCAATCACCATTAGCGGCGAAAGCGTGCAAGATGAGCGCAAAGGCCCGTGCATCGAACTGCGGATTGCCGATACGGGCATTGGCATTGACCCGGCCAATCACAAGGTCATCTTCGAAAAACTGCACCAGATTGGCAAGGTGGAGTTGCATTCCTCAGGGCGCACCAAGTTCAAGGGCGGCGGCCCCGGCCTGGGCCTGTCTATTGCTGCGGGCATCGTCAAAGCCCACGACGGTAAAATCTGGGTCGAAAGTCCCGGTCACGACGAAGAAAAACTGCCTGGCAGCACCTTTTTCATCCGCATCCCCATCAAACCGCCAGCCTGATTTCCATCGGTCGTATGCCGAAAGTTGTGTAAATTCGTAGCGCGAGATTAATCTCGCGCTACTTTTACACAACCATTGAGATACATCCCTGATTTCAAGGTTGCGCCCGGCGAATAAAATTATAAAACTCCTGCCCCAGCGGAGGCCTTGCAAATATAAATTTCTGGATGAAGACCCGTCTGCGACTCGTAGGCCGCCGCTAGAGACTGAGCAAACGCTTCGGCTTGCTCCCGCGCCACCAGGTTGACCGTACACCCGCCGAATCCGGCCCCCGTTAAACGAGCGCCATAACACCCTGGCAGCAATTGGGCCGCCGCCGCCATCACGTCTAATTCTGGGCAAGAAACCTGGTACAAGTCGCGCAGGCTGGCGTGACAGGCATTCATCAACTCGCCAAAACGCGAAAGGTCACCCGCCTGAAGCAGCGGAATGGCCTGCTGCGCGCGTTCAATTTCTTCCACCACATGCCGGGCGCGCTTCTCCACTTCGGCGGGCAGCCTGCCGGCCAGGCGGTTAAAATCGGTCAGGCTCACATCGCGCAGTGCGCGAATCTCTGGCAACCCAGCCTGGAGCAACCGCACGGCTTCTTCGCAAGCCGCGCGCCGCTGGTTGTATTCGCCGCTGGTCAATTTTCGGCGCACCGTTGTATCGGCCACCACAATCGAGACCCCTTCGGGCAGGGTCAGCGTTTCCCATTCCAGCGAACGGCAATCCAAAAAAAGCAGGTGGTTCTCGACCCCGCAGGCCGAGGCAAACTGGTCCATGATGCCACAGTTGACGCCCACATACTGGTTTTCTGCGCGCTGACCCAGTTTTGCCAGTTCCATCGGTGCAAGGCTCCAACCGCCCAATTGTTGCCAGGCCACCCCAAAAGCCATCTCCACCGAGGCAGAGGAGCTCAACCCAGAGCCGCGCGGCACGTCTGAAGCAAACACAGCATCCATCGCGGGCGTTTCCAGCCCGGCTTCGCGCAGCGCCCACATCATCCCGGCGGGGTAACGCGCCCAATCGGGCAGCGGCGAGCCATCGGGTTGGGTTTTCGCGGGCAACGTTTGGGGTGCAAACCTCGCCCCGGCATCGAAATCGGCAGCCCATAGCGTGGTCTGACCTGAATCCGCCGGACCAAAAGCAATGTAAGTGGCACGGTCAATGGCCGCTGGCAGCACAAACCCATCGTTATAATCCACATGTTCTCCCAGCAAGTTCACTCGCCCCGGCGCGCGGGCAACATAAGCGGGCAGGCGGCCAAATTTTTGCTGAAAGATAGCGGAAAGGTTATCTGGGAGATTCATAATCACCTGGCGTAGTTTAGGATAGTTCCAATTGTGGATTATAGCAGTAAGTCTGTACCGCGGCCTTAAAGCAGTGAAGCACAAGCGAAAGCCTGCGACATGATTCTCTCGGAACAGTTTCAGGCGAAAGAAGAATTATGTATAATCGGGGCCAAGGTTCTTGTAATCATGAATTTTTTGAGATGCCCGCGCAATAACAGGCCGTTCCCCCGCCTGGTTACAGCCTGCCTGTTGGTTGCCACCCTGGCGGTTGGATTGTTTTTCCCGGCCACGGGCAAGGCTTTGCCGTCCCCGGCTGCCGGTCAATTTTTTCACTACGGGCCAGATGCCCGCTTCGAACGATTGACGGTGGAAGACGGCCTGCCCAGCAGCACAGTGCTGGGCGTTTTGCAAGACCAGCAAGGTTTTATGTGGTTTGCCACTTCCGATGGGCTGGCACGCTACGACGGTTACGAGTTCAAAGTTTTTCAACACGACCCGCAGAATCCCAACAGCCTGAGCCACAACAATACATTTGCGCTGATAGAAACCCGAGATGGCCTGATTTGGGTCGGCACCGACCCCGGCGGGCTGAACGTGTATGACCCCAAAACCAACACCTTCCAGGTCTACCGGCATGACCCACAAAACCCCAACAGCCTGCCCAATGACAGCGTGTGGTCTTTGCTCGAAGCCCGTGACGGCTCGCTTTGGGTTGGCACGCGCGGAGGGCTGGGGCATTTGGACCGTCAGACTGGAACGTTTAAGAACTACCTGCACGACCCCCAAAATCCGCGCTCACTGACCTGGCCAGTAGTGCAGCGCCTGTACCAGGACCGCGCCGGGACGATTTGGGTCGCCACGCGATTTGGGCTGCAACGATATGACCCATCCACCGATGATTTCACCACCTTCAAAAATGACCCCGCTGACCCTACAAGCCTTTCTGCCAACAATATATGGGCCATGCTCGAAGACTCGAAAGGCAACTTTTGGGTAGGCACACGCGGCGACGGCCTGAACCGCATGGACCGCCAAAAGGAAACTTTTACTGCCTACCGCTACGACCCGATTACCCCCAATCGCATCAGTGACGACCGAATTTGGAGCATTTACGAAGACTCTGCCGGGAGACTATGGATTTCCACCGAAAACGGCGGCCTCAACCTGTTCGACCCCCAAACCGAAACGTTTACTGCCTTTCGGCATAACATCAATGACCTGTTTAGCCTGAGTGCCGATGACCTCTTTGCCATCTATGAAGACCGCTCAGGCGTGCTGTGGGTCACCGGGCGAGGAGGCGGCGGAGTGAACCTTCTTTACCCAGCTCTGCAGCGGTTTGGGTGGTACCGGCAAATTCCGCAAAGCCCGGTTTCGCTGACCAATGGCAACGTCTTCGCCATCCTGCCCGAAGGGGAGACCCTGTGGGTTGGCACCTTTGGCGGCGGGTTGAACCGAATCGACCGTAAGACGGGAATCGTTCAGGCTTATCGTTACGAGGCGGGCAATCCGGCCAGCCTTTCGAACAACAAGATATACAATATTTTTCGAGATGCCAACGGCACGCTTTGGGTGGCGACCTCGGGCGGCGGGTTAAACCGCTTCGACGATGCAAGCGGCACCTTTACTGCCTACAAACTGGTTTCAGACGACCCAACCGCCCTGCCCACCAACTTCATCACCACCATCAAACAGGCAGGCAAAAACCAATTGTGGCTCGGCACGCTCGGCGTGGGGCTGGTTTTGTTCGATACACAGAATGGAAAAGTCACCAGGCTCTACAAAAATGACCCAAGCGACCCGGCCAGCCTGGGCGAAGACACCATTTACGACCTCGTGACCGATTCGCAGGGTATGGTTTGGGTTGCCACCGCACGCGGCGGGCTAAACCGGCTCGACCCAAACACCGGCCAGTTTACCCGCTTCCAGCACGACCCGGCCAACCCCAACAGTATTTCGAGCGATTCGGTCTACAGCCTCCATCTGGACCCGACCAATCAGATTTTATGGGCCGGCACATCGGGCGGCCTGAACCGCCTGGAAATCGAAGCAGGCCAATGGAAAAACTACACCACCCGCCAGGGATTGCCCAGCGACACGGTAGTCGGCATCCAGCCGGATGGCACGGGCGGGCTGTGGGTCAGCACCACGCGCGGATTGAGTCGCTTCGATGCCGTTCTCGGAACTTTTCGGAATTATGATGCGCGCGATGGTTTGCAGGGCAACCAATATAACATCGCCAGCACCGCCCGCGCTGCCGATGGCGAGGTTTTCTTTGGCGGGCCAAACGGGGTCACTTTCTTTCATACGAGGGAGATCTTCGACAATCAATATGAGCCAAAAGTCGTCCTGACCGGCCTGGAATTGTTCAACCAGCCGGTAAAAATAGATGGAAAAATTCTCAGCCAGCCCATCGAATACACTCCCTCTATCACGCTCCAGCACGACCAGTCGGTTTTCACCATTGAATTTACCGGCCTGAGTTACCAAAACGCTTCGCGCAACCTGTATCGCTATCAAATGGAAGGGTTCGATAAGGACTGGTCGCCCCCAAAAACCATTCGCCGCGCCACCTATACCAACCTTTCACCCGGAACTTACACATTTATAGTTTATGCCACCAACAATGATGGCCAATGGAGCCGCACCCCGGCGCAATTGCGCATCATCATCCTTCCGCCCTGGTGGCAGACCTGGTGGTTCAGAGGATTAACAGTTCTTGCGCTGGTGGGGCTGGCACTGGGCGGGTTACATTGGCGCACCCGCCAGATTCGCCTGCTGAATGCCAAACTCGAAAAACGGGTCATGGAGCGCACCGTCGAACTGCGAGAAGAAATCCTGCGACGCCAGACCGCCGAAGAAAAATTACGCGAAGCCAACGATGCGCTTCAGGCCAAACTGAATGAAATCATCGAATTACAGGCCAAACTGCGCGAACAGGCCATCCACGATGCCCTGACCGGCCTGTTCAACCGACACTACCTGACGGATGTAATGTCCACAGAGTTGAGCCGCGCTCAGCGCGGGAACTATCCCGTTACCTTCATGCTGATAGACCTGGACCACTTCAAAACAATCAACGACCAATACGGGCATCATGAAGGCGATAGGGTGCTGGCGGCTGCTGGGAAAATGCTTTTGGAACATATTCGCCAGGGTGATTACGCCTTCCGCTACGGCGGCGAAGAGTTCCTGGTCATCTTGCCCGATACCGCGCCGCAAGATGCGCTGTACCGCGCCGAACAACTGCGCGCCGATTTCATTGCCCTTAAAGTTGAAGTGGATGGAAACGCCATCAAAATTACCGCCTCGATTGGGGTGGCTATCTACCCCTTCGATGGCGAGAAAAGTGAAGACATCCTGCGCTATGTTGATGCGGCGCTGTACCAGGCCAAAGGCAAGGGCCGCGACCGGGTGATTATCTCACCGAACACGCGCAAAATATTGAAAGCGCACGACGAAACTCAATAGCCCAAACGGATGAAACAGACGGGCGAAAACGTGGGGTAAAATTTTGCTATTCATCGCAAAAAGGTTACGGCTATACGGTTCGATGGCGCAGGAAATGCCGCCTTATGGAGATTCTCATGGAACAAGAACAAAACTTCTTTACCACCACCGCCGGTATCGTCACAGTGGTCATTGTCTTATTGTGCTGTTGTTGCCTCGCAGTTGCAGCAGGTGGATTCAGCGGGTTGCTGTGGCTTGGCAGCCAGGCTGCGCCGCCCTATATTGATGAGCCGCCCACTTATGAATACAACACTCCTTCCCCCTTTAATCCGAACCCTGTTGCCACGCCCACTGCGCCGGTCATCACCCGCCCGGCGTTAGATGAAATCTCGACCAAGACCCTCGAAACGCTCAAGAACACCATCGTCCCCGAAAACGACCCGCGCGAACTGGCCTGCCGGTTGAAGAATATCTGCAATGTGCCTGAGACCTTCCCGCAAGGGCCGTTTGAGGTGGGCGCGAAGAAACAATTCTGGGTGATGAACGTGCAAACTATCGAATACCGCCAGTTGACTGCCAACCTGGCCTACAAAACCGATGTGGCTTACTTTTGGGTCGAGGAGGGCGTCCGCTTTAGCCAGAGCGAGGCCAAAGACCTGGTGGACGCCTTCAGCCAGAAAATGGTGCCGACCAACCGCGAATTTTTCGGGATGGAACCCTCCCCCGGCATGGACGGCGACCCGCATATCTACCTGCTCTACGCCCGCGGGATTGGCGGCAGCACTGCCGGCTATTTCTCATCGTCGGATGCACAACACCCGCTGGTAAACCAATATTCCAACGGCCATGAAATGTTCGTCTTCAACGCCGATAACTCACCACTCGCCGACCCCTACACCTATGGCGTGCTGGCGCACGAATTCCAGCACATGATTCACTTTGGGCGCGACCGCAACGAGACATCCTGGCTGAACGAAGGATTTTCGGAATTGGCTGTTTTACTCAATCATTACTCTACCGGCTTCAAAGATTCGTCTTACCTTTCGCGCCCCGATTTGCAATTAACCGATTGGGGGCCAGACGTGGGCCAGAACGCCCCCTACTACGGCGCAAGTTTCCTGTTCACTACTTACTTTTTACAAAGGTTTGGCGAGCAGGCCACCCAAGCCCTGGTGCGCGAGGCCGATAACAGCATGGACAGCGTGGATAAAGTGCTCGACGCAATTGGCGCAACCGACCCACGCTCTGGGCAGCCCATCCGCGCCGATGATTTATTCATGGATTGGGCCGTTGCCAATTACCTGCTCGACCAATCGGTGGGCGATGGCCGCTATGCCTACCAACGCTACCAGCCTTTCTCCAAAGCCGCCGAAGCCAGGGCTTTTACGACCTGCCCGGCGGAATATTCCGACACGGTCAACCAATACGGCGTAGATTACATTCGTTTTTCGTGCAAAGGAAAATATACCTTGCGCTTTGAAGGCTCCACCGCCACCACCCTGCTGCCAGCCGATGCCTACTCTGGCAAATACGCTTTTTGGTCGAACAAAGGCGATGAATCGGATATGACCCTGACGCGCGAATTTGACTTTCGCAGCGTCACCGGCCCGCTGACTCTCAACTACCGCACCTGGTACGACATCGAAGAAGGCTGGGACTATGCCTACCTGCAAGCCTCCAGCGATGGCGGACAAACCTGGCAAATTCTCCTCACCCCCTCTGGCACTTCCGAGGACCCAGCAGGCAACGCCTATGGCTGGGGCTACACTGGCTCGAGCAGCGGTTGGATTGAAGAATCGGTGGATTTGAGCCAGTTGGCCGGGCAAAAGGTTCTCTTGCGCTTCGAGTACATCACCGACGCCGCCGTGAACGGCGAAGGAATAATGGTGGATGACATTTCCATCCCTGAAATCAACTACTTCGATGATTTTGAAACCGGCGCAAATGGCTGGCAGGCCGAAGGTTTTGTTCGCATCGAAAACCTGCTGCCGCAGACCTTCCGGCTGGCACTCATCCGCAAGGGCGGGCAGACCACCGTCGAGACCATCACAGTCAACCCCGACCAAACTGCCGAAATCAACCTCGACCTGGGCGGCGATACGCGGGAAGTCATCTTGCTGGTGAGCGGCACAACCCGCTTTACGCGCAGCGTGGGAAGTTATCTTGTAACAGTAAAATAAGATCACGCAAAAGCGTAGGGCGAGATAGTATCTCGCCCTACGCTTTTCTACATTTGGGTTGTGCGGAAGCGGGATTTGGTAGATAATTGGATGATAGCCGCATTCGATGAAAGGTCAGCCATGCTTGTTCGAAATTTCCAACTCTTACATAACAACCTGCCTGTCCAGTTCGTCAAATCACCCAACGTTGATGTTTCACTGCAAGAGCGGCGGTTCGTGGTAATGCACTATACCGGCGGAGCAAGTTTCTCCGCGTCAGTGGCCTGGCTGGCCTCGAAGAGCAGCGGCGTTTCGGCGCACCTGGTTATCGGGCGGGGCGGCGAGGTGGCGCAGCTGGTTCCGTTCAACCTGCGCGCCTGGCACGCCGGGACGAGCGCATGGAAGGGCTACAGCGGCCTGAACAATTATTCCATCGGCATTGAGTTGGATAATGCCGGGATGATGAAGCGCAGCGGCAGCCAGTGGGTTTCGTCGTTTGGGCGGGTCTATCCCGATTCGGAGGTATTGGCCGCGCCGCACAAATCGGTCCCGCATGTGATTTATGGCTGGCACAAGTATACCGATATTCAACTCAAAACCGCCGCCGAGGTGGTGGCCGCGCTGGTGAAGGCTTACGGCATCGAGGAAATCATTGGGCATGACGATATTGCCGTTGGGCGCAAGTGGGACCCGGGTCCGGCTTTCCCGATGGAAACGTTCCGACAGGATGTGGCGGCGCTGGTGGGCGGGCAGGCGGGAGAGGAAGGGAATCAGGAGGAAGAAGGCGAGGTGGTCGTTGAGCCGCCGCGCGAGAAGCCACTGATGCGCTACCGGGTGGAAAATCTCGACACGGGCTGGAAAACCGATTTTACCTGGAGCGCGCCCTTGAAACCGGCTACTCTGCTTCCGGTTCCGTATGTTTCGCAGTTGGGGCCGGGAGCCGAGGCACGCAAGAATGACTGCGGGGCGGCTTCGTCCATCATGCTGCTCAAGGCGTATTTTCCAAACTTTCAGATGACGCCGGATGAGTTCTACACGCGCTTTGCCATCCCTGGGGTAGACCCGTATCTGAGCGTGAACCAACTACGCAACGCAATGGGCAGCCTGGGCCTGCTGACCGATTTTCGGGCGACGCTGACCATGCACGATTTGCTCGGCTTTTTGGCGGCCAGCAAGCCCGTCATCGTATTGCTACGCTATAAAGTGTTCGAGGATGCGGGTTTGACCGAGAAGAAGTTTGAGGGGCCGCATTTTGCGGTGGTGGTAGGGCTGGATATCCGGTATATCTACATCCACGACCCGCTCTATACCAATCCACAAGATGGCGAGGCGCATCCTTACCCGCTGGAACTGTTTTGGCGGGCCTGGAAGGAGGTTGCTGCCGACCCAAAGGTGCGCAACCCGGAGCGCTCGGCCATCATCCCGACGGCGGGCATTGGCTTCAGGTTGAGCCGCCGTGTGAAGGTAAATGTTTCGGCGTTGAATGTGCGCGCCGCAAACGCGCTGACCGCGCCGATTGTGCGGGTGCTGAAGCAGGGCGAGGTGGTGGAGATTACGCGCGAAATGGGCGGCTGGGGCGAAATTGAGGGCCTGGGCTGGGTTGTGCTTTCGTACACGGTTGCGGCGTAGCGCGGAATTTTGCGTTTTTACCAATTGGGCTGTTAAAAAGGTTCTTTAGCCACCAGCCGCTTTGTTTTTTGGACGCGGATTTACACGGAAAACGCCGAATTTTTCTGGGACTGGTTCGAAAATCGCGATGTTTGTCCGCGTTCCTCGGCAGCGCTTGTCTGCGTCCAACTTTGAAATGGTGCGGGAATTGGAATCTGCCGGGCTGAGGCCGCGCATCACTGAAGCCTGGCGTTCGGCGGCAGAGCAGGAGGCGGCATATAAGAGCGGAAAAAGCCAGGTTCTGTATGGCTTCCATAACGTGACGATGGCTGACGGGGACAAGGTAGCCCTGGCAGTAGATATTGTGGATGACGATAATCCACAGACGACTGGCACGGCGTTCATGCTGCGGCTGGCGGCAGCAGCCGAGCGCAACCAACTTATCACGAGAATCCGCTGGGGGCTGACGGATGATAAGATTCGGACGCTGGACGCGGCGATTGCAGCGGGCAACTGGAACGCGCCCGTGCATGTGGGCTGGGACTCGCTGCATGTCGAAATCACCGGGCTGACGACGGCCGAGGCGCGGGCGGGCAAGCGTCCGCTGGGAGGGGCAGCACGCCGACTAACGGCGAGGCAGGCTCCGGGGAGTCTGATACGGGGGATGCCGAGGGTGGGAAACGACCGGTGCGCACGTACCAGGTGGAGGAGTTGGGAACAAATCGCGTTGTCCAATATGAATTGGGGAATCCGCTGCGGCCTGTGGCGCTGCTGCCGGTTCCGTACGTTTCACAGCGGGGGCGAGGGGCCAAGACGCGCACCAACGATTGCGGCCCGGCCTGCGCGGCGATGTTGTTGCGGGCCTACCAGAAAACCGCGCTGACGCCGGATGAGTTCTACGAGCGCTTTGCCATTCAGGGCGACCCAGGGACTTGGGTTCCAAGGCTTGCGGCGGGTGAAGGTGAATATCGGCATCTTGAACGTACGCGAGGGGCCGGGGCTGAGCAGTCGGATTGTGGGGACGCTAAAACGAAATGAGATTGCCGAAATCCAGCGCGAGATGACCAGTTGGGGCGAGGTGGGGTTTAATCGCTGGGTGATGTTGAGTTATACGCTGCCGGCGGGGTAGGAAAGAAACCCTTTAACCACAACGGCCACGATGGGTATGAAGAATGCTCGGCCCCCAGCGTGGTCGTTGGGCTGGATGGTGAGGCCGGAGCCCAAAGATAAATCTCCGGGCTGCGCGTACAAAGTCTGCTGAAGCGGACTAAACAGCTCCTTCGACGCTATTCAGAACAGACTCTTTTGGCACAGTTTGCGAAATACGGAGTTCAATCGTCGAGCGGGCTTTTTATCGCCAAGCCGCCGCGCTGCAGGACGTGGGTGTAGATCATGGTGGTGCGCACGTCTTTGTGGCCCAATAATTCTTGGACGGTGCGGACACCTGCCCAGAACCGCAGGTGCTGGGTGTCGTAGCCGTTTTGGAGGAGGTGGGTGGCGAAGGAGTGACGGAAGGTGTGGG
>DAOUBQ010000051.1:0-5980 GCA_034432755.1 Anaerolineales bacterium
AGTCTGGTTTCAGGCTAAAAAACAAACAGGATAGACAGGATTTCGGGATAAGCCGCGCGCAAAGCAGGTCGAAAACCTCCTGTTTATCCTGTCTATCCTGTTAAACAAAGCGGCACAAGCGATAATGAGAAAGCCATGTTCTCAATCAGCAATTCCAAATTCAAAGTTTTTGGCGCTGTCAGGCGTTACGGTTCAGGTTTTCTCAAACCGTCGGCTTTGGTGCATGAATATTTTTCTTCTCCCCCAAGGCTGATTTTCAGCAAAATTTTGACCGATTTCTCCCACAAAAAGGGCTCCAATCATCAAAAACGAACCGAAATGTGGAATTTTCTGCCATACAAACGCCAGAAATTCACCGCGAAGCCCGCCAAGAACGCAAAGACGCCCTTGAACCCTTGGCGCTCTTCTCGCTCTTGGCGGTAAAAAATTCAAAATGTGCCGTAGAGAATTTCAGATTTGGAATTGCTGATTCTAAATTGCATGACCTTCTCAAAGTCCGATTCGGGCTTCAAAAAAACAGGATAGAAGATTGGAGGATGAGCCGCACAGAAAACGGGGTGGACTGCACTGCAAAAACCATAATTTCACCGCAAAGACGCGAAGAGCGCCAAAGATTGACCCTTGTTTTCCCTTCGCGTGCCTGGCGTCTTCGTGGTTCAACGGGGCTTTTTGCAGTCAACGCATCCTTTTCTCCTGGCGATCTTGTTCAACCCGGTAACGCAAGCGGCAACCACAAAGCCATCTGGCATACCAATAGGACGTTTGGACATTGAAAACCCGGCCTGGGGCGTTGTACAATGGGCTTGACGCAAACAACAAAAAAACATCGTCTCGCCTTCCTGACCGTCCTTTCACAACCACCCAAAGGTAACCGCATGACCAACCCTGCGCAGCTCGAAATTTTGAAACAAGGCGTTCCAGCCTGGAACGAATGGCGCGCTGCGCGCCCCCAAGAACCCATTGACCTGAGCGGGGCCGACCTGTTTGAAGCCGAACTCAGCCGCGCCAACCTGAACGGCGCCAACCTTCAAAAAGCCTTTCTTGAAAAAGCGCTCCTCGCCGAAGCAGACTTAATGGGCGCCGACCTCAGCCGCGCCAACCTCATTGACGCCCGCCTCGTTACGGCCAGCCTGGTTGCGGCCAACCTCAGCCGCGCCAACCTGTTTGGCGCCGACCTGCTCGGCGCCGACCTGACCAACGCAGACCTCACCAACGCCACCCTGGCCAACGCCACCCTGGCCAATGCCCGCATCGAAGGCGCAAAAATATCGGGCTGTTGGGTCTATGGCGTCAACGTCCGCGACCTGAAAGGCGAATTTGCCGAACAAACCGACCTCATCATCACCCATCGCGGCCAGCCCACCATCACCGTAGATAACATCAAAGTTGCCCAATTCGTTTACCTCTTCCTGCACAACCAGGAAATTCGCGAAGCCATTGATACCCTCACCTCCAAAACCGTCCTCGTGCTTGGCCACTTCGCCACCCCCGACCGCAAAGCCATCCTCGAAACTATCAAAGACGGCTTGCGCAAATACGACCTGCTCCCCATCGTATTCGAGTTTGAACGCCCCAGCGAAAAAGACTTCACCGACACCATCCGCACCCTTGCCAGCCTGTCCTACTTCGTCATCGCCGACATGACCAACCCCAAAGCCGCCCCCCTCGAGCTGCCCACCCGCCTGCCCGATTACCAGGTACCGTTTGTCCCCATCCTTCAGGTGGGCGAACGCCCCTTTGCCATGATGGCCGGGCTGCACAAAAAATACAACTGGGTGCTAGAGCCGGTCCCTTACACCTCCGCCGTCATGCTGCGCCAAGAACTCAAACCCGCCATTGTTGACCCCGCCCTCAAAAAGCGCAACAAACTGCGTTTTAACGAAATCATCGAACAACGCATCAAAACCACCCGCGAATTTCTCGAAAAAGGGGAAGAATAGCCTTCATTGCCTTTTCATCATGAAAAAAAATCGACATTTTTCTGCCTTCTGGCCGCTTCGTTGCTCTCGGAGCGGCCTCCTGCTTGTGCTTCTCATCGTGGCACAGGCCTGCCAACCGTTAAACATACCGACTCCGCATCCCCAACCTTCTCCCTCCCCTGCCCCCACGCTCATCACCCCAGCATCTGCCACACCGACAAACCTTCCTTCCTCCCCGGCAAACAGACCTTCACCGGTCGCATCCCCCACCCCTGAACAATGCACCGAAACGAGCGGACGCCTCGAACGCGGCCTGATCGAAACCAAACTGCTCGACAAACCCATGCGTTACAGCGTCTACCTGCCGCCCTGCTACGATTTCGGCGCAGAAAATCTTCCCGTATTGTACCTGCTGCATGGACAGAACTACGATGAAGAACAGTGGATTCGCATCGGGGCGATGTCTGTTACCGACCGCCTCATCCGCGCCGGAGAGAGTCTGCCCTTCCTCATCGTTTTCCCCTACGATTACTCCTTCAAACAACCCACCCAATACAAATTCGCACAAGTCTTTCTCGAACTGCTGATTCCCCAAATTGACGCGGCGTACCGCACCCGAACCCAATCCGCCTTCCGTGCCATCGGCGGCCTCTCGCGCGGCGGGGCCTGGGCCATTCACCTCGGCACGCGCAACCCAGATGTGTTTGGGGCCATTGGCGCGCACTCACCAGCCGTCTTTTTTACCGACATGACCACCATGCGCCTGCGTTTGCGCGACGCCGACCGTGAAACCTTTCCGCGCATCTATATTGATGTCGGCTTGCAAGATAGCGAATACCAGAGCGCTCTGTCCTTTGCTCAACTGCTCGATGAAATGAACCTGCCGCACGAATGGCATGAATATCAGGGCTTTCACGAGGAAAAATACTGGTCGGCGCATGTTGAAGAATACTTGCGCTGGTATGCACAGGGCTGGCACTGAGATACCCCCTTCTATCACTCTCTATGCCACTTTTAGAAACCCCTTGAGAAATGATTTTTACTTTTTTGTCAGCCTTTTTTGTGCCAAGTTAGGGTAAATTTAAGGTGTGAAACCACACAGTATGATTAATCTATGGAGACAAGACACGCTCAACGTCTTGCTTAAAATACAAGCGCTGGCCTGGCTGCCTGGCTACCTGGCAGGGTGCTGGAACGCTCTTCATGCCTATCAAGATTCGGCGCTTGAACCACTTGCTGCTCTGCAAACATTTCTCTTCTCAACGGCCATTTACACCCTCGCTTACGGCGTTCTGGTTTTTATTGCGTTTGCTCCCAAACTTTCTTACCGCCTGCGTGTTGGGCTGCTGTTGGGTATGTATTATGCGTTGAGTGTTGGGCTGTTTCGGCTTTCGGCACTGAGTGGTGACGCCCGGCTCATGCTCTTTGTTTTCCTTTTGTTCTCTTCAATTTTCCTTGAACCTCCTTACCCATATCTTGCGGTTGGCCTGGCCATGCTCAACTTTGGGGTGATGGGCTGGCTATATGTTTCGGGTTTCATTCAACTGGCCGAACCTGACCGTTACAACGCTTACGACCCCACGGCCTGGGTGAGTGGAGGCATTGTTTTATTTATCATTGGAATCACCACTGTTACTGTCACTCAATTTTTGCTGCGTTCTTTTGCAGAGACGGTTTCACGTCAGCAAATGGTCAGTCAGTTTCTTGCGTTGGGCAGTGCCGTTAACCAGCTCATTGTCCGCGCGCAAAACAGCGCTCAACTCTTGCAAGAAACCTGCCAAATCTTGCGCGCCAACGGATATGCGCAGGTTTGGCTTGGCACATGCCCGGCTGATGGGCCGGGCTGGCAAGAGGTTGTCTTTCAGGATTCTGAAAGCGAAGCGTTGATGGGTTTGGCAGAACAGGCGGTGACCCTCGGCCAACCGGTAGAAGCCTTTCCGCGCCTGGCGCTGCCCCTGCGGCGTGAGCAGCGCACTTTGGGGGCGCTTGTTTTGCGCCTGCAAACCGCCGAAAACCAGGAGCGGCAGATCTGTAACGAAATTGCCGATGACCTGGCCTACGCGCTCGATAACCTGCAGATCACGTTTCAGCGTGAATTCCTTACTCAAACTGCTGAAGAACTGCTTGGCGAGCGGGACGAATCGGTCATCTGGCAAATTGCGCTTACTGCTACGCGCCATCTGCTCTTTGCCGAGCGCGCCGCCATCTATGAATACGACCCGGCCAGTGACCGTCTATCTTGCCCTCATTTCAGTGGCCTTTCGCCGGACTATGTCCAAAAGATTAACCAGACGTTCCGCAGTATTCCGGGCGGGCAATTACTCTCTCAACCGCAGCCGCTCCTTATCGAAGATGTGATGCTCTCTCCTCTCACACAGAACATTCGCTCAATGTTACAAAATGAAAATATCCGCGCGTATGCAGTCTTTCCGCTTTTTGCGCGAAAGAAGCTGATAGGCGCGTTTGTGGCCTATTATCGTTATCCACATTCTTTTTCAACGGCTGATGTATCTGTTGGGCAAACGCTAGCGCACTTCTTGGTGGCGTCGTTGCAAAATGCGCGTTTATTTGCTGAAACCAGGGCCAAATCGAATGAGCAGGCGGCGCTGTTTGTGGCCGCTCAAGAGACCTCGTTGCGTCTTGATGATTTCACCGCTCTATTGGGGTTGTTGTGTCAACAAATGGCCGATGTATTGCAAGTGACCAGCGCTTATATTTTAGAAGTCAACCAGGCGGCAGGGACGCTTCAGGTGCTTTCGGAATATTGGACCAGTGAGGCTGCCTCTACTGAACTTCGGTCTGATTTGCACCGCATCTATCCTATTTCAGATTTTCCCCTCGCATTTGCTGCTGCCCGGCAGGGGGTTACTTTGGTGCTAGATGACGATGACCCTCGGTTGATGCCTTTGGAGCATGCCGAATTTGTAGAATACGGCGTTCGCACGAAATTGCTCCTGCCTCTCATTTGGCAGGGAGAACTGGTAGGTATAGCGGAGTTGTGGGAAAGCCGCCAGCGCCGGGTTTTTCGCCAGCATGAAATTCACCTGGCCCAAGCCCTGGCTTCACATGCTGCCGGCGCGCTGCGCACCGCCAAGCTCTTTAATGAAATTCAAACGCGCGAGGCTTATTTTCGCGCGCTGACCGAGCATGCCTCGGAGGGCGTGGCTGTGTTAGACCAGATGGGTGAATTCAAATACATCTCCCCTGTGCAGCGCCAAATGCTTGGATATGAAGATTCGCTCATCTCTCTATCAGCGCTGATGCAAAAAATTCACCCGGAAGATTTGTCTCTTGTGCGCAAAATTTTTCTTCAGGTTCGTCGTTCGCCCAATACGCCAATTACACTCACCTGCCGCATTCAAAACCGTCAGAACGAATGGCGCATACTAGAATCTACTCTTAACAACCTGATTCACAACTCGGCCATTCAAGGGATTGTGGTCAATTTTCGTGATGTTACGCTTCAAAAACAGGCTGAGGAGCAGTTGCGCCAGGCATACGATGAAACCCTGGCAGGCTGGGCGCGCGCCCTGGAATTGCGCGATAAAGACACTGAAGGCCACACCCGCCGCGTGACCGAATTGACTTTGCACCTGGCGCGTGCAATGGGTGTGGAGGAAGAGCAACTTGTGCAAATTCGGCGCGGCGCGCTGCTGCATGATATTGGCAAAGTAGCCATCCCTGATGCCATTTTACACAAAACCAATACGCTGACCATACAAGAGTGGGAAATCATGCGCCGCCACCCGCAATATGCCTATGATATGCTCAAAGATATTGCCTACCTGCGCTCGTCTTTGGAGATTCCCTATTGCCACCATGAAAAGTGGGATGGAAGCGGTTACCCGCGCGGGCTGAAGGGCGAAGAAATTCCCCTGGCTGCGCGTATTTTCGCCATAGCCGATGTGTGGGATGCGCTTACCTCTAACCGCCCTTACCGTCCCAGTTGGGATAAAGAAAGAACCTTGGAATACATTAAAGAACAGGCAGGCAAGCAGTTTGACCCGGCGATTGTGGAATTGTTTATCAGAATCGTAAGCAAAAAAGAAGATATTCCTTAA
>DAOUBQ010000052.1:0-41317 GCA_034432755.1 Anaerolineales bacterium
GAGCCTATCCGAAAAATATTCTTGCGCCATTCCGCCCGGACATTAATGTCCGGGCTATTCATCCAAAGCCGTCTGAAGACGGCTAAACCCCGACTATTCAGTCCGCTTAAGCGGACTTTGTGCTTCTTGTTTTGCGTTTAAGGGTCTTTTTGTAGTGGAATTAGGTTTGGAATCGTTCGGTTAAGGGGCAAATTGTGAAACTCGATATGTCTTTTTGATGACAAGATGCGCTTGCCGGGATGCGAGATTTGGTCTAAACTCGTTTATATTGAAATGGAGAGTCGTGAATGCGGGTGCGCGTAAAACTGATTGCTAACTATATGAAATTGCTGCCACCCGGCACACAGGGAAATACCATCGAATGGGAGATCCACTCAGGCGCAACGATTGGTGATTTGCTTGGGCCGATGGGTGTTCCGCTCGATGACAGCACGGTGCTGCTCCTGAACGGCCGCCAGGCCGAAGCGGATGCCTTGCTTTCGGAGGGCGATATGGTGACGGCGTTTTCGGCGATTGCGGGTGGGGCTACTGATTCATGGACTCAAAACGCTTTGTTGCAGGCACCTGGCTGTGTCCCTGTGATGCGGCCAAAAAGGCCGCCGAAGCAGTTGCCCTGATGTGCGCAGAGAGTGCTTCGCTGCCTGCTGCGGCTTGCAATGACATCAGAAAGCAAATTCATCTTGATGATTGCAACAGAGCAGGTTCAAAACGGAAAATTGAACAACCGAACAACTGCACAACCGGATAACCGAATAACAACCATGAAGGAGATGACTATGTACGGCTGGCACGGACGACTTTTGCGCGTGGATTTGACCAACCAGAAAGTTTCCATCGAACGCATTGACCCCAAAGTTCTCAAAGATTACATCGGCGGGCGCGGGTTGGCGATTCGCTATCTGTATGACGAGGTGGACCCACAGGTGGACCCTCTTGCGCCGGAGAATAAACTCATCTTCACCACCGGCCCGCTGACGGCCACTACCGCCCCAACCGGCAACCGCTACATGGTTGTTACCAAGTCTCCGCTCACGGGGGCGCTGGCGCATTCCAATTCCGGCGGCGATTTCCCGACCTGGATGAAGCGCACTGGCTTCGATATGTACATCTTCGAGGGCAAGGCGGCCAACCCGGTCTATGTTTGGGTGAATGAAGACCAGGTAGAAATCCGCCCGGCTGACCATCTGTGGGGCAAGGAAGTGCCAGAAGCGACCGATGCTCTGCTGGCCGAGACTATGCCCGAAGCCAAAGTGGCCTGCATTGGCCCGGCGGGTGAGAATTTGGCTCTGATGGCCGCGATTATGAATGACAAACATCGCGCGGCGGCCCGCTCTGGCGTGGGGGCGGTGATGGGCAGTAAGAATCTCAAGGGCGTGGTGGCGATGGGCAAGAAAAACCCGGCCTTCTACGATGATGCCGGAATGCGCGCCTTGAGCGTGGAACTCTCGAAGGAAGTGGGCGCGGATGTCAAGAAAGGCTCGAACCTGCGCATTTATGGCACGGCTTATGTGCCACAAGTGACCAACGCGCTTGGCATTTTGCCGACCCGTAACTTTCAGACCGGGGTGTTTGAAGGCGTAGATAAGGTGGATGGCGTGGCGCTCAAGAACACCTATCTCATCACCCATAAGCCGTGTTACCGCTGCCCTATTTCGTGCGGGCGACTGACGGAAGTGCCTGAAGGCAAGTATGCGGGCAAGGGCGAAGGGCCGGAATACGAGACGATTGCTTCGCTTGGAACGGCCTGCGGTCTCGATGACCTGGCCGGGCTGCTCAAGGCCAACTACCGCTGTAACGAACTCGGCCTGGATACGATTTCGACCGGCCTGACGATTGCCGCCGCAATGGAAATGTACGAAAAAGGCATTCTCACCGATGAGCAAACCGGTATGCCGTTGCGTTTTGGCGATGCCGATGCGGTCATCGAGATGGTCAATCGGATTGGGTACCGTCAGGGCTTTGGGGATGTTCTGGCCGAGGGCAGTTACCGGCTTGGCGAGCGCTATGACCACCCGGAAATGTCCGTCACGGCCCGCAAGCAGGAGTTCCCCGGCTACGACCCGCGCGGTTCGCAGGGCATGGGGCTGCTCTATGCCACCTCGAACAAGGGCGCTTCGCACATGGAAGGCGATGTGGCTTATGAGGAGGTCTTTGGCGTGCCGGTGAAGGCTGACCCGCTCTCGACCGATGGCAAGGCCGAACTGGTCGCCCGTTTTCAAGACGCTTTCGCGCTGATTGATTCGGGCGGCGTGTGCGTGTTCTTCGCTATCCGCTATGCGTTTACCAAAGAGATGATGGTCTGGCCGGACCGGCTGTCGCAGCTGCTCAACCTGACCACCGGCGCGAACTACACGCCCGACGAAGCCTTGCAGGCCGCTGAGCGGGTTTATACGCTGGAGCGGGTGTTTCTGCTGAAGGCTGGTTCTGGCCCGGAGCAGGATACGCTCTCGCCGCGCCTGCTCAACGAGCCGCTGCCCGAAGGCCCCGCCAAAGGCCGGGTGGTTGATTTACACAAGATGCTGCCTGAATATTATGCCTACCGCAACTGGCCGGGCGGCATTCCCGCCCCAGAAAAACTGGCTGCGCTGGGGCTGTAACGAGAAACGTCCCGAAGGGCGTCAACCTTCGGGACGTTTGTTCTCTTTGCTGAAAGATGACTGGCTATTCCACGCCCAAATAGGCATGTTGCACGGTGGGGTTGGCCTTCAGGTTTTCGGCAGTATCTGCGATGACGATTTGCCCGGTTTGCAGCACATAGCCGCGATGGGCAATCGAGAGTGCCATCAGGGCGTTTTGTTCCACCAGTAGGATGGTGGTGCCTTTTTCGTTCATCTGTTTGATGATGTCGAAAATCAACTCCACCAGCACTGGGGCCAGTCCCATGGAAGGCTCGTCGAGCATGAGAATCTTTGGGTTGAGCATCAGGCCGCGCGCGGTGGCGAGCATCTGTTGTTCACCGCCGGAGAGCGTGCCGCCCTTTTGGTTGATGCGCTCCTTCAGGCGCGGGAACAGGCTGAAGGCGTATTCCATGCGCCTTTGCACTTCTGCGGTGTCGTTGATGGTGAAGGCGCCGAGTTCCAGGTTTTCTTTCACAGTGAGTTTGGGAAATACACCGCGCCCTTCGGGGACGTGTCCCACCCCAGCCTGCACGATTTTGTGCGGGTCCATCTGCGAAATGTCTTTGCCGCCGAGCCAGATTTTGCCTTGTTTGGGATGAATCAGTCCCGAAATGGTGCGCAAGGTGGTTGATTTGCCAGCCCCGTTGGCGCCAATCAGGGTGACAATTTCGCCTTCGTTGACTTCCAGTGAGATGCCTTTGAGCGCGTGGATGCGCCCATAGTAGCTGTGGACGTTTTCCAGGGTGAGCAGGCTCATTGGATTTTCTCCTCGTGCTGGCTGGCAACCGTGCCGCGTCCGAGATAGGCTTCGATGACGCGCTCGTTCGAGCGGATTTCGGCAGGCGTGCCTTCGGCAATCTTTTCGCCATAGTCCATCACGCTGATTCGTTCGGAAATGTTCATCACAACGCGCATATCATGTTCGATGAGCAGCACGGTGACCCCTTTCTCGTCGCGGATGCGGCGGAACAAGCGGATGGCGTCTTCCGTTTCCTGGGGGTTCATTCCGGCGGTGGGTTCATCGAGCAACAACAGGAGCGGGTCGGCGGCCAGGGCGCGCGCGATTTCGACTTTGCGTTGCCCACCGTAGGGCAGGTTTTTGGCTAACTCGTTTTCGACGTTCTCTAATCCCACATATTTCATCAGGGTATGCGCTTTTTGTTCGGCAGCGCGTTCTTCCTCTGTAAATGAGCGTGTTTTTAACAAGACAGAGACCATATTCTGATTTAAGCATGGGTGCATACCCACCAGGATGTTTTCTAACACCGTCATGTTTCCGAACAGGCGAATGTTCTGAAAGGTGCGTGCAATGCCCAGCGCGGCAATCTGGTCGGGACGTAAGCCAATGAGCGAGTGACCGTTGAAGGTGATTTTGCCTTCTTCAGGGCGATAGATGCCTGTCAGGCTGTTAAAGAAGGTCGTTTTCCCCGCCCCATTCGGGCCAATGATGCTGACGATTTTGCCTTTTTCCAGCACGAAATTTATTTTGTTGACGGCTACCAGGCCGCCAAATCGTTTGACGACATCGGTTGTTTGGAGCAAAGTCATGGCGTCCTCGTCTTTATCCTGGTTGTTTCTCGTCTGCGCTTGCCGAGGCAAGTTCGCGTTGTCGTCGCTGTGCTGGGATAATGCCCGCCGGGCGGAATATCATCATGATAATCAGGATGATACCGAACAGCAACCGCTGATATTTGGCTGGGTCGAGTTGGGTGGAGAGGTCCCTCCAGGCAAAGTTGATGATGGGGATGACAGCATCACTTTGGCGTAGTTGACTGAGATATAGCGAGAAACCTTGCAGAATTTGTAGATTCAGAATAGTTACGGTTGCCGCACCGAGGATGACCCCTGGAATACTGCCCACACCTCCCAGGATGACCATCGAAAGAACGCCGATGGATTGCATGAAAGAGAACGATTCGGGGCTTACAAAGGTGCGACTGGAGGCTACCAAAGCGCCCATCACGCCGGCAAAGGAGGCGCCAACGGCAAACGCTGTCAGTTTCAGGCGTACCAGCGGTACTCCCATTGCAATGGCAGCGGTTTCATCCTCGCGGATAGCCGTCCATGCGCGGCCAATTTTGGAGTCTTCCAGGCGGATGGTGACGAGAATGATGACGACAATGATAACCAGGGCCATCAGGTAAAACATGACGTTATATAAGGTTGAAACTTCTACGGGCCGCCCCACAATGGGTTGAAACAGCGCATTGAAGGCATCTACTGCAAATTGGGGCAACGTAGGGCGCTGAATAGGGGTGATTCCTTGTGGCCCATTGGTGAAATTGAGCGGTTTATCGAGGTTGTTTGCCAGCTGGCGGATGACTTCGCCAAATCCGAGCGTTACGATGGCGAGGTAGTCTCCGCGCAGGCGTAAGACGGGGGAGCCGAGCAGAATGCCCGTCAGGGCTGCCACGATAATGGCAAGCAACAGGAAAATGTAGAAAGCATCTCCGGGTAATAGGAAGGGCAGGTCGGTTGGTTGTGTGCCAGGGGCAAAGGGAAGCACGTAGTACTGTTGCGAGCCAAAAAATGCCCATAGATATGCGCCAACTGCGTAGAAAGCCACATATCCCAGGTTGAGTAGCCCAGCAAACCCAACAACGATGTTCAGGCCAAGCGCTAAGGCAGTGAAGACGCTAATTTGGAAGAGGATTTCCAAATAGAAGATGTTGCGCACGCCAACAATCGGCATGATGATGAGCGCTAAAACCAGCCCAAGAGCGAGTTTGAAGCGATTGTTGGTTTTCAGGGCATAGAGCGTGCCAAGCGAGCTAATCAAAATGAGGAATGCGATGTTAGAGCGCGGGCTAAAGTAAACCAGCAACGTGCCAAGCAGAATATGCCCTAGCGTGAGAATATAAGGCCATTTGCCTTGTTGACTACTTGCCAGGAGGCGGGAAAGGGTTGCACGAAACATGGCGCAATCTCCTAGGCTTTTTGAGCGACATTTTCGCCCATCAGGCCTTGTGGGCGGAAGATGAGGACCAGGATAAGAATGCCAAAGGCAAAAATGTCTTTGTATTCTGCGCCGGCTACTCCCATTGTAAAGATGGACATGTATGTTCCGGCGAAGGTTTCTAGCAAGCCAAGCACAATACCGCCGAGCAGGGCGCCTGTCAGGTTGCCAATGCCTCCTAAGACGGCTGCTGTGAAGGCTTTCAGGCCAGGGAAAAAGCCTACAAACGGGTCAATGCGCGTGAATTTAAGTGCATATAACACGCCTGCTGCGCCTCCCAAGGTGCCGCCAATCAAGAAGGTCATCGAGATAATCCGGTTAACGTCAATGCCCATCAGGCTGGCGGTAGCGCGGTCTTGGGCAACGGCGCGGATGGCTTTACCAACTTTGGTGGCGTTGACCAGGTAGTTTAGCCCAACCAGCATGATGACTGCGGCAATAACAACAATGATTGACTTAATAGGAATATCTACGGTATTGCCTGATATGTTGAAAAGGACAATCCGATTGTCGAAATTGCCAAAGGTGGGCATAATTCGATGGAATTGCCCGGTGGTTACGCTTTCGATGAGACGAATGGCATCTTGCAGGAAAAACGAAACGCCAATTGCTGAAATGAGCGGCACCAGACGCGGTGCGCCCCGCAACGGACGGTAGGCAATTCGTTCTACCAGAACAGCCATTATGCCGGCTACCAGCATGCCTGCTAACAGAGCGACCAAGAGCCATAAGTAGGCGCTGAGGATTGAGTTTTCGCTGCCAATCCAACCATAAATTTGAAAGGTAATGAGTAATTCTACGCCGACAAACGCGCCAATGGCGAAAATTTCGCTGTGCGCAAAATTGATAAATTCCAACACGCCATAGACCATAGTGTAGCCGAGCGCAATTGCGGCGTATACAAACCCAAGCGTTAAGCCATCCATCAACACTTGCGGCAGATTTAAAACGGTGTAACTCATGAGCGAGACGCCAAAGCGCCGCGTGACGTCTGCACCGATGGCTGTGTTCTCTAACAAGAAGGCCAGCAGAAGAACGACCGCAGAAAGAACAAAACCGCTGGCTATCGAAAAGAGCAACATTTGCCCAAGCGGGCGAAGAACTTCCTGAATTTGGAACGTTCGGAGTGAGCGTTGCATGGCTTCACCAAAGATGCCCCCTCTCCTTTTGGAGACCATCAGAGAGGGGGCATCAAGTTAAGTGTTATTTAGAAGGCGGCGCAATATCGAGAGTCTGAATGACTTCGTTGTTGCCCCATTTGGTTTTGTCGGCGGAGACAACTTTGATTACAAAGTACTTGGCCGAGGTCACGTCACCAATCTGGTTGAAGGTGTACATGCCAGTGATGCCGGGGAAGTCTTTCAAGTCACGAATGGCCTGAGCAACCTGTTGGCGGCTTGGGGCCTTGTTACCATTGGCCTTGGCGGCGTTTTCAATGGCCTTCAAGCAGATAGCCATGGAGTCGTAGGCCTGGGCCGCAAAGGGTTGCGGGTCAGCGCCGAATTTGGCTTTGAAGTCGGAGATGAACTTGGCCGTGCCAGGATAGACAGAGGCCGGGCCAGAAACCGAAGAGTACACCATGCCGCCGCCCTGCACCAGCGCTTCACCAGCGATTTCGGCCAGGGTCGAAGAGTCCATACCGTCTGGACCCATGAAGGTGCCCATGAAGCCTTTTTCGCGCGCCTGCTTAAACAGTACACCAGCCTGGTCATAAATGCCGCCGAAGTACACCATATCCACATTGGCGGACAAAATGGAGGTGATAATCGGGTCAAAGTTGGCTTTTTCTTCGGTGCCTTCAAACCCCGCAACGTTCATGCTAAGTTCTTCAGCGCGTTTCTTGAAGAATTCAGCAACGCCTTGACCGTAGGCGGTCTTGTCGTGAATAATGAAAACGCTCTTGACGCCGATCGAATTGGCGTATTCAGCGCCTACCACGCCTTGCACGTCATCACGACCTACGATGCGGTTGACTTCTAGATAGCCGCGGTCGGTGACTTTCGGGTTAGTGTTGGCCGGAGAGACAAAGGCAAGGTTGGCGTTGTGATATTCTTCTGAAGAAGGAATCATCACGCCAGAGTTCAGGTGACCAACGCCGCACAGAATAGCCGGGTCGGAGACGATTTGCTTGGCGTTGGCAACACCGGTATCGGGGTTGGCCTGGTCGTCATAGGGTGCCAGTTCCACTTTGAAACCCATCTCTGTGAGCGGGCCGCTGAGCTGTTCGAGTGCCATTTGTGCGCCGTTTTTAATATCCACGCCCAGTGAAGATTGACCACCAGAGAGCGGGCTTTGGGTTGCTATTTTGATGATGGTCGCTTGTTGGCCGCCGCAAGCGGTCAGTACCAGGCTGGCAAGCACAAGCAGAGCAACCACGAACATGATTCGCTTAGACATAACTTCTTCCTCCTGAATTTTTTGTTGGTTGGACGTCAAACTTAAATGGGAAAATACTGAGATGGGTTGTTGTGTTGTGAATATGGCATCACCTCGCTTTGGATGAGAAAATTTTAATCCCGTGAACCTGCACGCTGTTGCTTGACTGTGTAAACTGTGTAAATGGATGCAGGCTAACGACAAAATGATACATTTTCTTGTGCAAAAAAGCAAGAACTTGTATCACAGGTTAAATAAAACGGCTTGTTTGGGTAATTTTAGGGTTGCCCGTATAGCACTTTTTCACGCACGCGCAAGTCGGTGTTACGGATTTTCATCGCTAAGTCGGCGGCCAGGTTGTACATCAGCCGGTAGCCCAGTTGGGGGTAGGTTTCACAGAGCATAATCAGTTTGTCGCGCGGGATGACCAGGAGGCGTGTATCCTTGTTCTTTGCCTGGGCGGTGGCAGAGCGCAATCCCTCGTCGACCAGGGCCACCTCGCCGAAGGATTGTCCCCGCCGCAGCGTGGCGATAACGATTTTTTCTGTGTTCTTTTTGGGGACGACCAGCCCAGAATCAACGATGATATTGACTTCGCCTTGTGCGATAACGTATAACTCTTTGCTGGTGCTGTTTTCTTCGAAGATGGTTTCACCTGCATTGAAGGTTTTTTGCTGGCACAGGTTGGCAACCAACTCAAGTTGGGTTTGCGTGAACTGGTAGAAAATGTCGCTTTGTTTGAGAAATGTGATGAGTTCACTCATGGAACCTCGATTTTTGTGAAATACGAGACTAGTGTAGCATAAACCAATTCCTGAAACAACAGGCAATTGTCTGACATCTTCTACGGAAAGGCTTTCTCCAGCCAATTCATTGGGTTGACTTGGATGCCGTTTGCCCACACCTCCCAGTGCAGGTGGGCGCCGGTAACGCGGCCTGTGCCGCCGACCAGCCCAATGATTTCGCCTTTTCTGACTACTTGACCTGCTTTCACCTTGATCTCAGACTGGTGCCAGAACCCGCTATAGATGCCCCAGCCGTGGTCTATGAGGGTGGCGTTGCCGCGCACGGTCAGGAAGTCGGCAAACACGATGACGCCGTCTGCCGGGGCCAGGATTGGCAGGCCGGTTCCGCCGCAGAAATCAACCCCGCTGTGGAAGGAATAGTACTCCTGCCCCGTCCCAGCGCCGATATATGTTCGACGATTGCCATAGCGCGAGGTAAAGCAATCGGGAAAGTAAGCCGGTGATTGGAAAATTCCCTGCCAGTAACGGGTGGGGGTGGCTGGGCGCGTGAGGGCAATGATTTTTTCCGTTTCTGGTTCCGTCACCGTTGGGTCAATGGTTTCTGGTTCGACCAGAAGTAACGGGTCGTTCGGGTAAAACCCCGATTGGATAACGACCATCTGCTCATAGACCTGGTGGGAGCCGTCAGGCAAAGTGGCTTCCAAACGCAGAGGATACGGCCCCGGCGTGAGCATAGCATGAATCCCTTGCAGGGTCACATAACTCCCGTCTTCTTGTTGGAAGAAGTGGAGTGGCATATCCACCAACCTCCCACTCAGTGAGATGCCCGGCTGGGTCTGGATGACGATTTTGCTCGTGCCGCCCTGGGTCATTGGCAGGGGTGTAACCTGCACCCTGGCAAATGCAGACGGCATCCCGTTCACTTCGCTGGTTTCCGGAACTCCGGTCGGCGAATACAGGACATCGCCGGGCAGGGCCGCCCAGGTTGCGGGCAATTCGTTTACAGTTTTTAACGTCCAGGGGTCGCTGCTTGCGCGAATTGCGGCTTCGAGCAGGGTTTCGCCTTGTGCCAGGCTCAGGCGGTGTTGGAGCGGGGTGACATTGTCCTGCTGCGGTAGGATAACACCCATGCCTGCGTACAGTTCCGATGGGCTGGTGATGTGATTTAATTTGCGCAGGAAAGCCTCAGACACGCGGTTGCGGCGGCTCAGGCTGCGCAGGGTGTCGCCGTAGTTGAGCACCTCGGTCATCAGAACCCCGCTGATGCCTTCTAGCCCGGGGATGACGATTTTTGCTCCGGCGGCGATGTTGTTTGGGTCACTCATGTTGTTGGCCGTCATCAGGTCCGTGAGCGTCACGCCGAATCGACTGGCTATGAGCGACATGCTATCGCCGGGTTGAATAATGTAAACCGGGCCGGGCGGCGGGGTGGCATCCTGGGCTTGCGCTGGCAGAATGGGCAGGAACAGGGTCAAAATCAGGGTGGCAAAAAAGAGTCGTTTAATCATGGTCAAAGGCGATGCGGTCGCCCGGTCGCAGGTCGCCGTATCGGGCGGGATGATATTCGATGACGTATCGGGCGGGTTGCGAAGACCCATAAAAAGGCCGCCACGATTTCGCCAGTACAGTATCTACCACTTCGTTTGTTCCATTCACCCAGGCTACTGCCAGGTCGGTCCAGACAAAAAGCATGTGGATGGATGTGTCGATTCGGCTGTCGCGTGTATCCACAAGCACCAGGCCTTCGTCATGCTCGAGGCTGGAGCGGAAGGTAAACCCTTGCAGGCGCGCGGCGAATGACTGGCACCACTTTGCGCGAATAGGGCAAATCTGCGGGTTGCTCAGGTTGCGAATAGTGACGGGGTGGTCTTTCATGCGTTTTAAAAAGAGTGGGCGGCCTGTGTCGCTGAAGGCCGCCCTGGTCTGTTTTTAGGCTGTTTTCTTGCGTTCCAGCACTCTTTCTACGCTGGAGAGCAGGTCTTCAGGGCTGAATGGCTTGGAGATGTAATCGTCCACTTTGGCAATTTGCAGTCCCAGCACCTTGTCAATGTTCTGCGCTTTGGCGGTAACGATAATTACAGGAGTATCCCTGGTGGTTTCGTTCGCTTTCATTTGCTGGTATACTTCCCAACCGTCTATGTCTGGCATCATCAGGTCGAGCAGGACCAGGTCGGGTTTTCTTTCGCGGATTTTTTTTAACCCGTCTTCTCCGCCCGTCGCCCCTTCGACCTCGAATCCTTTTCGTTCCAGGATGATACGAATGAGGTCAATCATTTCGGTTTCATCCTCAATGCACAGGATATAGCGGTTGGGTGTGCTCATGAAAAATAGTCCTATGAGAATAATTGCATTAAGTTTACCATAAGCAGCTACGGGGCAGAATATGAAAATTATCACATGGAATGTGAATGGAATTCGCGCGGCGTTGGGGAGAAACCTCAAGTCTTGGATGTTGGAGCAAGCGCCAGACGTGTTTTGCCTGCAAGAGATTAAAGCCACGCCCCAGCAATTGACCGATGAGCAGCGCGATTTTCCTGGCTACTGCGTCGTCTGGAATCCGGCCCAGCGCCCCGGCTACAGCGGGGTGGCAACCTTCTCGAAACGGGAGCCGATGGAAGCCCGGTTGGGGTTAGACGAGGCACGGTTCGATGTCGAAGGGCGCGTTATCCGCACTCGGCACGATGATTTCCTCATTTACAACATCTATTTCCCCAATGGACAGCGCGGCCATGACCGGGTGGAGTATAAACTCGACTTTTATGCCCGCCTGTTGGAGATTTGCGACGCCCTGCACGCTGCGGGCGAGAACATCATCCTCACCGGCGATTTCAATACGGCTCACCAACCGATTGACCTGGCCCGCCCGGAAGAAAACGAGACGACCTCCGGTTTCCTGCCCGAAGAGCGCGCCTGGGTGCAAAAATATCTTCACCATGGTTTTGTAGATGTATATCGCCGCCTGTACCCGCAGCGAGCGCAATATACCTGGTGGACCTACCGCATGGCGGCGCGTGCGCGCAATATTGGCTGGCGCATTGACTACTTCCTGGTCTCTGAACGCCTGGTTGGGCGCGTCCAAGACGTGGTGATTCACGATGCCGTGACCGGTTCAGACCATTGCCCGGTGGAGTTGGTGATTCGCTGAATTTGGATGGATTTTGGCAGGAATATATTAGAAAATCATATAAAGCAATTCATGTGAAAACCACTTGCGGCAGAGCATGGGATATAATCCCTCTGACCGATAGAGGAGGTCTGTGTGAATAATTCTCGAAACCAATCATTGCTTATCTACGCCTTACTGTTCATTGCTATTGTTGCAATGGTACTCTTCCAGGTTCGCCAGCCGTCGAACACCGAAGCGCCGTTGACCATCAACCAGGTTGCTGCTGATATTAAAGCCGGGAAAGTCAAGCGAATTGTGGCCGAATCTGATAACCGACTGCGCGTCATTTACCCTGGCAGCAGCGGCACGGACGTCGAAAGAATCGCTCAAAAGGAAGACAACACATCCCTGCTCAACCAGCTTGTTTTATTGGGCGTTACGCCAGAACAACTCGCCCCTGAAAAATTGCAGGTTGTCATCAATCCACCCAGTTCGTGGATGACTGTTTTGAGTGTGCTGGGCTACATTTTACCGTTCATCCTGATTATTGGCTTGTTCTTTTGGATTTTCCGGCAGGCGCAAGGCTCCAACAATGCCGCCATGTCGTTCGGTAAGTCACGCGCGCGCATGTTCAGTGGCGAACATCCCACCGTCACCTTTGAAGATGTTGCCGGAGCCGATGAGTCGAAGGAAGAACTCAAAGAAGTTGTGGAATTCTTGCGCGAGCCGCAGAAGTTCATCCAGTTGGGGGCGCGCATTCCCAAGGGCGTGCTGTTGGTAGGGCCTCCCGGCACGGGCAAGACCCTGCTGGCTAAGGCCGTTTCGGGTGAGGCGGGTGTGCCGTTCTTTTCAATTTCCGGCTCCGAATTTGTAGAAATGTTTGTGGGCGTGGGCGCCAGCCGCGTGCGCGATTTGTTTGACCAGGCCAAGCGCCATTCACCCTGCATTATCTTTGTTGATGAAATTGACGCCGTTGGCCGACAGCGCGGCGCCGGTTTGGGTGGTTCGCACGACGAGCGCGAACAAACCCTCAACCAGATGCTGGTCGAGATGGACGGTTTCGACACCGATACGAACATCATCGTCGTGGCAGCCACCAACCGTCCCGACATTCTCGACCCGGCCCTGCTGCGCCCTGGGCGCTTTGACCGGCGCGTGACCCTCGACCGGCCAGATGTGAAAGGCCGCGAGGCAATTTTGCGGGTGCATGTTAAAGGCAAGCCGCTTGACCCTAAAGTTGACCTGGCTTCGATTGCGCGCGGCACGCCCGGCTTCGTCGGCGCGGACTTGGAGAATCTTGTCAATGAAGGTGCGATTTTAGCCGCCCGCCGCAACAAACGTGCTATTGAACAGACTGACCTGGAAGAAGCCATTGAGCGGGTCGTGATGGGACCAGAGCGCAAATCGCGCCTGATTAGTGACGAAGAAAAGCGCATTATTGCATATCACGAAGCTGGACATGCAGTCGTTGCCAACGCCATCGCTGAAGCCGACCCGGTGCAAAAAGTCACCATCGTTGGGCGTGGGCAGGCTGGCGGCGTGACGTGGTTCCGTCCCGAAGAAGACCGCATCCTGATGTCGCGCAAGAAATTGTTCGCTACGCTGGCTTATGCCCTGGGTGGCCGCGTGGCCGAGGAACTGGTTTTCGATGACATCACCTCCGGCGCGTCTGGCGACATCGAGCAGGTGACGCGTATGGCGCGCGCTATGGTCACGCGCCTGGGCATGAGCGAAGAATTGGGCAACCGGGTTTACGGCCAAAAAGAGGAGCTTATCTTTTTGGGGCGTGAAATCTCCGAGCAGCGCGATTATTCTGAAGCAGTGGCCGAGCAAATTGACCGTGAAGTCCGTAAAATTGTAGACGAAGCCCACAAGCGCGCGCAATCTATCCTGCGGCAATATCGCCAGCAGCTGGATGATGTCGCTAACCTGTTGCTCGAAAAAGAGACCATCACGCGCGAAGAGTTTGAAAAAGTTTTCCCGCCACCTTTCCCTAAGAAAAGCGGCACCCCGCAGTTGGTCTTGGTTGCGGCAAAGTGAAGAATAAGTCGTTAAATTGCAACACAGAAACAGGTAGAAATCGGAAACAAGGAGAGCCTCCTGAATTCAGGAGGCTCTTTTATTCTTCTGCCTACCTTTGTACTTGTTTCCTCGTCTATCTGCTCCTATCTGCTCCTGCCTACTTCTCTGTTTCCTTATGCTGCCTCACCAGTTCGCGGCGCAAGATTTTTCCGACGGTGGTCTTGGGCAGTTCTGCGCGGAATTCGATATGGGTCGGCACTTTGTAGGCTGCCAGTTTTTCCTTGCACCAGGTTTTGATTTCGTCCTCGGTCAGACTCTCGTCCTTCTTGACAATCCAGGCTTTGACGGTTTCGCCGCGATACGGGTCCGGGATCCCCGCCACGCCGCATTCCATCACCTTGGGGTGGGCGATGATGACCTCTTCCACCTCGCGCGGCCAAACCTGGTAGCCGCCCGGTTTGATGAGTTCCTTCTTGCGGTCGACGATGTAGAAATAGCCGTCCTCATCCATACGGGCGATGTCGCCGGTGAATAGCCATGGGCCGCCGCCGTCGCCCAGGTCACGCAGGGTATTGGCGGTTTCGGTGGGCATGTTGTGATAGCCCTTCATCACCTGCGGCCCGCGAATCACCAGTTCGCCGATTTCTCCTGTCTCCAGTTCGGTCACGCCGTCATCCAGGCTGATGATTTTGCATTCCACGTCCGAAAGCGGCATCCCAATGGAGCCGGTTTTGTTCGTCCCGAACATGGGATTGCAGTGGGTGGCGGTCGGCGCTTCAGAGAGACCGAAACCCTCGAACAGTTTTCCGCCGGTCAGCGCTTCGAATTTTTCCTTCGTCTCGCGCAAGAGCGGCGCGGAGCCGGAGATGCAGGCTTTAATAGAGCGCAAGTTATATTTTCCTGCCACGACATCGGGATGGTTGTTGAGCGCGTTGTAGAGTGTTGGCACACCGGGGAAAATCGTTGGGCGATACTTGTTGATGTTTTCCAGCACATCTTTCAGGTCGCGCGGGTTCGGGACCATTACCATCGTCGCGCCCGTGGCCAGGGCAAAGTTCATGCCCGCTACCATGCCGTAGACGTGGAAGAGCGGAATCGCCATCAAGACAACATCTTTGCCGGGTTCCAGCGCTTTTCCCATCCAGGTTTTGATTTGCAGCGAATTGGCGACGATGTTGCGATGCAAAGCCACCGCGCCTTTCGAGATGCCCGTCGTGCCACCGGAATACTGGAACAGGCAGGTATCCTCTGGCCCAATCTCCAGTTTGGGGCGGTCGGCAGGCGTATATTTTTTCAACAAATCTTGCAGCCAGACATCGCCGGCTTGCAGGCCGCCCTCAATGCGGAAGCCGCCCTTCTTTTCCCGTGCCAGCGTAAATAAAATCCGCAGCATGGGCGGCAGGGTTTCCTTCAGGTTGGTGACAATTAACGTCTTGATTTTGGTCTTGGGTTGGGCGGTTTTAATCGTTTTGTAGAAATTGGTCATCACGAACATCACTTCGATGCCCGCGTCGTTAACCTGGTGCTCGATTTCGCTCGGCGTATAGAGTGGGTTTGTCGCTACCACCACACCCCCGGCTTTGAGAATGCCGAAATAGCACATCACGAACTGCGGTGTATTGGGCATAAAAATACCGACCCGGTCGCCCTTTTTAACGCCCATTGCTGCCAGCGCCCCGGCAATTTGGTCGGTCATCTCGTTCATTTCCTTGAAGGATATGGTGGCGCCCTTAAACAATGTGCAGGGCCGGTCGGGATACTTGCGGGCCGATTCCTCCAGGAAGTGGAACAGCGGCACTTTCGGATATTCCAGGCTGGCTGGAACCCCCTCATCATAGTTCTTCAACCACGGACGGTTCTCCATCGTCACTCCTCCTTCAATTGCGTGTTTTAATATTTATTTTGCTCCTCGCAATTAAAAGTATAAGGAAACACAATAAAAAGTCAACTACATGAAAAAAATTCACAAATTTTCCCGGATAAACCGCTCAACTTCCTTCACAGGAACACGGCCGGCCTCGAACCAGCGAATGTCTGGGTCGGTTTCTTTGAACCAATTCGCCTGGCGGCGCACAAAAATGCGCGTCAGGCGTTTCATTTGGGCTTTGGCTTCTTCCACGGTCATCTCGCCGCGCAAGACCGCCGCCGCCTCACGGTAGCCGATGGCCGACATGGAGGGCAGGTCGGGCGAATAGCCTTTGTCAATTAAGGACTGAACTTCATCCAACAACCCCTGGGCGAACATCGCTTCGATGCGCGTGTCCACCCGCTGGTAGAGTTCCTCGCGCGGGCGTTTCAGGCCGATAGCGATGAGCCGATATGGAGAGCCTGTTACCCGCCTTTGCATCGAGAACGGCTGCCCGGTCGTTAGAATCACCTCCAGCGCGCGCACGGTGCGGCGCAGGTTGCGCGGGTCAATAGAGTCGGCGGCCAAGGGGTCGAGGACCCTTAATTTATCGTGTAGCCAGTATTTATCACGGTCTCTCGCCAACTTTTCCAGGATTTCGCGCAGACGCGAGTCGGGCTGTGCTGCGGGCGGCGTCCAGCCTTCGGTGACGGCGCGCACATATTGTCCCGTGCCGCCTACTAGCAGGGGCAGGCTGCCTCGCTGCTGAATATCTGCGATGACCCGGCGCGCTTCTTGCTGGAACAGGGCCAGCGACCAGGTTTCATCGGGATTGGCCACGTTGATAAGATGGTGTGGCACTCCGCGCATCTCTTCGGCTGACGGCTTGGCCGTGCCGATGTCCATGCCCCGATAAAACAGGCGTGAATCTGCCGACACGACCTCCCCGCCCAGGCGCAGGGCCAGTTCGATGGCGAGGTCGGTCTTTCCAACAGCTGTTGGGCCAACAATAAGAATGAGAGGCGGCAATTCAGTCATGTGCTTTACTGAGTGATTATACTTTTTCACCCTGCTTTCGGCGCGGCTCATCCTGAAATCCTGTCCATCCGGTTTGTTTTTTTGCTTGAAACCAGACTTTGAAAAAGCCATGACGTGCAGGCTCTTTCCCGTTCATTACGGGAGAGCCAGTATAGTAAAATGGGACAATTTTTGATTGAGAGAATTGATCATGACCATTTTGTTTGGGTTGTTGTCCGCCATCGTGTGGGGTGGCGGGGATTTTGTGGGCGGGTTGGCAAGCCGCCGGGTGGGCGCCTGGCGCGCTGTTTTTTATGCCGAAATCATTGGGTTGGCTTTGCTGCTGGTTGCCCTGGGGTTTTACCGTGAGGAACTTATTTCCACGCGCGGGCTATTGCTGGGCGCCTCGGCCGGGGCAGTTGGCTCGCTCGGTCTGCTGGCGCTGTATCGCGCCATGCAAGTTGGCAAAATGAGCATCGCCGCGCCGGTTTCGGCCTTGCTGGCGGCCTTGTTGCCGGTGGCCGTCGGCGTGCTGACGGTTGGGCTGCCCCCGCTGACGCAGGTGGCCGGCGTTGGGCTGGCACTGCTCTCGATTTGGCTGGTTTCGCAGACGGAGGGGGATGCCAGGCTGCGCCTGGAACGGCTCTCCGATTTACGCCTGCCGTTGCTGGCGGGAATTGGCTTTGGAACCTACTTTATCCTCATTCACAGCGTGGCCCAAGAAGCCATCCTGTGGCCGATGATTGCCTCGCGCACCGGCGGGACGCTGGTGCTGATCGCCGTTCTGTTCTTGCGCCGAGAATCAGTCAACATCCCGCGCGCAGGCTGGCCGCTGGTGGCGTTGAGCGGCACGCTGGATGTGGGCGGCAACCTGTTTTATGTCCTGGCTGCCCAGGCGGGGCGGATGGACATCGCCGCTGTGTTGAGTTCGCTCTACCCCGGCATGACCGCCCTGCTGGCCTGGTTCGTTTTGAAAGAACACATTTCCAGCGGACAGCGACTCGGTATTCTGGCGGCCCTGGCGGCGATTGTGCTGATGACGGTTTAGGGGTTCGTTTTCTCCACCACCCAGAAGTGCGATAGGCCGAACCATTGCAGCGGGGTGCGCTCTAAAAATTGCAGGGTAGTGCGCAGGAGCTTGCCAAATACGCCAAAGCGGGCAATCAGGTTATCGTAAGCGCCAAAGATAATCCGGCGTTCGATGAATTGGATGGGCAAGCCCTCGAACAGGGCGGCCAGGTCGCCAAAGGCATAGACGCGTACATGCGGAGCCAATCTATCGCGCAGCAGGCGCGGCAGGTAGTTGACGAATGGGATGTTGCCGAAGCGGTAGCGTCCGCGCCAGTAGATGCCGTGCGTCTCGAAGGGGTAGCCGATGTTGGGGACGAAAATCACGACCCGTCCGCCGGGTTTTAGCACCCGCACCATTTCTTGCACGGCGTGGCGGTCATCGGCGACGTGTTCGAGAACCTCGTGGCTGAGAATCAGGTCGAAAACGGAAGCAGGATAAGGCAGGGATTCCCCGGCGGCGTTGACAATGCCGGGGTTGCGGCGGCCCGCTTCCAGCGTTCGCTCAAAGTCGAATTCCAATCCAAACACCTGACCGCCTGTTTCTGTCAGCTTTTCGACGTACATTCCTACACCGCAGCCGTTTTCTAAAATTTTGCCCTTGATGCGTTCTCCTGCGGCTTGCTTAATCATTTCCAGGCGGCGCTGTTGCCCGGCGCGCCAAACATAAGATGGTTCTCCGCGCAAGGCGGCTTTTTCGAGGTTGCGTTGTTCGCTCATAGGCAGTATTATAACGACAAGATGATGTAAAATAGAGATATTCACACGCAATCATCCACGCAGGAGAGGACGCCGATGAAAGTCACTGTACTTCAAGAGAACCTGGCGCGCGGTTTGAGCATTGTCTCACGCGCCGTATCGCCCCGCAGCACCCTGCCGGTGCTGGCCAATGTGTTGCTTGCCACCGATGAGGGCCGCCTGCGCCTTTCGGCCACCAACCTCGAAATGGGTATCACCTGCTGGATTGGGGCCAGGGTTGAAGAAGAAGGCTCCACGACCGTTCCGGCCCGTACCTTTGCCGACCTGGTTGGCACGATGCCTGACCCGCAGGTCAGCCTGACGCTCGACCAGCGCACTCAGACCCTGAACGTGCGCTCTGGCTCTTCGACCAACGACATCAAGGGTATTGACGCGCAGGAGTTTCCGCCCCTGCCCGTGCCAGACTTTGGCGACGCTATCAACATCAATGTCTCTGACTTCAAAGAGATGATTCATCAGGTTGCGTTTGCGGCTTCGACCGACGAGGCCCGCCCGGTGCTGATGGGCGTGTTGCTGAAGGTGGATGGCAACTCGGTCATCATGGCTGCCGCCGATGGATTCCGGCTCTCGGTGCGGACTGCGACTCTCTCCAGCCCGGCGGCCCAGCCGGTGAGCGCCATCATCCCGGCTCGGGCGCTCTCGGAACTGGCGCGGATTGCCAGCGATGGCGAGCAGATGATTGAGATGGTGCTTCCCAAGGGGCGTGGGCAAGTCGTCTTTCGCGTAAAAGATGTTGAATTGGTTTCGCAACTGATTGACGGCACGTTTCCCGATTACCAGCAGATTATCCCGCGCTCTTACAAGTCGCGCACGCTGGTATCCACTGCCTCGCTGCTCAAAGCCTGTAAACAGGCCGAGATTTTCGCGCGCGAAGGCTCAAACGTGGTGCGCATGAACATCAAAAACAGCGGCGAGCTTCAGCCGGGTGAGGTGGAAATTTCGGCCCACAGCGAGGAGACCGGCTCGAACGAGACGATTGTGGAGGCAACGGTAGATGGCATTCCACTGTTGATTGCGTTCAATGTCAAGTTTCTGCGCGAGGTATTGGAAGTCATCAAGACGCCGAATGTCGCCATCGAAACCTCCGCGCCGAATGCGCCGGGCGTCGTCAAGCCGGTTGGCGAAGATGGCTTTATCCACGTGATTATGCCAATGCACCTTGGATAAATACAGAAGTTAGAACGCAGAATGCAGAATGCTGAATGATGCCTGCAGGCCATTCTGCATTCTGCATTTTGCATTCATGATTGAAAAATTATGACCCTCCCCAGCCCTTCCAGCGACCGTGTCCTGAACATTTACCTGGCGCTTACCCAGTATCCGATTCTGGCTTCGCGCATTCGCGCCAAAATGCGAGAGATTCTCTTTACGCGCGGTATCATTCATGCAGACGAATTTGAGGCCGAGGTGCGCAAAAAGGCCGTCGAATCGCAACAAAGGGAGGGGTTGCACGACCCTTATGGTGAAGAATCTTTTGAATTGTGGGAACTGCGCCTGGAGCGGGTGCGCGATGCACTGACCGACTTTTACTTTGCCTATAACCTGCTTTACGAGGATTTCGAGTCGCTGGTGCGTCAGACGGTGGGGGAACGCGGCGAAATTCCCAACATGATTTACTTCAACCCGGAACTCGCGCCACAGGACATGCTCTTCGAGCAGGCCGAGATGATTGAGCGCCTGCCGCCCGACAAGCGCAAAATGCTCGATGCGCGTTTGCAGGAAATCAAGGTAGTTCTCATTCGCACCATGATTAGCGACCAGCTGGCTTACATCAAGGTTGCTCGGCGATGGTTCACCATCGCCGACCTGGATGAAATCCGCAAGCGCAAAATTGGCTATGGCAAAATTGGCGGCAAATCGGCAGGGATGCTGTTGGCGTATCGCATTTTGCGTGAGGTGGCCTCGCCTGCACTGCGCGCCTCGCTGCGAATCCCGGTCTCGTATTACCTGGCTTCGGATGTGTTTTACTCCTTTCTGGCGACCAACGGCCTGGTACACTGGTCTGACCAGAAATACAAGCCCGAAGCCCAAATGCGGGCCGAGTTCCCTATCATCCAGCAGGAATTCAGGCAGGGCCGTTTCCCCGAAGACATTGCCGAGCGCCTGCGCGCCATTCTTCGAGAAGCGGAGGGCCGCCCGCTCATTGTGCGCTCTTCGAGCCTGCTTGAGGACAATTTTGGCACCTCGTTTGCTGGCAAATACGATAGTTTCTTCTGCCCCAATCAGGGTACTGAAAAGGAAAAACTGCGTGACCTGACGCGCGCCATTACCCAAATTTATGCCAGCGGTTTGAACCCCAATGCCCTGCTTTACCGCCATCACAAGGGATTGGCCGATTACGATGAACGCCTGGCGGTGCTGATTCAATTTGTGGAAGGTGAAAAAGCCGGGCGCTACTTCTTGCCGCAGGGCGCCGGAGTGGCGTTTAGCCGCAACCTGTACCGCTGGTCACCCCAGATTCGGCGCGAAGATGGTTTTTTGCGCCTGGTGTGGGGGCTTGGCACCCGCGCGGTGGAGGCCGTTGCCGACGACCATCCGCGCCTGGTGGCGCTCAGCCACCCCCTGCTGCACCCGGCCTCCTCGGTGGAACTCATCAGCCGCTATTCCCAAAAATATGTAGACGTTCTCGACCTGGAGGAAAACGTCCTCAAAACCGTTCCGCTCCAGGATGTTTTAGACCCGCGTTACCCGCCGCTGCGTTACATTACCCAGATTGACGAAGGCGGTTACCTCTCGGCCATTCGCACCAGCACAGCAGATACGCGCTACATGGTCGTCACCTTCGACGAAATGCTGCGCCGCACTCCCTTCGCCGCTCACATGCGCGAAATGCTCAAGCTGCTTGAAGCCCACTACGAGGCTCCGGTAGATACAGAGTTTACCGTGCGCGTACCGGATCCCTACAGCATCCAGCCGGAAATCGAAATCACTCTGCTGCAATGCCGCCCGCAAAGCCATATTGATGCAGGCGAACAAACGCGCATTCCCGAAGATCTATTGGAGCGCGACATCGTTTTCTCCACCCGGCGCATGGTGCCGCACGGGCTGATAGAGGGCATCCGTTATGTCTTGTTCGTCACCCCGGAGGGTTACTTCCACCTGCCCTCCGCCGCCGACCGCGTCCGCATGGAACGCGCTATCGGTCAGTTGAACCTGGCTCTCAAGGGACATAATTTTATTTGCGTTGGACCAGGTCGTTGGGGAACGTCCACTCCCGATTTGGGTGTGCATGTCGCATATGGGGACATTTACAACACCCGGGCGCTGGTTGAGCTCTCCGGGCGCGAAATCGGCACATCGCCTGAACCCTCCTTTGGCACGCATTTTTTCCAGGACTTGATGGAAGCCCACATTTACCCGCTGGCAATTTACACCGATGACCCTGGTGTCATCTTCAACCGCGAGTTCTTCTACTCTACCCCCAACCGGCTGGCTGAATGGTGCCAGAATGTGGATGAAACCCTCTCGAACACGCTGCGCCTGGTTGATGTGCAGGATTTTCGCCCCGGCTTCTTGCTCGATATCATCATGGACGATGAAGAAGGCCGGGCGGTAGGCTACCTGAAACGCGTGTAACTTTTTTATGAAGCGGTAATGTTCTTCTCTTCACAAGGTATGCACAATGGTGATATGATTTACCTGGGTTGCCCCAGGCTCAGGTAATTCAGTGAATAGCAATGCCCAGAAGGAAAAGTTAATATAATGTGGCAATTGGTGGTTACATCGCCAGATAAAGAACCCAAACTGGTTGAATTGAAACCGGGTAAATTAACCATTGGTCGCGCTTCAACCAATGATGTTGTCATTGACGAGGTCTCTGCTTCTCGTAATCACGCCGAAATATTCCTGGATGGCCCAACCAATACCATCACCCTGACCGACTTGGGCAGCACAAATGGCACATACGTCAACCGCCAGCGCGTGGTTGGTTCCTGTCACCTGCATCCCGATGACTTAATTCGCATCGGGATGATTGTGATTCATGTTTCCCATCAGACTGGCAAAATCAAGCAGGCGTCCACCGTCAGTGGGACGCATCACTTCACCCGTGAACTGGTGCTGGAATCGGTCGAAGAACACTCGCTGTTGATTTCCGAAATCGCTCAGAAACTCAACACCATTTTGGATACCCAAACGGCGATCAAAGAAGTGACCCAAATGATGAAGCGTTCGATGGGCGCAGATTATTGTGAAATCATGCTGCGACACGAATTGAAGTTCCTGGAAACATCTGACCTAACCGATCCGCTCGCCAAGCAGGCCCTGCGCAATAAAGCCGCCGAGGTTGCGCCCACCACCATGTTTGTTCCTATCATGATTAACGAATTGGTTGTTGGGCTGATTGCAATCCACAAATCGCGCCCCGGCGCTTTGCCTTTCGACCGGCGTGATCTGCAACTGGCGGTTGCTATCAGCCACCAGGCGGCGCTCACCATCCAGCGCATGCAACTGCTCGAACAAGTGCGCAAGGAAGAATTTGTTCGCCGGTTACTTTTGCGATTCGTCTCCCCTACTGAAGCAGAGTTCGTCCTCAAAGACTACCTCTCCACCGGTGAACTGCCAGCCTTGGCAGAGCAAAAAGTAACTGTCCTGTTTGCCGATATTGCCGATTCGACTCACCTGGCTGAAGCCCTGGGGACAAAACACTTTGCAAAAATCCTGAACAATTTCTACCAAGTTGCATCCGATGTCGTTTTTCAGCATCACGGTATGATTAAATACCTGGGTGACGGCATTTTGGGGATATTTATCGAGCGGGAAGGGGAAATGCGCTCCGAGGAAAAATCTGTATTGGCGGGGCGGGAACTTATCCAACTCCTCAACCGCACTGGTTCACTGGATACAAACCGCCGCCTGGTCTTTGGCGTTTCCATTAATACAGGAAAGGCGATGGTTGGCTATGTTGGTACGCGGGACCGTGTCGAATTCACCGCGCTGGGCGATGTGGTCAATATTGCCTATCGGATGCAGGAGTATGCCCGGCCTTTCAAAATCATTGTTGGCCCGGCCACCGTAGCAGCCATTACCGATAAATACCGTTTCAATCGGGTTGGTGGCTTTGTTTTGCGGGGCCGTGAGGTCGCAATCCAGGTTTATGAAGTGCTGCCGTAGTATGGATATCCCCTTGCTTAAAATTCACCCCTGAATGTGACAAATTAGCCCTGATTCACAGAAAAATGTCATTTGACAGCATCCCCCAAGAAAAGTATAAGAACAACAGCGTTTATACTCTATTCAAGGAGAAAATACTATGGCAATGAAAATTCAAGATGACTGCATTGCGTGCGGCGCCTGCCTGCCGGAATGCCCCACCAACTCCATTAGCGAAGGCGACATCTACGTCATTGATGCTCAAACCTGTGTAGAGTGCGTTGGGCATTATGATGCGCCCCAGTGCGTCGCCGTCTGCCCGGTTGATTGCATCGTTAAGGCGTAATTAATAATCATGCCGCGGCAGGCAAGGGTCAACCCTGCCTGCCGCCTCTACCCGTTTATTGGAAATATCGTTATAATCCTGACAACTGAATATTCAACCTTCGGGGCAGGGTGACACCTGCGCTGTGAAACTGCAGTGTAAGTGAATTCCCGATCGGTGGTAAAGCCCACGAGTGCTGAGCGAAGTCGAAGCACATGACCCGGTGACGTTTGCGCTGTGCAAAACGCAGCCCAAACCATTCCGAGGCCGACGGTATAGTCCGGATAAAAGAAGGTCAAAGGCCCATTTCTGGGTCTGTTTTGCCGCAAATGTCCCGAAAACGTCCACGTTTTCGGGGTTTTTGTTTGGGCAAGTTCTTTTTGCGCCCCGTCAATTCGTTGCCCGGGCGTTTTGTTTGCCCGGAAACGCGCTAGAGATGTTATGGATTTGAACCTCGTCCGAAAATTGGAAAATCCGCCCAATCTGAAAGTCTCGAAATTGCCATCCCTGGTACCGCTACTGGTTCTGGTTTTTGCAATTGCAGGATGGGAATTGACCGCGCGCCTGACCGGGCTGCCGGCGTTTATTCTGCCCTCTCCGCTGATGGTGGCCGAGCGTTTCCTGCGCGCGCTGGGCGATGGCAGTTTGCTGCGTCACACGGCTGTTACCCTGCTGGAAGTTTTGCTGGGTTTGCTTTCGGGCGCTTCAACCGCCCTGCTGCTTGGCTACGCCATTGCCAAGAGCCGCCTGTTTGAGCAGCTGGTTTCGCCCTTTCTGGTTGCCAGTCAGGCCATTCCAATTGTTGCGGTGGCGCCGCTGTTGGTCATCTGGTTTGGGCCGGGGATGTTTTCGAAGGTCTTGATTTGCGCATTGATTGTGTTCTTCCCGGTGTTGGTCAATACAGTGGTGGGTTTGCGCGCTGTGCCACGCTCACTTTATGATTTAATGCGCTCCCTGCGTGCCAGCCGCGTTCAAATGTTCAGGTTACTCGAAATTCCTGCTGCGCTGCCGGTCTTTCTGGGCGGTCTGCGCATTGGGGCCACGCTCTCGATTATCGGGGCGGTTGTTGGGGAATTCGTTGGGGCAGACCGGGGGCTGGGGTTCCTCATCAACGTTGGACGCGGGCAATATGACACGGCGCTGGTGTTCGTTGCCATCATTACGCTGGTCATCTTGGCCTTGAGTTTGTATGGGATAGTCATCTTGCTGGAAAGCCGCCTGCTGGCCTGGCAGAATCAGTGAGCAAGTGACCCGTCATCAGTATCAGTGGAGAAACCATGTTCAAAAAAATCATATTTTTGACCGTCATATTCGCAATGGCGTTGAGCGCCTGTTCAACGGGAGCAGTCTCCAGCCCGGCAAAGGTGGAACCTGCCCCAGTTCAGATTAAACTCCCGATGGGGTATATCCCCAATGTCCAGTATGCGCCGTTTTATGTCGCTGTTGACAAAGGCTATTTCGCTGACGAGGGCCTCGAACTCGAGTTCGATTATTCTTTTGAGACCGATGGCGTGGCCCTGGTGGGCGCGAACAAGCTGCAATTCTCGCTGGTTTCGGGTGAGCAAGTTTTGCTGGCGCGCGCCCAGGGCTTGCCGGTGGTATACGTGTTGGGTTGGTTCCAGCAGTACCCCGTCTCGATTGTTTCACACGTTGATGAGAATATTGTCGCGCCTGCCGACCTTGCTGGCAAGAAAATTGGCCTGCCAGGGCTGTTCGGCGCGAACTACGTTGGCCTGCGCGCCCTGCTCTATGCCGCTGGGCTGAAGGAAAGTGATGTAACTCTCGATTCGATTGGCTTTAACCAGGTGGAAGCGTTTACTGCGCGGCAGGAGCAGGCGGTTGTCGTATACACCGCCAATGAGCCGGTTGTGTTGCGCGCCAAGGGGTACTCCGTCAACGAAATTCGCGTGTCGGATTATGTGCAACTGGCCTCCAATGGCATCCTGACCAACGAGACCGTCTTGAACGAAAACCCCGGCCTGGTGCGCGCCTTCAACCGCGCCTTCTTGCGCGGGTTGAAAGACACCATCGAAAACCCCAATGAAGCCTACGAGATTTGTAAAAAATTCGTTGAAAACCTGGCCCAGGCCGATGAAAGCGTGCAAAAACAAGTGCTGGCAGCCTCGATTGCGATGTGGAAAACGCCAAGACTGGGCTATTCTGACCCCGCTGCCTGGGAAAATATGCAAGCCTTGTTGCTGGAGATGGGCATGTACCCCCACCCGGTGGATGTTTCCAAAGCCTTCAGCAACGATTACCTGCCCCAACCATGACCCGTAAACCGACCCATCCTGCTCTGTCGGTGCGCGATTTGAGCGTCTTATTTCCCGATGGGAACGGGGGGCTGCACGCGCTTGGCGCGGTCACGTTTTCGGTCTGTCCGCGCGAATTCGTATGCGTGCTGGGGCCTTCGGGCAGCGGCAAAAGCACCCTGTTACGCACTCTGGCCGGGCTGCTGCCGCCCACAACGGGTGAAATCGCTTTTACGGGTGGGGAACGTCCCCGTATCGGGTTCGTATTCCAGCAGGCCAACCTGATGCCCTGGCGTTCGGTGCTGGAGAACATCACCTTGCCGCTTGAAATCGAGCATGTTCCCGCGCAAATAGCTCGCCAGCGCGCTGCCGAGATGGTGGAATTGGTGGGCTTACAGGGATTCGAGGCCAGCCTGCCGCGTGATCTTTCGGGAGGCATGGCGCAGCGCGTGGCCCTGGCGCGTGCCCTGATTCATGACCCCGACATCTTGCTACTCGACGAACCCTTCGGCTCACTCGATGCCCTGACCCGCGAGCGAATGTGGACGGAACTCTCGCGCATTTGGCAGGCGCGCCAGAAGACCGTCATCATGGTCACGCACTCCATCAGCGAAGCGCTCTTCCTGGCCGACCGGGTGCTGGTACTGACCGCCCGCCCTGGCAAGGTCAAACTGGATTTGAAGGTGGACCTGCCCCGCCCGCGCGAAGACGAAATGCGCTACACCCTGCACTTTGGCCGCCTGGCGCGCCGCTTGAAGGCGGCAATTGAATAGTTGCGCAATCTGATGAGAAGATTGGTACAATCGTCTCATGCCGCAAATATTGTTTTCTCGCATGGTTGCGGAGCAACGTTTTTAAATTGAGCCCACTGCAAAAAGACCCCTCCCCACAAAGGACACGAAGTGCACAAGGGAATTAAGAATCTTGAAATTGGGCGCAATAGAACTTAAAAAACTTCGTGACCTTTGTATCCTTCGTGGTACAATACCTTCGCCAATTTTGAAATTGCACTTTTTGACCGCCATATATGGCGGTTTTTAGAGACATCGAACCCCTGCATATAGGGGATTTTTAAGCAGCCATAAATTTTGGCGAAGGTATTGGGTAAGAAAAGGTTTTTTTCAGCGAAGTCTTAATTGCTTTTCGCAAAAGAGTTACGCTTGCGAGTATTTTAAGTTTGGAGTGTGTGCATGAAATTCATCCGCCGTACTGACTTAGCCAACCTGATAATTTTTCTTGCAATTGTGCTGGGCGCCTTTGTGCGATTTTCGCCCACATCCCTGGCCGGGTTTGCAATTAATGACGGTGGCATGTTCGCTGTCATGGTGGATGACCTGCGCGAGAGCGGCTATGCCCTGCCGGTTTATACCTCCTACAACGGTCTGAATATCCCTTACGCCTATCCGCCGCTCGGGTTTTATTTGGGGCGCATCGTTTCGGACCTGACTGGCCTGCCTGCCGCAGAAGTATTGCGTTGGCTGCCGGCCTTTTTTGCATCACTATCCGTACCCGCATTTGTTCTTCTGGCTTCTCGGTTACTCAAAACTCGGTATCATGTGGCGATTGCCACACTTATCTTTGCCCTCATGCCGCGCGCTATGTCCTGGTTTGTCATGGGAGGTGGACTCACGCGCAGCCCCGGCCAGTTTTTTATGCTGTTGACTCTGGCCTGCGTGGTCAGTCTCTACCGACAGGGGCGCCGCCGCGATATTTTTTGGACAGGCCTGTGGGGTTCGCTGGCGGTCTTGAGTCACCCTGAAGCCGCCGTGCATACGGCAGCGTCCAGCCTGTTCTTTTGGGTGGCGCTGGGACGTTCTCGCAAAACGTTCTGGCATTCCCTGCAAGTTGCGGCGCTGGTACTGGTCTTTTCCTCTCCCTGGTGGGTGACAGTGATTTCGCGGCACGGCCTTGCGCCTATCCTCGCGGCAGCGCAGACTGGGCAAAAACTGCTTGCTATTTTCCACCTGGTCTTCTTTTCTTTTACTGAGGAAATTTACGCCACTCCGATAGCCGTCCTTGGGGTGATTGGTATCGGCCTTCACTTGTCCCGGCGCGAATTTTTTCTTCCACTCTGGCTCATCCTCCCATTTTTTGTGGAGGGCCGCAGCGCTGCCGGACCGGCGGCCATTCCCCTGGCCTTGCTTGCCTCGACCGCATTTATTGATATCATTGTATCGGCACTACGTTCGGCCGCGGGAACAGAGACTCCCCTGGAGCAGGTTGGGGCCATAGAACGCAGCGCGCTTCTATACTTTTTCATGTATCTGCTATTTTCGGGGTATCTTTTTAGTTGGCAGATCTCTTCTGCCACCCTCTATGCACCAGACCGTACAGCCATGCAATGGGTTCGGCAAAATACCCCGGAGACGGCTCGCTTTGTGGTGCTAACTGGCGCGCGCTCCGTTTTCTGCGATTCTGTCCCCGAGTGGTTTCCAGCATTGGCAAGGCGGACGAGCCTGTTTACGGTACAAGGAACCGAGTGGACTCTCGGCAAGGATTTTGGTCATTTTGTAAAAGAATCGACCGAACTGCAGGTTTGTGTATCAGAAGGCATTGGCTGCCTGGAAGATAAATTGGCCGCAGTCAGTTTTGATTACATCTACCTGTCCAAAGAGCTGCGCGTCGAAAACTGCGTGCCGCTGGAGTATAACCAGACTTTCCCCTTCCTGGTAGAAGGGCTAAACAGCGACTCTCGATTTGCTGTGGTTTATGAAACCGATGGCGTTGTTATTTACCAGCGTCGTTAGGGCGGCTTGGTGACTCTATCTTTCTTCGGGTACAAGTATAGCATCCGCTCGACCCGCCGCGCGCGTTTCCGTATGTAGAAACGCGCTTGCGGAGGAGTCGCGGCTCAAGTTGGTCTACGAGAGCGCCGATGCGTTGGTGTTTGCGGTTCAACCGTGAAAATCAGCGCCGACGGCGGCTGCCCTGGCTGGCCCGGCGGTGAGCCTGCTCCCGTTTAATTGGTGTTGGCGTCTCCTCGGGCTGGGGCGCGGGAGCGTGCAGGCTGTTTTGGTAATATTCATCGAGCAGCATGGTGATAATACCCGCTTCCTCCTCGTTCTCGGCCAGGATGCGCGCCAGGGTCGCAAAGCGGCGCGAACGCTCGGCCTGGAGCCGGTCACGGGTGCGCAGCTTCGCCTCCAGCAGGGCAGTCAATCGCTCGGCGACAATAGCGGCCACATCCTCGTCGCTTGGAATCGTTCGCTCCTCGAGCGGGATGCTGTATTGTTTGGCGATTTTCTCCAGCGCGTAGCGTTCTCGCCGGTTGACCAGCGAAATCGCCACCCCGCTCGCGCCCGCCCGCCCGGTGCGCCCGGCGCGGTGGATGTAGTTTTCGACTTCATCAGGCGGCTCGTACTGGATGACGTATCCCAATCTGGGAATGTCCAGCCCGCGCGCGGCCACGTCGGTGGCGACCAGGAAGCGCAACACGCCTTTGCGCACCCGTTCCAGCACCCGCTCACGCTCTGACTGCGATAAATCCGCGCTCAATTCGTCGGCGTCGTAGCCGAATCGCTGCAAGACGACGGCGACGTAATGAACCTGGGCCTTGGTATTGCAGAAAATAATGGCCGAAGCCGGGTTTTCGACTTCAATCAGCCGCACCAGGCTGCGGTCTTTGTCCATGCCCTCGACCACATAAAAGACGTGTTCGGTCTCGGTGACGTGGACATGGTCGGTGCTGAGGCTCAAGAATTCTGGTTCGCGGATAAATTCGCGCGCACTGCGCAGCACCGCTTCGGGGAAGGTGGCCGAAAACATGCAGGTATGGATGTTCCGGCGCGGCAGGTAACGCTGGATTTCGCGCATATCGGGGTAAAAACCCATCGAGAGCATGCGGTCGGCTTCGTCGAACACCAGCATTTTGAGATGTTCGAGCGAAAGCGTGCGCCGCAGCAGGTGGTCTAGCACGCGCCCCGGCGTGCCGACGACGATGTGTGCGCCTTCTTTGATGGCAGTTGTCTGCGGGCCATAGCCAACGCCGCCATAGACCGCTACTGCGCGCATGCCAGACTCACCGAACAGTTTTTCGGCCTCCTGCCAGACCTGTTTGGCGAGCTCGCGAGTCGGGACGAGAATCAGGGCCTGGCAGTTTGGGCGTTTTGGGTCAAGCCGCTCCAGCATGGGCAACAGGAAGACGCCGGTCTTGCCGCTGCCGGTACGGGCCTGGATCAGCATATTGCGCCCGGCCAGCAGGTAGGGCAAGCCGCGCGCCTGGACGGGGACGAGTTCAGGCCAACCGGCGCGAGCGGCGGCTTCGCGCAGGGCGGGGGGCAGTTGTTCGAGCGTAGTCGGGCGCAGCGCAGTGCGCGGTTCGGTTAATGGAGATGGTGAAGGATTCAAAGGAACTCATTTCTGAAAGTGGATAAGTCCAGTATATCACCGATGAAAAAGCCTACAGGCAATTTCCCCGCGCGCTTATCTCTCCCCAAACACCTGAGTCCGGTTGCGCCCGCCGTTTTTGGCCTCGTACATGGCCTGGTCGGCGCGCTGGATGAGTTTATCGAGGCTGTCGGTCTGCGAATCAAATTCGGCCACGCCCAGGCTGAGCGTAATGCCAATTTTATGCTCGTTCCAGGTCAGCCGAAATGCAGCCACCGTTTCTCGAATGCGTTCGGCGACCAGGTAGGCTTGCTTGAGCCTGGTGTAAGGGAGCAAAATGACAAACTCCTCCCCGCCATAACGCGCCAGGATATCCGCGCTTCGCAGTTGCTGCCGGGTCAGTTGCGCCAAATTTCTCAACATGTCATCTCCCGCCTGATGCCCATAAGTATCGTTTAGTTCTTTGAAATGGTCAATATCGAACATGATAGCCGAAAGCGGATGACTGTACCGGACAGCAGCGTTGAATTCGTGAACCGCCACTTCAAAGAAATAGCGGCGGTTGTTGATGCCGGTCAGCGTGTCAGTGCGCGCCAGTAACTGTTCCCGGACGTAGGCCTGATACAATTCCTGATTTTTTGTCTCCAGTTCGGTTTTGGCCTGGCGCAGGGCGTCTTCGATGGCTTTTTGGGCGCTGATGTCGCTGACGATGACCAGCAAGTAGGTTTGTGGGTCGGAAGATGACGGTAAACGGCCATCGGTCTCGAGGCGGCCTGCCAGGTGGACGCACAGATGGCCTTTGGCGTGTTTCAGGGGCTGCGCCAGGCGGACATCGAGGCTTTTATCTTGCGGCTTGTTAAAAAAGGATCTGAATCGTCCCAGGAAAATTGGTCTGTCTTCCAGCAGGATAAATTCTGCCAGCGTTTTCCCAATAATCTTTCTGGCACTTATCCCCAGCATATCGGCAAAGGTCTGGTTGGTTTGCAGGATGATGCCGTTGGAATCCAGGCTGAGGTAGCCGACTGGGGCCTGGTTGTACAAGCGAGCGTAACTATCGTGTGCGGCCTGCATCTCCTGCTGGGCGCGCAACAGTTCTTCGTTCTGAAGTTCCAGTTCAATTTGATGCACCGACAGGTCGTGAAGCACCCGCTCTAGTGCGGCTTGAGCCTCGGGCGCAGCTTCTGCCGATTGACTGGCGAGCAATTTTTCGGCCTGTTCGCGCAACTGTTTGCGCTTTTCCTCCCAGGATTCGCTCATGTTGCTCCTTCCTGCGCGTCCAGCTTGCGTTTCAACTGCTCAAATTCGGCCTGGGTTTTGCGCAGGGTGTTTTCTGCTCGTTTTCGGTCGCTGATATCGTGCAACAAGGTGGCAAACTGGCTTGTTGCCGGGCAAAAAACGCGCACCTCGAAATATTTATCCAGGCTGCGGTTGTATTCCTCGAACTCAAGCGCCGCGCCAGTCAGCGCGACCTGTCCGTAGCGTTCGAGCCAGGCAGGTTCCAGGTCGGACAGGATTTCGAGTACTCGCCTGCCAATGATGTTCTCCCCGCGCAGGCCGGTCAGCCGCTCGAAGGCCGGGTTGACGTTTAGGAAACGGTAATCGCAGGGCTGGCCGTGTTCATCGAGGATGATTTCGTGCAGCGCGAAGCCGGTTGTCATCTCGTTGAACAGCCGCCGGTAGCGTTCCTCGCTCTCGCGCAGGCGCTTGCCGCCCAGGCGATAGGGCGTGATGTCCTCGAAGGTGACATACACCCCGTAGGGCCGAGAATCTCCTTCGTTGAATTGCGGAATGGCGTTGACCCGAATCCAGGTGATAGCGGTTTTCTGGGGATTGAAAACGCCCATCACCTGGCCGCGCACCTCCTGGCCCGTGCGCAGCGCGACCATTGCCGGGTGCTCCTCGCCTGGGAAGTCGCTCTCGTCCTCGCGGATGGCGCCCCAGCGCGGGTCGAGCGAGGTGCGTCTCTGCATTTGCGCCAGGCTCACGCCCAAAATTTTCTCCGCGGCTGGGTTGGCTGAGAGAATTTCTCCTTTTTCGTTCTGGTAGATTACCCCTTGCAGCATGGTCTCAAACAGGGTGCGATACTTTTTTTCGCTCTCGCGCAGCGCATGTTCGGCCTGCTTGATGGCGGTAATCTCGACAAACGACAAAACCGTTCCTGAAAACGTGGCTGGGCCAATTTCGTAAGGTGTGATACGCGCCAGATACCAGCGGTTCTCCAGGCTGCGTACCTCTAATTCTTTCACCTGCCCGCTCTCCTGCACTTCACGAATCAGGGCAATCGGGTCGCAGTCGGCTAGTTGGTGTGTGATGTGCGTAATTGGCCGCCCAATGTCGCTTTCGAGCAATTTGAACAGGCGCGTTACCTGTGGGGAGAAGCGGCGCACTTCCAGGTTTTCGTCCAAAAGGAGAATCGCCACCTGGGTTGCGCCGAGCAAGTTTTCCACGTCGTTGTGCAATTCGGTCAACTCGATGATTTTGCTCTGGTACTCAGCATTGACCGTGAACAGTTCTTCGTTGGTTGATTGCAATTCCTCGTTGGTTGATTGGAGTTCTTCATTGCTGGCAAGCAGTTCCTCGTTGGTGGCTTGTAACTCCTCGTTGGAAGTTTCCAGTTCCTCAATTGTGGCTTGCAAATTCTCACGGGTAAACTGGAGTTCCTGCTCTAAATCGCGCAGGCGTTCCTCCGCTTCCCGAGTCAGGTCATACGACAGGATGGGCTGGCTGCTTTCTATCGCCTCGCTCTTTCTGACCTCACCAATGAACACGGCTGCCAATTCTTCTTGCCCTTTTTTGTGCGGCAGGGGGTGAATCCGCAAGTCTACGACCCTGCCGCCCGATTGATTCGACAGGCGAATATTGGAGAAATGCACTTCCTGGCCCTGGCGGAAGGCCTTTTGGATACCGGTGGAGAGTGGAATCGATAATTCCTTGGCGGCCATCTTCGAGATGTCGTTAACCAGTTTGCCGCTCGGCAGTTTGAAGTAGCCCTCGGGGTTTCCGACGACGTGCAGCACTTCCATCGCTTCGTTGACCACCAGCGCCAGGGGCAGGTAATCCCCAGCAACGGATTCTAGGAAACGTTCCAGCACCCGCTCCTCTTCGGTGGCGCGCAGGGCGCGGCGTGTGCTGGCAAACTGTCCGCGCAGGTCGCGCGCGCGGGTGTCGGTAATCGAAAGCGGGTGGGCTGATTCGCTGATTGGTTTGAGTCGCCCCTTAGAGCGGTACAGTTTCAGCCGGGCGTCGAGCGTCTCGAAGTAATCGCTCAATTCGCCGGTGGTTTCGCTGGTTCCGAGCATTAAAATCCCGCCCGGACGCAGCGAGAAGTTGAAAAATTCCAACACTTTGCGCTGCAAAATCGGCTGCAAGTAAATCAACAAGTTGCGGCAACTGATGAGCGAAATATTCGTAAACGGCGGGTCCTTCACCAGGTTGTGTTGGGCAAAGACCACCATCTCGCGGATGCCGCGCGCAATCTGGAAACTGTCATCTCGTTTATAGAAATATTTCGACAGCAAGCGCGGCGAAAGGTCGGCGGCAATGCTTTCAGGGTAAATTCCGGCGGCGGCGTAGTGAATGGCGTCTCGGTCAATGTCGGTGGCAAAGATTTTAATGTCCTTATGCAATCCCAACTCGTCCATCTTCTCGCGCGCTAATATGGCCAGGCTATAGGCTTCCTCGCCGGTGGAACAGCCCGCCACCCACAGCCTGATTTCCCGCCCGCTGTCCTCTTTCAGCACATCGGCCAGGTATTCTCCTGACAGCCGGTCGAAGGCCTCCTGGTCGCGGAAGAAACTGGTCACGCCAATCAGCAATTCGCGGTACAGGGTCGCCGCCTCGCCGGGATAACTCTGCAAATAGGTCACATACTCGCGGATGTCGTCAATCTGGTTGACCGACATGCGCCGTTCGATGCGCCGGCTGACTGTGCTGGGCTTGTAATAGGTAAAATCTACCTTGCATCGTTCGCGCAGGATGGCAAAAATGCGCGTCAGGCCATCCTCGTCGCCCAGCAGGGTTTCGGAGCGCTCGGTCTTTGCCACATAAGGGTGTTTGGTGAACGAGAGCAACTGGCGGGGCATCTTTTCGGGCGGCAGGATGAAATCTGCCAGCCCGGTCGAAACCGCCGCGCGCGGCATCCCGTCGAATTTGGCGCTTTCCTCGTCTTGCACCATCACCATGCCCCCGTATTCCTTGATGGCGCGCACCCCGCGCATCCCGTCACTGCCCGTGCCAGAAAGGATAATCGCCACGGCCTTCTCACCCTGGTCCTCGGCCAGTGAGCGCAGGAATACGTCAATTGGCAGGTTAATGCCTTTGGAATGCTCTTGTTCGGTGAGCAGCAGTTTGCCGTGGAAAATCGTCAGGTTTTTCTTGGGGGGAATCAGGTAAACGTGGTCTGGCTGCACCAGCATCCCCTCCTCGGCACGCAAAACGGGCATGGCAGTCTTCTTCGAGAGCAGTTCTACCATCAGGCTTTTGTAATCGGGCGAAAGATGCTGGACGACGATGAACCCCAGGCCGCTTTCAGGCGGCATATTGGTAAAAAAGGTCTCGATTGCTTCCAACCCACCCGCCGATGCCCCTAGCGCCACGTAATGCGTGGGGGTTGCCAACTCTACTGCATTCCTGCCGTTTATCACCCTGCTCATCATAGTTGTCCACGCCTTTTTATATATAAAAAATATCTAAATTATCTGAATTATTGTCATTATTTTACCCCATTCGGCAGACAAAATGCAATAATCTGGACAAAAAATAGACAAACCTAAAGCGCCGGGATGCGCGCCCGGTAGAATAGCCAGCGTCCTAAAATCTGTTCGCTCCAAATCGCCAGGAGAATTGGGGGATTCAACGACGCCTGAACAGAATCTGGCGCGAGGGGCAGCAGGCTGACCCCCACCATCGCCAGCACGATGCAGACTGCCCGAATCCGTTCTACCGTTTTGCCAGCCGGGTTCTCGGCTGAAAGCGCCAGCCCGGCTTCGAGCACCATCAGAACCCACAGCGGCAGCCAGGCTGAAGCCAACCCCGCCCCGAAAGAGATTCCCGTCAAACCCAATATCCCGGCGCTGAGGAAAAATGCCGCCTCCGTGCGCCGGGTATTCCAGGCAGGAACGGCGCGCAGGCGATAGACCTGGATCATGCTATAAACAACGGCAAGGCCGAGCAGGGCAGTCATCAGTGAACAGTAATCAGTGTTCAGTAACCAGTGTTCAAGTACCCATGCTAGCCAACACAGGCCAAAGAGAGCAAAAGCCAAAATTTCGCGGCTGAGCCACGATTTCTGCAAGTGCATCACCGCCCGCCAGGCGTTTTTTTTTGTCCCCAAATGCAGGAAGGAAGCCAGCCCGCCCAGGCCAAGCAATGCACCAATGGTGAGTACGTGGAAGATTGAAAGTGGAAAGAACAATCCTGCAATTGCTATCCCTGCCGCCATCTGCGTTAGCAGAGTAAAGGCCATCAGGGGCAATTCTTCCCATCCGCTTTCTTGCCGCGGGCGGATTTCCTCGCGGTTGGCAATCACCTTCTCCAGCCCATTCCTCATCGCAGGGTGCGGCCTCATTGCCAGGTGCGGCTGCGTGCGCGAAAACGCGGGCAACGGGAAGGGGTGTTCTGTTGCTGGTTTCTCCCATAATTCTTGATATTCCTCGCCGATAACCGATAACTGCTCACTGCTCCCTGATGACTGCTCACCGATGACTGCATAGTTCAGAACCCGCATCGGACAGGCCGCCACGCAGGCCGGGGGCTTGCCCTGGTCGAGTTCGTCCATGCAAAAATTACACTTCGTCATGCGGCCCAGGTCGGGGTTGTACTGCGGCACGTTGTACGGACAGGCCCAGGCGCAATAGCCGCATCCCATGCACTTCGTCCCGTCAATGTAAACGATGCCATCCTCGCGCTGGACGTAGGCATTGGTTGGGCAAACGCCCGCGCATTTGGGGTGAACGCAATGGTTGCAGGCAATGGACAGGTTGTAGGCAAAGACATTGCTCGCCCAGGCCGCGTCTTCTTTTTGCCAGCCGCCGCCCGAAACCTCGAACACCCGCCGCCACAATACCCCAACGGGCAGGTTGTTTTTATCTTTGCAGGCCACCTGGCAGGCTTTACAGCCTGTGCAGGCGCTTGCGTCAAAAGTGAAAGCGTAGGTCATGGATTACAAACAGGATGGAAGGATTTAAGGATTTTTTAGATTGACACGTGCGGAAGCCTGCAAGCGTGGGTGGTGCAGGTGTCGAATTTCGATGCTGGGACGGCCAAAATTGACCAGCAGGCCGACATCGAGATTGCTGGCTTTGAGATAGTTGAGGACTTGGGCAGAGTGTTCTGGCGCAAGCGATGTAACAGCTTTGATTTCCACAATGACTTTGCCTTCAATGAGGAAATCAGCAATAAAATCGCCTACGTTTTCACCGCGAAAAGCAACGCTCATCCGAACTTGCGATAGTGCTTTCATATTTGCCTGCCGAAAAGCAATCCCGAGGGCATTCTGATAAACAGATTCGAGAAAACCGCTGCCTAATTCGTTGGCAATTTCGTAGCAAATGCCGATAATTTTGTGAGTCAATTCGGCGTGCGGAAACGGGATGTTCGGCTTTTGTTGGATAAATGGTCGTTTTTGCATGACATCTCCTCTGGGTTTTAACAGGATGTAAGGATTTTTTAATTTCTCCAAAAATCCTTACATCCTTATATCCTGTTTCTCCACCTGAACCATGACGGTATGTTGCGCGGTGCCAAAGGCGTAAGGCGTCCATTTTTCAGAAGTCAGCACGTTGATACAGCCGCCGAAATCCACACCCTCTTCATTGGGTGACCACCACGCGCCCTGCGGAATATCTACCACCCCCGGCAAAATGCGCGGGGTGACACGGGCGGGGATGACCAGTTCACCGCGCTCGTTCCAAACGCGGACGAGGTCGCCGTCGCGGATGCCGCGCTGGGCGGCATCGAGCGGGTTGATGAAGATCCGCTGGGGGAAAGCCTCGTTCAGCCAGTCGTTGTTGGCATGGGTGGAGTGGACGCGCGCCAGGGTGTGATGGCCGATGGCTTGCAGGGGGTATGTTTGTGGGACGAAATTTATTTCGTCCGGATTGGGCCGCGAAATGAATTTCGCGTTACCGAATGGGCTTTCCCATTCCTGAATGTATTTCGGGATGGGCGGGATTTCGGCTGGGTTGTGGCGGGCATAAAGTTGCTCGGAGAAGATTTCTACCTTGCCGCTGGGCGTGGGGAGCGGATGGTTTTCCGGGTCGCGGCGGAAATCTTCAAAGGCGATGGCGGGTTGGGTGACGGGGTTGCTCCACGCGCCGAGGTTTTTCTCGATAAATTCATTCAGCGTGGGCAAATGAGGGAAACGGGATGACCGCCAAACCGATAAACAGTAGTCCACCCAGGCTTTTTCGTCGCGGCCTTCGGTGTAAGCCTCGCCGATGCCCAGGCGGGCGGCGATTTCGGAACAGATTTGATAATCCGATTTACATTCGCCGGGCGGCTCGACCAGTTTGGGCTGGAGAATCACTTCGTCGGAATATTTCCAGCCGTCCTCCACGCCCCAGGTCTCAAATTGGGTGCAGGCGGGCAGAACGAGGTCGGCAAAGCGGGCGGTGGGGGTCAGGAAGTTATCTTGGACGACGAGGAATTCCACTTTCGATTCGTCGCGCAGGATTTCGGCGGAGCGGTTCACGTTGGCGTGCTGGTTAATCAGACAGTTGGTTGCCACAGCGTAGATTAACTTGATGTCGCTTTCGAGCCGCTTGGCGCCGATTAACCCGTCAGCAGGGGTCATTTCTCTACCACGGAGGACGGCTTCGGTCCAGAGAAAGACCGGAATCGCCGCTTTAACGGGATTTTCTCCCAGCGGGAAGACTGTCCACATCCCGCCGCCATCCGGGGCTTGCAATCCCAGCCCGCTGGCCCAGCCACCAGGGATGCCGAAGTTCCCCGTAATGGCCGAGAGAACCGCCCCGGCACGCACGACCTGCTCGCCATAGGCGCGGCGCTGCATTCCGTAGCCCTGATAAAGCACGGCAGGCTTGCGGGTGGCATATTCGCGGGCGATGCGGGCAATGGTGGCGGCGGGGACGGCGGTGATGGCTTCGGCCCATTGGGGGGTTTTGGGCGTGCCATCGCGCGCGCCGAGCAGATAGTCTGTGTAGGATTCTTCGGCTTCAAGACCGGGCGGCATGTGGGTCGAATCCCAGCCCAGGCAATAGCGGTTGATGAAAGCCGTGTCGAGCAGGCCTTCGGTCAGCAGCACGTAGGCCATCGCCGTCATCATGGCGGCGTCGGTGCCGGGGCGAATGGGAATCCACTCGTCGGCCAGGGCGGCGGAGAGCGAGTGGCGCGGATCAATGCAGACGACTTTGGCCCCCTTTTGGCGGGCGAGTTTGATGAAGTAATCGGAGTTCGTCCCGTCGCGCATTTCGGCGGGGTTCCAGCCCCACATGAGGATGTAACGGCTGTTGAGCCAGTCCTGGCGCTGGTTGCCGGTGACGAGCGTCCCCCACACGGTGGGCGTGGCGGCGTTGATGGCGGCCCACGAGTAGGAATTGTAGATGCCGAGGCAGCCGCCATACAGGTTCATCAGGCGGCGGGCGGTGTGCGAGCCGTTGAGTTGGTTGTAACTGCCGGTGCCGTAAGGGACAAACAGGGCCTGGTTGCCATATTGGGCTTTGACGCGCTCAAACTGGGCGGCAACCGTGTCGAGGGCTTCCTCCCACGAGATACGTTCAAATTCCCCGGTTCCCCGTTTTCCGGTGCGTTTGAGCGGATGGAGCAGCCTATCGGGGTGGTACTGGCGGCGCAAGTAGGCGCGTCCGCGCGGGCAGGCGCGCAGTTGTGGGGCGGCCAGGCTGTCGGGGCGGTCGTCGGTCTCCAGGCGGGTGATGCGTCCGTTTTCGATGTGCGCGATGAGCAGGCAGCGTCCGCCGCAGTTGTGGGCGGGGCAGCCGGTGCGGATCGTTTTGAGTGAGCAGGTGTCGGTTATCAATTTTTGGGTGAATGGGCGGGGTTTTTGTTGGCGGCGGCCCGGCGCGCCGGGTTGGATTCGATATAGGAACCGTTTATCGGGCTTCAGAGAGAACGGTTGCTCTCTTGTATTGTAGGGGATCTGTGTTTGGGGCGGTAGTGATGGATGTAATTTGGTAATTATTCAGGTCTCACCCTTTCTCGGTGATGGAGGGTGAGACCTGAGTCGTTGCGTGCGCATTTTTTTTGTGGGTTTGATGAAGGTTTGACCGAATCCCCACCTTACTTTTTGTCATCTTTGAAAATCATCGTCAGTACCACGCTCACTATGCTGACAATCAGCCCGCCCAGGAAGGCCGGCCAGAACCCGGCGACCGTGAAGCCGACGCCGAAGTTCGTCCCGACTACGCCTGCCAACCAAAACAGGAAGGTGTTGATGACCAGCGTGAATACACCCAGGGTCAACAGGATGAGCGGGCAGGTCAATAGTTTGAGCAGCGGGCGCAACAGGGCGTTCAGCAGGCCAAAAATCAGCGCCAGCCAGATGAAAGACAACCAGTTCGTAGATTGCGCAACGATTCCGGGGACGAGCGCAACAGCGGCGTAGAGCGCCACCGCATTAATCAGCCAGCGTACGATAAAACGGTTCATTTTTCTCTCCTTTTTTACCCTACATACGCGTGCCAGTCAGCGAGGTTGCGCCCCATGGGTTTCCATCCACACCAGGGTGCGCTGAGGTTGGAAGCCTGCCTCGCGGATGGCGTCATCGGCTATGCCAGCAGGAAATTCCAGGCTCAGGCTATAGCGTTCGGAGAGCGCGCGACGGCCGTGCAGCAACAGGGTCGTGATGACTTCCGGGTCGGGACGGCGGGGCGCGGCCAGCCACAAGTGGTCGCTGCGTCCGTTGGTGCGCTGGGATGCTAGCACCGCGCCCAGCCGGTTGTCTTTATCGGCTGCCCATTGCACGGTGTCAATGTCGGCCAGGAAGCGATAGATGCTGTTGAGCAGGCCGGGCTTAAGGATGTTCCATTTGTAGGCATAGGACCACTCCAGGCTGCGGGGGTAAGCTGCTTCTAGCCAACGGTTTTGCTGGGGCCAATCCCACGACGAGGCTGGTCTGATTCGGACAGTTCTCTCACGCTCGTTCGTTATCGAGATGTTGCTCGATGAAGTGTACCAGGTCGTCCGCCGGGCGCGTTCGTAAAAGCCCAGGTTGCGGTATAGCGCAATTGCGCCGGGGTTGTCGTGCCGGACGTGCAGCCAGATGGTCTCCGCGTGTTTTTCACGCGCGCATCGCAGGGCGGCATCAACCAGGGCGCGGGCAATCCCCCGACGGCGGTAATCGGGATGGGTAGCGACGTTGGCAATCAGGAAGACCTTGATACCGTTCCTGGAAAACGGAATTAGACTGACGTTGCCGACAATCCGTCCATCGTCTTCCCACACGAATCCTGAAAGAGGCAGGGACACCGATTCGATGACGTGCGGCACCCAATCCAGGAAGCCCGCATCGCGTCCGTTGCGGCGCATCTGGTCAATGTAGCTGCGGCCATCTGCATCGAGCGTGTTGGCGAAACACAACTCAATCAGGTCGGCGACTGTGGGCAAGTCGCTCAGGATGTTCAACGGGCGCATCCGGCCAGGGGCGGTGGTTGATGTGGCTGGGACAAGCGCAAACGTGGTGGTCATTGTCCCAATTGTAGCGCATGTGGCAAAAGTTGTCAGTGCAGTTCCAGCAATTCCAACATGGCTTTCTCATTATCGCTTGTGCCGCTTTGTTTAACAGGATAGACAGGATAAACAGGATGTTTTCGCCCTGCTTTGCGCGCGGCTTAT